>NZ_QFLS01000005.1:0-532249 GCF_004136695.1 Enterobacter cloacae complex sp. 677-3DZ2D5B | reverse complement strand
CCACAACAAGGGAAGACCCACATACATACAGTATTTCGTTGCGGAGGGAAAATGAAAATCGAGCTAACCATTGATCGCATGAAGAAACTTCCTGATGGAGCTATACCTGCCCTCGAGTCAGAACTGCTCAAAAGGCTTAGTAAACAGTTCGATGATTGCCAGATTACGATTAAGCGTGCCAGCAATGATGGGCTGACTGTTTTCGGAGGCGACAAGAAAGAGGTCGAACATATCGTACAGGAGACCAGGGAGAGCGCGGAGGAGTGGTTTTATTAATCGCGTGAATTTCACTGGAGCAGTTTCAAAGAGTATCGCTGTTCGCGTTCCCCTGGCTGTTCCCGATTACTGTTTACCGCGTCAATAAGTCGCTTTGGGGGAAATAGTGTGTAGTGCAGATGCCTTTAATGCAGATGATCAATGGTACGACGTGGTCAGAAGGGCCGATAATGCAGTTATCTATAGCTTCCCGGCTGAGGGCAGATATCTGGTTTATCGAGTAAATGGAATAGTTTCATTACGACCGTTACTCGAAGAGGAAGAAATATTCACTCTTAACGGGTTTATGCAATTTGCAAAACGGCTTGGGTACCGAATTACACCAACGTCTGATATCATTCTTTCATAGGCCTGAACACCCTATACCTGATGCGCCACGGAGAGAACCATGGCGCTGGAATTACAACTTATCAAACACCATTCAGGAATACTGATCCCGGCCACACCCGAGACCAGTGATATCCTGCAATCCAAAACCCGGCTCGGCGATGTTCTTGTTGCCGAGTTCAGGCGACTACGAAACCCGGCATTCCACCGGCGATTTTTCGCGCTTCTCAATCTCGGTTTTGAATACTGGGAACCAATCGGCGGGGCTATCTCGAGTAACGAGCGGAAGCTAATCACCGGCTACGCAAAGTTCCTGGCTTCTTATGGCGGGAATGAGAACGCGCTGATCGATGCTGCTGAGCAGTATCTGGAGCAAGTCGCATACCGCCGGGTCACGAATGGAATTAGCCTGTGCAAGTCCTTCGATGCTTACCGCTCATGGGTAATCGTCGAGGCAGGGCACTTTGATGCTATTCAGCTACCTGACGGCACACTCAAAAAGCATCCACGTAGCATCTCATTCGCCAACATGGACGAACTCGAGTTCCAGCAACTTTATAAAGCTGCGCTCGATGTTCTTTGGCGCTGGGTATTATCCAAGGCATTCAGGGACCAGCGCGAGGCGGAGAACGCCGCTGCGCAACTCATGAGCTTCGCGGGGTGACGGGAATGAAGAAGACCTGGTTCCATCATACCGATTGCACAACCCAGCAGTCCGAAGAACTCATTGCGGAATACCAGCGCCGCGGCGTGAAGGTAGAGCGCAACCTGAACTCAGATTATCTCACCTGGACCGTCAGCGCCCGGCTGCCTGAAGGCAATAAACCACCGCGTATAAATCGCCGGTGGCAAAACCGGATATGGGGGTGAGCGTGGCTATTTATCGTAGCAAAAAATGGCTCGCCGCCGTCGGGCAGAACGAGCGTTGTGTTCTTTGTGGAGCATGGGGGACGCAAGTGGCACACCGAAACGAAGGGAAAGGCATGGGATTAAAAACCGATGACTGTGCGACAGCTGCGCTCTGCGTTTGCTGTCATGACAGCATTGATAACGGGAATAAGCTGAACAGAGATGAGCGTCGGCAGCTTATGGACCGCGCGATTGTTCTGACAGTGATTGAAGTTGCCCGCCGCGGGCTGGTGGTGCCCGCATGAAAATTTACGAAATTACGCCGATTGGCAAACCCCGAATGACTCAGCGCGACCGATGGCATAAACGGCCAGCAACAGCAGCGTACTGGGCATACAAAGAACATGTCAGGTTGCTGGGCATCCGTCTGCCTGAGTCCGGATATCACGTCACGTTCGTTATCCCCATGCCAAAGAGCTGGAGTAAGACGAAGCGGGCGCAATATGTCGGCCAGCCTCATCAACAAAAGCCGGACAAAGACAATCTGGAAAAAGCTCTGCTGGATGCAGTGTTTGACGAGGATAGCCATGTCTGGGACGGGCGGGTTACCAAAATCTGGGGAGAAACCGGGCAAATTATCATCGGGGAGGCCACATGAAGCCAGAAACGCTTGAGGTACTACGCGCGCGCTGGCAGCGCCTTCGCATTTACCGCTACCGGGGATCAGTGCTGGTGGACTACCGCATCCTTCGTAATTTTGTTCGAATCTATCATTCAGCAGGAGCCGCATAATGAACCTCGAATCAATAGCTAAATATTTCGCGCCAAAATCACCGATGTTCAGTGACTCCTCGAGGGCGACTGCCACCGACAATCTTACCGGAACTGATGTTATGACCGCGCTTGGAATGGTTAACGCCAAGTGTGGGTTTGGATTCGATTTATACCTTGCAAAAATTGGTATCAGCAGCCCTGACCGGGCAATGGAGGCGCTTTATGGAGCATCGTTGGACCTATGCCGACGCTTTAAATCAGTTACAGAACTCGATGAAAAAGTCCGGCAGCGCGTTCTCGAAATTATGTGTGCTTTTGCATACCAGGATTACGCCCGTAGTGCGGCAAGCGTTCGCAGATGTGACTGCTGCGATGGTAGCGGTTTTACCGAAGTCGAGGTATTCACCAACAAAATCCAATACCCTGACGGCAAGCCGCCAAAATGGGCAAAAGTTACAAAGGGTGTTTACCCCTCATACTGGGAGGAGTGGAAATCAGTTCGGGAGAGCGCGCGCGTTCTGTGCAAAGCGTGTAACGGCAAAGGCGTTATCAGCAATGCGTGTCGCTGCCACGGGAAAGGGAGGGTGCTGGATAAGAAAAAGACAGAGGAACAGGGCGTGCCGGTCATGAAGGTGTGTGACCGTTGCACGGGGAGAGGTTACGCCCGGCTAAAATTTTCCAATGTGCTGGAGGGCGTCCGCACCGTATGGGATGTAAAAAAAACCACCGCTTACGGTCAGCTGCAACCGCTGTTTGAATTGCTGGTGGAAGAATGCCACAGGCAAGAAGGTTATGCAGACAGCGCCTTAAAGTCAGTTACGATGTAGGCTGATTTTCTATAAAGCTCAATTGTCAGAGAAAAAAGGTGTTGAGGTCTGCGGAATTTTCGGCTAGCATTAACTCTAACGCTGGGAATCCGTTCATTCGTTCCGACCAGCAAGAAATCCTTAAAGCCCTGCGGTTAATACCGCGGGGTTTTTTCGTTTTAAACACAACGGAAAGCCTGATTTCATGTCCTGCTTAGGCGTGACACTAAGCATTCGGGAGAGCTGGCTTCCCGTTATGAGCAAAAGGTCATTTCTGATGGCCTTTGACAGAGTGAATTTTTTCATCAGTGCTATAGTTTTTATGGCATTTGATAATGCTCTCGATACTGATAACACTGGGTGGGGTATACACCCGCTTCGCAGAGACAACTGCATGACCCATGACCCATGACCAGCAACCCAATGCTGGTCTTTTTTTTCCGCCATTAGCTCAACTGGACAGTGCACGGAGCTTCTACCTCTGTGGTTCGAGGTTCAAATCCTCGATGGCGGACCATTAAGCACTACAACATTCGTTTACTGAAGGCTACCATCCGGCGGCCTTTTATATGCTCTTGACTATGCAAGCATGAAATAGTGAAAAATGCTTGCTATGTGTTTTGATTGCTGTTTATTATGCAAGCATATTTTACAGAAAGGTGCTTGCATATGTCAGACGATAAGAAAGATCCAAAGGGTAAAGCTAAGGGCGGGATTGCTAGGGCTAAGTCTCTTACTAAAGAGCAGCGTTCTGACATTGCCAAAAAGGCTGCTGCTGCAAGGTGGAGGGATAAAATTCACAAAGCCACCCATATGGGTAATTTCAAAGATGAATTTGGAATAGATGCTGAGTGTTATGTCTTAAGTGATGAATCGAAAACCGCAGTAGTTACTAAGGCTGGACTTGCTCGACTTTTAGGTATCGGCAACTTCGCAAGGGATGTCGATAAACTACTAAGCGCTGGTTACATGAAGGAGTTTGGTGGTCCAAGTTTAATAGCGAAAATTGAAAATCCTATTAATTTTCAATATAGTGGGCAGTCCAAAAACATCAATAACGCTCATGGGTTTGATATTGATGTGATCGTTGATATCGGAAAGGCGCTGATAGATGCAAAAAGTGCCGATGCTCTGCCACCGTCTAGAATTCCTGCTGCCGATACAGCTCAAAAACTAATAAATGCTTCCGCTAAATCAGGTATAAAAGGCGTAGCCTATGCATTGGCCGGTTATCGACCTGAAGTTCAAGAGGTAATCGATGCTTTTAAGGCATTTGTACGAGAGGAAGCCCGCCAATATGAGAAAGAGTTTCCCGACGAGTTGTATGAAGAATGGTATCGGTTATATGGACTTAATCGTCCGGAAAAAGGCAGGCCGATCCGCTTTGGACAGTTGACTAATATGCAAATTTACGTCCCACTGGCTAAGAGTAAGGGGAAGATATTAGAGCAAATTCGCGCCAGTAGGGATGAGAATGGAAAGCAATCAGATAAGTTACACCTCTTCCTTTCTGAAATTGGCGTCAAGGCCTTACGACAACACATCGGCAAACTTCTTGGCGTTGCAGCAATGAGCGACAACAAAGAGGAGTATGAGGCCGGCATTGAAAAAGTTTTTGGCCGTATGAAGCCAGAATTATAAACTTTCTGCCCGGCCACCGCGCCGGGTTTTTATTGTCTAAAGTCTTTCCCAATACTGCCGATAATCTTCGTTCTGAAATTGAAAAAAATAAATATCTGCATTCGTTGCCCGCTCCCGTGCGGGCTTTTTTTATTCCCCTCATTACTGAGAGGATACACAGCTATATGAGGGGAGACCTATGTCCGATCCATTTTCCGGCACAGGGCTGGCCGGTTTAGCTTTGACTGGAGCAAGTGTTTACGGTCTATTGACCGGAACTGATTACGGTGTTGTTTTTGGAGCATTTGCAGGCGCAGTATTCTACATAGCGACAGCAGCTGACCTGAGTGTGTTACGTCGCCTGGCCTACTTCTTCGTGTCGTATATCGTCGGCATTCTTTGTTCGGGGTTGTTGGGGTCAAAACTCACATTTTGGACGGGGTACACCGAGAAGCCTCTGGATGCTATTGGTGCCGTAATAGCTTCTGCGTTAGCCGTTCAAATCCTTACGTTCCTGAACAAGCAGGACATCGGCTCGCTGGTGGCGCTGATAACGCGCCGGGGAGGTTCAGGTGGTACTAAATGACCCAACAGCAACTATCAACGCGCTGCTCTGCGCCGGAGTTGTAATTACTCTGATGTTTTACCGCCGTGGTGATTCGCGGCATCGGCCATGGATTTCGCGTTTAGCCTGGCTGATTACCGTCACTTACAGCGCTGTACCGCTGGCGTACCTGTGTGGGATCTACCCGCATTCATCATGGGCCACCATTGCGGCCAATATCATATTCCTTTCCGTGCTGGTGGCCGTCAAAGGCAACGTTGCACGTCTGGTTGATCATCTGAGGCACTAATGAACCAATCACAATTTCAGAAGGCGGCTGGTATTAGCGCCGGATTAGCTGCGCGCTGGTTTCCGCATATCGACGCCGCCATGAAGGAATACGGCATCACCGCACCGCTTGATCAGGCCATGTTTATTGCCCAGATGGGGCATGAAAGCACCAGATTTACCCGACTGGTGGAGAACCTGAATTACGCGGTTGAAAACCTGGTACCGACGTTCGGCAGCCACCGCATCACTCAACAGCAATCCGCCGCACTTGGCAGAACGGCAACGCAACCGGCAAACCAGAAAGCGATCGCCAATCTGGTATACGGTGGTGAGTGGGGAAAAGAACACCTTGGCAATCAGGTCGCTGGTGATGGCTGGAAATATCGCGGTCGTGGGCTGAAACAGATTACCGGCCTGAGCAACTATCGCAGTTGTGGCCAGGCGTTGAAACTGGACCTTGTTACTCATCCGGAGCTGCTTGAAAAGGATGAATACGCCGCGCGCTCTGCCGCATGGTTCTATGCCTCCCGCGGTTGCCTTCTTCATTCCGGCGACATTGAGCGCGTGACACTGTTAATCAATGGCGGCCGCAACGGGCTGGATAAACGCCGTGCGCTGTTTAATCTGGCGAAATCAGTTTTGGTGTGAGGTGAGAGTGGGTATCGAAACGATAATCGGGCTGGCCGCACTGGTGATTTCCGCCATTGCAGGCGCTTTTGGCCTGGGCCATATTCGCGGCACCAGCAAAGCTGAAGCGAAAGCCGACCAGAAGCGCACCAAAGATAACGCAGCGGCAACGGTCGCAGCAGCCGAACGCCGGGTAGAAGCAACGAAAGAGGCCAGCAATGTACAGCAGACTGTTAACCATATGTCTGACGACGATGTTGATCGCGAGCTGCGGGACAACTGGACCCGTAAGGGTTGAGGTAGCCGATACGTCTTGCGACTGGGTTAAACCCATCTACTGCACAGCGCACGACTGGGATGTACTGGACAGGCAGACGAAGCGCGACATCCTGGCGCATAACAAAGCGTGGCAGGCGAACTGCAAGTAGGCCTTAATTGAAAGATAACTAAATAAATTTTCCAAATGGTCGTTATATAGAGTGTGTGTTTAATTAAGGGGGCAAACAATGCCTTTTCTCATGGTGTTCTTTGTTGTCATTATGGTGTTACTCCTCTGGAAGGCAGGAATACCCCAGGCTATCATTATGTTAATCATACCCATCATGTTTAGTACTTTGGGAGGTATGGTTGCCGCCGTGGGAGTAAGCGCGTTCGCTACACCTATTGTTGGAGTGCCTGTTGGAATCGTTGTATTTTTAATGTTGATGGGTAAGTTTTTATCCAGAAGGTAACCTAAATCCAATACTGAGGACAGGCATGTCACATGAATAGCTATGGCTTTCTTATGCGCATTCTTCATCTATTACAAAGCTCATCTGCTGGTTGCTAATGATGATAAAATGCAGAGTCCCATGGATTTTGGGGTAGGAAAAGCCTGGATATGATGCTAGAAATCATAACATTAAAAAGACCGTGAGATGCAGTATGAAAATCTTAGGATTGGATGAGTACAGAACCCTTCGTGAGGGAGGGACAATGAAGTATTTTGAACTGGAACGCATGCCTAACAGCGCTTGGGTTGCCATTTTCGAAAGTTTGTTTGCCGAAAAGGATGAAAAGGCGTGGGTAGAGGGTTACTGCATTGTGACGAACTGCTCAAACAGTGAAGTATCCACCCGGTTCATATACTTGAAAGAAAAGTGCGAAGAAGCGAACTCTATATACAGGGTTAAGCATTCTGCACTATAACTAATTAAATAAACTTAAACTCCTGGTGATTTGTTTGCTGCCATTTTCACTTCTTTCAGAATTGAATTCAGGTGTATGAGTTAAAAAAGACTTTTGGGATATTAAAGGTAACGTAAATCACAGGCAAAAGATTCGTCAATGTGATTGAGTGTTCATGGGACTAACAATCTTCTCTTGTAAGGAATTATGTGTAGAAGGAGATTTTATGGCACAGCTATTGATTTTTGCTGATGATGAGCCTGCTAAGTTGCTGAAAATTCGAAGTTATCGGAGCAAGATTCTTTATCTGTATGCTAATGATGAGGTGAGGTGTTTGGATGTGGTGATTTTTTTTTCAACTTTTCTGAAAGGCGAAAGTGGAGCCATATTGGTGGCAGCCGACAGATACGTGAGCAGGAAAGAAATTATCGAGGCTTATGATGCTCTGATTGGTTGAAAGCAGCGAGACTGGCGCGTAGCAGTAGGATGGGGCATGCTTGGTTCTATACGTCAGTAGAGTGATACAGGAGTTCATATCGGCCAGACGAAGCGTGATGCTACTTTAATCCAGCGGGTGAGCGCTTAATATTGTTTGTCCCAACGGTTCGAACCCATTTCTGATTACCACATTCAAGCCACTGGCACTCGCTGGTGGCTTTTTTTATTGGAGTGAATAATGGCAAAACCGGACTGGGGAGAGCTTCAGCAACGGTTCCTGTCCGAACATGCCGCAACCGGCGTATCACCAAAGGAATGGTGTGAAGCGCAGGGACTGAACTACGCTATGCCGGTTTATATGGTTGCTATTCAGCAGGGCGGTCAGCTCCGTGATTCGTTTGGCGGTGTAGGCAATGCGCTGAAAGCGATGTTGTCGATGGTGACCCCTGCCCGAGTCGCAATTGGTGGCCTGGCCGGTGCTGTACTGATTGCGGCCAAAGCGGGATCGGACTACTTCACCGCCTACGACGAAATCAACAAGGCCATTATCAGGACTGGCAACATTGCCGGCACTTCAGCGCTCCAGATCATGGCTTCCTCCCAGTCTATTGCTGCCTCTACTGGAGCTACTGTAGGAACTGTTCAGGGTCTGATGACTGAGCTGGTTGGCATGGGATCGCTGACACAGCAGCAACTTGAAAAAGCAGCGGGCTCCACGGCGTTGGCGGTTCAGACCGGTATAGTCTCGGCGCAGGACATCGCCAAAGCCTATAAGGACATCGAAAAAGACCCTGTTAAAGCGCTGCAGAGTCTCAACGAACAATATAATTTCCTGACCGTTTCACAACTTAAGCATGTTGACGATCTGATAAAGCAAAAGGACCAGACCGCGGCCGTTACGCAGGCTATGGACCTGTTTGGCGATACGATGGCAAAACGTGGGGAGCAGGCTTACGACTCGCTGACACCGTTTGGTCGCCTGTGGCTGGATATCAAGGGCTGGGCGTCTGAGGCCATGCAGAGTATCGGTCAGTGGGTAGCTGAACTGGCATCAAACACCCTGAAGGAATTCAACGCAATTTATTACAGCGTTGCGATCGTTTTCCAGAAGCTGAACCAGATCATTTCTTCCTCTATCGCTGCCGCTATTAACCTCGTTCCCGACTGGGCTAAAACAGATACTTTGCAGGGATGGCAGGACTACAACGAAAAAATGGCCGGTGCTTATGGCGACAGTATCTCTCAGCTGAAAAAAGACTGGGATGCCGCTGATATCAGTGCAGGTAAATACCTCGATACGACCAGAAAGATAAGTACCGCAACTACCCAGAAGGATCGGGAAGGAGTCGCTGCTTTTGGCAAAAAGACCAAAACCGGAAAGCAGGGCACTTTATCAGCTGGCGATCGCAGCACGGATGCTGCCCAGGCCGAGTTACTGGCGCTTCAGGCACAGTTACGCGCGCTGCAGCAGCATAAAGGGCTGAACGATACTATCAGCCAGCAGCGCAAAGATCTGTGGACGACTGAAGCGAAATTTCAGGTGCTGGAGGAGGCCTCGCGTTCACGTTCACTGACAAAGCAGGAACAATCCCTGCTGGCGAGTAAAGACCAGGTGCTTCAGTTGGCACGGCAGAAAGCCCTGTTAGGTGATCAGATTACCGCACAGGAACAGCTGAACAAGCGAATGGATACCTCGCAGAAATACGTCACGCAGATGGCAGAGAAGCAGGCTGCATTAGTGAACGGTGCAGGAATGAGTGACCGTCAGGCACAACGTGAGCTGGCAAAGAGTCAGCTTGCCGCTGGCTGGAAGAATGCTGGCGGTTCGCTTGACGACGAGGGTTATCAAAAGCAGCTCAAAGCGGCGAATGATTACTATGAGGCAGAGGACAGGTTACGTGGAGACTGGCTGACTGGCGCGAAAAAGGGCTGGGCTGAATTTGAAGACAGCGCGACCGATGTTTACTCGCAGGTTCAGACGATTACCAGCAATACGTTCACCGGGATGGCCAGCACGCTCACTGACTTTTTTACTACTGGTAAATCTAACTTCTCTGATTTCCTGTCTACTTTCCTGAAGGGCATCGCCCAGATGCTGACGCAACTGGCTCTGGTTAATGGAATGAAGTCTGCGTTTGGGGGGACATCATTTGGTTCATTTTTCGGATTTTCTAGTGGCGGCGCAGTTCCGGAATTCGATACTGGCGGCTACACAGGGGATGGAGGAAAGTATCAGCCAAAAGGCGTGGTGCATGGTGGCGAATTCGTCTTCACCAAAGAGGCAACAAGTGCGCTGGGGGTTGGAAACCTCTATTCACTTATGCGAAGCGCACAGGGTTATGCAAATGGCGGTTATGTTGGCCACGCTCCGATGTATGGGCTTCAGTCATCATCGGCCGGTGGGGTAAGTATTCAAACGTCCGTAGTTGTTCAAAACCAAAATTCACAGCAGCAGACTTCTGCAAATAACGATGCTGTTTCTCGCGCTTACAAGCAGACTATTGATCAATCTGTTCGGGCAGGTATTGCGAAACAACTTCAGCCTGGTGGGCTCATCTGGAATGCAACAAAATCAAGATAAGAGACATGGTGTTTGTTTTATCACATTATTCATCATGTTAAGATGTTTCCGATTGCAATCAAAGGAAACTTAAAATGAAGAAGGTAGTGGCTTTAGCTCTTGGGGCTTTAATGTTGTCTGGCTGTACTGTTCGTGTTGCTGATATGACCGTTGGTAGTACTAAAAATTACAACCTGAACGCAGCTAAGTTTGAAAAAGGTCAACGTGTGACTGGTGAAGACAAAGCTCCAATTGTTATTTTCCCGCTGGGAATTCCAAGCGTTAAAACTGCAATGGATCGGGCTATTGAAAAAGACAAGTGTTCCGTAGGCCTAAGCGATGTTGTTATTTATCAATTAAACCACGCATTTCTGTTCGGCACATATGGTTACCGTGTTGAAGGCACGCAGATTATCGACAAGTCTCAGCTTGGTTGTGAAACCCGCTAATTTCCTTCTCATATTGTCACAAGCCACCTTCGGGTGGCTTTTTTTATGGAGCAAACATGGCACTGGAAACGTTTACCTGGCGAACGCAGATACAGGCGGGAATGGAAGGAACGTTTAGCCATAAAACCCGCTCTGCAACCTTTGGCGATGGCTATGAGCAGATTGCAGGGGAAGGCATCAACCCTGAAAAGCAGTCATGGCCTGTAACCCTAACGGGCAAAAAAACGGACATGCTCCAGGCTCTTAAATTCTTTCGTTCTCACGTTATAAAGTCATTCATCTGGACATCGCCAGTTGGCGAAACTGGGCTCTACCGGATTGAGGCCGAATCAATCAAGTCACAGCCCTTATCCAGCAACGTTCTGACCATTTCCGCAACATTCAAACAGGCGTACGCACCATGATCACAGCAGACTATCAAAGCCTTGAGCCCGGTAATAAAGTCCGGCTTATCGAAGTTGATGGTTCTACGTTCGGCGTGGATGATGTACTGCGATTTCACGCGTACAACTTCCCGCACACAGAAGAAGAAATCGCAGCCGCTGGTGGCGATGAATCAAAGCTGAAGGCGAAAAGTATCTGGTGGCAGGGGGAAGAATATGCCGCCTGGCCGTATCAAATTGAAGGGCTTGAAGCCTCCACAGACGGAAACAGCGCCCAGCCAACGCTCACGGTTGCAGATATCGATAGCAAGATTACAGCGCTGTGCCTTGCTTATGACGATATGCTACAGGCCAAAGTTACTATCCATGACACTTATTCACATTATCTAGATGCGAAGAACTTCCTCGCTGGTAACGCAACAGCTGATCCGCAACAGGTCAGAAAACGAGTTTTTTACATCGATGGCAAAAGCAGCGAAATTCCGGGCGAAAGTATCGAATTCGTACTCGATAGCCCGATGTCGTTGCAGGGTAAGATGATCCCCACACGCCAGCTTCATTCCCTGTGCACTTGGTGCATGCGCAATAAGTACCGCACCGGCGACGGCTGCGACTATGCCGGTACCCGCTATTTCGATAAAAACAACAACCCGGTGAGCGATCCGTCGCTGGATGAATGCCCCGGCACGCTTACGGCCTGTAAGCTCCGGCATGGAGACGGCAACGAACTGCCGTTCGGTGGATTCCCGGGCACGTCGTTGATTAGGAGTTGATATGCGCCAGAAAACCATTGATGCGATTATGGCGCACGCTGCCGCTGAATATCCTCGTGAGTGCTGTGGTGTGGTGGCGCAAAAAAGTCGTGTTGAACGTTATTTCCCGTGCCGGAATCTTGCCGCGGCGCCGGAGGGAAATTTTGTCCTCTGCCCTGAAGATTACGCAGCTGCTGAGGACTGGGGTACGGTGATCGCCATCGCTCACAGCCACCCTGACGCCACGACGCAGCCGAGCGAACTGGATAAAGCGCAATGCGACGCAACGCTTTTACCCTGGCATATCGTGAGCTGGCCGGAGGGGGATTTACGGACCATCCAGCCGCGTGGAGAACTGCCCCTGCTGGAGCGCCCGTTTGTGCTTGGTCACTTCGACTGCTGGGGGCTGGTGATGAGCTATTACCGGCAAACGCACGGGATAGAGCTTCACGATTACCGGGTCGATTATCCTTGGTGGGAAAACGACTATCCGGACAACTTCTATCAGGATTGCTGGTATGAGTGCGGATTCCGTGAATTCGACGGGCCGCCAAAACCTGGCGATATGGTGATCATGCAGGTTCAGGCTGATAAGTGGAATCATGCGGGGATTCTGCTGGAAGGCAACATGCTACTGCATCACCTTTATGGACATCTGAGCCAGCGCGTACCTTATGGCGGTTACTGGATGGAAAGGACCATGAAGATACTCAGACATAAAATTTTATTAGGGTGCGGTTAAAATCTGAGCACCCCCATTCAGAGGGGGCGAAATACTACAGCAATCTTTGTTGTTCTGCATTCCAACCAAGCCATACATTTTGTGCAAAAAGTGCTATTTATGGCATTCTTGAAAACTCAGGACGGCTCATAGGCACCGCCTATCTCCTGAGAACGTGGCAATAGTTTACTATTACCTGAGGGGTAAATTCTGCGAAAATGCGGTTAACTTGCAAAGTGGCCGCGATAAAGTTCGTCGAACTTGCATCTATCTTCAGACATGGGCCCATTGCTCAAATATGACGAATGGTATTAAATTGTCCTCAACCACTTGAAGTGGTCATGAAATCTTTGGATGTGTTTACATCCTATAATTTGAGAAAGCACTGCCAAACGTGCATGAGGGTGATAATCATGGGTCACGCATTAAAAAAGGCAGATCGCTTGTACATTCCGCCTCGTGACAAATCCACGGTGGCGAAACCTCGTGCAGCGATCAGCGAAACATGTTCACATACTGGTCAAGTTAAAAACGCCTTTGAGTTTGGGTTTGCTCGTTACGAGAAGGCGATGGAAGAACTTTCAAAGGTCTGAGTAGAAACGGATGACGATAGAGTATGTTGAAGGAGTCAATTATCTTTCCATTGACGATATCGTTTACATCAACAGGTCTCTGATCGAGACTCAGACGCCAAATGAACCAATAGGCGTCCTGAATCCGAATAACCTCAGTTCTTCACAGTCACGACCAAGTACCATTCGATATTATGAGCAGACAGACGATATGTTTCGTCTGTCTGCTGTTCTAATTGAAAGCCTGATCCAGAATCATCCATTCGCAAATGCAAACAAACGCACTGCCATGATGGCTGGTTACGTATTCCTGTTGCTGAATGGATATGAGCTTACAGCACCCAGTGATGAGGTCGTAACCATCGCTGAGGGTTTGGCTCGTAAGGATTATTCAGTGGATGACCTGGAAAATTGGTTGTGTCACTGGTCTCGAGAGTACGATTCCAGAACGTTATGTGCAACTGGCGGAAATTCGCTACAGGCTCTCGTGGCAACCTCACACTACATCCGAATCATATCGAACAAATGAATCCGCTGAGAGGCGGTTTTTTGCTGACTAATACTGAATAATATAACCCGCTTCGGCGGGTTTTTTTATGGAGTAAATATGGCAATTTCACTCGATAAAGAACCACTCAGAACCGTCCGGCTTTATGGTGTTCTTGGCGCCACCTTCGGGCGTGAATATCGTTTATCTGTAGCTTCACCAAAAGAGGCTATACGCGCCCTGAGCGTTATCGTGCCGGGTTTTGAGCGTTTCCTGAATACCAGTAAGCAACGAGGTTTAACTTATGCGGTATTCAGCGGGAAACGAAACCTCTTAAACGATGAGCTCAGTATGGACAGGAGCACAGAGGAAATCCGTATCGCGCCGGTGATCATCGGCAGTAAGCGAGCCGGGGTTTTTCAGACAATCCTCGGGGTTGCCCTTGTCGCTGTTGCTGCGTTCGTCACGGGAGGGGCCGCGATCGGGATTGGTGGGACTGCTTTTGCTGGTGGATGGGGAGCTGTGGCGGGGATTGGGGCATCAATGGCGATCGGCGGCGTAGTCCAGATGCTTTCTCCCCAGACTACCGGGCTAGCCAGCAAGCAATCAGCAGATAACCGCGCCAGCTATGCATTTGGTGGCGTGACGAACACAACCTCTCAGGGAAACCCTGTCCCCATTCTCTATGGTAAACGGCGAATCGGCGGCGCTGTTGCCTCTGCCGGGATTTACGTAGAAGACCAGCAATAACAAATATTTGACAATCAGGCCACCTTCGGGTGGCTTTTTTTATGGGCGCGATATGGCTAAAACAATTACCGGACGTAAAGGCGGCAGTTCGAGTTCCCGCACCCCTGTCGAGCAGCCCGATGATCTCCAGTCCGTTGCGAAAGCGAAAATACTGATGGTTCTCGGTGAAGGGGAGTTTGCTGGTGGACTGACCGCGAAGGATATCTATCTTGACGGCACACCTTTACAAAATGCTGATGGTTCCGAGAACTTCAGCGGTGTCGTGTGGGAGTTTCGCCCAGGGACGCAGGCTCAGGATTACATTCAGGGGATACCTGGCACAGAAAATGAAATCAGCGTAGGTACCGAAGTATCCAGCGAAACAGCCTGGACGCATACCTTCACCAATACGCAGCTTTCGGCGGTTCGCCTGCGCCTGAAGTGGCCATCTCTTTTCAAACAGCAGGATAATGGGGATTTGGTAGGGTATTCCATCAACTATGTGGTGGAGCTTCAGACGGACGGTGGTAGCTGGCAAAAGGTCCTTGATACTAATGTGACCGGGAAAACCACATCCGGTTATGAGCGCAGCCATCGCATCGATTTACCGAAAGCTGGCAGCACCTGGACCATCAGACTGCGCAAAATTACCGCTGACGCAAACAGTGCCAAAATTGGCGACACGATGACGCTCCAAAGTTATACAGAGGTCATCGATGCCAAAATGCGCTATCCAAACACAGCTCTGTTGTACATCGAGTTTGATTCCAGCCAGTTCAATGGCTCTATTCCACAAATTGCCTGTGAACCACGTGGTCGTGTCATCCGCGTACCGGATACTTACGATCCGGAAACAAGAACTTATAGCGGTACGTGGCTTGGGACATTCAAATGGGCCTGGACAGATAACCCCGCGTGGATATTCTACGACCTGGTGGTTAGCGACCGTTTCGGGCTTGGGGATCGTCTCACAACAGCGAACATAGACAAATGGGCACTTTACCAGGTTGCACAGTATTGCGATCAGATGGTGCCGGATGGCAAAGGCGGAAGTGGCACCGAACCACGTTATACCTGCAACGTATACATTCAGGAACGCAACGACGCTTATACGGTCCTGCGTGATTTTGCTGCTATCTTCCGCGGGATGACCTACTGGGGCGACGACCAGATTGTTGCGCTGGCGGACATGCCGAGGGATGTTGATTTTACATACACTCACGCGAACGTTATCGATGGCCGGTTTACCTATTCCAGCAGCACCACAAAGAACCGTTATACCAATGCGCTCGTATCCTGGTCTGATCCTGATAACGCCTATTCTGATGCGATGGAACCTGTTTTTGAACAGGCGCTGGTTTCGCGTTATGGATTTAATCAACTTGAGATAACAGCTATTGGTTGTACCCGGCAATCGGAGGCGAACCGAAAGGGGCGATGGGGGATCCTCACCAATAACAAAGATCGCGTTGTTACTTTCAATGTAGGGGAAGACGGTAACATTCCACAGCCTGGCTATGTAATTGCTGTAGCCGACCGAAATCTTTCCGGACGTGACCTTGGCGGCCGTGTTTCTGCGGTGAATGGTCGTGTTTTGACGCTGGACAGGGCACCGGATGCATCTTCGGGCGACAGGATGATTGTCAATCTGCCATCAGGGGTTTCGCAGTCACGCACCATCCAGTCGATAAGGGGCAATAAAGTAACCGTTACGACTGCTTACAGCGAAACGCCTGTGGCTGAGGCCGTATGGGTCATTGAGTCTGATGAGCTCTACGCACAGCAGTATCGCGTTATTACGGTAACTGATAATAATGACGGCACGTTCACAATCGTCGGTGCAAATCACGATCCGGATAAATTCGATCGGATTGATACGGGAGCCATCATTGACCAGCGGCCGGTGAGCGTGATCCCGCCGGGCAACCAGTCGCCGACTGCGAACATCGTGATCAGCTCGTTTTCTGTGGTACAGCAAAATATCAGCGTCGAAACGATGCGCGTGAGCTGGGACCAGGCGCAGAACGCTATCGCCTATGAAGCGCAATGGCGCCGCAACGACGGGAACTGGGTTAACGTGCCGCGCAGCTCCACCACGTCATTCGACGTCCCCGGGATTTATGCAGGGCGCTACCTGGTGCGCGTGCGCGCAATCAATGCCGCAGAAATCTCGTCCGGATGGGGCTATTCAGAAGAGAAAACGCTGACGGGGAAAGTGGGCAATCCACCGAAGCCGGTCGGCTTCATCGCTTCTGAAAACGTGGTATTCGGTATTGAGCTGAGCTGGGGATTCCCCGCGAATACCGACGACACACTGAAGACGGAAATTCAGTACAGCCTGACCGGGACGGAAGACGATGTGATGCTGCTGGCAGACGTACCCTTTCCGCAGCGCAAGTATCAGCAGATGGGCCTAAAGGCAGGGCAAATTTTCTGGTACCGCGCGCAGCTGGTGGACCGCAGCGGAAACGAATCAGGGTATACAGACTTTGTGCGCGGGCAGGCCAGCATCGATGTATCCGACATCACCGATGCAATCCTGGAGGACATGAAAGGCTCCGATACGTTCAAAGACCTGATCGAGAACGCGGTGGACAGCAATGAAAAAATTGCTGGCATGGCTAACGACATCAAACAGGCCAACGACGAACTGGAGCAACAGGCGCAGAAAATTGCCCAAAATGCCCAGGATATCGGAAAGGTTCAGACCAACGTTACAAACCTGTCGAGCAAGGTCGGAGATGTGTCTTCTTCTCTGAACGAGCTTGAGCAGACAGTGGCGACGGCCGATACCGCACTGGGTCAGCGTATCGATAGCATCAACGTGTCTGTGGACGGCATGGCGGGGGGAGTGAAGAACTCCGCCATCGCGATTATTCAGGGCAATCTGGCGCAGGTGGCCGCGCGCAAAACGCTGTCGGCATCGGTCGCCGGTAACAGCGCGCAGCTGGACCGCATTGATGAGGTGATCGTCAACGAGAAGGAGGCAACGGCGCGTTCGCTGCTGAGTTTGCAAACTGACGTGAACGGCAACAAGGCATCCATCAACAGCCTGAACCAGACGTTTTCCGATTACCAGCAGGCCACGGCCACGCAGATAAACGGCATCACAGCGACCATCAACGGGCATACGTCAGCCATTACCACTAACGCTCAGGCCATCGCGAACGTTAACGGGGATCTGAAGGCGATGTACAGCATCAAGGTCGGGTTATCCAGCAATGGCCAGTACTACGCCGCAGGGATGGGGATCGGTGTAGAGAATACGCCGTCCGGCATGCAGTCGCAGGTTATCTTCCTGGCTGACCGCTTCGCTGTTACTCACCAGGCCGGAGCGACCGTTACGCTTCCGTTCGTTATTCAGAACGGGCAGGTGTTCATCAGAGACGCGCTGATAGGTGATGGCACCATCAGCAACGCCAAGATCGGCAACTACATCCAGTCCAATAACTATGTTGCTGGCTCAGTCGGGTGGAGGCTGGATAAGGGCGGTACGTTTGAGAACTACGGTTCGACAGCTGGTGAGGGGGCCATGAAACAGACAAACCAGACAATCAGCGTGCGGGACTCCAGGAATGTGTTGAGGGTGCAGATCGGGAGAATCACGGGAACATGGTAACGGGAGGCCTCTTACGGGGCCTCTTTTTTTTCAGGAGGACTGGATGGCGGAATATGGAGTTCAGACATGGGACGCCTCAGGCAAGGTAAACAACTATGGCGTTAAGCCTGTCAGCGTTTGTGGCTATCTCCAGCTGGCCCAGAACCAGAAAACAGGCTCTTACACCGTAGCGCTTCCACCGGGTTGTAGGCTGACCTATTTTCAGAGCATGAACGGCGATCAGTTTGGTACGAGTCGGAGGAAGATCACCATTTCGGGGGGAACAGCAACAGTGTCAGCAGCAGGCGATACCGACTACTCAGCAGGGACTGAGCCTGCGGCAGCGGCTTATCTCATTTTCCAGATCGAGAGGGCATAAATGGCGGAGTATGGCGTTTTACTGACGACCACGAGCGGGGAAGTATGGGTGACCGCTAACAGCTCGCCAATCGCTCTTCAGGCGCGAAAGACAGCGGCACTTCAGGGAACATCGGGGTTCAATACCAAAGTGACGCACACATTCCCCGCAGGTCAGCCTGTTGTCGCCTTCGTTCATTGCACGGTTGAGGTCGAAATAACTCAGACGATAAGCGGGAACACCATCACGATTGATTTTCTCAGACCGAATGCAACCGGCACAGCGTACGTTTATTTTTTCTCTATTTTCCCGCAGACAAAGCCAGACTACGGGCTGGCTGTGTGGGATGCATCAGGGACGCTGATTTTAACAAACGAAACGCGCACGCTGAGCGATGTTGTCACCCTCGGTACCGCCGGGGTGGATGCCAGCTCAGGATACAACATCAATACAACTCTGGCGGGGAAGTGGGCCTGCATGCCTGCCATGCTGGGACTAATTACCGGGGTTGTATCGGCTGGCGGTCAACCGCAGCCCTACTCGGCCATATACAAGAGCATGGCAAAACTTGAGGGAAGCAATACGCGGATATTCGCCAGGCCGCAGACAACCCCCGGCGGTAACCTTCAGAACGTTACGTATTCGAATCTGAGGAATGTGATTATGGCCATCAACTGCGCCAACTATGATTGATCGTTTTGAACGATCAATTTCGAATAATTGATCTACCAAATCAATTATATCCCATTGATTCATATTGTTATTGTGTAGCTTCATGAATGCCCTGGGATATAACCACTATGAAAAATATGATTCTTTGCCTGGCGGTAGCGGTATTGCTCTCCGGTTGCGCTGGCGTTATTGAGAAGCAGCAACCCGTATGCACCGGAACAGCCCTGGTCGGCGGACAGGAAAGCAGCGTCCAGATCTACGGAGTCCGTAAACAAAACAATCAGACACAGTACCGCGCCGGTTATCCCTTTAACTGGACCTGGGTGAGCGCCAACACATTCATCAGCACCACCTGCCAATAACTCATTCTGTCTCAAAACAAACCCCGCTCCGGCGGGGTTTTTTATTGCCTGGAGAAAATATGCTTTATAACACTGGCACCATCGCCATTAACGGAAACACCGCAACCGGCACCGGCACGAACTGGACGGCACCGGGCAGCCAGATTCGGATTGGCCAGACGTTGTTTGTTCTTTCTAACCCGGTACAGATGTTTCAGATCACGGCCATCAACAGTGCGACGTCACTGACGATTACACCCGCCGCGTCTCCGGCGTTGAGCGGCCAGAAGTACGGCATTCTGGTTACTGATAGTCTCTCGGTCGACGGCCTGGCGCAGAGCATGTCTCAGCTCATCAAAGAGTATGACGAGAACATCGGCGCGTGGGAGACGTTCGCCACCACCTCAGCAAACCAGAACATCACCGTTACCATCAACGGCACCGCCGTAACCATCCCAGGCATCGGTAAACTGGCTCAGAAAGGCAGCAATGGGGCGGTTGGAGTTTCTGACGGCGGGACCGGAGCAACGAATGCCGCTGACGCTCGCACAAACCTCGGTTTGGGAAACAGCGCTACACGAGACGTTGAAAGTCAGTTTTCCCCAGGTTCCGCGTATCTGAACGGAGCTGCTGTCATGACCCAGGTTCATCGGGATTACCGCAGTCTCGCCTCTTATGACTCTATAGCCCAATATCCTCTCGGCATGACCTTCGGGATTCAGTCCGGTGGTAATGCGTGGGGAGGAGGAAGCGGAGTAGATACATACACGGGTATGCTAACGCTACGTGGGTGGCATGATCCGTCAGGTGGTGGCTATGTGTCGTGGCAGCTTGCGTCAACCTCTCAGGGACTGAAGTATCGTCAGGGCAACGGTACAATTCAGGGCAATACTAACGTCGGGTTCTCAACGACGCACACCCTTTATTCGACGCAGAACGCCACGAAAGCCAGTGATGGAACGCTTAAAGTTGCATCACCGGTGATCAAAGTATTTTCAGATGGAACATACCAGACTAACGATGAATCTGAGGGCTGCACTGTAACGCGTCTGGCCACAGGCCAATATCTGGTTGAAGGTTGCCAGGGGCTGAACTCAGACGCAGCATGGGGCGGCATCGATGGTGGTTTTGACATCCCAACCGATCGCAACAGGCAGCCGCTTATCTGGCTGGATTATGAGGTTAACGCGGATGGCTCGGTGCTGGTAAAAACCTATCACCGCACACACCCTGATGCGCCAGCATTTTCCAGGAACGAAATAGACGGCGTAAGTGATGGTGATCCTGTCGACATTCCCGGCGATCAGTTTGTGTCCGTCCGTGTGGAAATGCCGCAGAGCAGCATCTGGAATCAGCGTGCCGCTATTCCTGAGGCTCCTGATTCATCCGCCGGTTAAAGTGTGAATCAGTGGGCATATCCAGGCGTACATCGATCCAACTGTTCACCGGCACGTCCATCGGTTCCCCTTTCGTTTTGACAATCTCTCCGTCATCACTCAGCATGTATTTTCGCTTGAACAGGCGGATAGTCAGCCCACCGCTTACTGTCTGCTCTGCTTCAACAATCCCAAGCTCTCCCATGCCACCTGGGTCCATTGGCGGTAGTAACTGCCATCCTTCAGACGCCAGGCCAGCCGAACCAGTGAGTTCGTAAACCCCTGTGTCGAGCCGAGAAATGGATACGCCCTCTGCCTCTGTGTTAGCCGTACCGCAGCCGCACCAGATAAAATCATTTTCATCAATATCGGTGCGCTGATTCTCGTTCTGAGATTTCACGATTCTGGCCACCGGCGAAGCTGCTTTCAGCGTGCCATCGGAGGATTTAGTGGTATTTTCAGAAGTGTAAACAACTGAGCCTGGCTTCACAGACAGCATTGTTGAGAATGCATCGGTGCCATTATTTCTTCCTGCGATTTGGTAAGAGACGGCACCACCAATGCCTGCAACACCTGCCCTGAAGCGAGGAGTACCGTTAACCATCACCGTATGAGCCCATACACTACCCACCGTTGAAAGTCCTTCAACGGTAAAAGCGTAAGGGTTGCCAGCGATACCTGCGATATTCAGAGCATTCGTTAATGTACCTCCGCTCAAGCCTAGCGCGCCAAGGTTTGAGAGTGCAGAACTGGCAGTCTTTGCACCTGTTCCTCCCAGTTCTAATGGGATGACACCATTGCTGTCTACCAAACCGACGTTATATAGATTGCCCTGCGGCAGCCATGCCGATAAGTTCACCGGATTTTTTTGCAGAAAATATTGGGTGAAAAATATGCAAATTGGCTACGTAAGGGTGTCAACAAATGACCAAAAAACGGATCTCCAGCGACAAGCTCTCGAACGTGCAGGATGTGAACAGGTTTTTGAGGAAAAAATGAGCGGGACGGTAGCGAACCGGCCAGCGCTTAAAAAGCTTCTACGAACGCTGAATGAGGGAGATACGCTGGTTGTTTGGAAGCTGGATCGCCTCGGGCGAAGCATGCGGAACCTAGTATTGCTGGTGGACGAACTACGGCAGCGCGGCATCCACTTCAAAAGCCTTACGGACAGCATCGACACTTCCAGCCCAATGGGTCGTTTCATCTTCCACATCATGTCAGCCCTGGCCGAGATGGAGAGGGAGTTAATCGTGGAACGCACCCGGGCAGGACTGGCGGCAGCCCGGGAGAAAGGGCGCATAGGCGGCAGAAGGCCGAAGTTAACCCCTGAGCAATGGGCGCAGGCTGGCAGGCTGATCGCAAACGGAATGGACAGAAAGCAGGTGGCGATTATTTACGACGTTGCGGTGTGCACCTTGTATAAAAAATTTCCGGCGCGGTAGGGGGAGAGGAAAAAAATATTGAACATTTAATCCAATTTTCGTAATAAAGTATTGAAATAATGTAATAAAGTTGTTGAAATTTTGGTAAGCGGTTGGGTTGAGCTTTGGGGGTATTCATGGCAAAAACAGATTCTATTACACCTGAAGAGTTTAGGGCTATTCACTTTGAATTGTCTAAAATATCATCAACATGGGCAGACTTATGGTTAACATTGTTTTCTCTCCGTGCTGAAGGCAGCAGGGTGATTACTATTAGATATTCCGATATCGAAGATGACATGCTGCACTTGGCTGGAACTCCAAAATTTGAGCCACGAACAATTAGATTAAATTTATTGCTTTCTAAGTTAATTGCGTACAGAAAGGATTGCAATCCTTCTGATATTTATGTTTTCCAGAGTAGATCAAATCGAGTTAAAGGGTTAGCTAGGCCTGTGACTGTAATAGCAATGAATAATGCCTTAAAACAAGCATCCAAATATGTAACAAGAAAAAACATCACCATGAAAAGTGCTTTAAGGGTAATCGGAAGGAACTAGTTGGACGAGGGTTCATACACTAAATACCCACCTGTTTATGGAAAGTTAGGACGATGGTCAATGATCACGTCCTTTATCAAGTCATTATTCTCCCTGATGATTTTCGATTTACTACTCGATTGGATGTAAGATATGTACATGCATGAATCTTAGGAGGGATTTCGAGTAAGTAAAATGAGATCCTGATCAGAATAAATCAAACCTGGCATTGAGTAGAGTAAATAATAAAGCAGCGCATGCAAGATTTAATAGTATAACAAAACGGGCGGAAACATCCACTGAACAAATCTCCTGATCATGTATTAGACAGAGAATGACTGTAATGTAAAACCATCTTACATACACCTACTAAAAAAGACAGATAAAACAAGGTGCCATCCGATGAGATAGCTAAGCATTTGCGCCTTGGATAGGTCTTACCATCGGAGCATCGGGTTATGCTCGCTTGTTGAGTGCTGAGAAATGAAGAGATTAGAGGTTTATAAGAGGTAGCCAGTTTGTCAAACGAGATAGTTTATTTACGATGCTCAACATATTGAATTATATGGCTTTATTATGGCGGGTTGAAGGGCGTTAAAACGAAATTATCACAAGCATACAGTTCTGTTTCGCTTGGGGCCTGAAAGCAGATGGGGACGGTTTTCACTTTTTCTTCTAAAGGTCCAGAATACTTTGCCGATAGTGAACATAGCGGCGCAGGAGCCAAATGGTGGAAGCCGTAAACTTAATTTAAGTTCAGTCAAATAGGAATTACTATCATGGCACAAGTCATCAATACCAACAGCCTCTCGCTGATCACTCAGAACAACATCAACAAGAACCAGTCTGCGATGTCAACAGCCATTGAGCGTCTGTCATCCGGCCTGCGTATCAATAGTGCAAAAGATGACGCTGCTGGCCAGGCGATTGCCAACCGCTTCACCTCTAACATTAAAGGTCTGACTCAGGCTGCGCGTAACGCCAACGACGGTATCTCCGTTGCGCAGACCACTGAAGGCGCACTGTCTGAAATCAACAACAACTTACAGCGTATCCGTGAACTTACCGTTCAGTCTTCTACAGGTACTAACTCCCAGTCTGATCTGGACTCCATCCAGGACGAAATCAAATCCCGTCTGGACGAAATTGACCGCGTTTCCGGTCAGACTCAGTTCAACGGTGTGAACGTGCTGGCTAAAGACGGCTCCATGAAAATTCAGGTTGGCGCGAACGATGGCCAGACCATCACTATCGACCTGAAAAAAATTGACTCGTCTACTCTGAACCTGACTGGCTTTAACGTTAATGGTGAAGGTTCAGTAGCTAATAAGGCAGCAACTAAAGCTGATTTGACAGCTGCTCAGCTCACTACAACAGCTGCTGGCGGTTCTATCGCTGCTCCTGCTGCAGATGCTAATGGCGTAACTAAGTATACAGTAAGCGCGGGATTGAACGAATCTACCGTAGCTGACGTGTTTGCTGGCTTAGGTGATACTGCCGTAGTTAATGCTAATATTACCAGTGGTTTCGACGCTGTTACTGGTAATAACTATACGTATCATAAAGATACTAATGATTTTACATTCAATGCTACTATTGCAGCTGGTGACGCAACAACTCCAAGTAATAGCGCCAAGTTACAATCTATCCTGACTCCTAAAGCAGGTGATACCGCTAATCTGAACGTTAAGATTGGTGCAACATCTGTAGATGTTGTTCTGTCAAGCGATGGTAAAATCACTGCGAAAGATGGTTCCAAGCTTTTCATTGGTATTGATGGCAACCTGACTCAGAACAGTGCTGGTGCTGGTATTAAGCCTGCAACTCTTGATGCTCTTACTCAAAACACAACTACTCCTGCGGCGGCAGTTCCAGTCACCATTACGACCGAAGATAAGACTGAAATCAAATTAGCGGGTGCAACTGTTGCTGGTCAGAGTGGTGCAATTGTAGTTACTGGTGCCCGAATCAGCGCTGAAGCTATGCAGTCTGCTACCAAAACGACTGGTTTCACAACTGGCACAACGACAGTAGCAGCTAATACTGGCAAAGTTACAATTGGTGGTAATCAAGCTTACACTCAGACTGACGGTACGTTAGCTGCCAAGAATGAAACTGAGATTTTCCTGCAGAAAGACGGCTCCATTACTAACAATTCCGGTAAGGCTGTATATGTACAGGAAGATGGGAAATTCACCACAGATGCAGCAACTAAAGCAGCAACCACTGCTGACCCACTGAAAGCGCTGGACGATGCTATTGCCTCTATCGATAAGTTCCGTTCTTCTCTGGGTGCAGTACAGAACCGTCTGAGCTCTGCTGTGACCAACCTTAACAACACTACCACTAACCTGTCTGAAGCGCAGTCCCGTATTCAGGATGCCGACTATGCGACTGAAGTGTCGAATATGTCCAAAGCGCAGATCATTCAGCAGGCTGGTAACTCCGTGCTGTCCAAAGCTAACCAGGTTCCTCAGCAGGTTCTGTCTCTGCTGCAAGGCTAATTTCATATTAAGTGTCAAAGCCCCATATATGTGGGGCTTTTTTATTGGCTGAATAAGGTCGTTAAAAGTAGTCAAATCCTTTAATCAAAGCTCGCACGATGATTTAGCATTTCACCAGTTTCGCTCCGTTTACACAGGTCCAGTTGTGATTAAAAAACAGGCATTCAAATTTTTGCTTGAACCAAACAAAGGTCAGTTATCTGACTTTTTGGCCTTTGCTGGTTCCTGTCGTTTTGTTTACAACAAAGGCCTTGCTCTTCTTAATGAGAATTACCGTTCGGGTAAAAAATTCATAGGCTACAATCAGCTGGCTTCTGAATTAGTGGAATGGAAGAATGAAGAGAGCCTTTCTTGGTTGAAAGAAGCTCCATCTCAGTGTTTACAGCAATCATTAAGAGATTTAGACAGAGCATTCAGAAACTTTTTCACCGGCAAATCACAATATCCAAAGTTTAAAAAGAAAGGTCGGCATGATTCTTTCCGTATACCATGCCAAAGGGTTAGAGTAGATCAAGAAAAAAAACTGGTATCTCTCCCTAAAGTCGGCTGGGTAAAGTATCGCAAGAGCCGTGAAATCATTGGTGATTTAAAAAATGCAACTATTTCCTTTAATCAGGGAAAATGGTATATCAGTTTTAATACAGAGCAAACAGTTCCTGATCCAATACACCCCTCTGATATCAAAACTACAATTGTACTTAATAATGTGAATAGCGTTCATCTGTCATCTGGGGTTGGCGGTGATAACACTTACCAAGCGGAAGAAAAGAAAAAGTTAATCCGTCTCAATAAGACACTGACGAGAAGAAAGAAATACAGCAAAAATTGGCTAAAAACCAAAGGTAAAATTGATCGAGTGAGATCAAAGGCAGCAAGGATAAGACTTGATAATATCCATAAAGCAACCACGGCAATTTGTAAAAATCACGCAGTTGTTGAGGTTGTGAACTTGATGGATTCTGTATCTGCCAAGAACGATAACACTCTGAGTATGAGATACGAATTTGTCAGGCAGTTGATATACAAACAAGAGTGGCTGGGTGGTGAAATTATTCGCCGGGAGAGTAAACTCTTGTAACGGTTTTTTCCGTGATGATGTTGTACTATGTGATGAATTTTAAGCGGCAGGGCATGTCGTTTCTGCTTGTGGAGGAAGGTTAATTCAACTTCCGTTGAAGCAAGAATCTCTTGATTGTTATTGAGAATGTCAACGTCTGGTCCAATACTTTACAAGTAGAAGTATATAAGTATGTTGAAATGGATTTGCGAGTTTTCAGTTGTGGAAGTTAAAAGCTAACTCAAAACGTAATTTATTAACTACTCGGTATCTCAACTAGTACCGCCCCTCAGTGATTCTTGAAAATAGGCTTAAACTTACTGGGTCAGCGACAGACTCAGGTTACCAAGCTTGTTTACAAAATAGGATTACTTGACTGCTCTATTGGCTGTCTACGGAACAATGAGTGGAAATTGAAGTATAGGAGCAATTTATGAGGCAGAAAAAGAAGATAAAAAAGCTGAGTAATACACGCAATATTCTTAATAGAACGAGTAAAGTAAACTTCCGCCTGTCGTATGCAAAACGGGCGGCGACTGGCCGGTGATGGGGCGATAGTAAGAGTTGCAGAGCGAGCTTCGAAACTGATAAAGGCTTTGCGGTAATCGAACCTGTAATGAAGAAGACGCCAGGTGATGTGTTGTTGATTCTGTGCGACTGCCACACACAGTTTGCCAATCTGATGGGGCTGTCACTCATGACAGATGATGGCGAAGCGATCGAAGGTGCTGCTCTGGAAGGGGGGAGGGCTTGGTAGAGTGACGTTCTTCATCAACCGCGCGCTGGGTGATGATGACTGCCCAACAATTTAATTTACATTGCTTAACTGTAGGCACTCGTTATCACTCAATGAACAGGAGATCGTATGCTGACGATTTGGGCGCTACAGTGTAATATGCATGCCAGTCGTTGATGGGGTAGTTACTGTGGAGTGTCCACCGCTGTGTCCATCAAGAAGATTTAATCCGCATAGCGAGTAAATAAATCCATACATATGAAGAACATAAGAAATTTCTCCATCATTGCTCACATTGACCACGGTAAGTCGACGCTGTCTGACCGTATTATCCAGATTTGCGGTGGCCTGTCTGATCGTGAAATGGCAGCCCAGGTTCTGGACTCCATGGACCTGGAACGCGAACGCGGTATTACCATCAAAGCGCAGAGCGTGACGCTCGACTATAAAGCTTCCGATGGTGAAACCTATCAGCTGAACTTTATCGACACCCCAGGGCACGTTGACTTCTCTTATGAAGTGTCACGCTCGCTGGCGGCCTGCGAAGGCGCGCTGCTGGTGGTGGATGCCGGACAGGGCGTAGAGGCCCAGACGCTGGCAAACTGCTACACCGCCATGGAAATGGATCTCGAAGTGGTGCCGGTTCTGAATAAAATCGACCTGCCAGCCGCCGATCCTGAGCGCGTAGCGGAAGAGATTGAAGACATCGTCGGTATTGATGCGACCGATGCAGTGCGCTGCTCGGCGAAAACCGGCGTCGGCGTTCCGGATGTACTGGAACGTCTGGTGCGTGATATTCCGCCGCCGGAAGGTGACCCGGATGCGCCGCTACAGGCGCTGATCATCGACTCCTGGTTTGATAACTACCTCGGCGTTGTTTCGCTGGTGCGTATTAAAAACGGCACCATGCGTAAAGGCGACAAAATCAAGGTCATGAGCACCGGCCAGGTCTACAACGCTGACCGTCTGGGCATCTTCACGCCAAAACAGGTTGACCGTACCGAGCTGAAATGCGGCGAAGTGGGCTGGCTGGTCTGTGCCATTAAAGACATCCTCGGCGCGCCGGTGGGTGATACCCTGACCGGTGCACGTAACCCGGCAGATAAAGCGCTGCCAGGCTTCAAAAAGGTGAAACCGCAGGTTTATGCGGGTCTGTTCCCGGTCAGCTCTGACGATTACGAAAACTTCCGCGATGCGCTCGGAAAGCTGAGCCTCAACGATGCCTCCCTGTTCTACGAGCCAGAAAGCTCAACGGCGCTGGGCTTCGGCTTCCGCTGTGGCTTCCTCGGTCTGCTGCACATGGAGATCATTCAGGAACGTCTGGAGCGTGAATACGATCTGGATCTGATCACCACCGCCCCGACGGTTGTCTACGAAGTAGAAACCACGTCGAAAGAGGTGATCTACGTCGACAGCCCGTCCAAGCTCCCGCCGCTGAATAATATTCAGGAACTGCGCGAGCCTATCGCAGAGTGTCACATGCTGCTGCCGCAGGAGTTCCTCGGCAACGTGATCACCCTGTGTATTGAGAAGCGTGGCGTGCAGACCAACATGGTTTACCACGGTAACCAGGTGGCGCTGACCTATGAAATTCCGATGGCGGAAGTAGTGCTCGACTTCTTCGACCGTCTGAAGTCTACCTCCCGTGGCTATGCGTCGCTGGACTACAACTTCAAACGCTTCCAGGCCTCGAACATGGTTCGCGTGGATGTACTGATCAACGGCGAGCGTGTTGATGCCCTGGCGCTGATCACCCACAACGATAACGCACCGTACCGTGGTCGTGAGCTGGTTGAGAAGATGAAAGATCTCATCCCGCGTCAGCAGTTTGACATTGCGATTCAGGCGGCCATTGGTAACCACATCATTGCCCGTTCAACCGTGAAGCAGCTGCGTAAAAACGTTCTGGCTAAGTGCTATGGCGGCGACGTCAGCCGTAAGAAAAAGCTGTTGCAGAAGCAGAAAGAAGGTAAGAAGCGTATGAAGCAGGTCGGTAACGTTGAGCTGCCGCAGGAAGCATTCCTTGCCATCCTTCATGTTGGTAAAGACGGTAACGGTAAATAACCTTAAGGAGTTGGCATGGCGAACATGTTTGCCCTGATCCTGGTCATCGCTACCCTGGTGACAGGTCTGTTGTGGTGCCTGGATAAGTTTATCTTCGCCCCAAAACGCCGTGAACGTCAGGCTGCCGCGCAGGCAGCCACGGGCGATGCGCTGGACGCGAAAACCCTGAAAAAAGTCGGCCCAAAACCGGGCTGGCTGGAAACAGGGGCATCGGTATTCCCGGTGCTGGCGATTGTGCTGGTGGTGCGTTCTTTTATCTATGAACCGTTCCAGATCCCGTCAGGATCGATGATGCCAACGCTGCTGATCGGTGATTTCATTCTGGTTGAGAAGTTTGCCTATGGCATCAAAGATCCGATCTACCAGAAAACGCTGATCGAAACGGGTCATCCGAAACGTGGCGACATCGTGGTGTTTAAATATCCGGAAGATCCACGGCTGGATTATATTAAACGCGCGGTAGGTCTGCCGGGCGATAAAGTGACCTACGATCCGGTGGCGAAAGAGGTGACCATTCAGCCAGGCTGTAGCTCTGGAACTGCATGTGAAAATGCGCTGCCAGTCACTTACTCCAACGTTGAGCCAAGTGATTTTGTGCAGACCTTTGCCCGCCGTAACGGCGGTGAAGCGACCAGCGGATTCTTCCAGGTGCCAAAAGGTGAAACCAAAGAGAACGGTATTCGTCTGGTTGAACGGAAAGAGACGCTGGGCGATGTCACTCACCGCATTCTGACCGTGCCAATCGCACAGGATCAACTGGCAATGTACTACCAGCAGCCAGGCCAACAGCTGGCGACCTGGATTGTGCCGCCGGGACATTACTTCATGATGGGTGACAACCGCGATAACTCTGCGGACAGCCGTTACTGGGGCTTTGTGCCGGAAGCGAATCTGGTCGGTAAAGCAACCGCTATCTGGATGAGTTTTGAGAAGCAGGAAGGCGAGTGGCCGACCGGCGTTCGCCTGAATCGTATTGGCGGAATTCATTAATTTTCGTCAAAAATAACACGTAGCGGCTTTTATTCGCCGCTACGTGAATTATTTCAGCGATAAATCTCTTTGAACTAACGACATCCCCTGTCGTTGTGTATAGAATATTCCCCCGAAGTTTAAGGTTGGCCCTGCAAAGGTGCCACGGCACACGAAACCGCGTTGGTTTTCTCAGGTCGGTTTCGTGTGCTGCATTTTTGACGCATTCATTTATTGGTATCGCATGAACCCCATCGTAATTAATCGGCTTCAACGGAAGCTGGGCTACACTTTTCATCATCAGGAGTTGTTGCAACAGGCATTAACCCATCGCAGTGCCAGCAGCAAACATAATGAGCGTCTTGAGTTTTTAGGCGACTCTATTTTAAGTTTCGTGATTGCAAATGCGCTTTATCATCGTTTTCCGCGTGTGGACGAAGGTGATATGAGCCGCATGCGCGCCACGCTGGTGCGCGGCAATACCCTCGCTGAAATCGCACGCGAGTTTGAGCTGGGTGAATGTCTGCGTCTGGGGCCAGGTGAGCTGAAAAGTGGTGGTTTCCGTCGTGAATCCATCCTTGCCGATACGGTCGAGGCATTGATCGGTGGCGTGTTCCTGGACAGCGATATACAGACCGTAGAAAAGCTGATCCTGAACTGGTATCAGACCCGCCTGGACGAAATCAGCCCGGGCGATAAACAAAAAGATCCTAAAACGCGTCTGCAAGAATATTTGCAGGGTCGTCATCTGCCGCTGCCATCCTATCTGGTGGTGCAGGTACGTGGCGAAGCGCACGATCAGGAATTTACCATCCATTGCCAGGTCAGTGGCCTGAGTGAACCGGTGGTCGGCACGGGTTCAAGTCGTCGTAAGGCTGAACAGGCTGCCGCCGAACAGGCGTTAAAAATGCTGGAGCTGGAATGAGCATCGACAAAACCTATTGCGGATTTATTGCCATCGTCGGACGTCCGAACGTTGGCAAATCCACCCTGCTGAATAATCTGCTTGGGCAGAAGATTTCTATCACCTCGCGTAAGGCGCAGACCACGCGTCACCGCATCGTCGGTATCCATACTGAAGGCGCGTATCAGGCGATTTACGTCGATACCCCGGGCCTGCACATGGAAGAGAAGCGCGCCATCAACCGTCTGATGAACAAGGCGGCGAGCAGCTCCATTGGCGACGTAGAGCTGGTGATTTTCGTTGTGGAAGGCACCCGCTGGACGCCGGACGACGAAATGGTCCTGAACAAGCTGCGCGACGGCAAAACGCCGGTGATCCTTGCGGTCAATAAAGTGGACAATGTGCAGGAAAAAGCCGATCTGCTGCCGCACCTGCAATGGCTGGGCAGCCAGATGAACTTCCTGGACATCGTCCCGCTGTCTGCGGAGACGGGTCTGAACGTTGATACCATCGCGGGCATCGTGCGCAAGCATCTGCCGGAAGCGACTCATCACTTCCCTGAAGACTACATCACCGATCGCTCTCAGCGTTTTATGGCGTCTGAAATCATCCGTGAGAAGCTGATGCGTTTCCTGGGCGCTGAACTGCCGTACTCTGTGACGGTGGAGATCGAGCGTTTCCAGAGCAACGAGCGCGGCGGTTACGATATTAACGGTCTGATCCTCGTTGAGCGTGAAGGGCAGAAGAAGATGGTGATCGGTAATAAAGGCGCCAAGATCAAAACTATCGGAATCGAAGCCCGTAAAGACATGCAGGACATGTTTGAAGCACCGGTTCACCTGGAACTGTGGGTGAAAGTGAAATCTGGCTGGGCCGATGATGAGCGTGCGCTGCGCAGCCTCGGTTACGGCGAAGATCAGTAACCTAAGACGACGAGCATATGGATGGATGGCAGCGCGCCTTTGTCCTGCATAGTCGTCCCTGGAGCGAAACCAGCCTGATGCTGGACGTCTTCACGGAAGAGTCCGGTCGCGTGCGCCTTGTTGCCAAAGGCGCACGATCCAGACGTTCTAATCTCAAAGGTGCCTTGCAGCCTTTCACCCCACTGCTGGTCCGCTTTGGCGGGCGAGGGGAAGTCAAAACCCTGCGCAGTGCTGAAGCCGTTTCCCTCGCGCTTCCTCTTTCTGGTATCACGCTCTACAGCGGTTTGTACGTCAACGAACTCATCTCACGGGTGCTTGAACATGAGACCCGCTTCTCTGAACTTTTCTTTGATTACCTGCACTGTATCCAGTCGCTCGCTGGCGCAACCGGCACTCCTGAGCCTGTGCTGCGTCGTTTCGAGCTGGCGCTGCTCGGTCACCTTGGATACGGTGTTGATTTTCTGCACTGCGCGGGGAGTGGGGACGAGGTAGAAGATACCATGACCTATCGCTATCGTGAGGAAAAGGGCTTTATTGCCAGTGTCGTCGTCGATAACAGCACCTTTACCGGGCGCCAGCTCAGAGCACTGTATGAACGCGAGTTCCCGGACGCCGACACCCTGCGTGCGGCAAAACGCTTTACCCGAATTGCGCTCAAGCCGTATCTTGGGGGCAAACCTTTAAAGAGCCGCGAATTATTCAGGCAGTTTATGCCGAAACGCTAATGTTTTACCCCTCACCCCAGCCCTCTCCCGGAGGGAGAGGGAGAAGGTAAATGAACAAAAATACCGAGGATTGTCATGGCTGAATTACTGTTAGGCGTCAACATCGACCACATTGCCACCCTGCGCAACGCGCGCGGCACGGCGTATCCGGATCCGGTTCAGGCGGCGTTTATCGCCGAGCAGGCTGGGGCGGACGGCATTACCGTCCATCTGCGTGAAGACCGTCGCCACATCACCGATCGCGACGTGCGTATCCTGCGCCAGACGCTGGATACCCGCATGAATCTGGAGATGGCAGTAACGGAAGAGATGCTGACGATTGCCTGCGATACGAAGCCGCATTTCTGCTGCCTGGTGCCGGAAAAACGACAGGAAGTGACCACCGAAGGCGGTCTGGATGTGGCCGGGCAGCTCGACAAAATGCGCGATGCCTGCAAACGCCTGGCGGATGCCGGTATCCTGGTTTCACTGTTTATCGACGCCGATTTCACCCAGATTAAAGCCGCTGCCGACGTGGGCGCGCCGTATATTGAAATTCACACCGGCTGCTATGCCGATGCTGAAAACGACGCAGCGCAGGCGAAAGAGCTGGAGCGGATCGCCAAAGCGGCAACCTACGCCGCGAGCCTGGGACTGAAGGTTAACGCCGGTCACGGCCTGACCTATCACAACGTAAAAGCCATCGCTGCCCTGCCGGAAATGCACGAGCTGAACATCGGCCACGCCATTATTGGTCGTGCGGTGATGAGCGGCCTGAAAGAAGCGGTTTCCGAGATGAAGCGCCTGATGCTGGAAGCGCGTCAGTAATGGCTATTCTGGGCTTAGGCACCGACATCGTTGAAATAGCCCGCATCGAAGCGGTGATCGCCCGGAGCGGCGATCGCCTCGCAAGACGCGTGCTGAGCGATAACGAATGGGCTATCTGGGAGGCGCATCAGCAGCCGGTGCGCTTTCTGGCAAAGCGTTTCGCGGTAAAAGAGGCGGCGGCGAAAGCGTTCGGCACGGGCATTCGTAACGGCCTGGCGTTTAACCAGTTTGAAGTGTTTAACGATGAGCTGGGTAAGCCACGTCTGCGTTTATGGGGCGAGGCGCTTAAGCTGGCGGAAAAGCTGGGCGTGGCGCACATGCACGTAACGCTTGCAGATGAACGCCACTACGCCTGTGCGACGGTGATTATCGAAGGTTAAATTTTGTCCGCATGGTGCATCAGGACAAACTTATCCCACAGCTGTTCTTCGTTCTCGACATGTGCCGGATCTTTTAAGATCGTATTGGGAATGGGGCACACCTTCTGGCAGGTCGGCGTCTCATAGTGGCCAATGCACTCGGTGCAGCGGTCGCTGTTAATCTCATAAATGCTGTCGCCCATCGAAATCGCCTCGTTCGGGCATTCGGGTTCGCACATATCGCAGTTGATGCATTTTTTGGTGATTAACAGCGCCATCAGGAAATTCTCAGAAACATCACAAACAGGGCGGGCATTATACGCTCATTCGTTGTTCAAACCAGTTTTTTTACCAGCTCTTCGCTGTGACGAATACGCTCTGGCGCACGCTCCAGATCCTGCTGAACCAGCGCCATAAACAGCAGGTCCGTCAGCATCATCTGCGCACTCGTCGACGAAATCGCCGCGCTGCGAGTGGCCTGTTCCTCGGCGATGGTATACAGACAGCGGGTGGCCCGCTGCTGGAGCGCATTCGGGCTGAAGCCAGTAATGGCCAGAATTTTTCCTCCTACGCGCAGGGCTTCGTCGGTAGCCATATTAATTTCACGGCGCTCGCCGGAATAGGAGATGGCCAGCAGTAAATCGTCAGGATCCATGGCCTGCACGGTCGCCAGCAGCGCGTGCATATCCTGTTCAACGATGGCGTTATAGCCGATTTTTGTCAGCTTCCAGCCAAAGTTACGCGCAACCAGTCCGGAGGCACCGATCCCGGTCAATACAATACGCCGCGCGTCGCGAAGCATGGCTACGCTTTCCAGCAGCTTCTCTTCCGTGTTCACATCCAGCGTGGCATGCATTGCCGCCACGTTCTCCTTGATCAGCTTTTCGCCGACCAGACGCATCGGATCGTCGCCGCGGATCTGGTTATGCACCGGCATTGACTGCGGATTAGGGTTGCTTACCAGTGCTTCACTGATCGCCAGTTTTAGCGCCGGAAAGCCTTTATAGCCTATCTTCTGGGCAAATTTCACCACGCTCGACTGGCTCACCCCGGCTTCACCTGCCAGCTGCTGGGAGCTGAGGTGTCGCGCGCGATCGGGCTGGGAAAGTAAATAATCCGCCAGCTTTTTGTCACTCTGGGCAAACCCTGCGTAGCGCTGGCGAATACGAATTAAACAGTTCATACGGTCTCCTGGCGAAAATGTGATTACCTGCGCAAATACGAATTATGCTCGCCTGAATGAATTTTATATTCCATTATAGTGCGTTTATTATGAATTAAAAATTCCAGAGGTAAATAACATGAATCTAGGCTCTCTTGTTTCTGAAACGCGTAACCCGCAAACCATGGATCTTGATGCACTGTCCACGCTGGAGCTGGTAAACCGCTTTAATCAACAGGATACCCTCGTCGCGCTGGCAGTCAAAGAGACATTGCCCGAGGTGGCGAAAGCCGTAGACGCCGCTGCCGACGCTCTGAAAGCAGGAGGACGCATTATTTATATGGGGGCGGGTACCAGTGGGCGCCTCGGTGTGCTGGATGCCTCAGAATGTCCCCCGACATTTGGCGTTCCGCACGGTCTGGTCGTTGGCCTGATTGCCGGTGGCCCCGGCGCGCTGCTGAAAGCGGTGGAAGGGGCAGAAGACAATAAACAGCTTGGGGAAGACGATCTCAGGGCGCTGAACCTGACCGCGCAGGATCTGGTCGTCGGGCTGGCGGCTTCTGGTCGTACGCCGTACGTCATTGGTGGGCTGGAATACGCCAGACAGACGGGATGTACCACGGTGGCCATCTCCTGTAACCCGGGTTCGCCGATTGCGCAGGTGGCCGCCATTGCCATCTCTCCGGTCGTCGGGCCGGAAGCGCTCACCGGCTCCACGCGCCTGAAATCCGGAACCGCACAGAAGCTGGTGCTCAATATGATCTCCACCGGCGCGATGGTGAAATTTGGCAAGGTCTACCAAAACCTGATGGTGGATATGCAGGCCACCAACGTCAAGCTGGTGGACAGAGCCTGCCGCATGGTGATGGAAGCGACAGGCGCCAGTCGTGAAGAGGCGGAAAAGGTGCTTCAGCAGACCGATCACGATGTAAAACCCGCCATTCTGATGATATTAACCGGGCTGGATGCAGCCGCGGCCAGAGCCAGGCTTGAAGCCCATCACGGGTTTTTACGGGCGGCATTAGAACATCAATAAGAGGCGTTTATGGACAAAACAGCAGCGCTCGCCAGCGACATCCTGCTTGGGATCGGTGGGGAAAAAAATATTCAGCGTCTGGAAAACTGCATGACGCGTGTACGCGTCGAGGTGTACAACGACGAAAAGCTTGATTTAACGCGCCTGAAGCAGCTCCCCGGCGTGAGCGGGTACGTTAAACAGGGGCAACAGCACCAGCTGATTGTCGGTCCGGGCAAAGCGGCGCAGGTGGTTGATGCCATGCGCGCCCTGATGACGGGCAGTGAAACGGCTCCCACCTTTGACGACGCGGAACGCACCAAAGCGCAGGCGAAAGCCAAATACAAAGCCCCCATGAGCGATGCGCTGCGCCAGCTGGCAAACGTCTTTATTCCTCTTATCCCGGCGTTTATCGCGTCGGGGCTGATCTCCGGGATTATCAATATCCTCAAGCGTCCGGATATTGTCGGGAATTTCGCCACCCAGTATCCGAACCTGCTGGGTATTCTGGCGATTTTCGGCAGCGCGGTGTTTGCCATCATGAATATTCTGGTGGGGGTGAACACGGCCAAAGTGTTCGGCGGCTCGCTGGCGATGGGCGGCGTAATGGCGGGTATCCTCTCCAGCCCGCAGCTGGCGCAGATTACGCTGTTTGGCGAGGCGCTTCAGCCTGGCCGCGGTGGGGTGATTGCCGTGCTGCTGGTGGTCATTCTGATGTGCTGGATTGAGAAAAAGCTACGCGCGTTGCTGCCAGGCTCGATTGAACTGATCCTCAACCCGCTGCTGACCACATTGATTACCGGGAGCGTGGCGATTGTGGCGCTGCAACCGTTAGGCGGCGCGATCTCTGAAGCCATCGCCCACGGCGCGTCTCTGGCGATCGATCGCGGCGGGCTGCTGTTGGGGGCCGTGCTGTCCGGGACCTTCCTGCCGTTAGTGCTGACCGGTCTGCATCAGGGGCTGGTGCCGATTCACGTCGAACTGGTACAGGCGCACGGCTATAACGCCCTGCTGCCGATCCTGTCGATGGCGGGCGTTGGGCAGGTCGGCGCGGCCATCGCGGTGCTGATGAAAACCCGCAACGCGCGTTTAAAAAAGGTCATTAAAGGGGCGCTGCCGGTCGGGTTGCTCGGTATCGGCGAGCCGCTGATTTTCGGCGTGACCTTGCCGCTGGGTAAGCCGTTCCTGGCCGCCTGTCTCGGTGGCGCAGTGGGCGGGGCGTTAATCAGCTACTGGAAAGTGGCGACCGTCATTACCTTCGGGATCTCCGGGTTACCGCTGGCATTAACCATCGTGACCGGAAAAGTGATGCTCTATCTGTTAGGCTATCTGGTAGCGGTGATCGCCGGGTTCCTGTTTACCTGGCTGTTAGGATTCAACGACCCAGAGGAGTAAGGTTTGGCCAGTCACGAGCGTCGCGTTGTCTTTTTTGATCTGGATGGAACGCTGCATCAGCAGGATATGTTCGGCACCTTTATGCGCTACCTGCTGCGGCGCCAGCCCCTTAACGCGTTGCTGGTATTACCCCTGTTACCCGTTATTGGCATCGCGCTGCTGGTGAAAGGCCGTGCAGCGCGCTGGCCGATGAGCCTGCTGCTCTGGGGATGCACGTTTGGTCATAGCGAAGCGCGCCTCAAGCAGCTCGAACAGGATTTTGCGCACTGGTTTCGCGGGCACGTCGCCGCGTTTCCCGTGGTACAGGCGCGCCTGACCAGCTATCTCGACGCCAATGATGCCGATATCTGGCTGATTACTGGCTCCCCGCAGACGCTGGTGGAGCAAGTCTATTTTGATACGCCCTGGTTGCCGCGCGTAAATCTTATCGCCACGCAGATCGCGCGCGGCTACGGCGGCTGGGTGCTCACCCTGCGCTGCCTCGGACATGAAAAAGTGGTGCAGCTGGAGAAACGCATCGGTACGCCGCTGCGTCTGTACAGCGGCTACAGCGACAGCAAGCAGGACAACCCGCTGCTCTATTTTTGTCAGCACCGCTGGCGCGTCACGCCTCTGGGCGAACTTCAGCAACTCGAATAGTCTTATCTGTACCGGCTGTGTATAATGCCGCCCGCTTTTCGACTGGAGTATCAGCCCTTGTCCAACCCTGAACACAATCATGAATACTGGATGCGCCATGCGCTGGCGCTGGCTCAGCGCGCCTGGGAAGAGGGCGAAGTGCCCGTGGGCGCGGTACTGGTCCATAACAATCAGGTGATTGGGGAAGGGTGGAACCGTCCGATTGGCCGTCACGATCCTACCGCGCATGCTGAAATTATGGCGCTGCGTCAGGGCGGACTGGTGCTGCAAAACTATCGTCTGCTTGATACCACCCTGTATGTCACCCTTGAGCCGTGCGTAATGTGCTCCGGGGCGATGGTGCACAGCCGAATCGGTACGCTGGTGTTTGGCGCGCGGGATGAAAAGACGGGCGCTGCTGGTTCACTGATGGACGTACTTGGGCATCCGGGGATGAACCACCAGGTGAAAACTATCGGCGGGGTACTTGCACCAGAATGTTCGGGTCTGTTAAGTGACTTTTTTCGAATGCGTCGGCAGCAGAAAAAGCAACAAAAGGCAGAATTGAAACCGCAGGGTGATTAAGCTCTTCCGGTGCGACCACCGGATAGCTTTCAGCCAGCTGTTGCGCCTCGGCCGCCTCTTTTTCTTTCTCCAGCAGATATCCCACCAGGCTTATCTGATACTTACGAATATTTTCCACGTAGGCATACGCTTCATGGCCGCGCGCATAGCCATACGTCAGCTTCTGGTACCACTGTTTCTGGCTAAGCAGCGGCAGGCGCTGTTTTACATCTGACCAACTGTCCGGGTTACCTTTGGTTTTCGCCGTCAGCGCCCGCGCGTCGAGCATATGCGCATACCCCATGTTATAGGCGGCCAGCGCAAACCAGATCCGCTCCCCTTCCGGGACCGTCTCCGGCACTTTCGCCATCATATCCTGTAAATACTGCGCGCCGCCGCTGATGCTCTGTTCCGCATCGGTCCGGTCGCTGATGCCGAGGCTCTGGGCGGTATTTTTGGTGAGCATCATCAACCCGCGCACGCCCGTGGGGGAGGTGGCCTGAGCATCCCAGTGCGATTCCTGGTAGGAAATTGCCGCCAGCAGCTTCCAGTCAATCTCCTGGGCGTACTTCTCAAACAGCGGTTGCAGGTCCGGCAGCACGCTGTCCACCGCGCGCAGGAAGGTGCGGGTGTCAACGTAATCAAAATCGTCCCCGTGACCGAGATATTTCTCTTCCAGACGCGCCAGGGTGCCGTCTTCATTGATGGAATTAAAGAAATCGAGCATGGCCGCAGAGACGGTTTGATCGTCGTCCAGCTGGGTAAACCAGGTCACCGGCTGTTCGTCGGTCACATCCAGCGCCACGGCGATTTCAGGATGAACGCGCTGGAAAAGACTGATCGCCACCGAATCAGCAATGGTATAGGCCAGCTTTTTATCTTTTACCTGCTCCAGCAATTCGGTCGTGCCGAGTTTAGGATCGACCCTCCAGCTGAGGTTAGGGTATTTTTTCTCTTTCAACGCCCGCAGATCGTCAATCACCACATGGCCTGGCGCAATGGTCAATTGCTGGTCGGTGATGTCGGCCAGTGAGCGCGGGCGCAGGCTACCCACACGATAAACCACCTGCTGCGACACGGAGTAGTAGGTCGGGCCCGGCTGATAGTTTTTGCTGCGTTCGCTGTTGTACACCAGACCTGCGGCGAGAATATCGGCACGGTCATGGTCCAAATCATCAAACAGCTGGTTGATGTTCTGCCGCACGGTAACTTTCAGCTTCACGCCCAGATAGTCCGCAAACAGCTGTGCCAGTTCGTAATCAAGACCGATGGTTTTACCGTTGATATCGTCGTAAATAAGCGGGGAGGAGAGGGTACTGACGCGCAACTCCCCCCGCTCCTGAATGGCGGCGATACGGTTTTCGGCCTTGCCGAACCAGGGGATAGACGGCCAGAGGGCCACTGCCAGCAGCAACGTAACAATGCCGATGAGCAGATAATTAATCTTTAATTTTTTCAATTAGTTAATTCTCTGCGACGCCGGTTGCCTCAGTGTGCTGTAGTCATGTTAAGAGTAGAGTTTGCCATTGATTGAGCGGCATTTTGCGCAAAGTAGCGCCAGTTGGCAACCAATTAGAGAGACAGGTCACATCTATTGTTAAACATAAAGGTTGATTTTATTTCGACGCAAACGGTTTCGTCGGCGCTCAGGATTCTCTATAATGACGCCCGTTTCCCCCCCTTGCGCACACTGTAAGCGCCCCGGCGCTTCGAAGACGAGAGACTTATGATGGAAATTCTGCGTGGTTCGCCTGCACTGTCTGCCTTCCGTATTACCAAACTGCTGGCACGTTTTCAGGCGGCCGACCTTCCGGTAAGCAATATTTACGCTGAGTATGTCCATTTTGCTGACCTGAATGCCCCCCTGAATGCAGAGGAGCGCGTACAGCTGGAACGTCTGCTTAAATATGGCCCAAGCCTGAGCAGCCATACGCCGACCGGCAAATTAATCCTCGCCACGCCACGCCCTGGCACCATCTCCCCCTGGTCTTCCAAAGCAACAGACATCGCTCACAACTGCGGCCTGAACCAGATTAACCGTCTGGAGCGCGGTGTGGCGTACTACGTGGAAGCCTCTACCCTGAGCGACGCGCAGTGGCAGGCGGTTGCGGCTGAACTGCACGACCGCATGATGGAGAGCGTGTTTGACTCTCTGGATGATGCGCAGAAACTGTTCTCCCACCATCAGCCTGCGCCGGTACAGAGCGTGGATCTGCTGGGGCAGGGCCGTCAGGCGCTGATTGACGCAAACCTGCGTCTTGGTCTGGCACTCGCAGAGGATGAAATCGACTACCTTCAGGATGCATTCGTTAAGCTGAATCGCAACCCGAACGACATCGAACTGTATATGTTCGCGCAGGCCAACTCCGAGCACTGCCGCCACAAGATTTTCAACGCCGACTGGATTATCGACGGCGAACAGCAGCCGAAGTCGCTGTTCAAAATGATCAAAAACACCATGGAGCAAACCCCTGACCACGTGCTGTCTGCCTATAAAGACAACGCCGCGGTGATGGAAGGTTCCGAGGTGGGCCGCTTCTTCGCCGATCGCGAAGCAGGGCGCTATGACTTCCATCAGGAGCCCGCGCATATCCTGATGAAAGTGGAAACCCACAACCACCCGACGGCGATCTCCCCATGGCCGGGTGCGGCGACCGGCTCCGGCGGTGAAATCCGTGACGAAGGGGCGACCGGTCGCGGCGCGAAACCAAAAGCGGGTCTGGTCGGTTTCTCCGTCTCCAACCTGCGTATCCCGGGCTTTGAACAGCCGTGGGAAGAAGATTTCGGCAAGCCAGAGCGCATCGTGACCGCGCTGGATATCATGACCGAAGGCCCGCTGGGCGGCGCGGCGTTTAACAACGAATTTGGTCGTCCGGCGCTGAACGGTTACTTCCGTACCTATGAAGAGAAAGTGGACAGCCACAACGGCGAAGAGCTGCGCGGCTACCACAAACCGATCATGCTGGCGGGCGGGATCGGCAACATCCGTGCCGATCACGTGCAGAAAGGCGAGATCGTCGTCGGCGCGAAGCTGATCGTGCTCGGCGGCCCGGCGATGAACATCGGTCTGGGCGGCGGTGCGGCCTCTTCGATGGCCTCCGGCCAGTCTGATGCGGATCTCGATTTCGCCTCCGTGCAGCGTGACAACCCTGAGATGGAGCGTCGCTGCCAGGAAGTGATCGACCGCTGCTGGCAGCTGGGCGATGCTAACCCGATTCTCTTTATCCACGACGTGGGAGCGGGCGGCCTGTCCAACGCTATGCCTGAGCTGGTGAGCGACGGCGGTCGCGGCGGACGCTTCAACCTGCGCGATATCCTGAGCGATGAGCCGGGTATGAGCCCGCTGGAAATCTGGTGTAACGAATCCCAGGAGCGCTACGTGCTGGCGGTTGCCGCCGATCAGCTGCCGCTGTTTGACGAGCTGTGCCGCCGCGAGCGCGCGCCGTATGCGGTCATCGGTGAAGCGACCGAAGAGCAGCACCTTTCCTTAAGCGACACCCACTTTGACAACCAGCCGATCGATCTGCCGCTGGACGTGCTGCTCGGCAAAACGCCGAAGATGACCCGCGACGTGCAGACTCGCAAAGCGGCGGGCAAAGCGCTGGATCGCCAGGGCATCACCGTGGCAGAAGCGGTTAACCGCGTGCTGCACCTGCCTGCTGTGGCAGAGAAAACCTTCCTGGTGACCATCGGCGACCGCACCGTGACCGGTATGGTATCCCGCGATCAGATGGTTGGCCCGTGGCAGATCCCGGTCGCTAACTGCGCCGTGACCACCGCGAGCCTCGACAGCTACTACGGCGAAGCGATGGCGCTGGGCGAACGCACCCCAGTGGCGCTGCTGGACTTCGCCGCCTCTGCACGACTGGCGGTTGGTGAAGCGCTGACCAACATCGCGGCGACGCAGATTGGCGACATCAAACGTATCAAACTTTCCGCGAACTGGATGGCCGCCGCCGGTCACCCTGGTGAAGACGCCGGCCTGTATGAAGCCGTGAAAGCGGTGGGTGAGGAACTGTGTCCTGCGCTCGGCCTGACCATTCCGGTGGGTAAAGACTCCATGTCGATGAAAACCCGCTGGCAGGAAGGTAACGAGCAGCGCGAGATGACCTCTCCGCTGTCGCTGGTGATCACCGCGTTTGCGCGCGTGGAAGACGTACGTCATACCGTTACGCCGCAGCTTTCCACTGAAGATAACGCCCTGCTGTTGATTGACCTCGGCAAAGGCCATAACGCCCTTGGCGCCACCGCGCTGGCGCAGGTTTACCGCCAGCTCGGCGATAAGCCAGCCGACGTGCGCGACGTCGCCCAGCTGAAAGGCTTTTACGACGCAATTCAGGCGCTGGTTGCGCAGCGTAAGCTGCTGGCCTACCACGACCGTTCCGATGGTGGCCTGCTGGTGACGCTGGCAGAGATGGCCTTCACCGGTCACTGCGGCGTTGAAGCAAACATTGCTACGCTTGGCGAAGACCGCCTGGCGGCGCTGTTTAACGAAGAGCTTGGCGCGGTCATTCAGGTACGCGCCGCAGATCGCGACGCGGTAGAAGCGATTCTGGCGCAGCACGGTCTGGCAGACTGCGTACACTATCTCGGTAAAGCGGTGCAGGGCGACCGTTTCGTGATTGAAGCCGACGGCCACGCGGTGTTCAGCGAAAGCCGCACCACGCTGCGTATGTGGTGGGCGGAAACCACCTGGCAGATGCAGCGCCTGCGTGACAACCCGGAATGCGCCGATCAGGAACACAACGCGAAGGCGAACGACAACGATCCTGGCCTGAACGTGAAGCTCAGCTTCGACATAAACGAAGACATTGCCGCGCCGTACATTGCGACCGGTGCGCGTCCGAAAGTGGCCGTGCTGCGCGAGCAGGGCGTTAACTCCCACGTTGAGATGGCGGCGGCCTTCCACCGGGCGGGCTTTGACGCCATCGACGTCCACATGAGCGACCTGCTGGCCGGGCGTACCGGGCTGGATGATTTCCAGGCGCTGGTTGCCTGCGGAGGGTTCTCCTACGGTGACGTGCTGGGCGCGGGCGAAGGCTGGGCGAAGTCTATTCTGTTCAACAGCCGCGTGCGTGACGAGTTCGAAACCTTCTTCCATCGTCCGCAGACGCTGGCGCTGGGTGTGTGTAACGGCTGTCAGATGATGTCTAACCTGCGCGAGTTGATCCCGGGCAGCGAAGCCTGGCCGCGCTTTGTGCGTAACCAGTCTGACCGCTTCGAAGCGCGCTTCAGCCTGGTAGAAGTAACCCAAAGCCCGTCTCTGCTGTTGCAGGGAATGGTGGGTTCGCAGATGCCAATCGCGGTTTCGCACGGCGAAGGTCAGGTTGAAATGCGTGATGCGGCGCACCTGGCTCAGCTTGAAAGCAAAGGACTGGTAGCGCTGCGCTTTGTTGATAACTTCGGCAAGGTCACCGAAACCTATCCGGCTAACCCAAACGGTTCGGCAAATGGCATTACCGCGGTCACCAGCGAAAGCGGTCGGGTGACCATCATGATGCCGCACCCGGAGCGTGTCTTCCGCACCGTGAGCAACTCCTGGCACCCGGAAAACTGGGGCGAGGACAGCCCGTGGATGCGCATTTTCCGCAACGCGCGTAAACAACTGGGTTAAGTTTCAACGCCCTGACTGTAGGCCCGGTAAGCGCGAGCGCCACCGGGCTTTTTTGTACCTGTCGCAAAATTGCGACAATCCTCTGGATTGAGTGTCTCCAATAAGAGACATATAAATTGTTGATTTATCTATGGCAGGACAGGTTTCCATTAAGGTGTTGCTTAATAGCGACACTTAGCCTGGAAATCATTCACCTGACAATCAATGCATTTTAATAATAAAACAATTATTAATCATAAGGATAGTATCAAAGTTTGCAATCTGGCACGCATGTTGCATAATAGTAGCCAGTGGCTCATTCACCTTCTTATGTCAGCCCCTTCGGGACGTGCTACATAAACTTCGAATGACGCACAAAAAGGTGCCTGCCGTCCAACTACTGATTATTGCAATGCTTTATCAGGCCAGGGCGAAACGTCGAGTTAGGCACCGCCTTATTCCATGACAAAGCCGGGTTTTTACCCGGCTTTGTTGTATCTGAAGGGCAGACTCAGTTACGCTCTCCTCAAACCCGGATGATGAGAGTAATGTGTTGAAACGCTGGCCCGCTTTCCCTCGCTCCCTGCGACAGCTCGTTATGATGGCCTTCCTGCTGATCCTGCTACCTTTGCTGGTTCTGGCGTGGCAGGCATGGCAAAGCCTGAATGCGTTAAGTGCCCAGGCGGCCCTGACTAACCGCACCACGCTTATTGATGCCCGCCGTAGCGAGGCAATGACCAACGCCGCGCTGGAGATGGAGCGTAGCTATCGCCAGTACTGCGTGCTGGACGACCGTACGCTGGAGAGGGTCTATCAGAACCAGCGTAAACGCTACAGCGAAATGCTGGATGCCCATGCCGGGGTCTTGCCGGATGACAAACTCTATCAGGCGCTGCGTCAGGATCTGAACGATCTGGCGCAGCTCCAGTGCAAAAACAGCGGTCCTGATGCCGCCGCCGCCGCCCGACTTGAAGCCTTCGCGAACGCCAATACGGAGATGGTGCAGTCCACCCGTACGGTTATCTTTTCCCGTGGTCAACAACTCCAGCAGGAGATTGCCGAGCGCGGCCAGTTCTTCGGCTGGCAGGCGCTGGTGCTGTTCCTCGTCAGCCTGGGGCTGGTACTGCTCTTTACCCGCATGATCATCGGCCCGGTAAAGGGGATCCAGCGGATGATTAACCGCCTGGGGGAGGGCAAATCTCTCGGGGATACGGTTGTTTTTAAAGGCCCGCGCGAGCTGCGCTCGGTCGGTCAGCGCATCATCTGGCTTTCTGAACGCCTGGCGTGGCTGGAATCGCAGCGTCACCAGTTCCTGCGCCATATCTCACACGAACTCAAAACACCGCTGGCCAGTATGCGTGAAGGCACGGAGCTGCTGGCAGACGAAGTGGCGGGGCCGTTATCCCCTGAGCAAAAAGAGATCGTGGCGATTCTGGATGCCAGTAGCCGCAATTTACAAAAACTTATTGAACAACTGCTGGACTATAACCGCAAGCTGGCGGATGGTGCTGTGGTGCTTGAAAGCGTTGAGATTGAACCGCTGGTGGACATGGTGATCTCCGCCCATAGCCTGCCAGCAAGAGCTAAAATGATGCATACCCAGGTGGATCTCAATGCGCCATCCTGCCTGGCAGAGCCGATGCTCCTAATGAGCGTACTGGATAATCTTTATTCCAATGCGGTGCACTATGGTACTGAATCCGGTACCATTTATATCAGAAGCAATAACAACGGTTCGCGGGTATTTATTGACGTAGCGAATACGGGAAGCCCGATTCCGGATGATGAAAAAACGATGATCTTTGAGCCCTTCTTCCAGGGGAGTCATCAGCGAAAAGGTGCGGTAAAAGGAAGTGGTCTGGGGCTGAGTATTGCCCGCGACTGCATACGACGCATGCAGGGTGAGCTTAACATCGTGAGTGATGAACGCGCCGATGTCTGTTTTCGTATCGAACTGCCTCTTGAGCCGGAAAAATCAATGAAATGAATAACAACCTGGTGAGTATGTCACACGTCTTTTACCGCGCACTGCGCGCGGTGTTTTCCAGCAAAAATGTGCGCCTCAGCCTGCCCTGCTTACTGCTGGCCGGCTGTGTAACCCATGCACCAAAAAGTGCGATTAGCCACAAACAGGAAGATAAATGGCCGCAAAAACAGCTGGCCGATTTCCTTTCAACACGTTGCGATGATATCTGGAGCCTGTCGGGGCGTGATGTTGAATCCAATCCGCTGTTCTGGCTGCGCGGAATAGACTGCGGCCAGCGACTGGCACCCGCCGAGGCCCGTGCCCAGGCGGCGATGCTGATGGATGATACCTGGCAGGACGCGTTTAAACGCGGGATCGTGATGGCGGATGCCAGAATCACGCCTGTCGAACGCCGCGCCAACGTGACGCGGCTGGATACTTACGTGATCAATATTCCCCCCCAGGTGCGCCCGGTCTATCAGCTCTGGCGGGACGGACAAACCCTGCAATTACAGCTGTCCGAAGAGCGTTTCCGCTACAGCAAATTGCAGCAGTCGAGCGACAGCGAGCTTGATGCGCTTCGCCAGCAGCAGGAGTCGCTGCGCGAGCAGCTGGAAACCACCACCCGCAAGCTTGAAAATCTGACCGATATCGAAAGACAGCTCTCGACGCGTAAGCCGGCAGGCAGCTATCTGCCCGATGGGTCGAAAGGCAACTCTGCCACGACGCCAGACAGTGAGACGCCGAAACAAGAGGATGTGAAGCCATGACAAGCCGTAAACCTGCCCATCTGTTACTGGTGGATGACGATCCCGGGCTGTTAAAGCTGCTGGGGATGCGTCTGGTCAGCGAAGGCTACAGCGTGGTCACCGCTGAAAGCGGGCAGGAGGGGCTGAAAGTGCTCAGCCGCGAGAAAATCGATCTGGTGATCAGCGATTTGCGCATGGATGAAATGGATGGCCTGCAACTGTTCACGGAGATCCAGAAGCAGCAGCCCGGGATGCCGGTGATTATCCTCACCGCTCACGGATCTATTCCTGATGCGGTGGCCGCGACGCAGCAGGGGGTATTCAGCTTCCTCACCAAACCGGTGGATAAAGACGCCCTCTATAAAGCGATCGACAGCGCTCTTGAGCACGCGGCGCCATCCGGCGACGACGGCTGGCGTGAATCCATCGTGACGCGTAGCCCTGTGATGCTGCGCCTGCTGGAACAGGCGCGGATGGTGGCGCAATCCGACGTTAGCGTGCTGATCAACGGCCAGAGCGGGACCGGGAAAGAGATCCTGGCCCAGGCGATCCACAACGCCAGCCCACGCAGTAAAAATGCCTTTATTGCCATCAACTGTGGCGCGCTGCCGGAACAACTGCTTGAGTCTGAGCTCTTCGGCCATGCCCGCGGCGCCTTTACCGGCGCGGTGAGCAGCCGTGAAGGGCTGTTCCAGGCGGCTGAGGGGGGCACGCTGTTCCTTGATGAAATTGGCGATATGCCCGCGCCGTTGCAGGTCAAACTGCTGCGCGTGTTGCAGGAGCGGAAAGTGCGTCCGCTTGGCAGCAACCGCGATATCGATATCAACGTGCGCATTATTTCCGCTACCCATCGCGATTTGCCCAAGGTGATGGCGCGCAACGAGTTCCGCGAAGATCTCTACTATCGACTGAATGTCGTCAACCTGAAAATCCCGGCGCTGGCCGAGCGTGCGGAAGATATCCCGCTGCTGGCAAATCACCTTTTGCGCCAGGCCGCTGACCGCCACAAACCATTCGTGCGCGCGTTCTCCACCGATGCGATGAAACGCCTGATGACAGCAAGCTGGCCGGGCAACGTACGCCAGCTGGTGAACGTGATTGAGCAGTGCGTGGCGCTGACGTCATCGCCGGTGATCAGCGATGCGCTGGTGGAGCAGGCGCTCGAGGGGGAAAACACGGCCTTACCGACGTTTGCGGAAGCGCGAAACCAGTTCGAGCTGAACTATCTGCGCAAGCTGCTGCAAATCACCAAAGGCAACGTAACCCATGCGGCGCGCATGGCCGGGCGTAACCGTACCGAGTTTTATAAATTGCTTTCACGCCACGAGCTGGAAGCGAACGATTTTAAAGAGTAATACCGCAAAATTCGCCTGAATATGATACTGTGAGCAACCGATTACGAGGCTGCTTACTGGCAAGAGTTTAAGGACCCACCATGAAAAAGATTGATGCGATTATTAAACCTTTCAAACTGGATGATGTACGTGAAGCGCTGGCAGAAGTAGGCATCACCGGGATGACCGTAACTGAAGTGAAAGGTTTTGGTCGTCAGAAGGGCCACACCGAGCTATACCGTGGCGCAGAGTACATGGTGGACTTTCTGCCGAAAGTGAAAATCGAGATCGTGGTGAGCGATGATATCGTCGATACCTGTGTGGATACCATCATCCGCACGGCGCAGACCGGTAAAATTGGCGACGGGAAAATCTTCGTCTTTGACGTGGCGCGCGTGATCCGTATCCGTACCGGCGAAGAAGACGACGCGGCGATTTAAAAAAGATTTGGTAGGCCGGGTAAGGCGCAGCTGCCACCCGGCGAAAAAAAAGCCCCTCGTTGAGGGGCTTTTTGCATTACAGCACTTTATGCGGGCCGAAACATTCGTAATGAATGTTGTCTTTATTCACGCCCAGGTCGACCAGCTGCTTCGCGGCATACTGCATAAACGCTACCGGCCCACAAACGTAGAACTGCATCCCCGGTGCGCTAAACGCCCCTTCATGCTGCCCTAAATTCATCAGGCCTTCGCTGTCGAAACGAGCCGCTGCGCGGTCGGCTTCCGTGGGTAAACGATACCAGGTATGCGCGGTAAAGTGTGGCAGACCCGCTCCCAGCGCTTTCACTTCGTCCGCAAAGGCGTGAACATCACCGTTCTCCGCCGCGTGGAACCAGTTAACCTGCGCGCTGTGGTTTGCTTTCGCCAGCGTATCCAGCATCGCCAGCATTGGCGTCTGACCCACGCCTGCGGAGATCAGCGTCACCGGGGTATTCGTTTCAACGGCCATAAAGAAATCGCCCGCCGGTGCCGCCAGATGGACCACGTCGCCCACGCTGGCTTCGTTATGCAGCCAGTTGGATACCTGACCGCCTTCCTCACGTTTAACCGCAATGCGATAGCCTTTGCCGTCTGGCTTGCGGGTCAGGGAGTACTGGCGAATCTCCTGATGCGGGAAGCCTTCAGGCTTCAGCCAGACGCCCAGATACTGGCCCGGCTGGTAATCGGCAACTGGCTGACCGTCAACTGGCTCAAACTCAAAGCTGGTGATCAGTGCGCTGCGCGGGGTTTTCTCAACGATGCGGAAGGCGCGCGTGCCTTCCCAGCCGCCATTCTTGCTGGCGTTTTCGCTGTAGATCTGTGCTTCACGGTTGATGAATACGTTTGCAAGTACGCCATAGGCCTTCCCCCAGGCATCCAGTACTTCCTGGCCCGGGCTGAACATTTCGTCCAGGGTCGCCAGCAGGTGACTGCCGACGATGTTGTACTGCTCAGGTTTGATCTGGAAGCTGGTGTGCTTCTGCGCGATTTTTTCCACCGCAGGCAGCAGAGCCGGCAGGTTTTCGATGTTGCTGGCATAGGCGGCAATAGCGTTAAACAGCGCTTCGCGCTGATCGCCGTTACGCTGGTTGCTCATGTTGAAAATCTCTTTGAGCTCCGGGTTATGCGCGAACATGCGATCGTAGAAATGGGCGGTCAGTTTAGGACCCGTTTCAACCAGCAGGGGGATTGTGGCTTTCACGGTAGCGATGGTTTGGGCGTCGAGCATAGCAGCTTCCTTCTGATGTTACTTTAATGATGTATTTTAGATGCATCTTATAAAAATACCCCTGCAATGTAAATGGTTCTTTGCATCGTGAAAAATATGCATCACAAAGCTGAAAAGAAATCCGTTGGAAATGGTGAGAGCTTTATTGCTCAAACCCTTGCGTGGCGTGGAGGTAAACGTTTGCGTAAAATCGTTTGTCAAGACCTGTTATCGCAGAACTATTCAGTTATACTGTTGCCCGTCGTCCAACAGGACTGCCTTTTCAGGCCAAAAATTTACTTGTTAGCTGAGTCAGGAGATGCGGATGTTAAAGCGTGAAATGAACATTGCCGATTATGATGCCGAACTGTGGCAGGCTATGGAGCAGGAAAAAGTACGTCAGGAAGAGCACATCGAACTGATCGCCTCCGAAAACTACACCAGCCCGCGCGTGATGCAGGCGCAGGGTTCTCAGCTGACCAACAAATATGCTGAAGGTTATCCGGGCAAGCGCTACTACGGCGGTTGCGAATACGTTGATATCGTTGAGCAGCTGGCTATTGACCGTGCGAAAGAACTCTTTGGCGCTGACTACGCGAACGTCCAGCCGCACTCTGGCTCTCAGGCTAACTTCGCTGTTTATACCGCGCTGTTGCAGCCGGGCGATACCGTTCTGGGTATGAACCTGGCGCAGGGCGGCCACCTGACTCACGGCTCCCCGGTTAACTTCTCTGGCAAACTGTACAACATCATCCCTTACGGTATTGATGAGTCCGGTAAAATTGACTACGAAGACATGGCGAAGCAGGCCAAAGAGCACAAGCCGAAGATGATCATCGGTGGCTTCTCTGCTTACTCCGGCATCGTTGACTGGGCAAAAATGCGTGAAATCGCTGACAGCATCGGCGCGTACCTGTTCGTCGACATGGCGCACGTTGCCGGTCTGATTGCCGCTGGCGTTTACCCGAACCCGGTTCCACATGCGCACGTTGTGACCACCACCACCCACAAAACCCTGGCGGGTCCACGCGGTGGGCTGATCCTGGCGAAAGGCGGTGACGAAGAGCTGTACAAAAAGCTGAACTCCGCCGTATTCCCAAGCGCCCAGGGCGGCCCGCTGATGCACGTTATCGCCGCGAAAGCCGTCGCGCTGAAAGAAGCGATGGAGCCAGAGTTCAAGGTTTATCAGCAGCAGGTTGCTAAAAACGCCAAAGCGATGGTGGAAGTGTTCCTGAATCGTGGCTACAAAGTGGTCTCTGGCGGGACTGAAAACCACCTGTTCCTGCTGGACCTGGTTGATAAGAACCTGACCGGTAAAGAAGCTGACGCAGCCCTCGGCCGCGCCAACATCACCGTGAACAAAAACAGCGTGCCAAACGATCCGAAGAGCCCGTTCGTGACCTCCGGTATCCGTATCGGTTCTCCGGCCGTAACTCGTCGTGGCTTTAAAGAAGCGGAAGTAAAAGAGCTGGCGGGCTGGATGTGTGACGTTCTGGACAACATCAATGACGACGCGGTTATCGAGCGCGTTAAAGGTAAAGTGCTGGACATCTGCGCACGCTTCCCGGTGTACGCATAATTCTCTGCGTTGCAGAACTGAAAAAGGCCGCTCATGCGGCCTTTTTTTATGGGCTAACGTCGATCGAGGGAGATGGCCCCCGGCCCGGTAATCGCCAGCAAAATAAATGCGCCAGCGATACTCACATTTTTGTAGAAGTTAATCATATTTGGCAGGACCGCATCGCCCGTCATATCCCAGTAGTGGTGACCAATCACCGCCGTTCCCAGCGTATAGAAGACAAAGATCACCGCGAGAGGGCGGGTGAAAAAGCCCAGCACGATTAGAATCGCGGCGGGGACTTCCATCACCACCGCAATAATCGCGGCCAGCATGGGCATGGGGGCGCCGAGCGACGTCATATACTGAACGGTGCCGCTAAACCCCGTCAGCTTGGGATAACCGAAAATAATAAACAGGACCACGATAGCAATGCGGGCAATTAAAAGCAGGAGAGAACGAGAGGAGCCGAAATCGAAATAACGTAAGCTGTTCATGGCAAACGACCTCTTCAGGCGATGTCTTATAAACGTAATACAGTTTTACCGCTCTCGCCATACGCTGTCCGGCTGGTGATGATGTTAATTTTTAGTTAATTTATAGCGCGCTAACGACTTGCTAAAGTCAGGGATTAACGCCAGACTATCGCCTCCATTTCGGGAGGGATTCATGGTCTTGCATTCCACGCGCTGGCTGGCGCTCAGCTATTTCACCTATTTCTTTAGTTACGGTATTTTTCTGCCTTTCTGGAGCGTCTGGCTCAAGGGAATTGGTCTGACGCCTGAGACCATTGGCATCCTGCTGGGCGCGGGGCTGGTGGCACGTTTCCTGGGTAGTCTGCTGATTGCGCCCCGCGTCAGCGATCCCTCCTTACTGATTAAAGCGGTGCGAATTCTGGCCCTGCTGACGCTGGTCTTTGCCGCCTGCTTCTGGGTTAGCCACCAGTTTGCCTGGCTGATGGTGGTAATGGTTGGCTTTAATCTGTTCTTCTCCCCGCTGGTGCCGCTGACGGATGCCCTGGCGAACACCTGGCAAAAGCAGATCACCATGGACTATGGCCGCGTGCGCCTGTGGGGATCGATTGCCTTCGTGATCGGCTCTGCGCTGGTCGGGAAACTGGTCAGCCTCTATGACTATCGTGCCATTCTGGCGCTGCTAACGCTCGGCATCGCCTCAATGCTGCTCGGTATGTTGCTGCGTCCGTCGGTGATGCCGCAGGGCGAAAGCCGCCATCAGGAGAGCGCCGGCTGGCCCGCCTGGCGCTCGCTGGTGGCGCAAAGCTGGCGTTTCCTGGCCTGCGTCTGTCTGCTTCAGGGGGCGCATGCGGCCTATTATGGCTTCAGCGCCATCTACTGGCAGGGGGCGGGTTACTCGGCTTCTGCGGTAGGCTACCTGTGGTCGCTCGGCGTGGTGGCGGAGGTTATTATCTTCGCGCTGAGCCAAAAACTGTTCCGTCGTTTCGGGGCGCGTGACCTGCTGCTGCTTTCCGCCGTGTGCGGCGTGGCGCGCTGGGGCATCATGGGCTGGACGACGGAGCTGCCGTGGCTGATTGTGGCGCAAATTCTGCACTGCGGAACCTTCACCGTCTGCCATCTGGCGGCGATGCGCTACATCGCGGCGCGAGAGGGTGGGGACGTTATTCGTCTTCAGGCGGTCTATTCAGCGGTGGCGATGGGCGGCAGTATTGCGGTGATGACCGTATTTGCCGGTTTCCTCTATCAGCACCTGGGGCACGGTGTGTTCTGGGTGATGGCGCTGGTCGCTTTACCGGCCATCGTTATTCGCCCTAAAGTCGCTGCTCGCACGTAACTACGATTCGAGCATTACGCGAATGTGTTCCTGCTGCTGCGTGTTCAGGGTCTCAACGGCATGAATGAGCGGCGGCGAGAACAGCGGCAGGGCGGTTGGATAAGGCGTAATAACCAGCGCCGCCTCGCGGGGCGCGCCCTCCTTCTTAAACGCCTCCAGGCTAAGATAACGAATATTGAGCGGCAGCAGCGTCAGCTCGCGAAGCTGCTGCTCAATTAACTCTTCACAGGCTTTATCTTCCCCCGTTAACAGGACCACCTGTTTTTCATGCAGATCGGTCTCCTGCATCAGCCAGGCACCAAAAATCACCGCCACCAGAGCCATCTCTTCACCGGAGAATCTCAGACCAAATTCGGCTTCCAGCTCAGACAGCGCCTCTTTAGTGGTGCGCAGCAGCCGGGGGTATAAACGGTGGATCTCTTCCGGCAGACTGTTGTCGATGCCGATGTCAAATAAGGAGCGGTCCAGCGCCTGAGCCAGATGGATATAAAGCTGATCGGTCAGACCTTGCTCATCGCTGAAGTTCATCCCGGTTTGTGCCCGGAAGCGGGCAATCATACGCACGATGGCGCGACGCAGGCGCTGATCCTGCTGGTGTTTATCCATCACCGGGTCGGGTGTGCGAAGCATCATAAACAGCAGCGCCAGGAACAGCTGTTCATCGCTGTGCGTTCCCTGCGGGACGCGCCGTTTCCAGTGGCGGACAATTTCCTGCGCCGTAAAGTATTCCCCTCGGGACTGCGTCCAGCTGCGCTGAACGGGCGAAAACTCCGGCGTATTGCCCAGATGATGCTGAATCAGACAATATTGCAGATAGAGCTGTAAAAATTGTACGTCGCGGGACTCAAACTGGCGCTGAAGCTTGCGCGCACAAAAGTTGATAAGCGCCCGAAGGTTCGCATCGTCATAAAGCGGGCGGGCAATGCCGTGCTGTTTGAGCGCGGTTTTTAAGGCAGGAGTAAACTGTTGGGCGACAAAATGTGGACACAGCCGAAGCGCCCTGCGCAGCCAGTGCAGCAGGCACAAACGTTGATTCAGGGCGGTACCCTCAATTCGGTAGCAGCCATCATGGTGCGTGACGATATCAAGCCGATGATAGCGCTGGATTTCATCGCGCGTCTCGGCTATATCTTGCCGTGCCATGACGTCGTCCACGCCGTTGGCAGCGATTATGCTCTGTGCGGTGACGGCAGCATCGGGCAGGTAAAGCATCAAAAGCACCTGGCAGCGGCGCTGCGAACTGGAAAGCACAGATGGAATTTCAAGCGTCGTCATCATCTGTCGGGTATCCAGTGTGAATGTTTGATAAGAATAGCTAAAGGATGGGCGCTGAAAAGCGCACCGGCAGGCCTTTCACTCAGGATTGCTGGCGAACATCACAGAATTTTTGACGTGAGGAACAGATGCAAATAGTTAAACAAAGCGCGGTAGCGTTATTTTTGGCGGTTTTCACTTTCGCCGCCGGCGCACATCCTCACAGTTTTATCAGCCTGAAAACCGAACTGGTGACGGACGGCACAAAGCTCAGTGGCCTGAAGATGCACTGGACGATGGATGAAATCACCTCCGCCGACCTGCTGTACGATGCCGGAAACGCAAAGCCCGGCGATGAGATCTGGAAAAAGCTGGCGGCGGAGGTGATGGCCAACGTGCTGGGTCAGCACTACTTCACCGAGTTCTGGCACAACGGACAAAAGGTGAAATTTCTTAACCGTCCCACGGAGTACGGCATGACCCGCGAAGGTCATCAGGCGGTGCTTACGTTCGTGCTTCCGCTGGCGCATCCTCAGCCGCTGGCCGGGCAAACGTACCGCTTTTCCACTTTTGACCCTACCTACTATGTCGATATGCGCTATGACAAAGACAGCGACGTACGGCTGCCGGACGCGCTGCAAAAAAGCTGCAAAATTGGCGTGCACACCCCTAAACCCAGCGAAGAGACGCTGAACTTTGCGATCTCGCTGGATAAAGCAGATGCCCCGCCTGAGGACATGGAGCTGGGTAAACAGTTCGCGCAGGAGGTGACGTTACAATGTCAGTGATCTCCTCTCCCGTCAGTAAGCCGCGTCGCTGGCTGCACCTCTGGCCTCTGGCGCTCTTTTTGTTGTTAGCGGTTGGCGGCGCGCTCTGGCTGTGGCAGGCATGGCCGCAGGTGATGGTGAAAAGCGTCCTCTGGCAGCGGGAAGTTAATCAGCAGATGAGCGTGCTGCTGAAAGCCGTGGCGGAAAATCCGACCAAAGCGGGCGGCGCTCTTCTGGCGTTCAGCTTTATCTATGGCGTGCTGCATGCCCTGGGGCCGGGGCACGGCAAAATTGTCATCACGACCTGGCTTGCCACGCATCCGTCGAAGCTGAAATCGAGTATCGGCCTGACGCTGGCTTCTTCTTTACTTCAGGGCGGTGTGGCGATTGCGCTGGTCGTGGTCGTCCTCTCGCTGCTACAGCTGCCGGCTCGCCAGCTGCATATGAGCAGCTTCTGGCTGGAGAAGGGGAGTTACGCGCTGGTAGGCGTGCTGGGGTTGATCCTCTGCTGGCGGGCGCTGAAAAAATTGCGCGCGTTGCTGCAAAAACCAAAATTCAAAGCCTTTACGCCGCATCACGTTCACCATGAAAACTGCGGGTGCGGGCATCAGCATCTGCCGACGCAGGAACAATTACAGAATGGTGACGACTGGCGTGCGCGTCTGATGATTGTGCTCTCAATGGGGATGCGTCCGTGCTCGGGCGCAATCATGGTGCTGTTGTTCAGCAAAGTGACAGGCGTATTTGGCTGGGGCATGCTCTCGGCGCTGGCGATGGCGGCGGGAACGTCTCTGACGATCTCTTCGTTAGCCTTGCTGGTGCACAGCTTCCGTCAGCTGGCGGTAAAACTCAGCGGCAATAAAACGCCGGTATTGTGGCGACAGGTTGGCTGGACGACGCTTGCGTTGGCGGGCGGGGTGATTCTGCTGGTGGCTGCGGTCACGATGTGGATGAGCGCGGTGCCGGTGGGAAGGGGGTTGCGGCCTTTCTAGCCGTATCTGAGGCGTGTTGTAGGCCCGGTAAGCGTAGCGCCACCGGGCTTAACAGACTGAATTAACGCTTCAGCGCATCGCTCAGTTCATCACGCATGTTTGCCAGCATGGCTTTAACAACGCGCGGGTTACCTGCAACGATGTTGCCGGTAGACATATAGTTATGGCCGCCGGTGAAGTCGCAAACAATCGCGCCAGCTTCACGTGCGATCAGCTCGCCCGCCGCGAAGTCCCACGGCTTCAGTGACAGCTCAAAGTAACCGTCAACGCGGCCGGTCGCCACGTAGGCCAGATCCAGTGCAGCAGAGCCAGTGCGACGGAAGTCCGCGCATTCGGTGAACAGCTTGCCCAGGATATTCATATAGGTGGTTGCGTGCTGCTTCGCCTTGAACGGGAAGCCAGTCGCCAGAATCGTGCCGTCCAGATCGCGTGCATTGCTGCAACGCAGACGGTAGCCGTTCAGCTGCGCGCCCTGACCGCGGGTTGCGGTGAACAGTTCGTTACGCATTGGATCGTAAACAACAGCGACTTCAGTACGGCCTTTGATGCGTACTGCAATAGACACAGAGAAGTGTGGCAGGCGTTTAACGAAGTTGGTGGTGCCATCCAGTGGATCGATAACCCATTGAACATCCTGATCGGTACCTTCATGTTCACCGCTTTCTTCGGTGATGATGGTGTGCTGCGGGTAAGATTTGCGGATCGTTTCGATAATAATCGCTTCTGCGGCTTTATCGACGTTAGTCACGAAATCATTGCTGCCTTTCTGGCTGGTTTCTACGGAGTCTGGGGTTTCGTAGTGTTTGGCAATTACATTACCCGCCTTGCGCGCTGCGCGCACGGCGATGGTCAGCATCGGATGCATCGGTCTCTCTCACTGGATGTTAAAGAACAGGAAAATCGGCGCAGAGTATAGCAGCGGGATCGGATTATGTCTCTCGTTTATGATAATATGCCCGAATATTCTTCAGACACTGAATCCAGACATCTAAAAATTATGCTGCAAAACATTCGAATCGTGCTGGTCGAAACATCGCACACCGGCAACATGGGCTCTGTGGCCCGCGCTATGAAAACCATGGGCTTAACGAACCTGTGGCTGGTTAATCCGCTGGTGAAACCAGACTCTCAGGCTATTGCTCTGGCGGCCGGCGCCAGCGACGTGATCGGGAATGCGCAGATCGTGGACACCCTGGACGAAGCCCTGGCCGGTTGCAGTCTGGTGGTGGGGACCAGCGCGCGCTCCCGTACGCTGCCCTGGCCGATGCTGGACCCGCGCGAATGCGGCCTGAAAAGTATCTCAGAAGCGGAACAGGCGCCGGTTGCGCTGGTGTTTGGTCGTGAACGCGTTGGCCTGACCAACGAGGAACTACAGAAGTGTCACTACCACGTAGCGATTGCCGCCAATCCGGAATACAGCTCGCTGAATCTGGCGATGGCGGTGCAGGTCATTGCCTACGAAGTGCGCATGGCATGGCTGGCGACGCAGGAGAAACCGGTCGAACCTAAAGAAGAGACGGCCTACCCGCTGGTGGACGATCTGGAGCGCTTCTACGGTCATCTGGAGCAGACGCTGCTCTCAACCGGCTTTATCCGTGAAGGCCACCCGGGCCAGGTGATGAACAAGCTGCGCCGTATGTTCACCCGCGCCCGCCCGGAAAGCCAGGAGCTGAACATTCTGCGCGGGATTCTGGCGTCGATTGAGCAGAAGAACAAAGCGTAGTGTCGATTTCCCCCTCTCCCCGTGGGAGAGGGCTGGGGTGAGGGCATCAGGCCGCACCTATATTATGAAGGCACAGAAGGTTAAATACCTGACTAAAACAGTCAAGTAAATAGTTGACCAATTTAGTCAGGAATGTCAGACTTGGCCCTGCTATGCAATACCCCCATTTTACAATAAAAAACCCCGGGCAGGGGCGAGTTTGAGGTTAAGTAAGACATGAGACTGACATCTAAAGGGCGTTATGCCGTGACCGCGATGCTGGACGTTGCGCTCAACTCCGAAGCGGGCCCGGTTCCGTTGGCTGATATTTCTGAACGACAAGGGATCTCCCTCTCTTACCTGGAACAGCTGTTCTCCAGACTGCGTAAAAATGGACTGGTGTCCAGCGTTCGTGGCCCGGGCGGCGGTTATCTGCTGGGTAAAGACGCGGGCAGTATTGCGGTTGGCGAAGTGATTAGCGCGGTTGACGAATCCGTTGACGCGACCCGTTGCCAGGGTAAAGGCGGCTGTCAGGGCGGCGATAAATGCCTGACCCACGCGCTGTGGCGCGATCTGAGCGACCGTCTGACCGGCTTCCTGAACAACATCACCCTCGGTGAGCTGGTGAATAACCAGGAAGTTCTGGATGTCTCTGGGCGTCAGCATAGTCAGGATTCACAGCGCAGCACCCGCACGCAGGACGCCATCGACGTTAAACTGCGCGCGTAATTAAAAAGATAAGTATTCAGAATCAGGCCGGGGTGGTCACACCCCGCGTACTCGGTCGTACATCCAGCCGGTTGCCTGATTCCTTGCATTGAAGCGATGTACGGAGTTTATAGAGCAATGAAATTACCGATTTATCTCGATTACTCCGCAACCACGCCGGTGGACCCGCGTGTTGCCGAGAAAATGATGCAGTGTCTGACCCTGGACGGAAACTTTGGTAACCCAGCTTCCCGTTCACACCGTTTTGGCTGGCATGCTGAAGAGGCGGTTGATATCGCCCGTAATCAGATTGCTGACCTGGTCGGTGCCGACCCGCGTGAAATTGTTTTCACCTCCGGTGCGACCGAATCCGACAACCTGGCGATTAAGGGTGCAGCCAACTTTTATCAGAAAAAAGGCAAGCACATCATCACCAGCAAAACCGAACACAAAGCCGTGCTGGACACCTGCCGTCAGCTGGAGCGTGAAGGGTTCGAAGTCACCTATCTGGCGCCACAGAGCAACGGCATTATCGATCTGAAAGAGCTCGAAGCGGCGATGCGTGATGACACCATTCTGGTCTCCATCATGCACGTCAACAACGAAATCGGCGTGGTACAAGACATCGCGACCATCGGCGAAATGTGCCGCGCGCGCGGTATCATCTACCACGTGGACGCGACCCAGAGCGTGGGCAAACTGCCTATCGACCTGAGCCAGCTGAAAGTGGACCTGATGTCCTTCTCCGGTCACAAAATCTATGGTCCGAAAGGTATCGGCGCGCTGTACGTTCGTCGTAAGCCACGTATCCGCATCGAAGCACAGATGCACGGCGGCGGTCACGAGCGCGGCATGCGTTCCGGTACGCTGCCTGTTCACCAGATCGTGGGCATGGGCGAAGCCTACCGCATTGCAAAAGAAGAGATGGAAACCGAGATGGCACGCCTGCGCACGCTGCGTAACCGTCTGTGGGACGGCGTGAAAGATATGGAAGAAGTGTATCTGAACGGCGATCTCGAGCAGGGCGCGCCGAACATCCTCAACGTCAGCTTCAACTATGTTGAAGGCGAGTCGCTGATCATGGCGCTGAAAGACCTGGCCGTTTCTTCCGGCTCTGCCTGTACCTCTGCAAGCCTGGAGCCATCCTACGTGCTGCGCGCGCTGGGTATGACTGACGAGCTGGCACACAGCTCTATCCGTTTCTCTTTAGGTCGTTTTACTACCGAAGAAGAGATTGACTACACCATCAAGCTGGTTCGTAACTCCATCGGCCGTCTGCGCGACCTTTCTCCACTGTGGGAAATGTTCAAGCAGGGCGTGGATCTGAACAGCATTGAATGGTCACATCACTAATCGGTACATAAGGAGAATTCAATCATGGCATACAGCGAAAAAGTCATCGATCATTACGAAAACCCGCGCAACGTTGGCTCTTTTGACAACAGCGACGAATCTGTTGGTAGCGGCATGGTCGGTGCACCAGCATGTGGCGACGTGATGAAGTTGCAGATCAAAGTCAACAATGAAGGTATCATTGAAGACGCGCGCTTCAAGACCTACGGCTGCGGTTCTGCTATCGCGTCCAGCTCCCTGGTCACCGAATGGGTGAAGGGCAAGTCTCTGGACGAAGCACAGGCAATCAAGAACACGGATATTGCTGAAGAACTCGAACTGCCGCCGGTGAAAATTCACTGCTCAATTCTGGCAGAAGACGCGATCAAAGCCGCCATTGCGGATTACAAAAGCAAACGTGAAGCAAAATAATTGAGGTTTGAGTATGTCGATTACCCTTAGCGACAGCGCTGCCGCGCGAGTAAGCTCTTTTCTGGCGAACCGTGGTAAAGGCTTTGGCCTGCGACTGGGCGTACGTACCTCCGGCTGTTCTGGTATGGCTTACGTACTGGAGTTTGTTGACGAACCGGCGTCTGATGACACCGTGTTTGAAGACAAGGGCGTGAAGGTGGTGGTCGATGGCAAAAGCCTGCAATTCCTCAACGGCACTCAGCTGGACTTCGTAAAAGAAGGCCTGAACGAAGGGTTCAAATTCACGAACCCGAACGTCAAAGACGAGTGTGGTTGCGGCGAAAGCTTCCACGTTTAACCGCGCGTCATCCGAAACCCCACCGTGGCTTTGCTACGCGTGGGGTTTGTTCTAACAGGCTACCCCTGAGATTGTTATGGATTACTTCACTCTCTTCGGACTACCCGCTCAATACCCGATCGATCTCCAGGCGCTGACGGTCCGTTTTCAGGATCTCCAGCGTCAGTACCATCCGGATAAATTCGCCAGCGGGACGCAGGCAGAGCAACTGGCTGCGGTATCACACTCCGCCACCATCAACCAGGCCTGGCAAACGCTGCGTCATCCGCTGGCGCGTGCAGAATATCTGCTCTCGCTTCACGGTTTCGATCTGGCGAGCGAACAGCATACCGTGCGCGACACCGCCTTTCTGATGGAACAACTGGAGCTGCGCGAAGAGCTGGATGAAATTGAACAGGCTAAAGACGAAGCGCGCCTGGAAAGCTTTATCACGCGCGTAAAGGGTATGTTCGATACCCGCCATCAGCAGATGGTGGAGCAACTGAACAACGAGACCTGGGACGTGGCGGCAGACACTGTGCGCAAACTCCGTTTTCTCGATAAACTGCGAAGCAGTGCTGAACAACTCGAAGAAAAGCTGCTCGATTTTTAATTTCGGAAGCAATTATGGCCTTATTACAAATTAGTGAGCCTGGCTTAAGTGCCGCACCGCACCAGCGTCGTCTGGCGGTCGGTATTGACCTGGGCACCACCAATTCCCTCGTGGCGACCGTGCGCAGCGGCCAGGCGGAAACGCTGGCTGACGAGCAGGGGCGCCATCTGCTGCCTTCTGTAGTCCACTACCAACAGCAGGGTCACGCGGTCGGGGTTGATGCCCGCGCTAACGCCGCGCGCGATCCGGCCAATACCATCAGCTCGGTTAAGCGCATGATGGGCCGCTCGCTGGCTGATATCCAGACCCGTTACCCGCATCTGCCGTATCAGCTACAGGCCAGCGAAAACGGCCTGCCGATGATCGCGACGTCAGCCGGTTTGCTGAACCCGATTCGCGTTTCTGCTGACATCCTTAAAGCGCTGGCGGCACGCGCCACAGCGACGCTCGGCGGCGATCTGGACGGCGTGGTGATCACCGTTCCGGCCTATTTCGACGATGCACAGCGTCAGGGCACCAAAGACGCCGCGCGTCTGGCGGGCCTGCACGTGCTGCGTCTGCTGAACGAACCGACGGCGGCGGCGATTGCCTACGGCCTCGACTCCGGTCAGGAAGGGGTGATCGCGGTTTACGATCTCGGCGGCGGGACGTTCGATATCTCAATCCTGCGCCTGAGCCGCGGCGTGTTCGAAGTGCTGGCGACCGGCGGAGATTCCGCGCTCGGCGGCGATGACTTCGACCATCTGCTGGCAGATTACATCCGCGAGCAGGCGGGCATCAGCGATCGCAGCGATGCGCACGTGCAGCGTGAACTGCTGGATGCGGCCATCGACGCCAAAATCGCCCTGAGCGATGCACAGTCCGTCAGCGTGAACGTCGCAGGCTGGCAGGGTGAGATTACCCGCGATCGGTTCAGCGAACTGATTGCGCCTCTGGTTAAGCGTACCCTGCTTGCCTGCCGTCGCGCATTGAAGGATGCAGGCGTTGAGGCTAACGAGGTGCTGGAAGTGGTCATGGTTGGCGGCTCAACCCGCGTGCCGCTGGTACGCGAGCGCGTGGGGGAATTCTTTGGCCGCACGCCGTTGACCTCTATCGACCCGGACAAAGTGGTTGCCGTCGGCGCCGCTATCCAGGCCGATATTCTGGTCGGCAACAAGCCGGACAGCGAAATGCTGCTGCTGGACGTCATCCCGCTGTCTCTCGGTTTAGAAACCATGGGCGGCCTGGTGGAGAAAGTGATCCCGCGTAACACCACCATTCCGGTGGCGCGTGCGCAGGAGTTCACCACCTTTAAAGACGGCCAGACCGCGATGTCCATCCACGTGATGCAGGGCGAGCGCGAACTGGTGCAGGACTGCCGCTCCCTGGCGCGCTTTGCGCTGCGCGGCATCCCGGCGCTGCCAGCTGGCGGGGCGCATATTCGCGTCACCTTCCAGGTTGATGCGGATGGCCTGCTGAGCGTGACGGCGATGGAAAAATCCACCGGCGTGGAATCATCCATCCAGGTGAAGCCGTCCTACGGCCTGACCGATGGCGAAATCGCCTCCATGATCCAGGATTCAATGAGCTACGCCGAGCAGGATGTGAAGGCGCGTATGCTGGCTGAACAAAAAGTGGAAGCCGCACGCGTGCTGGAAAGTCTGAACGGCGCGCTTGCTGCCGACGCCGCGCTGTTAAGCGCCGCTGAGCGCCAGGTGATTGACGACGCTGCCGCGCGCTTAAGCGCCGTGGCCGAAGGCAATGACGCTGACGCGATAGAAGAAGCCATTAAAAACGTTGATAAACAAACCCAGGACTTCGCTGCTCGCCGCATGGACAAATCTGTCCGCGTCGCGCTGAAAGGCCAGTCCGTGGACGAGGTTTAATATGCCAAAGATTGTAATTTTGCCTCATGCGGACCTCTGTCCGGATGGCGCTGTTCTGGAAGCGAAGACCGGTGAAACCATTCTCGATGTAGCCCTGCGTGCAGGTATCGAAGTGGAACACGCCTGTGAAAAATCCTGTGCCTGCACAACCTGCCACTGCATCGTGCGTGAAGGTTTTGACTCTCTTGCCGAGAGCACCGAAGACGAAGACGACATGCTGGATAAAGCATGGGGTCTGGAGCCAGACAGCCGCTTAAGCTGCCAGGCTGCGGTGACCGATGAAGATCTGGTCGTGGAGTTCCCACGCTACACCATCAACCACGCACGCGAGCACTAATATGGGACTGAAGTGGACAGACAGCCGTGAAATCGGCGAAGCGCTCTACGACGCGAACCCGGATCTCGATCCGAAGACCGTACGATTCACCGACATGCATCAGTGGATCTGCGATTTAGAGGATTTCGACGATGATCCAAACGCATCCAATGAAAAAATTCTGGAGGCGATTCTGTTAGTCTGGTTAGATGAAGCAGAATAAATAACAAAACGGGCTGCCTTCAGGCGGCCCGTTTGCTAGTTGCTAATAAGGAAAAATAAAATGACCGAAGCGATGAAGATTACGCTCTCGAATCAGCCTGCCGACGCGCGCTGGGGCGAGAAAGCCACCTACAGCATTAATAACGACGGCATTACCCTGCACCTGACGGGCAACGATGATTTGGGCCTGATCCAGCGCGCCGCGCGTAAGATTGACGGCCTTGGCATTAAGCATGTGTCGCTGGAAGGGGAAGGGTGGGACACCGACCGCAGCTGGGCGTTCTGGACAGGCTACAAAGGGCCGAAAGGCACCCGTAAAATTGAGTGGGCGAACCTCGACGAAGCCGGTCAGAAAGAGCTGGAAAGCCGCCTGAACATTATCGACTGGGTGCGCGACACCATTAACGCACCGGCGGAAGAGCTGGGGCCGGAACAGCTGGCGCAGCGCGCCGTTGACCTGCTGTGCGGTGTGGCGGGCGAAAAGATGTCCTACCGCATCACTAAAGGGGAAGACCTGCGCGAGCAGAACTACATGGGTATCCACACCGTGGGCCGTGGCTCAGAGCGTCCTCCGGTCCTGCTGGCGCTGGACTACAACCCAACCGGCGACAAAGAAGCGCCGGTCTTTGCCTGTCTGGTCGGGAAAGGCATCACCTTCGACACCGGCGGCTACAGCCTGAAGCAGAGCGCATTCATGGACTCCATGAAGTCCGACATGGGCGGCGCGGCGACCATTACCGGCGCGCTGGCCTTCGCTATCACCCGCGGCCTGAACAAGCGCGTGAAGCTCTACCTGTGCTGCGCGGATAACATGGTGAGCGGCAACGCCTTCAAGCTGGGTGACATCATTCGCTACCGCAACGGTAAAAACGTTGAGGTGATGAACACCGACGCCGAAGGCCGTCTGGTGCTGGCCGATGGCCTGATCGACGCCTCTGCGCAGAAGCCGGAGCTGATTATCGACATGGCGACCCTGACCGGCGCGGCGAAAACTGCCCTGGGTAACGACTATCACGCCCTGTTCAGCTTCGACGACAAGCTGGCCGCTCGCCTGCTGGCCAGCGCGGCGGCGGAAAACGAACCGTTCTGGCGTCTGCCGCTGGCCGAGTTCCACCGCAGCCAGCTGCCGTCTAACTTCGCCGAGCTGAACAACACCGCGAGCGCAGCGTACCCGGCGGGGGCAAGCACCGCAGCAGGCTTCCTGTCTCACTTCGTTGAGAACTACCATGAAGGCTGGCTGCACATTGACTGCTCCGCAACCTACCGTAAAGCGGCGGTTGAGCAGTGGTCTGCGGGTGCGACCGGTCTGGGCGTGCGTACCGTAGCGAACCTGCTGACGGCTGAGTAATGCTCTTTGCCCTCACCCTAACCCTCTCCCCATGGGAGAGGGCAGGGGTGAGGGGGAAATTCGACATCTGGAATTGTTATGTCAGAAACCAAAAACGAATTAGAAACCCTGTTGGAGCAGGCGGCGACCGAGCCCGCCCACCGTCCGGCCTTTTTCCGCACGCTGCTGGAATCCACCGTCTGGGTGCCGGGCACCGCAGCGGAAGGGGAGCAGGTTGTCGAAGACAGCGCGCTGGATCTGCTGCACTGGGAGAAAGACGACGGCACGTCGGTGATCCCGTTCTTTACTTCGCTCGAGGCCTTGCAGGAAGCGGTAGAAGACGAACAGGCGTTCGTGGTGATGCCGGTGCGCACGTTGTTCGAAATGACCCTGGGGCAGACGCTGTTCCTCAACGCCAAACTGCCGACCGGGAAAGAGTTTACTCCGCGCGAAATCAGCCACCTGATTGGTGACGAGGGCAACCCGCTCAGCACTCAGGAGGTGCTGGAAGGGGGCGAAACGCTGCTGCTGTCTGAAGTGGCCGAGCCGCCCGCGCAGATGATTGACTCCCTGACCACGCTGTTTAAAACCATCAAGCCGGTGAAACGCGCGTTTCTCTGCTCCATCAAAGAGAGCGCTGACGAAAAGCCTGTTCTGCTGATAGGGATTGAGGCCGACGGCGATATCGACGAGATCATCCAGGCGGCGGGAAGCGTGGCGACCGACACCCTGCCGGGCGATGAGCCGATTGATATCTGTCAGGTGAAGAAAGGTGAGAAGGGGATCAGCCACTTTATTACCGAGCACATCACTCCGTTCTACGAGCGTCGCTGGGGTGGCTTCCTGCGCGATCTCAAGACCAACCGCATTATCTGATCACAGCGGGGTGATCTTCACCCCGTTGCTTCCAGCAGCAGTAAATCCATCAGCAGCACCAGATTCGACTCAAACGACGTCACACCTGCGGCTTCGGCGGCGAAATGTACCGCTTCGTCATAGAGAGCAAAATGCACGTCCGCCATACCCGCCAGCGTATTGGCCGACGCGCGGGTAAACGCGACGATCGTCATGCCGACGTTTTTGGCGATCCGCGCTTTATCCAGTACCTGCTCCGTTTCGCCGCTGCGTGAAACGGCAATAAACACCTGATAGCGCGCGGCGTTGCTGAGAAAAATATTCCGGCTGTCTCCCGGCCCGGAGATGAAGGCCGTTTTTCCCAGCACCTGCAACTTCTTGGTCAGGTACTCGGCAAAAAGGTACGAAAACCCGGCACCGTAGAGAAAGAAGCTCTCTTTCTGGCGCAGCAGGCTGGCAAACTGCTGGCGTTTGTCCTGAGTGACCCACTGGAAGGTCTGCTGATAGTTGGCAACGAACCGGGTAAAAAGCGCGGGCATTTCCGCATGTTGCTCAGGCTGTACGGTGATATGCGGCGTGTCAGAAAGCAACTGCTTGCAGTGCCAGATAAACTCGCTAAAGCCGCTAAACCCCAGCTTCTGGCACAGCCGCATAATCGTCGCGGTAGAGACAAATGTCGCCTGCGCCAGCTCGCGCACCGTGATGTTGCCCACCAGCAATGGATGCTCAGTGAGGTGGGCGAGGACGCGATACTCCGCGCGGGTCAGCGACGACCCGCGCGTTAACAGCGTTGCCAGGCGGTTATCCATTATTTCGCCGGTTCAACCGGCAGATCGTCCCGTGCACCCCATTCACTCCAGGCGCCGTCGTACAAAGTCACGTCATTTGCGCCAAGGGTTGCCAGCGCCAGGATCACCACGCAGGCCGTTACGCCGGAGCCGCAGCTTGCAATAACCGGACGATGCAAATCCACGCCCTGACGTTCAAAAATGGCACGCAATTCATCGGTGGTTTTCAGCTCGCCTTCAAACACCAGATCGCCCCACGGCACGTTCAGCGCCCCCGGGATATGTCCTCGTTTCAGTCCCGGTCGCGGCTCGTCCGCTTCTGCGTTGAAACGTGGAGCGGGACGCGCATCGACGATTTGCGCCGTGTTTTCGTGGCTCACGACCAGCACGTCGGTCAGGCGCTTGACCACGTTAGCGTCAAACGTGGCATCAAATTCCCCTTCCGGCAGCGTGACGTCACCCTGCTGAAGCGGTAGTTCGTCGCGCTTCCAGCCTGCAAGTCCGCCCGCCAGAATCGATACCTTTTCCACGCCGAAGTTTTTCAGCATCCACCACGCTCGCGGCGCGGAAAACAGATTACCTTCATCGTAAACAACAAGATGTTTATCTTTGCTGATGCCCAGCTCGCGCATCGCCACGGAAAACGCTTCCGGGCGAGGCAGCATGTGCGGCAGGGAAGAGGTGTGATCGGAGAGGGCTTCGATATCAAAAAATACCGCGCCAGGCAGGTGCCCTGCCCGGTATTCAGCGGGAACGTCACGATGCTCCTGGCCCGGAGGGGCCATGCGCGCGTCGATAATCTGAACTTCCGGGTCGTCGCCGTGCTCAATCAGCCAGTCGGCAGCGACAAAATATGAGGTGGACATGGTTGCCTCCATTCTTTTCCGTAAAAAAGGATTGTCGGTGTTTTTTCTGACACCGACAAGCTCACCATGTTCAACTCGCGAGCAAGCCCCTATTTTTTCACCGCTTCACCGTCCTGCCAGGCCTTTTGCAGCGCAGGCCAGTAGTCGCGGTTGGCTTCGATCATCTCATCCAGAATCGCTTTCGCGTGCTCCATGGTTGGCACGGTGCGGTTCAGAGTGAACGCCTGCAACGCTTTCTCGTAGCTGCCTTCGATGGTTGCCTCAACCAGCAGCTGTTCAGAGGCCAGCTGCTGTTGCAGGAGCGTCTGGTGGAACAGCGGCACCTGACCCACGCGGACGGGCTCCGGCCCTTCGGAGGTGATATAGGCAGGCACTTCCACCACCGCATCGTACGGCAGGTTGGTAATCGCCCCGCGGTTTTCCACCATCACCAGATGGCGGCTTCGCAGGTTGAACGCCAGCGAACAGGCGACGTCAACGATAAATTCACCGTGGACGCCCACGTGGAAGGCATCCGGTAAAATTCCGGTGCGTTGATATTCTTCGGCGGCGGCGAACAGCTTTTTCTCGCGCCCGTTCATCACTTCGTTGGCGCGGGTATAGTCCGGGTTTTGATGCTCCACAATCTGGTTCGGCATCAGGTAGTACTGTAGATACGGGTTCGGCAGGTACTCCGGGAAGTTATCCATAATCGGCTTGATGTTGCGCCAGGTTTTCACCCATGACGGATCCGAGTGCTGCGGGTCGGTTTTTGCGGCATCTTCCGTCAGCAGGCCAAACTTCGCGATATGCTTACGCAGCGCCGGGAGCTTGTCTTCGCCGTCCACCAGCACGCGGGTAAACCAGCCGAAGTGGTTCAGGCCGAAGTAATCCACTTCCAGTTTATGACGATCCACGTCCAGAATGGCACCCATATTGCGCATCGCGGCAACCGGCATATCGCAGATGTTCAGCACGCGTGCGTTGGGGCGCAGGCGACGCACGCCCTCAGCGACAATCGCCGCCGGGTTGGAGTAGTTCACGATCCAGGCTTTCTCGTGCGCGTAGCGATCGACCAGATCGATAAGCTCCACCATCGGCAGGATCGTGCGCAGGCCGTAGGCCAGCCCGCCGGGCCCGCAGGTCTCCTGGCCGACCACCCCGTGGCGCAGCGGAATTTTTTCATCCTGCTCGCGCATCTTGTACTGCCCGACGCGCATCTGGGCGAAGACAAAATGCGCGCCGCTAAAGGCCACTTCCGGGTCACTGGTGACGGTAAATGTGATGCACTGACTGTGGTCGCGAATGACCTTCTCGACGACCGGCGCAATGGTGTTCTGGCGCGCCTCGTCGATATCGTACAGGCGAATTTCGGCCAGCGGGAAATCCTGCAGGCGCACCATCAGGCTTTTCACAATGCCCGGCGTGTAGGTGCTGCCGCCGCCGGCAATCGACAGAATAAATGGGGGTGTAAACATCTTTAGCTCCTTTCAGAGAAACGTCTCAACGGCTTCTCGCATTTTTTTGACATGCAGCCCGTAGACCACCTGAACGTTGTTACCTTGTTTGATAATCCCTTTCGCGCCGGTCGCTTTCAGGCGCGGTTCGTCGATGATGGCGACGTCCTTCACCGTGACGCGTAAGCGGGTGTAGCAGTTATCCACTACCTCTATATTTTCCCGACCGCCCAGACCCACAACGATCGATTCGCCCAGCCCGTCGTTATTGCCCTTCGCCTGGTACTCCTGCTTGCTGTAAAGGCGTGTCTCCTGGTCCTCATCTTCACGCCCCGGCGTTTTCATGTTGAAGCGCAGGATAAGGAAGCGGAACACCACAAAATAAAGGGCGAACATGATCAGCCCGACCACGATGTACATGGGCCAGTTGGACTTCTCCGTGCCGAGCGGCAGGTTGTAGAGGATGAAATCGATAATCCCGTTGGCGCCGATGGCGTGAACGCCAAACAGCGAGAACAGCATCATGCCGATACCGGTCAGCACCGCATGCACCACGAACAGCAGCGGGGCGACAAACAGGAAGGAGAACTCAATCGGCTCGGTTACGCCGACCAGCAGCGAGGTCAGCGCCGCCGGGATCAGAATCGCTTTCGCAATCGCTTTACGCTCTGGCTTCGCGGTCATGTACATCGCCAGCGCGGCGGCAGGAAGGCCGAACATCTTGCTGATGCCGCGCGCATCCCACACCACGGTACTGCTGAGCTGCTTCACGTCCGGGCAGGCCATCTCGGCGAAGTAGATATTGCGCGCGCCCTGGTAAGCCGTACCGCACACCTCCTGCGTACCGCCCAGTTCGGTATACAGGAACGGCGTATAGACCAGATGATGCAGGCCCGTCGGCACCAGAATGCGTTCAAGGAAACCGTAGATCGCCACGCCAAACGGACCGGACCCTTTGATCACCAGCGCCAGATCGCTTATTCCATGCTGTGCGTACGGCCAGAGTTCGCTCATGACCACGCCGAGCAGCATAGAGACAGGCAGCATTACAATCGCGACAAAGCAGTGGCCGGAGTAAATCGCCATCGCGCCGTTAAACTGGACACCGGAATATTTGTTGTACAGATAACCGGAGAGCGCCCCGGTCAGGATCCCGGCGAAAACGCCCATTTCCAGCACCTGGACGCCCAGCACCATGCTTTGTCCGGCGGCTTTCATCTGTTCCGCAGGGGCCAGTTCCCCCTGAAGCTGTAACGTCACGTTCATGGCATTGATAAACACGATAAAAGTTACCAGCCCAATCAGCGCCGCGTAGCCTTTGTCTCGGGTTGCCAGTCCAATGGGGATCCCAACGGCAAACACCAGCGCCAGGTTGACCAGCACCGACACGGCAGACTTGGCGATCAGCTGGCCGACACTCTGGATCAGCGGGTGGCCGAGAAACGGCAGGTACTCGGCCAGATTGCCGTTACCCAGCACATTCCCAAAGGCGATAAACAGGCCGACGATGGGTAAGATAAGTACAGGTCCGTAAAGTGATTTTCCGAAATTTTGTAGGGCGTTCACGGCTCGTTTCATGGCTTTCTCTCTTATTGAACCGCGCACTCAGGGTGCGTCATGGTCATAAAACTAGCAGGCCTGATGCGAGCTTATCCAGCTATCTTCTTGTTTTAAAAACAAATGACGTGAAAGGTAACATGTAACGTTATGCGCTGTGATCGCGGTTCCATCACGGCGTAGCGGCGTGATGCCATTCTGCGAGGTGCTTTCCCGATTATAAAATTGGACTTTTTGTATTAACGAAACTTGCGGATAATACTTATCCGGACGATGACCAACAGGCCCCTCAGGCCAGGGACACAGGATGAAACCGTTTCGCTTAGCTGCGATCTCTCTCGCGCTGCTCACCACCTTTACGCTTGTCGGCTGTGATAACAGCGACGACAAACCTCAGGCCGCTGCCCCCGCAGCGTCTACTGCATCAGAACAGAAAACCCCGGCGACACCGGATCCTGAAAAGCTGGCTAAGCTGGCCGCGCAGAGTCAGGGTAAGACGTTGACGCTGCTGGATGCCTCGGAAGTGCAACTCGACGGCGCCGCGACGCTGGTTCTGACCTTCTCTGTACCGCTGGATCCCAGCCAGGATTTTGCGAAAACGGTACATGTGGTGGATAAAAAAAGCGGCAAAGTGGACGGCGCCTGGGAACTGGCCCCCAATCTGAAAGAGCTGCGCCTGCGCCATCTGGAGCCGAATCGTAATCTGGTTGTCACCGTCGAACGTGATTTGCTGGCGCTGAACAAAGCGACATTCGGCATTGACTATGAAAAAGCGATCACCACCCGGGATGTTGAACCGACGGTCGGATTCGCCAGCCGCGGATCGCTGCTGCCGGGTAAAATGGTGGAAGGGTTGCCGGTGATGGCGCTCAACGTCAACAATGTGGACGTGAACTTCTACCGCGTTAAGCCGGAGTCGCTGGCCTCGTTTGTCAGCCAGTGGGAGTACCGTAACTCGCTGACCAACTGGGAATCTGACAATCTGCTGAAGATGGCGGAACTGGTCTACACCGGCCGTTTCGACCTCAACCCGGCGCGCAACACGCGTGAAAAACTGCTCCTGCCGCTCAAAGATATTAAGCCGCTCCAGCAGTCTGGCGTCTATATCGCCGTGATGAATCAGGCTGGTCACTATAACTACAGTAACGCCGCGACGCTCTTTACCTTAAGTGATATTGGGCTGTCCGCTCACCGTTATCATAACCGCCTGGACATCTTCACCCAGAGTCTTGAAAACGGTGCGGCGCAGTCAGGCGTGACCATTACCCTTCTGAACGATAAAGGGCAGACTCTGGCCGAGGCGAACAGCGACGCCGATGGTCATGCGAAACTGGAAACCGATAAAGAAGCCGCGCTGATCCTGGCCAGTAAAGATGGCCAGACCACGCTTCTTGACCTCAAACTTCCGGCGCTGGATCTGGCGGAGTTTGATATCGCCGGTAACCCGGGTTACAGCAAACAGTTCTTTATGTTTGGCCCGCGCGATCTCTATCGTCCGGGTGAAACGGTGATCCTTAACGGCCTGCTTCGCGACAGCGATGGCAAACCGCTTCCCGATCAACCGGTAAAACTTGACGTGCTGCGTCCGGACGGACAGGTGGCGCGTACGGTCGTTGTGCAACCTGAGAATGGCCTTTATCGCTTCAACTATTCGCTTGATAGCGGCGCCCAGACCGGCATGTGGCATATTCGCGCGAATACGGGGGATAACCAGCAGCGCATGTGGGATTTCCACGTCGAAGATTTTATGCCTGAGCGCATGGCGCTCAACCTGAGTGGACAAAAAACGCCGGTTTCACCGCAGGATAACGTCGACTTTAACGTGGTCGGCTATTACCTGTACGGCGCGCCAGCTAACGGCAATTCTCTGCAAGGCCAGCTTTTCCTGCGTCCGCTACGTGACGCGGTGCCTGCGCTGCCTGGCTTCCAGTTCGGTGATATTGCCGAGGAGAACCTGAGCCGCAGCCTGGATGAAGTGCAGCTTACGCTGGACGAACAGGGGCGCGGACAGGTTACCACCGAAAGCCAGTGGAAAGAGGCGCACTCGCCGCTGCAACTGATTTTGCAGGCCAGCCTGCTGGAATCAGGTGGGCGTCCGGTGACGCGTCGTGCTGAGCAGTCCATCTGGCCGGCGGCTGAGCTGCCGGGTATTCGCCCTCAGTTCGCCAGCAAGGCCGTTTACGACTACCGTACCGATACTACCGTCAACCAGCCGATCGTCGACGAGAACGGCAACGCCAGCTTCGACATCGTCTATGCCGATGCCAGCGGAGCCAAAAAGGCCGTTTCCGGATTACAGGTACGACTGATTCGCGAGCGTCGTGACTACTTCTGGAACTGGTCCGAGAGTGAGGGCTGGCAGTCTCAGTTTGATCAAAAAGATCTGGTTGAGGGCGAGCAGGAGCTAAACCTCAAGGCCGATGAAACCGGTAAAGTCACCTTCCCGGTGGAGTGGGGCTCATACCGTCTGGAAGTGAAAGCCCCTGATGACATGGTCAGCAGCGTGCGCTTCTGGGCAGGCTACAGCTGGCAGGATAACAGCGACGGCACCGGGGCCGCGCGCCCTGACCGCGTGACGCTGAAACTGGATAAGCCATCCTATCAGCCAGGCGATACCATCCAACTGCACATCGCCGCGCCGGCCGCAGGCAAGGGCTATGCGATGATCGAGTCCAGTGAAGGGCCGCTGTGGTGGAAAGAGATCGACGTACCGGCTAACGGTCTGGATCTCGCTATCCCGGTCGACAAGGCCTGGAAACGTCACGATCTCTATCTCAGCACGCTGGTGGTTCGTCCTGGCGATAAATCAAAATCCGCCACGCCAAAACGGGCGGTTGGCCTGCTGCATCTGCCAATGGGGGACGAAAATCGTCGCCTGAACATCGCACTGGATAACCCGCAAAAAATGCGTCCGAACCAGACGCTTTCTGTGAAAGTGAAAGCCAGCGTAAAAGAGGGGGCTGTGCCACAGAAGGTGAACGTGCTGGTCTCGGCTGTCGATAGCGGCGTGCTGAACATTACCGACTACGTCACGCCGGATCCGTGGCAAGCTTTCTTCGGTCAGAAGCGCTATGGCGCGGACATCTATGATGTTTACGGCCAGGTGATTGAAGGTCAGGGACGTCTGGCCGCACTGCGCTTTGGCGGAGACGGCGATGAACTGAAACGCGGCGGTAAGCCACCGGTGAACCATGTCACCATTATTGCCCAGCAGGCGCAGCCGGTTACGCTTGATGCCAACGGCGAAGGCACCATCACGCTGCCGATTGGCGATTTCAACGGTGAACTGCGTCTGATGGCGCAGGCCTGGACGGAAGACGATTTTGGCAGCAGCGAAAGCAAAATCATTGTGGCGGCTCCGATTATCACCGAGCTTAACACGCCGCGGTTCCTCGCAAGTGGCGATACCTCCCGCCTGACGCTGGACCTGACTAACCTGACTGACCAGCCGCAAACGCTGAGCATTACGTTAACCGCAGCCGGTAAGTTGTCGCTCGAAGGTGCTCAGCCAGAGCCGGTTAAGCTGCCGCCTGGCGCACGTAGCACCCTGTTTATACCGGTGCGTGCCCTGGAGGGCTATGGCGATGGGGAAGTGACTGCTCAGGTGACGGGCCTTCAGCTCCCAGGTGAGACGTTTGCGCCGCAGCAGAAGAGCTGGAAAATTGGCGTGCGTCCCGCATTCCCGGCGCAAACCGTGAATACGGGCACGATGCTGAATCCTGGCGAATCCTGGAGTGCGCCAGCACAGCATATCGAAGGTTTCTCGCCTGCCACGCTACAGGGGCAGCTGTTGCTCAGCGGTAAACCACCTTTGAACCTGGCGCGCTACATACGTGAACTTCAGGCCTATCCGTATGGATGTCTTGAGCAGACCACCAGCGGCCTGTTCCCGTCCCTCTACACCAACGCGGCACAGCTGAAGGCACTGGGCATTAAAGGCGATACCGACGATAAACGCCGTGCGGCCATTGATATCGGGATCTCCCGTCTGCTGCAAATGCAGCGTGACGATGGCGGTTTTGCCTTGTGGGATAAAAACGGCCCGGAAGAGTACTGGCTGACCGCCTATGTCACGGACTTCCTGGTGCGGGCAGGGGAGCAGGGTTACAGCGTGCCTGCCGAGGCGGTGAATAACGCCAACAGCCGACTGCTGCGCTATTTACAGGATCCGGGCATGATGTCCATCCGCTACAGCGACGACACCCAGGCCAGCAAATTTGCTGTCCAGGCGTATGCTTCGCTGGTGCTGGCGCGTCAGCAAAAAGCGCCGCTCGGTGCGCTGCGTGAAATCTGGGAGCGCCACGCTCAGGCTGCTTCCGGGCTTCCGTTGATGCAGCTGGGCATGGCACTCAAACTGATGGGGGATGCACCGCGCAGCCAGCAGGCGCTGGATCTGGCTCTCAAAACACCCCGTAACGACAGCCGAAACTGGATGGCGGATTACGGCAGCCAGCTGCGTGATAATGCCCTGATGCTCTCCCTGCTGGAAGAGTACAAGCTGCTGCCGGATGCGCAAAACAGGCTGCTGAACGCGTTATCTGAAGACGCGTTCAGCCAGCGCTGGCTGTCTACCCAGGAGAGCAATGCGCTGTTCCTGGCCGGACGATCACTGCAAACCTTGTCAGGTGCGTGGCAGGCAACGACCTCCCTCTCTGAACAGACCCAGAGCAGTGATAAAGCGCAGGTAGAAAACCTGAACGGCGATCAGATTGGTGCGTTGCAGATGACGAATACCGGCACTACGCCGCTGTGGGTACGACTGGACACTACTGGCTATCCGGAGTATGCGCCTCAGCCATCCTCGAATGTCTTGCAGATTGAACGTCATATCCTGGCGACAGATGGCAGCAGCAAGTCGCTCTCTTCTCTGAAGAGCGGTGAACTGGTTCTGGTATGGCTGGAAGTGAAGGCCAGCCAGAACGTGCCGGATGCGCTGGTGGTGGATCTGCTCCCGGCAGGTCTGGAGCTGGAAAACCAGAATCTGGCGAGCAGCAGCGCCAGCTTGCAGGACAGCGGCAGTGAAGTGCAAAACCTGCTGAATCAGATGCAACAGTCTGATATTCAGCACATGGAATTCCGCGACGATCGCTTTGTGGCCGCGGTGCCGGTCAATGAAGGTCAGCCGGTCACGCTGGTTTACCTGGCCCGTGCCGTTACGCCGGGAACCTACCAGGTGCCTGTTCCGATGGTCGAGTCCATGTACGTTCCGCAGTGGCGGGCAACGGGGGCGGCCAGTGGCCCGCTGATCGTTGTTCCGTAAGATGCGGATAGCACGCCTGATTCGCTCCCGCTGGCTGTGGCTGGCGGGAGCGCTTCTCGTTTCAGGGGGGCTGATTGTCGTCGCTGACCGCGTGTGGCCGTTGCCCCTGAAAGAGGTCAACCCTGCGCGAGTGGTGGTGGATGAGCAGGGTGTTCCGTTGTGGCGTTTTGCCGACAGCGAAGGCATCTGGCGCTATCCGGTTACCATTAAAGAGGTTTCCCCACGCTATCTCGAGGCGCTGATCCAGTATGAAGATCGCTGGTTCTGGGATCACCCGGGCGTCAATCCGCTTTCTGTAGTGCGTGCCGCCTGGCAGGATCTCACCTCCGGGAGAGTGGTTTCTGGCGGGAGCACGCTTACCATGCAGGTGGCACGCCTTCTGGATCCGCATCCGCGAACCTTTGGCGGTAAAATTCGTCAGCTGTGGCGGGCGATGCAGCTGGAGTGGCATCTCTCCAAGCGTGAAATCCTGACGCTGTATCTGAACCGTGCCCCGTTTGGCGGCACGTTGCAGGGCGTGGGCGCGGCAAGCTGGACTTACCTTGGCAAACCGCCGTCTCAGCTGAGCTATTCCGACGCGGCGCTGCTGGCTGTACTACCACAAGCACCCAGCCGTCTGCGCCCGGACCGCTGGCCGGAACGTGCCGAAGCGGCGCGGAACAAAGTACTCGACCGCATGCTGACTCAGGGCGTCTGGTCTGAGAAGCAGGTGAAAGAGTCCCGTGAAGAGCCGGTCTGGCTGGCCCCCCGGCAGATGCCGCAGCTGGCGCCGCTCTTTTCCCGCATGATGCTGAGTAAAAGTCGTGACACAAAAATAGTCACCACGCTGGATGCAGCATTGCAACGACAGCTTGAAGAGCTGGCAATGAACTGGAAATCACGCCTGCCCGCCCGCAGTTCGCTGGCGATGATCGTCGTGGATCATACATCCATGAAAGTGCGTGGCTGGGTAGGCTCGGTAGATATCAATGATGACAGCCGTTTCAGCCACGTAGATATGGTCAATGCGATTCGATCGCCGGGATCGGTTCTCAAACCATTCATCTATGGCATGGCGCTGGACGATGGTCTGATCCATCCCGCTTCGTTATTACAGGATGTTCCAAGAAAAACGGGGGATTATCGTCCCGGCAACTTTGACAGCGGCTTCCATGGGCCGGTCAGTATGAGCGAAGCCCTGGTGCGTTCCCTCAACCTGCCTGCGGTGCAGGTTCTGGAAGCGTACGGCCCAAAACGTTTTGCCGGAATGCTGAGCAACGCGGGATTACCGCTCATTCTGCCTGCGGGGGCACAGCCCAACCTCTCTCTGATCCTGGGGGGCGCAGGCGCACGCCTGGCTGATATCGCTGCCGCCTATAGCGCCTTTGCGCGTCAGGGTAAGGCGGGCCGGCTGCGTTTACAGCCGGGCGATCCGCTGATCGAACGTCCGCTGTTATCGCAGGGGGCGGCGTGGATTATTCGTCGCATTCTCGCTAATGAAGCACAGCCCCTGCCGGACAGTGCGCTGCCCCAGGTTGCGCCGCTGGCGTGGAAAACGGGCACCAGCTATGGCTACCGGGATGCCTGGGCCATCGGCCTGAATGCCCGCTATGTCATCGGAATCTGGACCGGACGCCCGGACGGCACGCCCGTTGCCGGGCAGTTTGGTTTCGCCAGCGCGGTACCGCTCCTGAATCAGGTCAATAACATGCTTCAGTCCCGCTCGATGGTGGATGAAGCGCGCCTGCCGCGCGATCCGCGTCCCGCAAGCGTAGGACGGGGCGTGATTTGCTGGCCGGGGGGCCAGTCCCTGCCTGAAGGGAGCGAAAACTGTCGGCGTCGGCTGTCAACCTGGCTGCTGGAAGGCAGTGAACCGCCTACGCTGCTGCTGCCGGAACAGGAAGGTATTCGCGGGATCCGTTTCCCGGTCTGGCTGGATAAAGAAGGCAAACGCGTTGCGGCGGATTGTCCTGATGCGACAGAAAAAGTGCTGGATGTCTGGCCGTTGCCGCTGGAGCCCTGGCTGCCTGCTGCCGAAAAACGGGCTGCTCGTCTCCCCGCCCGTTCAGCGATTTGCCCTCCGCTGGATAACCATAATGCGGCGCCGCTGATGTTGTCAGGCGTCAGAGAAGGGGCGGTAATTAAACGTCTTCCAGGTGAGAAAAATATTACCCTCAACGTTTCAACCAGCGGCGGGGAGGGGCAACGATGGTGGTTTTTGAATGGCGAACCGCTGGACGGGCATCAGAAGAATTATTCACTGCAATTATATTTGCCTGGTAAATATCAATTAATTGTATTAGATGAAACAGGACAAACGGTGACGGTGAATTTTGAATTAGATCGCTAAGTGTTACTCCTCAAGAGTTAGCTTGATAATTATCAATATTCGTTCCTGAAAAAAAACGAGAATGCGTTTTTATTTGAAGGAACGAGCAATGAAAAAAAATAAACATCAGGGAGAAGGGCTTATTCCCGCTATATCCCGGCGTCATTTTATTCAGGCAGGGTCGGCGCTCGCCGCCCTGCCGTTTGTCGTCAAAACCGGCAAAGTACAGGCACAGGACGCGGCGGTTTCAGACGCTACGCCTGAAGAAAAAGTGGTGCAAACCTGTAGTACGTTTGACTGCGGCGGCAAGTGTGATATTCGTGCTCACGTCAGTGATGGCGTTGTGACCCGAATTTCAACGCGACCGGATAACGCGCTGGATCCGCAGATGCCAGTGATGCGCGCCTGCGTTCGTGGTCGGGCTTATCGGAAATTTGTTTATCATCCCGATCGGCTTAAATATCCAATGAAACGCGTGGGTAAACGTGGCGAAGGAAAATTCGAACGTATTACCTGGGATGAAGCCACCACCCTTATTGCGAATCAATTAAAAACTATTACGCAAAAATACGGTGCTGCGTCACGCTATGTTCATGTGGGCACCGCGGTGTCCGGCGGGACCTTTTCCGGCGATAAAATGGTTCGTCGTCTGCTCAACTTAACCGGCGGCTATCTCGAAAGCTATCACTCGGTCAGTATGGGTAACACGGCGGCGGCAACGCCGTATACCTATGGCACCGCCGCCAGCGGCAGCTCTCTGGACACGCTGCTGGACACCAAACTGGTCATTCTCTGGGGGCATAACCCGACGGAAACCATCTTCGGGCACAGCAACCACTTCTACCAGAAGATGAAGCAAAACGGCACGCGCTTTATCGTTGTTGACCCACGCTATTCCGATACGGTTTCCTCCCTTGCCGATCAGTGGATCCCATTGCTTCCTGCCACGGACAACGCCCTGATGGACGCGATGATGTATGTGATCGTCACGGATAATCTGCACGATCGCGACTTTATTCAACGCTACACCCTGGGCTTTGACGAAGACGCCATGCCAGAAGGCGTTCCGGCCAATGAATCCCTGATGGCTTACCTGAGCGGTGCAAAGGATGGCGTGGCGAAAACGCCCGAGTGGGCAGAGAAAATCACTCACGTGCCTGCACAAACTATTCGTCAGCTGGCGCGCGACTACGCAACCACCAAACCCGCCGCGCTGATCCAGGGCTGGGGACCGCAGCGTCACAACTGCGGCGAGCGCACCGCGCGCGGCTCGACGATACTGGCCACGCTGACGGGTAACGTTGGGGTGAAAGGCGGCTGGGCAGCAGGCTATGGAGGCTGCGCAAACCGCAAATTTGCGGCCGGGCCAGAGATGCCGGATAACCCGGTCAAAGCCAAAATTTCGGTCATGAACTGGGTGCAGGCTGCTGATGATGCTTCTAAGGTAACCGCGGAAGATGGCCTGAAGGATGCTGAGAAGCTGGACAGCAATATCCGCATCCTGTTCTCGCTGGCGGGCAATTATCTGGCTAACCAGAACCCGGATCTTCATCAGGCAACCCGTGTCCTGGAAGACGAGTCGAAAATCGAGTTTATCGTCGCAAGCGATCTGTTTATGACGCCTAGCGCCAGATACGCCGACCTGCTTTTGCCGGAAACCAGCTTTATGGAACGCTGGAATATCGGCGAAACCTGGGGCACGGCAAGCTATCTGATCCTGTCAGAAAAGCTCATTGAACCTGAATTTGAACGCCGTTCAGACTACGACTGGCTGCGGGAGGTCGCTGCTAAGCTTGGCGTCGAGCCAGCGTTCAGCGAGGGCCGTGACGAAAAAGCGTGGATTGAGCACATCTGGGAGCAGACGCGGCTGTCCATGCCGGATGAAAACCTGCCGGACTTCGCGACGCTACAGAAGACGCGTCAGCATCTTTTCAAAAGCGCGCCGTACGTTGCCTTTGAAGACAACATTCGCGATCCGCAGAATCATCCGTTCCCGACGCCGTCCGGAAAAATTGAGATCTTCTCGAAGCGTCTGTACGACATGCATCACCCGGAAATTCCGGCGCTGTCGCACTACGTGCCTGCCCATGAAGGGCCGGAAGACGAGCTGGCGAAAACCTTCCCGCTCCAGCTGATCACCTGGAAAGGGAAAAACCGCGCTAACTCCACCCAGTACGCCAACCCGTGGTTAATTGAGGCGCAGCAGCAAAAGCTGTGGATCAACCCGCAGGATGCGCAAAAGCGCGGCATTGCGCAGGGGGATACCGTGCGTATTCATAACGCGCGCGGCATTTGCGAGATCCCGGCGGAGGTCACGCCGCGCATCATTCCAGGCGTGGTGGCCATGCAGGCAGGCGCCTGGTGGCAGCCGGACGAGCAGGGTATCGATAAAGGCGGCTGCGCGAACGTGCTCAGTTCCGCCCGTATTACCGCGCTTGCGAAAGGGAATTCCCATCAAACCATGCTGGTGGAGGTAGCTAAAGCATGAGTCAGTTTAAACATTACGCACCGGTGAGCGACAAACAGCTGGGTTTTTATATCGACTCTTCTCGCTGCTCGGGCTGCAAGGCATGCCAGGTGGCGTGCAAAGATAAAAACAACCTTGAGGTCGGACGTCGTTTCCGTCGCGTTTATGAAGTCAATGGCGGGAATTTCATCCCAACCGGGCAGGGCGGCGTCAGCAACAATGTGTTTGCCTACACGCTCTCTATTTCCTGTAACCACTGTGCAGACCCAATCTGCACTAAAAACTGTCCGACCACGGCGATGCACAAGCGTCCGGGTGACGGCATTGTGCGCGTTGATACTGATAAGTGCGTCGGCTGCGGCTACTGCGCGTGGTCTTGCCCTTACGGCGCGCCACAGCTCAACGAGCAGACCGGGCAGATGTCCAAATGTGATTTCTGCGTGGATCTCCAGGCGAAGGGAGAGCAGCCCGTCTGTGTGGCAACCTGTCCACTCGAAGCGATTAAATTCGGGCCGATTGATGAACTGCGGGCGAAGTATGGTGCGGTCTGTGATGTGAAAGGCTTGCCTGATTCCTCCATCACCAAACCAAACCTGGTGATCAAAGCGCATCAGGGCGCAGAGAAAGAGGGGAAACGTCATGCATGAGTTACCGCTGCTGATTTTTACGCTGTTCCTGCAAGGATCGGTTGGCGTTACGCTGTGGCTGGCGTTCGGAAGCACGCAACGTAGCGCGCTGCTGCCGGCTGCCGGAGCGTTTGTGCTGGCGAGCCTGGGGCTGCTCGCCTCCGCGCTGCACATGGGCTATCCGCTTAATGCTCTTAACGCGCTGCGCCACGTATCCAGCTCCTGGCTGAGCCGTGAGATTATCTTTGCCAGTCTTTATCTTGCGGCGCTTGGCTTCGCAACGCTGCTGATGTTTGTCAAAAAGCCAGGCTGGAAGCCACTGTTGGTTGTGGCAGGTCTGGTTGGTTTAGTCGATGTGTTCTGCATGGCGCAGATCTACATGCACGCATCCGTGGTGACATGGCAGCATGTTAACACTCTGGTGCTGTTTATCGGTTCGGTGGGGATTATCGGCTCAGCCTGCATGGCCGTTGGGACGCGTTCCCAGTCAACCGTGCGTGCGGCGATTGTCATTATCACGCTGCTGGTGATTGCACGTCTGGTGATGCAGCCCGTCTGGCTGGCAGATATTACGGCTATGGACCACACCGTGGTGACGTTCCCTCACGCACCGCTACAGATGCTGGAGCAACTGCGAACCGTTCATCTGCTGAGCTGGTGCGTATCCGTTGCGGGTATGCTGTGCTTTGCTGCGGGCGGCTTAAAAGCGGCGCGAGGCACAATGCTGTTGGGCAGCGCCTTGCTGATTGTGGGTGAGCTGATGCTGCGCTTTGTTTTCTTCAGTATTGGCTGATGGGCGGATTAACCTTTGCCCCGGCGATGGACGTGACGCATGCGTGCGTCCGTCGTCGTTTTCGCCACTCTTCCTGCTGTGCCTGCGCGGACGTCTGTCCTGTGCAGGCTTTTTCTTTTACCGACTCAGGCGTCTCGGTTGATGACAGCCGCTGTATTGAATGCGGTGACTGCCTGTTCGTCTGCCCCGCTGGGGCCATCACCGGCATCACGCCGCGAAAACGCTTTCTGAGTGGCGATACGCTTGTTGGGCCGTTTACTGACCGTGCGCCAGGGGTGAATGAGCTTCTGCTGTGGCACGCGCAGTACCACGTTCGTTTTATCAGTATCGACGCGGAACAGAATCCTGACTGGTTGCTGGCGATTGCCCGGCTGAATCTGGCGCTTCGTCGACGCGGTGAAGCGGCGTGGGCGTTTAAACATATACCCGTCAACGAGGTTAATACCGCCCGGCGTGCGCTGATGCACGTTCCCCGTGAGGATGTCCGGGTCTGTAGCGTCGTGCCCGGTCAGCGTGATCTGCGCAGGGCGTTTTCTGCGTTTAGCGAGGCAGAGACAACTCTCGATGCCGAATCTTGTGTACTGTGCGGCGCGTGCTGGCGGAGTTGTACGGAAAACGCGATTCGGTTTGAGAACGCTGAACTGGTCGTAGAAACCGGACGCTGTACGGGGTGCGGCGGCTGCGAAGCGGTATGCCAGCATGGGGCGATAAACGTGACGCAAACAGAAGGAACGGCGAAAAGTGTGACCATACCGGCATATGAAGCCATTTGCCTGACGTGCCACCGTCATTTCTGGTCATTTACGTCTGATGAAAAGCAGTGTCCGCTCTGTTTTCATCATCAACACGGTATGCGAAATACGAGCTGTTGCTAATCTTCGTCTCATTTTAAAAAAATGTTATGCATAACCATAGGCAATGGCGCTATTGCTCTTTATAATCCGCGCCACACCATACTCAGGTATGCAAAAACAACAGAACATTTTACAGAGGTTATCAATGGCTATTGAACGTACTTTTTCCATCATCAAACCAAACGCGGTGGCAAAAAACGTTATTGGCAGCATCTTCGCTCGCTTTGAATCAGCAGGGTTTAAGATCGTTGGCACCAAAATGCTGCACCTGACCGTTGAACAGGCTCGCGGTTTCTACGCTGAGCACGAAGGTCGCCCATTCTTTGACGGTCTGGTCGAGTTCATGACTTCTGGCCCAATCGTGGTATCCGTACTGGAAGGCGAAAACGCGGTACAGCGTCACCGCGATCTGCTGGGTGCAACCAACCCGGACAACGCACTGGCAGGTACTCTGCGCGCCGACTACGCAGACAGCTTCACCGAGAACGGCACCCACGGTTCCGACTCTGTTGAATCTGCTGCGCGCGAAATCGCGTTCTTCTTCGCTGAAGGCGAAGTGTGCCCGCGCACTCGCTAATAATTTCGTAAATGCCGCGTGCAAACGTGGCATCCCTGCGCCAGACTTTGTACAATGCAACGCCCCGGACGAGCAGACTGCTTACCGGGGCGTTTCTTTTCAACCCACCAAGGGCCACAACGTGTAACAACGAGGCCGGAAAAAATTATGTCTGAATTAGTGAATACCTCCGAAGTCGCCATTCCTGCGGTTCCCAATAAAAATGGAAAAATTAACCTGCTGGACCTGAACCGTCAGCAGATGCGCGAGTTCTTTAAAGAGATGGGCGAGAAGCCGTTTCGTGCCGATCAGGTCATGAAATGGATGTACCACTATTGCAGCGACAACTTTGATGACATGACGGACATCAACAAAGTGCTGCGCAATAAGCTTAAAGAAGTGGCTGAAATCCGCGCACCGGAAGTGGTGGAAGAGCAGCGCTCTTCAGATGGCACCATCAAGTGGGCCATTGCCGTTGGCGATCAGCGCGTTGAAACCGTGTATATCCCGGAAGACGATCGCGCCACGCTGTGCGTCTCTTCTCAGGTGGGCTGTGCGCTGGAGTGCAAATTCTGCTCTACGGCGCAGCAGGGCTTTAACCGTAACCTGCGCGTGTCGGAAATCATCGGCCAGGTCTGGCGTGCCGCGAAAATCGTGGGCGCGGCGAAAGTCACCGGTACACGTCCAATCACCAACGTGGTGATGATGGGGATGGGTGAACCGCTGCTCAACCTGACCAACGTCGTTCCGGCGATGGAAATTATGCTCGACGATTTCGGTTTTGGTCTGTCCAAGCGCCGCGTTACGCTCTCTACTTCCGGCGTGGTGCCTGCGCTGGACAAACTGGGCGATATGATTGACGTTGCGCTGGCCATCTCTCTTCACGCGCCAAACGACGCCATCCGTGACGAAATTGTGCCGATCAACAAAAAGTACAATATCGAAACCTTCCTGGCTGGCGTGCGCCGTTACCTTGAGAAATCCAACGCTAACCAGGGCCGCGTGACCATTGAATACGTGATGCTGGATCATGTTAACGACGGTACCGAGCATGCACATGAGCTGGCTGAACTGCTTAAAGATACGCCATGCAAGATCAACCTGATCCCATGGAACCCGTTCCCGGGCGCGCCGTATGGCCGTAGCTCGAACAGCCGTATCGATCGCTTCTCAAAAGTGCTGATGGAGTATGGTTTCACCACCATCGTACGTAAAACGCGTGGCGACGATATCGACGCAGCCTGTGGCCAGCTGGCGGGTGACGTTATTGACCGTACCAAGCGTACGCTGCGTAAGCGTATGCAGGGTGAGTCAATCGCGGTTAAAACCGTTTGATTATTATGCAGACACGGCGCATTTTTTGCGCCGTGAAGCATTAATTTACTGAATATTCAGTCACAATCATCACGACTGATTAATAATTACGGTGCGTTTCATACGACTTTCGGGCAGTATGTAACGACGTAACAACAGTTTAGCGTGAAGGCCTGCCAGCGCTGTCATCTGCGGCCCGACAGTCTTATACTGTTTGTTCCAGGTTAACTGACCTAAAGTTTCGCGGTGCGGGTGGCATTGTGACTCACCGGCACCTGAACCCTTATTTTCACGTACCAGTAGTTGTAGCGAATGAATACTGAAGCCACTCACGATCAAAATGCAGCACTCTCCACTGGCGTTCGTCTTCGCAACGCCCGTGAACAACTCGGACTTAGCCAGCAAGCCGTTGCAGAACGCCTGTGCCTGAAGGTTTCCACCGTTCGCGATATTGAAGAAGATAAGGCACCCGCCGATCTGGCTTCAACGTTTCTGCGCGGTTATATCCGTTCTTACGCCAAACTGGTTCATATCCCTGAAGACGAATTACTGCCGATGATGGAGAAGCAGGCGCCTGTGCGTGCGGCAAAAGTTGCGCCGATGCAAAGCTTCTCTCTGGGTAAACGTCGTAAAAAACGCGATGGCTGGCTGATGAGCTTTACCTGGCTGGTCCTGTTTGTGGTTGTCGGCCTGACGGGCGCATGGTGGTGGCAAAACCACAAAGCGCAGCAGGAAGAGATCACCACCATGGCCGATCAGTCCTCCGCTGAGCTTAATCAGTCTGGTAATAACGGCGCGCAAAGCGTGCCGTTGAGCACCGAAGGGGCGACCTCCAGCGAACCTCAGTCGGCAGCAAGCAACACGCCTGCAACCGAGCCAGCGGCGACGCCAGAAGCGACGGCGAATACCGCGCCAGCCACCCAGACCCAGGATCAGAACGCGGTCGTATCACCTTCTCAGGCCAATGTTGATACCGCCCCTGCGGCAACGGCACCGGCAGAGAACACCGCGGCGTCACTGCCAACTGACCCGGCTGGCACGGCGGCACCTGCCGTGGACCCGAATGCGCTGGTGATGAATTTTACGGCTGATTGCTGGCTGGAAGTGACTGACGCGACAGGTAAAAAGCTGTTCAGCGGCCTGCAACGTAAAGATGGCACGTTAAATCTAACGGGCCAGGCACCTTACAAGCTTAAAATCGGCGCACCGGCAGCGGTACAGATCCAGTATCAAGGAAAACCTGTCGATCTGAGCCGCTTTATCAGAACTAACCAGGTTGCGCGTCTTACCGTTAATGCCGAACAATCAGCAGCACAGTAACAGACGGGCAATGCGGGAGATTTTACATGCATAACCAGGCTCCTATTCAACGTAGAAAATCGAAACGGATTTACGTTGGGAACGTGCCAATCGGCGATGGGGCGCCTATCGCCGTCCAGTCGATGACCAATACGCGTACTACGGATGTAGAAGCGACGGTCAATCAAATCAAAGCATTAGAACGCGTCGGCGCGGACATTGTTCGCGTCTCTGTGCCTACCATGGACGCCGCCGAGGCGTTCAAACTGATCAAGCAGCAGGTGAGTGTTCCGCTGGTTGCCGATATTCACTTCGATTACCGTATCGCGCTGAAAGTCGCTGAATACGGTGTCGATTGTCTGCGTATTAACCCAGGCAACATCGGCAACGAAGAGCGCATTCGCATGGTGGTTGACTGCGCCCGCGACAAAAACATTCCAATCCGTATCGGCGTAAACGCTGGCTCTCTGGAAAAAGATCTCCAGGAAAAGTACGGTGAGCCGACGCCGCAGGCGCTGCTCGAATCCGCCATGCGTCACGTCGATCATCTGGATCGCCTTAACTTCGATCAGTTCAAAGTGAGCGTGAAAGCGTCTGACGTCTTCCTGGCCGTTGAATCGTATCGTCTGCTGGCAAAACAGATCGATCAGCCGCTGCATCTTGGCATCACCGAGGCGGGCGGTCTGCGCAGCGGTTCGGTAAAATCGGCGATTGGTCTCGGCCTGCTGCTCTCTGAAGGCATCGGCGACACGTTACGCGTCTCCCTGGCCGCCGATCCGGTGGAAGAGATCAAAGTCGGTTTCGACATCCTGAAATCACTGCGTATCCGCGCGCGTGGGATCAACTTCATCGCCTGCCCAACCTGTTCACGTCAGGAGTTTGACGTGATCGGCACCGTGAATGCTCTGGAGCAGCGCCTGGAAGACATCATCACCCCGATGGACGTTTCCATCATCGGCTGCGTGGTGAACGGTCCGGGTGAAGCGCTGGTGTCCACGCTGGGCGTGACCGGCGGTAACAAGAAAAGTGGTCTCTATGAGGATGGCGTTCGTAAAGATCGTCTGGATAATAGTGACATGATCGACCAGCTCGAAGCCCGCATTCGTGCAAAAGCGACGATGATGGACGAAGCGCAGCGCATCAGCGTTCAGCAGGTTGAAAAATAACGTGATGGGAAGCAGGCTGCTTCCCATGTATGATTGAACCCATTCTTTGGGTTCTTTTTTGTATATAGAAAGAGAATAAACGTGGCAAAAAACATTCAAGCCATCCGCGGCATGAACGATTATCTGCCTGGCGAAACCGCCATCTGGCAGCGCATTGAAGGCACACTGAAGCAGGTGCTCGGCAGCTACGGTTACAGCGAAATTCGTTTGCCGATTGTAGAGCAGACCCCGTTATTCAAACGCGCGATCGGCGAAGTAACCGACGTGGTTGAAAAAGAGATGTATACCTTTGAGGACCGCAACGGCGACAGCCTGACCCTGCGTCCTGAGGGGACGGCGGGTTGCGTACGCGCCGGCATCGAACATGGTCTCCTGTACAATCAGGAGCAGCGCCTGTGGTATATCGGCCCGATGTTCCGCCACGAACGTCCGCAAAAAGGCCGCTACCGTCAGTTCAACCAGCTTGGCGTGGAAGTGTTTGGTCTGCAAGGACCAGATATCGATGCCGAACTGATTATGCTGACTGCCCGCTGGTGGCGTGCGCTCGGTATTTCTGAGCACGTTTCCCTGGAGCTGAACTCTATCGGTTCTCTGGAAGCGCGTGCGAACTATCGCGATGCGCTGGTGGCGTTCCTGGAACAGCACAAAGAGAAGCTCGACGAAGACTGTAAGCGTCGTATGTACAGCAACCCGCTGCGCGTACTCGATTCCAAAAATCCTGACGTACAGGCGCTGCTGAACGATGCGCCAGCGCTGGGTGACTACCTGGATGAGGATTCCCGCGAACACTTTGCCGGCCTGTGCAAGCTGCTTGAAGCGGCGGGCATTGCTTATACCGTTAACCAGCGTCTGGTGCGCGGTCTGGACTACTACAACCGCACCGTATTTGAGTGGGTCACCACCAGCCTCGGTTCGCAGGGCACCGTCTGTGCTGGCGGTCGTTATGACGGTCTGGTCGAGCAACTGGGTGGTCGCGCAGCACCGGCAGTAGGCTTCGCGATGGGCCTTGAGCGACTTGTTTTGCTGGTTCAGGCAGTTAATCCGGAATTTAAAGCCGATCCTGTTGTCGATATATACCTGGTGGCCTCAGGTGCGGATACGCAGTCTGCGGCAATGCAGCTTGCCGAACGCGTGCGCGATGCGCTGCCGGACGTTAAGCTGATGACCAACCACGGCGGCGGCAACTTTAAAAAACAGTTTGCTCGTGCCGATAAGTGGGGCGCAAGTATCGCACTGGTGCTGGGTGAGTCCGAAGTGGCCATCGGCGAAGTGGTAGTTAAAGACCTGCGCTCTGGTGAGCAAACTACGGTAACGCAGGATGGCGTTGCGGCGCACTTGCGCACTCTATTGGGCTAAGGAGAAGGACTGCGTGGAAATTTACGAGAACGAACACGACCAGGTTGATGCGGTTAAACGCTTCTTTGCTGAAAACGGCAAAGCACTGGTTGTAGGGGTTATTTTAGGTGTTGGTGCGCTGGTAGGCTGGCGTTACTGGAACAATCATCAGGCTGACTCTGCTCGCGGTTCGTCCCTGAACTACGAAAATACCGTTAGCGCAATCCGTGCCGATCAGCCGCAAACGCTGACGGCTGCGGAGAAATTTGCCGCTGACAACAAAAACACCTACGGCGCGCTGGCTGCGCTGGAAGTGGCTCAGCAGTATGTTGATAAAAACGAACTGGACAAAGCCGCTGCGCAACTGTCTCAGGGGCTTGCTGCTGCCAGTGACGATAATCTGAAAGCGGTGATCAATCTGCGTCTGGCGCGTATCCAGGTTCAGCAGAAAAAAGCCGACGACGCGCTCAAAACGCTTGATACCATCAAAGGCGAAGGCTTTGCCGCTATTGTTGCCGATCTTCGCGGTGAAGCACTGCTGAGTAAGGGTGATAAAGCGGGCGCGCGTAAAGCGTGGCAAGCTGGCGTGGATAGTAAAGCTTCACCTGCGCTGAGCGAAATGATGCAGATGAAAATAAATAATTTGTCCGTCTGAGAGGGACCCAATGCAATTGCGTAAATTACTTCTGCCAGGACTGCTTTCTGTTACGTTATTGAGTGGTTGTTCACTGTTCAGTGGCGAAGAAGACGTTGTTAAAATGTCCCCGCTGCCGACGGTTGAAAACCAGTTCACCCCATCCACCGCCTGGGACACTTCCGTAGGCGATGGTATTGGCGATTTTTATTCCAACCTGCACCCGGCATTTGCTGACGGCGTTGTCTATGCGGCCGATCGCAAAGGCACCGTTAAAGCGCTGAACGCTGATGACGGAAAAGAAGTATGGTCCATTAACCTGGCGGAAAAAGACGGCTGGTTCTCCCGTAAACCTGCACTGCTTTCTGGCGGCCTGACCGTTACTGGCGGTCACGTGTATGTGGGCAGCGAAAAAGCGCAGGTTTACGCGCTGAATGCCAGCGACGGTTCGGTTGCATGGCAGACCACCGTTGCCGGTGAATCCTTGTCGCGTCCGGTTGTCAGCGACGGCCTGGTGCTGATCCATACCAGCAACGGCCAGTTGCAGGCGCTGAACGAAGCCGATGGTCTGGTAAAATGGACGGTTAACCTGGATATGCCAGCGCTGTCTCTGCGTGGTGAATCTGCTCCGGCAACCGCATTTGGTGCCGCCATTGTGGGCGGTGACAACGGCCGTGTCAGCGCGGTACTGATGCAGCAGGGCCAGATGATCTGGCAGCAGCGTATTTCCCAGGCGACCGGTTCAACTGAAATCGACCGTCTGAGTGACGTGGACACCACGCCAGTTATCGTCGACGGTGTGGTTTACGCGCTGGCGTATAACGGCAACCTGACGGCGCTGGACCTGCGTAGCGGCCAGATCATGTGGAAACGTGAGCTGGGTTCCGTGAACGATTTCATCGTCGACGGCAACCGTATTTATATGGTGGATCAGAACGACCGCCTGCTGGCGCTGAGCACCGAAGGTGGCGTAACGCTGTGGACGCAAAGCGATCTGCTGCACCGTCTGCTGACCGCACCGGCACTGTATAACGGCAGCCTGGTGGTGGGCGACAGCGAAGGCTATATGCACTGGATCGATCCAGAGAATGGCCGCTTCGTGGCACAGCAGAAAGTGGATAGCTCAGGCTTCCTGACGGAGCCCGTTGTGGCTGACGGCAAACTGCTGATTCAGGCAAAAGACGGCACGCTGTACGCGATCACGCGTTAATTACACGGCGGTTGTAGTATACTAAACGGCTCCTGTTCACTCAGGAGCCGTTTTGACATTTTTAAAAACGCTGCGAAAGCGACGTTATTTTGAATTTTATGAGGCTTCAAACATGGTACCTGTGGTCGCGCTTGTCGGGCGCCCTAACGTTGGAAAATCCACTCTTTTTAACCGTTTAACACGCACCCGTGATGCGCTGGTTGCGGATTTCCCGGGGCTGACGCGTGACCGTAAGTACGGTCGTGCAGAGGTGGAAGGACGCGAGTTCATCTGTATCGATACCGGGGGTATTGACGGTACGGAAGACGGCGTAGAAACCCGCATGGCAGAGCAATCTCTGCTGGCTATCGAAGAAGCGGATGTCGTTCTGTTTATGGTGGATGCTCGCGCTGGCCTGATGCCCGCGGATTCTGCTATCGCTAAACATCTGCGTTCACGCGAAAAGCCAACCTTCCTGGTGGCGAACAAAACTGACGGCATCGATGCCGATCAGGCCATTGCGGATTTCTGGTCTTTAGGCCTGGGCGATATCTATCCTATCGCGGCCTCGCATGGCCGTGGCGTCACCAGCCTGCTGGAAACCGTTCTGCTGCCGTGGGTTGATGAAGTAAACCCACCGGAAGAGGTGGATGAGGACGCTGAATACTGGGCGCAGTTTGAAGCCGGAGAAGAAGGAGAGGAAGAGCCGGAAGACGACTTCAACCCTCAGGATCTGCCTATCAAGCTGGCTATCGTGGGCCGCCCAAATGTAGGTAAGTCTACGCTTACTAACCGTATTCTCGGTGAAGAGCGCGTAGTGGTTTACGACATGCCAGGCACAACGCGTGACAGCATTTACATTCCAATGCAGCGCGATGAACGTGAGTACGTACTTATCGACACCGCAGGGGTGCGTAAGCGCGGGAAAATCACCGATGTGGTTGAAAAATTCTCGGTGATCAAGACCCTTCAGGCGATTGAAGACGCCAACGTGGTGCTGCTGGTTATTGACGCACGTGAAGGTATCTCCGATCAGGATCTCTCTCTGCTCGGCTTTATCCTCAATAGTGGGCGCTCACTGGTTATCGTCGTCAACAAGTGGGACGGCCTGAGCAATGAAGTGCGCGAGCAGGTGAAAGAGACGCTGGACTTCCGTCTGGGCTTTATCGACTTTGCCCGCGTTCACTTCATCTCTGCCCTGCACGGGAGTGGTGTCGGCAACCTGTTCGAATCCGTTCGTGAAGCCTATGACAGCTCTACCCGCCGTCAGAGCACGGCGATGCTGACCCGTATCATGAACATGGCTGCTGAAGACCACCAGCCGCCGCTGGTGCGCGGTCGTCGCGTGAAGCTGAAATATGCTCACGCCGGGGGATATAACCCGCCTATCGTGGTGATCCACGGTAACCAGGTGAAGGATCTGCCGGACTCCTACAAACGCTACCTGATGAACTACTTCCGCAAGTCGCTGGACGTGATGGGTACGCCTATCCGTATTCAGTTCAAGGAAGGGGAAAACCCCTTTGCGAATAAACGCAACACCCTGACGCCGAACCAGATGCGTAAGCGTAAGCGTTTGATTAAGCACATTAAGAAAAGCAAATAATCCTTACCGATCTCACTAAAATCCGCGCCTGTCGCGGGTTTTTTTTCGCTCATTCAAAAGGCCCGCCTTCCCTGTGTGATGTCAATCACTATTCGCTTTGAACCATGTTTATATCTAAGAAAGTAGACAATCGTCGAATTTTCGTCTTAAAGTCCAGGGTTCGGTACTAGACAAAACTAGCGCCTGGTTATCAAATGGTTAACCAACATTTCGCCGCATGTAAAAAATCGATCGGATACGTAACCGTTCGGCGTACATGCTGGTGTTTACAAGCACGACACATACCTTTTCGGGAGAATTATGCAATCCTCTGTTAATCAAAAAGAGAGCCGAACCTTCTTCGGCCATCCTTATCCGCTCGGTTCGCTGTTCTTCACCGAGATGTGGGAGCGTTTCTCGTTTTACGGTATTCGCCCGCTACTGATCCTGTTTATGGCCGCCACCGTGTATGACGGCGGAATGGGCCTGGCGCGTGAAAACGCCTCGGCGATTGTCGGTATTTTTGCCGGCACCATGTACCTCGCCGCGCTGCCGGGCGGCTGGCTGGCGGATAACTGGCTCGGCCAGCAGCGGGCCGTCTGGTACGGTTCGATTTTGATTGCGCTTGGGCACCTGTCGATTGCCCTGTCGGCCATCATGGGCGACAACCTGTTCTTCATCGGCCTGATGTTTATCGTGCTCGGCTCCGGCCTGTTCAAGACCTGTATCTCGGTCATGGTGGGGACACTGTACAAAAAGGGCGATGCGCGTCGTGACGGCGGTTTCTCGCTGTTCTATATGGGCATCAACATGGGCTCGTTCATTGCCCCTCTGATTTCCGGTTGGCTGATTAAAACCCACGGCTGGCACTGGGGCTTTGGAATCGGTGGTATTGGGATGCTGGTCGCCCTGATTATCTTCCGCGTGTTTGCCGTTCCGGCCATGAAGCGTTACGACAGCGAAGTCGGTCTGGACTCCACCTGGAACAGTCCGGTAGTGAAACGTAACGGCGTGGGCGCCTGGCTGCTGGCGCTGGCTGTGGGTGTTGCAATCATCGTTACGTTGATTGCCCAGGGCGTGATTGTGATTAATCCGGTCGCGGTCGCCAGCGTGCTGGTGTATGTGATTGCCGCCTCCGTCGCGCTCTACTTCATCTATCTGTTCATCTTCGCCGGGCTGAATCGCAAAGAGCGCGCAAGGCTGCTGGTGTGCTTTATTCTGCTGGTCTCCGCCGCGTTCTTCTGGTCCGCGTTCGAGCAGAAGCCAACCTCCTTCAACCTGTTCGCCAACGACTACACTAACCGCATGATCGGTGATTTTGAGATCCCGGCGGTGTGGTTCCAGTCGATTAATGCCCTGTTCATCATTCTGCTGGCCCCGGTATTTAGCTGGGCATGGCCGAAGCTGGCGAGCAAAAACATTCGTCCGAGCAGCATCACCAAGTTCGTGATCGGTATTCTGTGTGCAGCGGCGGGCTTTGGCCTGATGATGCTGGCGGCGCAGAACGTACTGAGCAACGGTGGGGCAGGGGTTTCTCCGTTCTGGCTGGTGGGCAGTATCCTGATGCTGACGCTCGGGGAACTGTGCCTGAGTCCGATTGGTCTGGCGACCATGACCCTGCTGGCTCCGGAAAGAATGCGCGGCCAGATGATGGGCCTGTGGTTCTGCGCCAGTGCGCTGGGTAACCTGGCTGCGGGGCTGATTGGCGGTCACGTGAAGGCCGACCAGCTGGATATGCTGCCAGACCTCTTTGCCCGTTGCTCCATCGCGCTGCTGATTTGTGCTGCGGTGCTGATCGTCCTCATTGTTCCGGTACGTCGCATGCTGGAAAATGCGCAAACTAAACCGGCTACCGAAGCCTGATACTATTCAGTCTGCCGGGGCAGTTGTCCTGTCCCGGCCCAACTCAACAGGAGAGAGCATGTCGATTACCTGTCCGGATTGCCACGCAGCGCTCGAGCCGCAAAACGGTATCGCGCACTGCGACAGCTGCAATAAAGATATTCCCCTCGAAGCGCGCTGCCCTGACTGCCATCAGCCGCTTCAGGTACTCAAGGCCTGCGGCGCGGTGGATTACTTCTGTCAGAACGGCCACGGGCTGATCTCAAACAAACGCGTCGAGTTCGTCAGGGCTGGGGCTTAATCGCACACGCAGCCTTCTCCTTTTTGCCATAGCTCGATCAGCGATTCCGGCGCTTCCTGCTCCGGAACCAGCACAATAATATCGGTATACTGCGCCTGATTGTGCCGGGTCCAGATTATCTGAATGCGAAAATAGCGCTGATCGCCGCTGCCCGGAGACGACGCCTGGCCCGGTGGCTGTCCGCGCGGGATAGCCTGTTCCAGAATATTCACCACGCGCTGACGCTGTGCCTCGTTGAGCGTGGAGAGGGCGATCGTGCGCTGACCGCTCAGCTTAGGAATAAAGGCGACGCCGCCTTCCCGGGCCAGCTCAACCACGGCGTCATCCGTCAGTTCCGGTACCTGCATTACAGTACTCCCACCTGTTCCCAGGCTTGTTTAATGGCCGCCCCAACGTCGCTACCGGAGCGTTTCTCGCCGTGGGCGATCGTCAGTTTTGCGAAAGCGTCAAAATCCGCATCCTGCGCCAGGTTGCGATCGCAAACCGTGTCGTACCAGGCATAACCCGCTTTTTCCCAGGCGTAGCCACCGATTGCTGTTGCGGCCAGGTAAAACGCCCGGTTGGGGATGCCAGAGTTGAGGTGTACGCCGCCGTTATCCTCGCGCGTTTTGATGAAATCTTTCATGTGCGCGGGCTGCGGATCTTTGCCAAGGAGGGGATCGTCGTAGGCGGTGCCGGGTTCAGACATGGAGCGCAGCCCTTTGCCGTTAATCCCCGCTGCCAGCAGCCCTTCGCCAATCAGCCAGTCTGCCTGGTCGGCGGTTTGCTTAAGATAGTATTGCTTCACCAGCGAACCAAACACGTCGGATAACGACTCGTTCAGCGCGCCAGATTGTTCAAAGTAAATGAGCCCGGCTTCGGTCTCCGTCACACCGTGGCTCAGCTCATGCGCCACCACGTCGATGGCAATGGTGAAGCGGTTGAAGATTTCCCCGTCGCCATCGCCAAAGACCATCTGCTGGCCGTTCCAGAAGGCGTTTTGATACTCACGGCCGTAATGCACGGTACCGGTCAGGATCAGCCCCTTATTATCGAGCGAATCCCGCTGATACTCCTTCCAGAAGAAATCATGGGTGATCCCCAGATAATCGTACGCTTCATCCACCGCCACATCGCCGTTGGAGGGCTGGCCTTCATAGCGCACCTGGCTACCCGGCAGCTCCTGGGTCTGTTTCGCATCGTAGATGTCACGCTCAAGCTGACCGGCTTTATTCACATGCGGCGCGGCGGGTTTGCCCGGCATATGCGCCATCAGGGTTTGCACATGGGTTAATGTCTGACGGGCGCAGCGCTGCTGGGGCTCTGAACCGCTTTCGATAATACGACGAAGAATATACGGAGGGATGACGCTATGAAGATGGGGCATGCTGCTCTCCTTATCAAAAAAGGCAATAGCAGCAGTATAGTTTGTAACCGGCGAAGATTTATCCGCTTTTACGCTGGCGCGTTTTTTTCACCGGTTTGATCTCTTTTACCTCACTCTCGACCCAGCCGTCAGAAAGCCGGGTGGTGAGCACATCCCCGGCTTTAACCTGTTTCGTTTGTTTCAGCACTTTGCCGTCCGTCGCGGTGGTCACACTATAGCCGCGAGCCAGCGTGGAGAGCGGGCTGACGGCTTCCAAATGGGTGACCGCATTGCCAAAACGCTCGCGGGTGGCGCTCAGGCGTGAGCGGATATTTTCCGCGAGGCGATACTCAAGCTGCTGGATACGCGTTTGTGCGCGATAAACCTTCGGCTGTGGATTCTGCTGGTTCAGACGCTGCGTCATGCGCTGCTGGCGAGATACCGCCCGCTTAAGCTGGTTATCCAGCGCGAAGTTCATCCGCTGACGCAGACGTTCCAGCACGGTTTGCTGACGCGCCAGACGCAATTGCGGATGCTGCTGTTGCAGACGATGGTGAAGCTGGGTAAAGCGGCGGGTACGGTTGGCGAGGAAGTAGTCCATCGCCATCTCCAGGCGCTGCTGCCCGTTCTGGATCTGACGCAGCAGCTCCTGCTGGTTACGGCTGACTACCTCTGCCGCCGCGGACGGCGTGGGCGCGCGTAAATCCGCGACAAAATCCGCTATCGTCACATCCGTTTCATGGCCGACGGCGCTTACCACCGGGATAAGGCTGGCAAAGATTGCCCGCGCCACGCGCTCGTCGTTAAAGCTCCACAGGTCTTCCAGCGAGCCGCCGCCGCGCCCGACGATCAGGACATCACACTCCTGACGCGCATTCGCCAGCTCAATGGCGCGCACGATCTGCCCCGGCGCATCGTCACCCTGAACGGCAGTCGGGTAGATAATGACGGGCAGGGAAGGGTCACGGCGCTTAAGGACGTGCAAAATATCGTGCAGGGCCGCACCGGTTTTCGACGTGATAACCCCAACGCAGTGGGCTGGTGAGGGAAGGGGTTTTTTAAACTGCTGGTCGAACAATCCCTCAGCCGAAAGCATGGCTTTTAGCTGCTCGTACTTCTGTTGCAGCAAGCCTTCACCGGCGGGCTGCATGCTCTCGACGATAATCTGATAATCGCCGCGCGGCTCATACAGGGTAATGTTGGCGCGAACCAGAACCTGCTGGCCATGCTGAGGACGGAACGTCACGCGACGGTTGCTGTTGCGGAACATCGCGCAGCGCACCTGAGCGGTGTCGTCTTTCAGCGTAAAGTACCAGTGGCCGGAAGCAGGCTGCGTGAAGTTAGAGATTTCACCGCTGATCCAGACCTGTCCCATTTCCTGCTCAAGCAGCAAACGCACCGTCTGATTAAGGCGGCTGACAGTATAGATTGAGGGGGATTGAGAGGATAACATGTGAGCGGGATCAAATTCTAAATCAGCAAGTTATTCAGTCGATAGTAACCTGCTGAGAGGTGAGCGCAAGCATTTTTTTCAAAAAAGTGTGGATGCAATCGGTTACGCTCTGTATAATGCCACGGCAATATTTAACCACCCAGGTCAGAGATATTGCCCATGCTACGTATTGCTAAAGAAGCACTGACGTTTGACGACGTCCTCCTCGTTCCCGCTCACTCCACCGTTCTGCCGAATACTGCCGACCTCAGCACGCAGTTGACGAAAACCATTCGTCTGAACATTCCTATGCTCTCCGCAGCAATGGACACCGTGACTGAAGCGCGTCTGGCTATCGCCCTGGCACAGGAAGGCGGCATTGGCTTTATCCACAAAAACATGTCTATCGAGCGTCAGGCGGAAGAAGTTCGCCGCGTGAAGAAGCATGAATCCGGTATTGTGTCCGATCCTCAGACCGTTCTGCCAACCACCACGCTGCACGAAGTGAAAGCCCTGACCGAGCGTAACGGCTTTGCAGGCTACCCGGTAGTCACTGAAGACAACGAACTGGTCGGCATCATTACCGGTCGTGACGTGCGTTTCGTGACTGACCTGAACCAGCCTGTAAGCGTCTACATGACGCCAAAAGAGCGTCTGGTGACCGTGCGTGAAGGCGAAACCCGCGACGTGGTGCTGGCGAAAATGCACGAAAAACGCGTTGAGAAAGCGCTGGTTGTGGACGCGAACTTCCACCTGCGCGGCATGATCACCGTTAAAGATTTCCAGAAAGCAGAACGTAAACCGAACGCCTGTAAAGACGAGCATGGCCGTCTGCGCGTCGGCGCTGCGGTTGGCGCGGGTGCAGGTAACGAAGAGCGCGTTGACGCGCTGGTTGCCGCAGGCGTTGACGTGCTGCTGATTGACTCCTCCCACGGCCACTCCGAAGGCGTTCTGCAACGTATTCGTGAAACCCGTGCTAAATACCCGGATCTCCAGATTATCGGCGGTAACGTGGCAACAGGCGCAGGCGCTCGCGCGCTGGCGGAAGCGGGTTGCAGCGCGGTGAAAGTGGGTATCGGCCCTGGCTCTATCTGTACCACCCGTATCGTCACTGGCGTAGGCGTGCCGCAGATCACGGCGGTTTCTGACGCGGTTGAAGCGCTGGAAGGCACCGGCATTCCGGTTATCGCTGACGGCGGTATCCGCTTCTCTGGCGACATCGCTAAAGCGATCGCCGCAGGTGCCGCAGCCGTGATGGTGGGCTCCATGCTGGCCGGTACCGAAGAATCTCCGGGTGAAATCGAACTCTACCAGGGGCGTTCTTATAAATCCTACCGCGGTATGGGCTCCCTGGGCGCGATGTCCAAAGGTTCCTCCGACCGTTACTTCCAGACCGATAACGCTGCTGACAAACTGGTACCGGAAGGTATCGAAGGTCGCGTGGCGTATAAAGGCCGCCTGAAAGAGATCATTCACCAGCAGATGGGCGGCCTGCGCTCCTGTATGGGTCTGACCGGCTGTGGTACCATTGACCTGCTGCGTACCAAAGCGGAATTCGTACGCATCAGCGGTGCGGGTATCCAGGAGAGCCACGTTCACGACGTGACGATCACCAAAGAGTCCCCGAACTACCGTCTGGGCTCCTGATAAATTTCCGCGCCCGGCTCAATGCCGGGCGCTTTGTTTTGTTTCACTTGCCTCGGAATTAGCGTCAATGACGGAAAACATTCATAAACATCGCATTCTCATCCTGGACTTTGGTTCTCAGTACACTCAGCTGGTGGCGCGCCGCGTGCGTGAGCTGGGCGTTTACTGTGAGCTGTGGGCGTGGGATGTCACGGAAGCACAGATTCGCGAATTCAATCCAAGCGGCATCATCCTGTCCGGCGGCCCGGAAAGCACCACCGAAGAGAACAGCCCGCGCGCGCCGCAGTACGTGTTCGAAGCGGGCGTACCGGTGTTCGGCGTTTGCTACGGTATGCAGACCATGGCGATGCAGCTGGGCGGCCACGTAGAAGGCTCTAACGAGCGTGAGTTCGGCTACGCACAGGTTGAAGTTGTCACCGACAGCGCGCTGGTGCGCGGTATCGAAGACTCCCTGACCGCAGACGGCAAGCCGCTGCTGGACGTGTGGATGAGCCACGGCGACAAGGTTACCGCCATCCCGTCCGACTTCGTGACCGTTGCCAGCACCGAAAGCTGCCCGTTCGCCATCATGGCGAACGAAGAAAAACGTTTCTACGGCGTGCAGTTCCACCCGGAAGTGACCCATACCCGTCAGGGTATGCGCATGCTGGAGCGCTTCGTGCGTGACATCTGCCAGTGTGAAGCCCTGTGGACCCCGGCAAAAATCATCGACGACGCCGTGGAGCGTATCCGCCAGCAGGTTGGCGATGACAAAGTGATCCTCGGCCTCTCCGGTGGCGTGGACTCCTCTGTGACCGCGATGCTGCTGCACCGCGCCATCGGCAAAAACCTGACCTGTGTCTTCGTGGATAACGGCCTGCTGCGCCTGAACGAAGCGAAGCAGGTTATGGACATGTTTGGCGACCACTTCGGTCTGAACATCGTTCACGTGGAAGGCGAGCAGCGTTTCCTGGACGCGCTGAAAGGCGAGAACGATCCGGAAGCGAAACGTAAGATCATCGGTCGCGTGTTCGTGGAAGTGTTCGACGAAGAAGCGCTGAAGCTGGAAGACGTGAAATGGCTGGCGCAGGGCACTATCTACCCTGACGTGATCGAGTCTGCGGCCTCCGCAACCGGTAAAGCGCACGTTATCAAATCTCACCACAACGTGGGCGGCCTGCCGAAAGAGATGAAGATGGGTCTGGTGGAACCGCTGCGTGAGCTGTTCAAAGACGAAGTGCGTAAAATCGGTCTGGAGCTGGGGCTGCCGTACGACATGCTCTACCGTCACCCATTCCCGGGCCCGGGCCTCGGCGTACGCGTGCTGGGCGAAGTGAAGAAAGAGTACTGCGACCTGCTGCGTCGCGCGGACGCGATCTTCATCGAAGAGCTCCACAAAGCTGACCTGTACAACAAAGTGAGCCAGGCGTTCACCGTGTTCCTGCCGGTACGCTCCGTCGGCGTGATGGGCGATGGCCGTAAGTACGACTGGGTTGTTTCCCTGCGTGCGGTGGAAACCATCGACTTCATGACCGCGCACTGGGCGCACCTGCCGTATGACTTCTTAGGCCGCGTGTCTAACAGAATAATCAATGAAGTCAATGGCATATCGCGTGTCGTGTATGACATCAGCGGCAAGCCACCGGCGACGATCGAGTGGGAGTAAGCCCATAACCTTTCCTGCGAAGTTATAAGCAGGTAAGACTGATAAAACCCTCTGTTTACAGAGGGTTTTTCTTTTGTAGCTGATATCCGAACGGGACGTGAGCTACTGGCTCATCTGCCGGGATCCACGGCAGCCGATACTGCGTCGCCATGCCCCTGGCGCCTGACCATACTGACGCTTAAAGCTGCGATTGAAGGACTGCTGAGAGTCAAAGCCCAGCGCGATCGCCACGTTCAGAATCGGTTCATCGCTGTGGGCTAAGCGCTCAACCGATTTTTGCAGCTTTTGCGCGCGAATATATTCGGCGAGAGGGGAGCCGGTATGTTCTTTGAAAAGCCGCTGGAGGTGCCATTTCGAATAGCCGGCTCGCCTGGAGACGGTTTCAATGTCCAGACGGCTATCGAGGTTGTTGTCGATCCAGTCGAGTAAATCGTGAATGAATGCACCCGTGTTCATCTTGCTTCCCCCTACGCCACGTATTAAAAAGCATCTTTGTTTGTTGCACTTAAAGGTGACCCGTTTTTACATTAATTGCAAGTTTTATTGTTGCATTTAAATCCCTGTTCAAAACACGTGATTTACCTTTGCCGCAAATAGCACATAAAGTGCAACAATTATTCTTGCACTTAGTTAAGCGCCTTCCTACAATCGCCGCGAATAGTGTATTCGCAACTGTTACAGTTTTGTGGCGATGAACGACACAAATGGCCTTAAGCCAGCTACCGGACAAAGGAAGTGGCGCGGCGTCTCCCGCTGCGTCTTGCCCGGCGGCTACAATAACCGGAATAAAAATAATGAGCCTGCAAAAAACCTGGGGTAACTTTCATCTGAGCGCGATGGGGGTGGTTTTACTCTCCGTGCTTCTCGTCGGGTGCGATGACAGCGTCGCGCAAAATGCCGCGCCGCAAGCGCCCGTTGTCAGCGCTGCTGACGTGGTGGTGAAATCCATTAGCCAGTGGGACAGCTTTAACGGTCGCATTGAAGCGGTGGAAAGCGTTCAGCTGCGTCCGCGCGTGTCCGGCTACATTGAGAAAGTGAATTACACCGACGGCCAGGAAGTGAAGAAGGGCGAGGTGCTGTTCACCATCGATGACCGAACCTATCGCGCCGCGCTGGAACAGGCGCAGGCGAACCTGGCAAGAGCCAAAACGCAGGCCAGCCTCGCGCAAAGTGAAGCCAACCGTACCGATAAGTTGATCAATACCCATCTGGTCTCACGGGAAGAGTGGGAGCAGCGTCGCTCGGCTGCCGTTCAGGCGCAGGCCGACATTCGCGCCGCGCAGGCGGCGGTTGACGCAGCCCAGCTCAACCTGGACTTCACCAAAGTGACTGCGCCTATCGATGGTCGCGCCAGCCGGGCGCTGATCACCAGCGGGAACCTGGTGACTGCGGGCGATACCGCCAGCGTCCTCACCACGCTGGTCTCGCAGAAGACGGTGTACGTCTACTTTGACGTGGACGAGTCAACCTACCTTCACTATCAAAACCTGGCCCGCAGCGGGCAGGGGGCGTCCAGCAATCACACGGCGCTGCCGGTTGAGATTGGCCTGACGGGCGAGGAGGGCTATCCCCATCAGGGCAAAGTGGATTTCCTGGATAACCAGCTCACGCCGAGCACCGGGACCATCCGCATGCGCGCGCTGCTGGATAACTCACAGCGTCAGTTCACGCCGGGACTGTTTGCCCGAGTACGCCTGCCGGGCAGCGCGGAGTTCAAAGCTACGCTTATCGACGACAAAGCGGTGCTGACCGATCAGGATCGTAAATACGTCTATATCGTCGATAAAGAGGGGAAAGCGCAGCGTCGCGACATTACGCCGGGTCGTCTGGCAGACGGTTTACGCATCGTGCGGCAGGGGCTGAACCCAGGTGACAAAGTCATCGTCGAGGGTTTACAGAAAGTGTTTATGCCGGGTATGCCGGTTAACGCCAAAACCGTTGCCATGACCGCCAGCGCCGCCCTCAACTGATCCCTTGACCTGAGAATCCAACCCATGGACTTTTCCCGCTTTTTTATCGACAGGCCGATCTTTGCTGCCGTCCTGTCGATTCTGATTTTTATCACAGGGTTAATCGCCATCCCGCTGCTGCCGGTGAGCGAATACCCTGACGTCGTGCCGCCAAGCGTGCAGGTGCGCGCGGAGTACCCGGGCGCCAACCCGAAAGTGATTGCCGAGACCGTGGCGACGCCGCTGGAAGAGGCGATCAACGGCGTCGAGAACATGATGTACATGAAATCCGTCGCGGGCTCGGACGGCGTGCTGGTGACCACCGTGACCTTCCGTCCGGGGACTGACCCGGATCAGGCGCAGGTTCAGGTGCAGAACCGCGTCGCGCAGGCCGAAGCGCGTCTGCCGGAGGACGTGCGGCGTCTGGGCATTACCACCCAGAAGCAGTCGCCCACGCTGACGCTGGTGGTGCATCTGTTTTCGCCAAACGGTAAGTACGATTCGCTGTATATGCGCAACTACGCCACGCTGAAGGTGAAGGATGAGCTGGCGCGCCTGCCCGGCGTCGGCCAGATCCAGATTTTCGGCTCCGGTGAGTACGCGATGCGCGTCTGGCTGGACCCTAATAAAGTGGCGGCGCGCGGGCTGACCGCCTCGGACGTGGTCACGGCGATGCAGGAGCAGAACGTGCAGGTGTCTGCCGGGCAACTTGGCGCCGAGCCGCTGCCGAAAGAGAGCGACTTCCTGATCTCCATTAACGCCCAGGGCCGCCTGCATACCGAAGAAGAGTTTGGCAATATTGTCCTGAAAACAACGCAGGATGGTACGGTCGTCCGCCTGCGCGATGTGGCGCGGATTGAAATGGGTTCCGGGAGCTATGCCCTGCGTTCCCAGCTGAACAATAAAGATGCGGTCGGGATTGGTATCTTCCAGTCTCCTGGGGCGAACGCCATCGATCTGTCTAACGCGGTGCGCGCCAAAATGGACGAACTGTCGACGCGATTCCCGGCAGACATGAAGTGGGCGGCACCTTACGATCCGACGGTCTTCGTGCGTGATTCAATCCGTGCGGTGGTGCAAACGCTGCTGGAAGCCGTGGTGCTGGTGGTGCTGGTGGTCATTCTGTTCCTGCAAACATGGCGCGCGTCGATTATCCCGCTGATTGCGGTGCCGGTATCGGTAGTGGGTACCTTCAGTATTCTCTACCTGCTGGGCTTTTCGCTGAATACCCTGAGTCTATTCGGGCTGGTGCTGGCGATTGGTATCGTAGTGGACGATGCCATCGTGGTGGTGGAAAACGTCGAACGAAATATCGAAGAGGGGCTCGCCCCACTTGCGGCAGCGCATCAGGCGATGCGTGAGGTGTCCGGGCCGATTATTGCCATTGCGCTGGTGCTCTGTGCGGTATTCGTTCCGATGGCGTTCCTCTCCGGCGTGACCGGTCAGTTTTACAAACAGTTTGCGGTAACGATAGCCATTTCCACGGTGATCTCCGCCATCAACTCGCTGACGCTCTCGCCAGCGCTGGCCGCGCTGCTGTTGAAGCCGCATGGCGCCCCGAAAGATTTCCCGACCCGGCTTATCGATCGTCTGTTCGGCTGGATTTTCCGTCCGTTTAACCGCTTTTTCCACCGCAGCTCGACTGGCTATCAGGGGCTGGTGAGCAAAACGCTCGGCCGACGCGGGGCGGTGTTTGTGGTTTATTTCCTGCTGCTTTGCGCTGCGGGGGTGATGTTTAAAGCCGTTCCCGGCGGGTTTATTCCGACGCAGGATAAGCTGTACCTGATTGGCGGCGTGAAAATGCCGGAAGGCTCGTCGCTGGCGCGTACCGATGCGGTGATCCGCAAAATGAGCGAAATCGGGATGAATACCGAAGGCGTGGATTATGCGGTCGCGTTTCCTGGCCTGAATGCGCTCCAGTTCACCAATACGCCGAACACCGGGACGGTCTTTTTTGGCCTGAAGCCGTTCGACCAGCGTAAACATTCCGCGGCGGAAATTAACGCGGAGATCAACGCGAAAATCGCGCAAATCCAGCAGGGCTTTGGCTTCTCGATTCTGCCGCCGCCGATTTTAGGGCTGGGTCAGGGGTCGGGCTATTCGCTGTACATACAGGATCGCGCTGGTCTGGGCTATGGCGCGCTGCAAAACGCGGTGAACACCATGTCCGGGGCGATTATGCAGACGCCGGGGATGCATTTCCCCATCTCAACCTACCAGGCTAACGTGCCGCAGTTGGACGTCCAGGTTGACCGCGATAAGGCGAAAGCGCAGGGCGTGTCGCTGACCGATCTCTTCGGGACGCTGCAAACCTATCTGGGCTCGTCGTACGTCAATGATTTCAACCAGTTCGGGCGTACCTGGCGCGTGATGGCGCAGGCCGACGGGCAGTTCCGCGACAGCGTGGAAGATATTGCGAATCTGCGTACCCGCAACAGCCAGGGCGAAATGGTGCCGATTGGCAGTATGGTGAACATCACGACCACCTACGGTCCGGACCCGGTGATCCGCTACAACGGCTACCCGGCGGCGGATCTGATTGGTGATGCCGACCCGCGCGTGCTCTCTTCCGCGCAGGCGATGACGCAGCTGGACGCTATGTCTAAGCAGATCCTGCCGAACGGGATGAATATTGAATGGACGGACCTGAGCTTCCAGCAGGCCACCCAGGGCAACACGGCGCTGATCGTCTTCCCGGTCGCAGTGCTGCTGGCGTTCCTGGTGCTGGCGGCGCTGTATGAAAGCTGGACGCTGCCGCTGGCGGTGATCCTCATCGTGCCGATGACGATGCTCTCCGCGCTGTTCGGCGTCTGGCTGACCGGGGGCGATAACAACGTCTTTGTGCAGGTAGGGCTGGTTGTGCTGATGGGGCTGGCCTGTAAAAACGCGATTCTTATCGTTGAGTTTGCCCGCGAACTGGAAATTCAGGGCAAAGGCATCATGGAGGCTGCGCTGGAGGCGTGCCGCCTGCGTTTACGCCCGATTGTAATGACTTCTATCGCCTTTATTGCCGGGACTATTCCACTGATCCTTGGTCACGGGGCAGGGGCAGAAGTGCGCGGCGTCACCGGGATCACCGTCTTTTCCGGGATGCTGGGCGTGACGCTGTTTGGTCTGTTCCTGACGCCGGTCTTTTACGTGACGCTGCGTAAGTTCGTGACGCGCGGCAAAGCGGAAAGAGAGGTGTTGCCTGCGTAGGACGTAGCAGATAGCAAAAAGCCGCCTTCACAATGAAGGCGGCTTTTTTTTCGCAGTCTGTCAGGATTAAGGCGCTTTTTTATGCTGCGTACAGAGTTCCGGCACCGGATCGCACCCGCTGGTATCGGCTTTTTTCACCTCTTCCAGCGCGCTGGCGACGGTATGGCGCGCTAAAACCGCTAACGAAGCCTGCTCCGCTTCATCAGCGATTGATTTGAAGTACCAGCAGGCGTTGGCGCTGACCACGCAGCGGGCCGGGACGTCAGGACGGGACGCCCACAGCTTTTTATCTTCAGTGACGGAAAGGTAGATATCACGCAGGGTGATCTCTTCAGCCGGGCGGCCAAGATGAATAGAGCCGTTGCGGCCAAGCGTGGAGACGATAATGCCGTCGCGGGCGAGAGGAACCATTAATTTGCGGATAAAGCTCGGATTCGCTTCCAGGCCGTAAGCCAGGATTGCACTCGTCGAACGTTCACCCGATTGCTCCGCCATCGCTACGCTGAGAACCATCTGCAAAGCTGTCGGGAAGCGGTAATCTAACATTTTTCTGTCCTGGGTTGCGGTGAATCTTGTTCTTTTTGGCACCGCAGAGGTGAATAATCAGTAAGTAACAATATAACAAATACGGTAATTTTATTGAAGCAATCTGCGGCATACGTGAAGTAACGCTGCGCTGACACATGTCAGGACGTGTAGCGCCGGGTTTACGTTCATGCGAACGCCGGATTCGGGAAATCAACGGTCACCATAAGACCACCTTCGGCTGACGTACTCAGATTGACCCTGCCGTTGTGTTGCTGCGTAACGGCTTTGACGATGGCAAGCCCCAGTCCACTCCCGCTTTGGGTCTGATTAGGATCGCGGAAAAATCTGTCGAACACGCGCTCCCGCAGTTCAATCGGGATACCGGGGCCCGCGTCTGAGACGCGCAGCTGAGCGCACTTATCACGCGATTGCAGTTGCACCTCAATGCGTCCACCCTCGGGACTGTACTTCACGGCATTCTCAATTAAATTGTCGATCAGCGACACCAGACGTTCCCGAATGCCTGCGACATGGATTTCATCGTCGGCGAAGAATTCAAACTCAATTCTGCGTCCGGACGCCAGCGGTTCCAGGGCAGCCATTCGCTCCTGAATAAGCGTTGTCAGCGGCACAGGCGACATCACCGTGCTGATGTGTGCTTCGCTGTGCATCATCAGCAGAAGCTGATTGACGAGACGCGCAGCACGGCTATTGCTGCGAACAATGCCCGCAAGCAGTTCCTGCTGGCTTTCGCTGATGACCCAGGACTGCAATGCCTCGACGTTGATCCGCATCGCGGCCAGAGGCGTACGCAGTTCGTGAGCGGCATCGGCAATAAACATTTTTTCCCTTTCGGCGCTTTCCCGCACCCTGGCCAGAAAGTCATTAATCGCGTCGACCGTCTGGCGAAGCTCTCTGTGTCTGGGAACGGCTTTTAAAGGCGAGAGATCGTCCGGCGTGCGCAATGAAATTTCATCTACCACCTTGTTCCAGGGGCGCATCGCGATGCGGATGGACAGCCACGCGGGGAACAGAAGAAAAGGGATGCATATCATTAGCGGCATGACGTAGTAGCCGCGCGAGTTCAGATAGATAAAGAAATTCCAGCTACCGGCAGGGGTAAAAAGGGTGACCTCCACGTCGGAATGCGCGGATTTGAGGGTACGGCTTGTCCATGTATGGTCCTCACTCTGGACATGCTGCATGACCCCCAGACGGCTATTTTTTACCCCCGTTGGCGCACCATCCGAAGAAAAAATAATCTCGTTATTCTTGCGAACAATGAGGTTGATGGACAGCTCCGGGTCTTCACCGCCGCCATAGCCCTCCCGCAGCGCCTTGCTGAACGCTGCCAGCACGGCATTACGCGCCTGCGGGCGATCGTCCATGCTCTCTACCAGGGAAAAAACGGTTTCGTAAGTCTCATTGCCCGTCAGTATGGGAGGACTACGCAGGTCTTCCAGCAAAATGAAGGTTAAAAAGAGACACCAGAGCAACGTAAGCAGCAGCATCTGGGCGACCAGCATTCGCCTGACCAGTGTGGGAAGCCTGAGGTGGTGCCAAAAATTACGCATCAACCAGCCGCCTTCTGAACGGGTACGGTATCAATGACATACCCAACGCCTCTCACCGTTCGCACAAAGCCATCGCCAATTTTTCGCCGCAGGTTACCCATATGCACATCAAGTGCGTTGCTGAGGTTTTCTTTCGTGCCAAATAACCTTTCTTCCAGATACCGTCGCGTAAGCACGCGATCGGCGCGCAGCATTAACGTTTCAAGCAGCGCATATTCGCTTGCCGTCAGCTCAACGTGGCGTGCGCTCACCGTTACGCGACGCGTCGGAATATGAAGCGACAAACCGCGAATTTCTATTGCCTCATTTTCAAAACCGTAACTGCGCCGCGCAAGGGCTCTCACGCGCGCCAGCAGTTCGGCGAGAACAAAAGGTTTGACCAGATAATCGTCTGCGCCTGCATCCAGACCGCACAGGCGGTCCTGTAGCGTGCCTCGCGCCGTCAGGATGATGACGGGGACGCCCTTAAGCTGTTGACGCAGGCGCGTCATCAGGCTCATGCCATCGCCATCGGGCAGCCCCAGGTCTAGCAAAATAAGTTCCGGCACGCAGATCCCAAGCTGATGCAGCGCATCCTCTTTGCGGCGTACCCATATGACATCAAATCCTTGATCTGCAAGGGCGATACGTACGCCGTTGCCGAGATCCAGGTCGTCTTCAATTAGTAGAATTTTCACATTGGTAACTGTATCAACAGTGCATGAAGAACAACTGAAGAAAAAACGGTATCAGGAATTCTTCAGGGTTTACAGAACCTTCACTTGCTTCAGCATTTCTTCATTTACGGCTCATAAGAACCTTAAGGTGAGTATTCAGAATGAGCGCTCTGGCGTTTAACACCGCTTGTATCGCAATTATCTGAATCCAAAGGGCTTCTTTAATGAGAAACATCACACTGCGTCATAGTTTCCCCCGTTCACGCATCGGTCGCAGCATGAAAAGCATCTTGCCGGGGGCCGTCCTGGCGTTACTGGCTACCACGGCCCTGGCGGCAGATCAGCGCCAGGGCAACGTGTTAACCCTGGGAGGCGGCGTGGATGTTGCGCCACGCTATTCCGGTTCGGACAAGAGCCGGGTCTCTGCGGCTCAGGTGGTTGATTACGCGATGGCAAATGGTTTTTTTGTCAGCACCACGCGGGGGATCGGCTACGGCAACAGCTTTGGTAACCTGGACTACAATGCAGCGCTGAGCTATCGCGCTGGACGTAAGGATCGCGACGTAAGCAGCGATTCGATCGCCTCCGGCAGCGACGACCTGCGGGGAATGGGTGACATTAAAGGCTCAGCTATCGTTGTGCCAGGGCTGGGGTACAGGGTGACTGACTGGCTGACCGTGCAGTTGCAGGCAGAGGTTCCGGTTTCTGAGAGAGACAATGGTGAGGCTGTGCATTTCGGCATTGCCAGCCCGATCTATACATCTTCGAAAAATGCGTTAACGCTGGCGCTGACCGGTAGCTGGGGATCCAGTAAGTACGTGCAAACCTATTACGGGGTGAATGCCGCCCAGTCGGCCGCATCGGGTTTTGCCCGACACGATGCCGGATCGGGACTATATGCGTATTCGCTGAACCTGGACTGGACTCATAAGCTCACCTCCCGCTGGAGCCTGCTTGCCGCAGCTGGCGTTACGCAGCTGACGGGAGAGGCTGGCGATAGCCCAATTGTTCAGCGAAAAACGTCTCCTGTGGGAAGTTTGAAGGTGACGTACAGCTTCTGATGGTTAAGAGTGGGGGGAAGGCGCGTTTGTGAAAACCGCACATAACCCCGTTGCAGGAGCCAGAAGTGCATAAAGCCCGCAGGATGGCGTGGCCCGAAGTCGGACCGTTCATCATGCGGGCTTTTTTATCACTGTTGACCCGATAACGCCTGTTCAATCGTACGGGTAACGACGTCCGGCTGGCTGACCATCGATACATGGCTTGCCGCTACCTCCGTGGTGTTGGCGTTGATTTTCTTCGCCATTGCGCGCTCAAGCTCAGGATTGATCATCCGGTCATTTTTGCTGATCACATACCAGCTCGGTTTGTCATGCCAGGCGGCATGCGCGACTTTCTCCCCAAACGCATCGGCCTTAATAGGGCTTTGCGTCGCGGCAATCACGCTGCGCTCAACGTCCTTCACGTCAGGGGCAAAATTCTCGCTGACCGCTTTTGTCGGCAGATATAAATACCCCTCTGACGTTTTAGCGAGGCTGGCGCTCCCTGGCGGAGCAGGATAACTGTCTGCCAGATCTGCGGTCGACTGGCCGGAATCCGGCGCAAAAGCGGCAACGTAAACCAGAGACTTCACCCGCGCATTATTGCCCGCTTCGCTGATTACCGACCCGCCCCAGGAGTGCCCGACCAGCACAACGTCGCCATGAGCCCGGGCGATAGCACGCTGCGTGGCGGCGACATCATCTTTCAGAGACGTGAGCGGAAGTTGTACCGCAATGACCTCGGTATGGTGTTTTTGCAGCCGGGTAATCACCTTATTCCAGCTGCTGCCGTCGGCAAACGCCCCGTGCACCAGCACCACGCTGGCTTTCGTCTCTGCCAGCGCGCTGGTGGAAACCGCCAGCAGCGCCGCTGTTAATACAGACAATGCTTTCATAACAGGCTCCTTAAAAGTGGTGAACCGCGGCGTGTGGCGGCACGGTGAATTCAACGGTTTTATGGTCGATGGGCTTATGCGTCGGGTCGGCAACGATGATGGTTACCTTGTGTTTCCCGGCGGGCAGCCCGACCAGGATCACCGGCTCGCCGCTGGTATCAGCCCAGTGCCAGGGCGCGTCATCCACCACAACGTGAATATGGCCGATACGCGGAGTGACTTTCAGCGCGTCGGGTCCAAATACAGGTTCAATGCGCAGGTTTTCGACGCGGTACTGAATAAAGACTGCACCTTTACTCAGCGGTCCCGCCAGCGGTGGGTCGACGATCAGTTTTGCTGGCGGCTGGGGTTTTTCCTGCGGCGCTACGGCGGCCGGGCCATTAACATCAGCGGCGCTCAGGCCATCCAACGGTGCGGCCAGTGCGCCAGCAAAGGACGTCAGCGCAAATACAGGAAGCAGGAAATATCGACGAATCATCTGTGTCTCTCCTCATCAGTTTATTATGGCGAGGGATACAGAAGACCATTTTTATGTATCGGGGATGTTTGCTTCTGCGGGCGTTTTGTACCGGTTTGTCAGCGTAGCGCTCGGGATACAGTGCGATACAGTTTGTTTGCCTGGGCTGCGCACGAGCGCCACTGCGAACCCCGCAATGACCAGCGTCAGTCCTGCGGAAACCCACATTCCGCCTGTTATACCCAGCGACTTATTCAGCCACGCATACGCAAACGGAGAGGCTGCTGCCATCAGTTGGCCTGGAATAAGCAGCAGCCCCGTGCGGCTGGCATAGCGCTCTGTACTAAACAGTTCCAGGGGTAGCGTCGCTTTGACGATAGTCACCAGCCCGTTAATGGCACCAAAGCCGAACACAAATCCGGCGGCACACCAGGCCAGCATGTCGCTGCTCAGTCCGATGAGAAAACAAAGCGGCATGGCGAGCGCAGTGAAAAGCGTCAGTTTTAGCGGAGTGAGGCGCGCCCCTGCCAGCACCTCCATAAGGCGCGCACCGGTCTGCCCCATTCCCCACAGCATGCCGACGGCGACCGGCAGGCCGAAGCTGGCGATAAATTCGGGAAGGTGTGTAGAGGTGCCGTTAGAGACGAAGGTGATGAGAGCAATGAAGGTTGCATAAAGCCAGCCATTACGCCTGTCATGAGGGGAAACCTGCGTACATGCTTTGGGCTTGACCGTAAAGCGCTGGCGCGGGAAGCGCCGAAGAAGCAGGGCACTGAGCAGACCGAACAGGGCGTAGATCTTCAGCGCATCCTGCCAACCCATCACGTTCAGTAAGGCGTCTCCCAGCGGCCAAAAGACAGCGGACGCCAGCCCGCCTGCCAGGGTGACACGAGAGATTGTCCTGCGTGCCTGCGGTCCGTATAGGTTCACAAGAGCGGAGAAAAGCGCATCATACAGCGACAGGCGCATCCCGATGCCGGTCAGCAACCAGGCGCCATACCAGCCTGAAAGTGTGGGCGTAAAGGCCATTGACAGACAGCTTACGGCGATCAGCAAGGTCCCGCTCATTACCACCCTTTGTCCACCAAAGCGCGCCAGCAGAGGAGCGACAAACGGCGAGACAATAGCCATAACCAGCATGGCCAGCGTCAGGCCAAGATAGATTTTGGGGGACGACCAGCTTCGGTCTGCTGTAATGGCATGAGCAAAGGTTCCCGGCATGTAAAAGGAGATCCCCCAGTTAATGAGTTGATTACATCCCGCAGTGAGCGCAAGACGGCGAGGGAGTGCAGGTGTTTCCATTATTTTTCATTCCGTTAGGCAGTTGTCCCGAGCATACAGGGCGCGGTATTGTGCTGGCAGAGCCGTATCCTTATTCACCCTATAAGAGAAACTTTGCATGACGACGCTCAATCTGGGACACCTCGCCACTTTTCGTCTGGTCGTTCAACGCGGCAGCTTTTCTGCGGCAGCAGATGTAATGGGTATTTCCCAGCCCGCCGTCAGCCTGCAAATACGCCAGCTGGAGCAGTTTCTTCAGACGCGGCTGATCGAACGTACGGGGCGTGGAATCAAAGCCACTGCTGCCGGTGAGGCGCTACGGGTGCACGGTGAACGTCTTGAACTGGCGGTTGAGGAGACAATTCGTTCGGTTAGCGCATTCAATCAGGAAGTGAGCGGCACCATCACGCTTGGCACGGGCGCGACGGCCTGTATTCATCTGCTTCCAGCGCTGTTGCAGCAGCTTCGTGAGGAGTATCCCCTGTTACGGATCGGAGTGACGACGGGAAATACGCCAGATATCGTCAGGGCGATTGAGGAGAATCGGCTGGATATGGGGCTGGTCACGCTACCGGCGAGCGGTCGTACGTTGGCGATTATGCACGCGATGGAGGAAGAGTTTGTCTGGATTGGCGCGCAGGTTCAGCCGGAAGAAGGGGAGCAGTTTACGCCAGACTCTTTATACGCTCAGCCGCTCATTGCGTTTGAGTCGGGCAGCGGTACGCGAACGTTGATTGACGGCTGGTTTGAAGCCCGCGGACTAGCCGTCTCACCGGTTATGCAGCTTGGCAGTATTGAGGCCATCAAACGCATGGCACGTGCAGGGCTGGGCTACAGTATTGTGCCGCGAATGGCGGTGGAGCATGCCGACGACCGGGAGGGATTACGCGTTCAATCGTTAACGCCCGTTCTGCGCCGGCAACTGGCGATAGTGATGCGTCAGGATAAGATCCTCAGCAAAGGGATGACGGTAATTATTCGGCTGTTACAGCGTGAACATGGACGTTAGCGCTCGGGCGAATCCACTACGAGGCTTGATTGCTGCGACTGAATTTTGTCCTGATGGTGATACCAGGCGCCAATGGAGGAATAAACAAAGCGGCCAAAGAAAAACAGGAAACTGATGAGCAGTATGATGCGGGTCATCCGGGTGTTAAATCGATGTCGTTTTCGCATACGCGTAGCCTGACTCACTTTCTTTTCCTGAGTATACCCTTTTGGGCGATACGGCTATTAAGGCACAGCCGCAAGTCTGGGTCAATTCGGCGAAATGTAAAATACCGTCAATGCTTACATTAATTTATGTTATTAAAAACAACGCTTTTATTTATCGCATTGATAATTACAGGAAAAATATTCAAAAAAAACGTAAGAAAGGTTTATTCAGATAAATTAATTTGATTTAGGTCAACCGCATCCCGTCGTTGATATTTAAAATCCCTCCTCCACTGTGCTTGCCAGGAATTTTCCGGGCAACGTGTACGTCAGGTTGGATGCCTGTCTTCCTTTACCCTCTGGAGCGCAAGGGTTGTAAACGAGCATCTATGAATATTCACCACATCCTGAAGCAAAATAAAGACCGCTGGTGGGCACTTCCTCTTATTTTACCCGTCGTGTTACTCCCGGTACTAAGTGTGGCTAATACCTTAACGCAGCTGGGTGACGGTATCGTTGCGCTCTATTATCTCCCGCTCTCTTTTCTGCTGGCGCTGATGTTGTTCTTTGGCCTGGAAGCCCTCCCCGGGGTGGTGGTATCGCTATTTTTACGTTATTACCCCTCCGTTGGGTTATTTGAAACCGTGGCTGGCATTCTGCATTTTATCGTTCCTCTGGTGCTCAGCTGGGGCGGTTATCGCGTATTTGCGCCCCGGCGTAATATGACCGCTTACGGTGACATACGCCTGATGGGGCAGCGTATTTTCTGGCAGGTGTTTTGTCCGGCAACGCTTTTTCTGGTGCTGTTTCAGTTTGCGGTTTATCTCGGCATTTATGAGAGCCGCCAGAGCCTCGCGGGACTAAATCCCCTCAATATTCGGACACTTATTAACTATCAGGGGCTACTGGTGAGCGGGCTGACGGGCGTGCCGCTAAGCTACCTGCTGATCCGCCTGATACGGCATCCACGCTATATCAAGGGACTGATGTCCCAGCTCCGCGCGCAAATAGACAAAAAGGTGACGGCCGTTGAGTTTGTGGTGTGGTTTTTAGCCCTGGGCGGGTTGCTGGTCATGCTGCTGCTGCCCATGAATGCAAACAGTTCCATTTTCAGTACCAACTACACCTTGTCCCTGCTGATGCCCGTGATGTTCTGGGGGGCGATGCGCTTTGGCTACAAGCTGATGTCACTCATCTGGACGCCGGTCCTGCTGGTGTCGATTCACTTTTTTTATCACTACATTCCGGTGCAAGAGGGGTATGGCATTCAGCTGGCGATCACCTCATCCAGCTATCTGGTCTTTTCCTTCGTTGTGACGTACATGTCGATGCTGGCGACACGCCAGCGCGCCATCAATATTCGCTCCCGCAGTCAGGCTTTTCTCGATCCGGTGGTGCATATGCCCAACCTGCGGGCGCTGTCGCGCGAGCTGGCCAGTCATCCGTGGTCAGCGCTCTGTTTACTGCGCGTGCCCGAGCTGGAGGTACTGGGACGCAATTACGGCGTGATGCTGCGGATCCAGTATAAACAGCAGCTGGCGCAATGGATAAACGGCACTCTTCAGCCCAATGAGCGAGTCTATCACCTCACCGGGTATGACATGGCGGTGCGTCTGGATGCGGAGTCGCATCAACAGCGCATTGAGACGCTGGACGAGCATATCAAGCAGTTCGTTTTTGTCTGGGATGGTATGCCGGTACAGCCTCAGGTCGGCATAAGCTATTGCTATGTGCGCTCACCCGTCAATCACCTCTATCTGGTGCTGGGGGAGCTGGGCATCGTGGCCGATCTCTCCCTTTCTACCAACCACCCGGAAAATCTTCAGCAGCGCGGGGCTGTTCACTTGCAGCGTAGCCTGAAAGATAAGGTCGCGATGATGAGCCGTTTACAGGCCGCGCTGGAGCAGGACGCTTTTACCCTGCTGGTTCAACCCGTTCGCGGGCTGCGCGGCGATTGTTATCACGAGGTGCTGCTGCGAATGCGTGATGATAATGGGGCGCTGATCTTTCCCGAACAGTTCCTGCCCATAGCACAGGAGTTTGGTTTATCGTCGCGTGTCGATTTATGGGTACTGGAGCGTACGTTGAGTTTCCTGGCACAGCACCGCCAGCGGTTGCCGGGCCAGCGCTTTGCGATCAACCTCGCACCTTCTACCGTCTACCGGGCGCAGTTCCCGCTTGAAGTGAGCCGCCTGTTAGCCAAATACGCCGTTGAAGCATGGCAGTTGATCTTTGAAGTGACCGAAAGCAGCGCCTTTGGTCATGCGGATCTGGCGGCGTCTACCCTCAGGAAATTACAAAAAATGGGCATCCGGATCGCCATTGATGATTTTGGCACCGGCTACGCCAGCTATGCGCGGTTAAAAAGCGTGGACGCCGACATCCTCAAAATCGACGGCGGTTTTATTCGCAATATTGTCAGCAACAGCCTGGATTACCAGATTGTGGCTTCTATTTGCCATCTGGCCCGGATGAAGAAAATGCTGGTGGTGGCGGAATATGTGGAAACAGAAGAGATACGTAGCGCGGTGCACGCGCTAGGTATCGATTATGTGCAGGGTTATTTGATTGGGTTGCCGGCTGAGCTTGATACGTTGCTCGACACGGAGCCTTCTCAGGAGAGCGCCTGAGCCGTTACGCTGCCGCCTCAGAACTCTCTTCTTCAATCTTCAACAGCCAGCCGGTGACCGCTTCCCAGTACTGCTGCTCTTTTTCCAGATCCAGCAGTACCAGCGCGTTCTGGCTGAACCAGTCGTGCGGGAAGCTCAGCGTCCAGTGATAGTCATCCGTTTTTAGCTTCAGCGTCGGCGGCGTGGTGGTCGCCTGTCGCTGATTATTGAGCAATACGCCCAGGCGCAACAGCTGAATGAGCGGCAGGAACTGCTTTTTCTTAAACAACGTAAAGCGCGGCAGATCGTCGAGCTTGATGGCTTTGCGGTGATAGCGGACCAGCGTCGCCATCATGGTTTGCTGCTCCTGGTTGAAGCCAGGCAGATCGCTGTTTTGCAGAATATAGGCTGAATGGCGATGCATTCCGCTGTGGTTAATGTTCAGCCCCACCTCGTGCAGCATGGCGGCCCATTTTAACAGTGCGGCCAGCTGCGGATGCGCCAGCTTAGGATTTTGCTCCTCCCACTGCTCGTACATCTGCACCGTGGTTTCGAGAACGCGCTTCGCCTGTTCACGGTCGATGTTGTACTGGTTGGCCAGGCTCTGCGCGGTACGGCTGCGAATATCCTGATGACGGAAACGTCCTTCCATCTCATACAGCACGCCTTCACGCAGGGCGCCGTCAGAGAGGCGCAGTTCTTTGATCGCCAGCGCGTCAAACACGCCGCAGAGGATCGCCAGCCCCGGTACGAACACGGCTTTACGTTCGTCGGACAGACCCGGCAAACTCAGGGCGTCGAAGCTCTTATGCTTAAGCACCTCTTCGGTGAGTTTCACCAGGCGCTCAGGCGTAATAAACCCGTCTTTTTCACCCATCGCCAGCAGCACTTCATGGGCCGCTTTAATCGACCCTGATGCGCCCAGCGCCACGTTCCAGCCCTGAATACGGTATTGCCAGGCCAGATTTTCCAGTTTTTGTACGGCGGCCATGCGCGCGCGCTGGAAGTTTTCGCGGGTGATGATGCCGCCCGGGAAATACATCTGCGCGAAGCTGACGCAGCCCATACGGCGGCTTTCCACCAGACGCGGCTCGAAGTCTTCGCCAATCACCAGTTCCGTGGAGCCACCGCCGATATCAATCACCAGCTTGCGGCCTTTTTCCGGCTGCGTATGCTCCACGCCCATAAAAATCAGGCGCGCTTCTTCGTTACCGGAGATGATCTCAATCGGGTAGGGGATAACCTTTTCCGCGCGCTTAAGAAATTCCGGCGCGTTCAGCGCCTGGCGTAGCGTATGCGTTCCAACGATGCAGACGCTGGACGGTGAAAAGCCTTGCAGACGTTCTGCGAACAGCGACAGGCAGTTCAGCCCGCGCTCCATAGCCTCTTCGCTCAGCATGTTACGCGCGTCGAGACCATCGGCCAGATGCACACGCTGCTTCAGACGACCGATGATCTGCATCGCGCCATCCACCTCGCGGGCGATGACCATATGGAAACTGTTTGAGCCAAGATCGACCGCAGCGAACTCCTGCGGGCGTGGGGTATTATCGTTTATTGGCATAGGTTAATCGGGTTGCTCAAGTGATTTAATGTAATCGTAAATCGCCAGCTGCGAGCGCACTTTACGGCGATTGCCGCGCGGTACATAGCGATTACTGAGTTCTTTGTCGATATAACGTGCTTTCACCGTATCGCTGAACAGGATCTCGATAATGTCCAGGATACGCTGCTTCAGGCGAGGATCCAGCAGCGGTGCCGCCACTTCAATACGGTAATCAATGTTACGCGTCATCCAGTCGGCGGACGAGAGGTATACGCGCTTATGACCGGCGTTATCGAAAATATAGACGCGATCGTGTTCAAGATAGCGATCCACAATGCTGATCACGCGGATGTTATCGCTAATGCCTTCCAGTTCCGGAATGAGCGAGCACATGCCACGAATGAGCAGATTTACCGGAACGCCAGAACTGGAGGCCGCGTACAGGCGGTCCACCAGGCCTTTGTCCACCAGATTGTTGAGCTTCAGCGTAATGCCGGACGACAAGCCGTTCTGCGCATTGGCAATCTCTTTGTCGATCATATCGTACAGCAGGCGCCGTGAGTTCTGCGGTGACACCAGCAGATAATCGAAGCTCACCGGGCGGTACGGGTTCTCAATGAAGTTGAACACCCGACGCACTTCGTTGGTGATGCGGGCATCGGCAGTCAGCAGCGAATAGTCGGTGTAGATTCTCGCGGTTTTCTCGTTAAAGTTCCCGGTACCGATATGGGCGTAGCGCACCACCTCGTCACCCTCTTTACGGGAGATCAGGAACAACTTGGCGTGAATTTTCAGCCCCGGCGCGGAGAAGATGACGTGCACGCCCGCTTCCGTCAGTCGGCGCGCCCAGTGGATGTTGGCCTCTTCGTCGAAGCGAGCCTGGAGCTCAACTACCACGGTCACTTTCTTGCCGTTGTGCGCCGCGTGGATCATCGCATCGATGATGCGGGAATCTTTCGCCACGCGATAAATATTGATTTTAATCGCCAGCACGTTCGGATCGAATGAGGCCTGACGCAGCAATTCCAGCACGTGCTCAAAGGTATGATACGGATAGTAGAGCAGTACATCCCGTTCGCGGATGGCGTCGAACCCGTTGCGGAACTTATCGAACCAGATATGGCGCAGGCGCGGCAGCGGTTTGTTCACCAGATTGGCTTTGCCGACGTTCGGGAAGCCAATGAAATCTTTAAAGTTGTGGTAACGCCCGCCGGGAATAATGGAGTCGTAGCGGGAGATGGTCAGCTTATCGCGCAGCATCTCCACCATTGCGTCCGGCATATCACGCTGATAGACAAACCGCACCGGCTCTGCCGTCAGGCGCTGCTTGAGGCTGGAAGACATCAGCTCCATCAGGCTGGCCTCCATCTCATGCACCAGATCGTACTCGGCGTCACGGGTCATCTTCATCGAGTAGGCGTTGAGCGCGTCGTAATCGAAGAAGCCTTTGAAGATATCGTCCAGGCAGTAGCGCAGGATGTTATCCAGCAGGATCATCGGCTTACGTCGGCGCGGGGTTTCCGGCGGCAGGTTTACAAAGCGTGGGACTTTATCAGACGGTATTTCCAGCAGCGCGTAGTTAATGGTCTCACCACGAATGATTTCTACCGCCAGATAGGTGTAGTCATCTTTCAGGAACTGCACCAGATCGGTTTCACGGTTGATCAGAATCGGGGTGATATGCTGGCGCAGATAATGTTTAAAATAGTGGCGCAGCCAGTTTTGCTGATTCGCGGAGAGCTGGCGTTCGTTGATCAGGAAGATTTGGTTGCGTGCCATTTCCAGCAGCAGCTCGTTATAGAGGCCATCAAATTCCTGATCGGCTTTCATGACGCGAGACTGGATTTTTCCAAGCAGATGTCGCGAGTGGGAGTTTAAGCCCTGTTCTTCGCTGATGATGATTCGGCGTTTCAGTTCGGCGAAGCGAACCTTGTAGAACTCATCCAGATTGTTGGAATAGATGCCTAAAAAACGCATACGTTCAATCAGCGGGTTGGTTTTATCGGCCGCTTCCTGAAGTACACGTTCGTTGAATGCTAACCAGCTTAGCTCTTTCTCGATGTATAACTTTTCCTGACCCATTACAGCTCACACTCCAGTTCAATCACAGGACGTGGTAAATCCGTCTCGTCCTTATTATGGCGAGCATTTCCACGATATGTCCAACAGTGCCAGAAAAGTATGACAGTTATTTTTTTATTGGGGAATTTAGAGGGTTGGGGGAGGGGATGTCGGGTGGCGCTGCGCTTACCACGACCTACGGGACCGTAGGCCCGTGCAAGCGAAGCGCCGCCGGGCAATTCAAACAGACTACTCTTCGGCAGCATAACCCTGCGGGGGCAACTTCACTCCGTCCAGCCAGGCTGCGCCGTCGCGCATCTCAAGACGGCCGTCAACAAACCAGCTTACCACCAGCGGATAAATGGTGTGTTCCTGAGCCTGTACACGTTCGGTCACGTCGTCTTCGTTGTCACCGTCAAAGACCGGTACTTTTGCCTGCAAAATGACCGGACCGCCGTCCAGCTCGTCGGTAACGAAATGCACGGAGGTACCATGCTCCTCATCGCCGTTCTCCAGCACCTGACGATGGGTGTGCAGACCGGGGTATTTTGGTAGCAGGGAAGGGTGGATATTGAGCAGTCGTCCGGCGTAGTGTGCAACAAAAGCCGGGCTCAGGATGCGCATGTAGCCTGCCAGCACCACCACGTCAGGCGCGTAGGCGTCAATCTCCTGCACCAGCTCACGGTCAAAGGCTTCACGCCCGGCGAACTGGCTGGCTTCCAGCGCGTGCGCAGGAATGTTCGCTTCCCGCGCGCGCTCAAGGCCGAATGCATCGGCCTTGTTGCTGAATACTGCCCGAATGGTGCCATTGATTTTCTTCTGTTTGCAGGCGTCTATGATTGCCTGCAAATTGCTTCCGTTGCCGGAAATGAGCACCACGATGTTTTTCATTCAATGACCACACGCTGTTCGGAATCGGAAGCTTTAATCGTACCGATTTTCCACGCGTTTTCACCTTTTTCTGTCAGCAGCTTAACCGCTTTATCCGCTTCGCTGGCGGGCAGGGCGATAACCATGCCCACGCCGCAGTTAAAGGTGCGGTACATTTCATGCTCGCTCACGTTGCCTGCGGTTTGCAGCCAGTTGAAGACGGACGGCCACTGCCATGAGGAGGCGTCGATCACCGCCTGGGTATTATCCGGCAGCACGCGCGGAATGTTTTCCCAGAAGCCGCCGCCGGTAAGGTGAGCGATGGCGTGCACGTCAACGTTCTCAATCAGCTCCAGCACGTTTTTCACGTAGATGCGGGTCGGGGCCAGCAGGTGATCGGCCAGCGGTTTGCCGTCCAGCTCGGTGGTCAGCGGGTCGCAACCGCTCACTTCGAGGATCTTACGCACCAGAGAGTAGCCGTTGGAGTGCGGACCGCTGGAGGCCAGCGCAACCAGCACATCGCCGTCAGCCACTTTGCTGCCGTCGATAATTTCTGATTTTTCTACCACGCCGACGCAGAAGCCTGCGACGTCATAATCTTCACCGTGATACATGCCAGGCATTTCTGCGGTTTCACCGCCGACCAGCGCACAGCCGGATTGCAGGCAGCCTTCGGCGATACCGTTAATGACGCTGGCTGCGGTATCCACGTCCAGCTTGCCGGTCGCGTAGTAATCCAGGAAGAACAGCGGCTCAGCGCCCTGTACCACCAGGTCGTTGACGCACATCGCCACCAGATCGATACCAATCGTATCGTGACGCTTAAGATCCATCGCCAGGCGCAGTTTTGTACCGACACCATCCGTACCCGAGACCAGCACAGGTTCACGATATTTTTGCGGCAGCGCGCACAGTGCGCCGAATCCACCCAGGCCACCCATCACTTCCGGGCGGCGGGTTTTTTTCACCACACCTTTGATTCGGTCAACCAGCGCATTACCTGCGTCAATATCAACACCGGCATCTTTGTAGCTGAGAGAAGTTTTGTTGGTCACGGCTTAAATCCCCACGCGATTGCATAGCTAGTAAGAAAAATCGGCGCAATTCTAACAGTCCAGGCAAACGTTTGCGAGCCTATTCTCGGCGTGGGGATCTTTTTTTCTGTGCGGCCTGTCCAGGGCAACAAACTTGACTCTGTTCACGAAAATGAAACCGGTTTCGGCGATCTGCTTGCAACGGCAATCCCCTTTGCACATCATCAAACTGAAACCGGTTTCTGTAACTGTTTTTGCAGAAAATAACGCAGAATGAGGGATAGCGAATGTCAGGATTTAAAGCAGGTTTTCTGTGGGGTGGGGCCGTTGCGGCGCACCAGCTTGAAGGCGGCTGGAAAGAGGGCGGCAAGGGCGTGAGCGTTGCCGATGTCATGACGGCAGGTGCCCATGGGGTACCGCGTGAAATCACCAACGGCGTGATGGAGGGGCAAAATTACCCAAACCACGAAGCCATCGACTTCTATCACCGCTATAAAGAAGACATCAAACTCTTTGCCGAAATGGGGTTCAAATGCTTTCGCACCTCCATCGCCTGGACGCGTATCTTCCCGAAAGGCGACGAGCTGGAGCCGAACGAAGCGGGACTCCAATTCTATGACGATCTGTTCGACGAGTGCCTGAAGCACGGCATCGAGCCGGTGATCACGCTTTCCCACTTCGAGATGCCTTTCCACCTGGTGACGGAATACGGCGGCTGGCGCAACCGTAAGCTGATCGACTTCTTTGTCCGCTTCGCGAAGGTCGTTTTTGAGCGCTACCAGCATAAAGTGAAGTACTGGATGACCTTTAACGAGATCAACAACCAGGCCAACTTCCACGAAGACTTTGCGCCGTTTACCAACTCCGGGCTGAAATATGCGCCGGGAGAAGATCGCGAGCCGGTGATGTTCCAGGCGGCGCACTATGAGCTGGTGGCCAGTGCTCTGGCGGTGAAGGCGGGGCGCGAGATCAACCCGTCACTGCAAATCGGCTGCATGATTGCCATGTGCCCCATCTATCCGCTGACCTGTGCCCCGGACGACATGATGATGGCGATGAACGCCATGCATCGCCGCTACTGGTTCACCGACGTTCACGTGCGCGGCAAGTATCCGCAGCATCTGCTCAACTACTTTGAACGTCGCGGCTTCGCGCTGGATATTACCGAAGAAGATAAAGTGGCGCTGACGCAGGGCTGCGTGGATTACATCGGGTTCAGCTACTACATGTCTTTCGCTACCAAAGCGACGGCGGATAATCCGACGCTGGATTACGACGAGAGCAAGAGCCTGGTTTCTAACCCGTACGTGCAGAAATCGGACTGGGGCTGGCAGATCGATCCTGTCGGGCTGCGCTACTCCCTGAACTGGTTCTGGGATCACTATCAGCTGCCGCTGTTTATTGTGGAAAACGGCTTTGGCGCGATCGACGTGCAGGAGAGCGACGGCACGGTGAACGACCAGTACCGCATTGACTACCTTTCCGCCCATATCCGCGAGATGAAAAAAGCGGTGGTGGAAGACGGCGTGGATCTGATGGGCTACACGCCGTGGGGCTGTATCGACCTGGTCTCTGCCGGCACCGGCGAGATGAAGAAACGCTACGGCTTTATCTTTGTCGATAAAGATAACGAAGGTAACGGCACGCTGAACCGCAGCAAGAAGAAATCGTTCGACTGGTATAAGCAGGTGATTGCCAGCAACGGCGATAACCTGTAATTGTCGGGTGGCGCTAACGCTTACCCGACCTACACTACACGTAGGCCCGCGTAAGCGCAGCGCCACCGGGCAGAACCCGCACCCAAGCCGGAGCTTCGCCTCCGGTTTTTTTGTCTCTAAATCACTTTGATTGATATACGTCAAGCAAGATGGGTATGGCCTAATCCGAAAAAAGCGGTATAATCCCGCGATTTTTTTGCGGATGCCACCTCAGAGGAGAAAGAGAATGAAGATTGTGGAAGTGAAACACCCACTCGTTAAACACAAGTTGGGCCTGATGCGTGAGCATGACATCAGCACGAAGCGTTTTCGCGAACTGGCTTCTGAAGTGGGTAGCCTGCTGACCTACGAAGCGACCTCTGATCTGGAAACGGAAAAAGTGACCATCGAAGGCTGGAACGGCCCGGTACAGGTTGAGCAGATCAAAGGTAAAAAAATTACCGTGGTGCCAATCCTGCGTGCGGGTCTGGGCATGATGGAAGGCGTGCTGGAGCACGTCCCAAGCGCGCGTATCAGCGTGGTGGGTATCTACCGTAACGAAGAGACGCTTGAGCCGGTCCCGTACTTCCAGAAGCTGGTCTCTAACATCGATGAGCGTATGGCGCTGGTGGTTGACCCGATGCTCGCGACCGGCGGTTCGATGATAGCCACCATCGACCTGCTGAAAAAAGCGGGATGCAGCAGCATCAAAGTGCTGGTGCTGGTTGCGGCGCCGGAAGGTATCGCGGCGCTGGAAAAAGCGCACCCGGACGTTGAACTCTATACCGCGTCTGTCGACCAGGGACTGAACGAGCACGGGTACATCATCCCGGGGCTCGGCGATGCCGGCGATAAGATTTTTGGTACTAAATAATCGAATAACGATAAAGAAGCCGACTTTGATAGTCGGCTTTTTTTTGAATAAAAACCAACAATGACACTCAGAGGAAAACACTATGACGCGCCGTGCTATCGGGGTGAGTGAAAGACCGCCGCTTTTACAGACAATCCCGCTTAGTTTGCAGCACCTGTTCGCCATGTTTGGCGCAACCGTGCTGGTGCCAATCCTGTTTCACATTAACCCGGCTACCGTGCTGCTGTTTAACGGCATCGGTACGCTGCTTTACCTCTTCATCTGTAAAGGCAAAATCCCGGCCTATCTCGGGTCGAGCTTCGCGTTTATCTCCCCGGTACTGCTGTTGCTGCCGCTGGGTTATGAGGTCGCGCTGGGCGGCTTCATCATGTGCGGCGTGCTGTTCTGCCTGGTCTCCTTCATCGTGAAGAAAGCCGGTACCGGCTGGCTGGACGTGATGTTCCCGCCTGCGGCAATGGGGGCCATCGTTGCCGTCATCGGCCTGGAGCTGGCGGGCGTGGCGGCGAACATGGCTGGGCTGCTGCCTGCGGACGGTCAGTCACCGGATTCTAAAACCATTATTATTTCGCTGGTGACGCTGGGCGTGACGGTATTCGGTTCCGTCCTCTTCCGCGGCTTTATGGCGATTATCCCAATCCTGATCGGCGTGCTGGCGGGTTACGCGCTCTCCTTCGTGATGGGCGTTGTGGATACCACCCCGATTGCCGAGGCGCACTGGTTCGCGCTGCCAACCTTCTACACCCCGCGCTTTGAATGGTTCGCCATTTTCACCATTCTGCCTGCCGCGCTGGTGGTGATTGCTGAGCACGTCGGCCACCTGGTGGTGACGGCGAACATCGTGAAGCGCGACCTGATCCGCGACCCGGGCCTGCATCGCTCCATGTTTGCCAACGGTTTCTCCACCATCATCTCTGGTTTCTTCGGCTCCACGCCAAACACGACTTACGGTGAGAATATCGGCGTAATGGCGATCACCCGCGTCTACAGCACCTGGGTTATCGGCGGCGCGGCGATCATCGCCATTCTGCTCTCCTGCGTTGGTAAACTGGCGGCAGCGATCCAGATTATCCCGGTGCCGGTGATGGGCGGCGTTTCTCTGCTGCTGTACGGGGTGATCGGTGCCTCCGGTATTCGCGTGCTGATTGAATCCAAAGTGGATTACAGCAAGGCGCAGAACCTGATCCTGACCTCCGTTATCCTGATTATCGGCGTGAGCGGCGCGAAGGTGCACATCGGCGCGGCAGAGCTGAAGGGTATGGCGCTGGCGACCATCGTCGGCGTCGGCCTGAGCCTGATTTTCAAGCTGATCTCGGTGATCCGCCCGGAAGAGGTGGTGCTGGACGCGGACGACAGCGAAAAAGCGCCACATTGATCGTCATGCCGGGCGAAGGATCGCCCGGTTCTCTCCTTGCAGGTTCCGTGTTAAACTCCATTCCGATTTTATGTAAGATCTCTGGTTGAGGTATTTCTGAACGGACCGGCACAGCTCTCTCTGCCACTTTATCTCCCTGACGATGAAACTTTCGCGAGTTTCTGGCCGGGTGATAACCCCTCTTTACTGGCTGCACTGCAAAACGTGCTGCGCCAGGAACACAGCGGATACATCTATATCTGGTCACGCGAAGGCGCGGGACGCAGCCACCTGCTGCATGCCGCCTGTGCGGAGCTTTCTGCGCGCGGTGACGCGGTAGGCTATGTGCCGCTGGATAAACGCACCTGGTTTGTGCCTGAGGTGCTGGAGGGCATGGAACATCTCTCCCTGGTCTGCATTGATAATATCGAATGCGTGGCGGGGGACGAACCGTGGGAAATGGCGATCTTTAACCTCTACAACCGCATTCTGGAGTCGGGCAAAACCCGGCTGCTGATCACCGGCGATCGTCCGCCGCGCCAGCTCAATCTGGGGCTGCCGGATCTGGCGTCTCGTCTGGACTGGGGGCAAATCTACAAGCTGCAACCGCTGTCGGATGAAGACAAACTCCAGGCACTTCAGTTGCGCGCCAGACTGCGCGGATTTGAACTGCCGGAAGACGTAGGGCGCTTCCTGCTCAAGCGTCTGGATCGGGAGATGCGCACGCTCTTTGATACGCTCGATCAGCTCGATCGCGCCTCCATCACCGCCCAGCGCAAGCTGACCATTCCGTTTGTGAAAGATATTCTTAAGCTTTGAGTTTTTTGCCCGGTGGCGCTGCGCTTACCGGGCCTACGAAAACCCGTCATACCTTGCAGGCCGGGTAAGGCGCAGCCGCCACCCGGCTAAAGATCCCCCAACAAGTGCTCCACCAGCAGCGGAATCGGTCTTCCCGACGCCACGCTCCGTCCGTTTTCTCGCCACAGCGCCGTCCCGCTGATATCCAGATGCGCCCACGGAATAGTCGGCGGGCAGAAATGGTGCAGCAGCCACGCCGCCGAGGCGCTGATCGCCGCATTGTTGGTCGGCGTGTTGCACAGATCGGCAATCGCGCTGTCGGTTTGCTTTCTCAGCCTCGCATCCAGCGGCAGGGACCACACCTCGTCGCCGCTCCGTTTGCCCGCGAGCGTCAGTGCCTGACGCAACGGCTCATCCTGGGTCATCAGCCCGCTCAGCTCATACCCCAGCGCTTTCACCACCGCTCCGGTTAAGGTCGCCATATCAATAATATAATGCGCCTGCGGATGGCGCTGACTCGCCCAGGCGATAGCGTCTGCCAGCACCAGCCGGCCCTCGGCATCGGTGTTGTTGATTTCCACCGTAATGCCGTTGCAGGCTGTTGCCACCGTGCCGGGCTGCATGGCGTCGGGGCCGATGGCGTTTTCCGCCAGCGCCAGCACGCCCATGATGCGCACGGGTAATTTCAGCTCCGCAACGGTCAGCATCAGCCCGAGCACGTTAGCCGCGCCGCACATGTCATATTTCATGGTGTACATGCCCGCGCCTTCCTTCAGCCACAGGCCGCCGGTGTCAAAGGTAATGCCTTTTCCCACGTAGCAGCGCACCGGGCCATCAGACACGCCGTTATAGTGAATAGCCAGCAGGCGAGGCGGGCAGGTCGCCCCTTTGCCAACGGCGTGCAGTAGCCCCAGCCCCTGCTCAACAATTTGCTTTTCATCCAACACCTCGCAGCGCAGAGCAGGGCTGGCGGCACACAGTTTTTGCGCCTCTTCCACCACAAACTGCGGCGTACAGCGGTCGGATGGCATATCCGCCAGACGTCGTGCCGCAACCATGCCGAGCGCAATGGCCTGCTGCTGGCGGAAGGTCGTCTCCAGCTTCGCCTGCTGTTCCGGCAGGCAGAGGGCAGTGATGCAGGTAAGGCGCAGCGCTTCGTCCGTCTTCTTCAGCTTCAGGTCACTGAGCATGTGCGCCTGATTAAAGAGAAAACGCAGTACCTGCGCCAGCACCACATCGTCGATATCCGTCACGTCCAGCACGAGTTCGGCGCTGGCGGGGGCGGTAAGCAGCGGTCGCAGGGCCGTGATCAACCCTTCGGTCAGGGCGTCATGCCAGAGCGCATCCGGCAACAGAGTGATGCGGGCAAACGGCGCGCAGCCAAAGCGCGCGTCCGCGACGGTGCTCTGCTGGCGCATTTCAGCGATAAGAGCGCTATCCGGTAACAGGGAACTGTCAGCGCGCGCAATCAAATGGCTCTGCGGCTTCGCGTCTGAAAGCGCGTTGATAAACTGGTACGTGATCATCATAACTCCTCAATCGGTGCGCGGATCCGCGCGGCATAGGCCTGCATCCACTCATCATCTACCGCGTGATAGTGCGTTTTCTCCCGCAGGCGTTCAGTACGGAAAACGGTGAGGGGCTGGCGAGCCGTCGCCACCACGAACGAGAAGGTTTTGATGTTGGTCGCGGCGCCAAATTCTCCTTTGCTGTTCATGCACACCACGGAGAGATCGCCCGCGCGACCGAAGCGCGACATCAGTTTGTCTTCCAGTTCGAACACGACCGAATCCGCCGCCTGCTGCGGCGTCATGCCTTGCGCCATCCGGCGAACGATTTCGTAGCTGGTACAGCCCTTCATCAGATCTTCACCGACGCCCGTGGCGGTGGCCGCGCCGGTTTCGCTGTCGCAGTAAAAGCCGGAGCCGATGATGGGTGAGTCACCGAGGCGACCGCGTTTTTTCATAAACAGGCCGCTGGTGGAAGTGGCGACGCTCATCGAGCCCTGTTTATCGAGGCCGATGATGCCGACGGTGTCATGTCCGTCGTAGGGGCTTAACCCCTTATCCAGCGTTTCGCGGCAGCGCTTACGGTAGTGTTGCATGGCGCGATCCGTGAGCATGGTTTTATCGGCAAAGCCCTGACTCAGCGCCCATTCGCGCGCGCCCTGGCCGACCAGCAGGCTGTTATAGCGCTGGCGGCTGAGCGCGTGCGCCACGCGCACTGGGTTGGCGATATCCACCAGATTCCCCACGGCGCCGAACGCCAGCGTGTCGCCGTCCATATAGGCCGCGTCCAGCTCTACCTCGCCGTTTTCGGTGGGCAGCCCGCCGTAGCCGACGGATTTATAAAACGGAAAGTCCTCGACGGCGGCGACGGCATCCACTACCGCCGCAGCGACAGGTTTGCCCGCAGCCAGGGCAGACGCGGATTCCGTTACCCCTTCAAGCGCCATTCGCCAGGTTGCGATAATTCCCCACATGCTTTACTCCTGTTTTGCAAGGGTGGTGTCGGTTTGCGTAACGCTGGCTATTTCCGCCGCGCGGTACTGTTTATCCAGGATACGCATGAAAGGCAGGTACAGCATGGCGCCAATCAGCAGGTTGATCAGCTGCATCACGCTGCCGCTCAGGTGCCCGGTGACAATAAAGCCGCTGATGACCGGCGGCAGCGTCCAGGGGATAAACACCCCGGTGGTGACGGCGACCGCACCAATTTTCATCGCCAAATACTGCACGGTGACCAGCACCAGCGGCACCAGATTGAACGGGATGAGCATGATTGGGTTCATGATCACCGGCAGGCCAAAGAGAATCGGTTCGTTGATGTTAAACACCGAGGCACCCGCACCGAGGCGCGCCACTTCGCGCATGTTTTTGCTGCGGGCGAAAATCAGCATCGCAATCACCAGCGACAGCGTGGCGCCCGCGCCGCCCATCCAGATCATGTCAAAAAACTGTTCGGTGATGATGTGCGGCGGCGTCGTTCCCGCCTGAATCGCGGCGATGTTGTCGGTCTGGTTCTCCATCCACAGCGGACGAATAATCCCGTTGATCATCGAACCTGAGTTAATGCCCACTGACCACAGAATGGTGATGCTGAATACGGTCATCAGCGCCCCGAAATAAGAGGTGCCGTAGTGGCGCACCGGGGTGGCAACCACTTCATAAATAAACTGGTGGATGGTGTGGTAGTGGGTGTTTTCAAAGATGATGCGGATAAGCAGCACCAGAATCATCACCAGCAGGGCCGGGATCAGGGCCGCGAACGACTCCTGCACCGCAGGAGGCACGCCGTCCGGCATTTTGATGACCAGCTTTTTGCGCTTCAGCCAGCAGAACAGTTCCGTCCACAGCAGGGAACCGATCATCGCCACGAACAGCCCTTTGCTGCCAATCCACTCCACCGGCATCACGGTAATGCCGCCGTTTTCCGCCACTTTGATAAAGGGCGTCAGGATCAGAAACGCGACCAGCGCCAGGATGCCGCAGGAGATGCGGTCCTCGCCATAATGCTCAGCCAGGCGGTAGGCCACCAGGAAGCTGATAAACAGCGACATGGTTGAGAACACCGCGTTAAACGGGATCTCTATAATCGCACTCCAGCTCTCACCAAAGGCCTGAGACATAAACTGCTGATAGGCCTGATTCGGGAAGGAGGAGATCACCAGCAGGATGGAGCCGACGATGATAAACGGCATGAATGAAACGTAGGCCCCACGAATGGCCCCAAGATGACGCTGCTGGGCCGTTTTCGCCGCCAGCGGCATCAGTTTTGCTTCAAGAAATCCCAGAACATTGTTCATTGTGAACTCCGTACAAGATTGAGAGGTGTTGTTTATGTTATGTCTGTGGATTATCAGTGAAGCGCGGCGAGCGAAAGGTGAAATCGGTCACAAAGCATTCGCTGCTCTGATATAAATCTCATAAGATTAGTTGCGGAGAGAGACGCGATGGAAATCAAACTGCATGCCAACGCCACCACCACACCGCGTATCCGTCGTTATCTTCAGCAGTCAGATAAAAGCGACAGAGAGCTTGCCGTTGAGTTGGGTATCTCGGTCACCACCGTCAGGCGCTGGCGCAACCGCGACCAGGTTTCGGATAACCACACCACGCCAAAAGTGATACATAAAGCGTTGAGACAAGAGCAGGCAGCACTAATAAATGCTCTGCGTGATATCACCGGTGCACCGCTGGATGAACTGCTGCTGCTGGTGAATGACGGACTCGGGATCGCCGTTTCCCGCGCGACCCTGAACCGCTACCTCAAACCGGCTTCGGTAAGACAAAAGGGGGCGTCGTTGCAGGGCAAAAAGGCGCTGAAGGCCGGTATCATGCCGCAGAAGCTACTTCTGCATCATCAGCCGCTATCGCTGCATATGGACGACGGTGGGGAGCAACACCTGCTCTGGGCGCGTGAACCCGTTAGCGGCTGGTGCTACGCCCGGCTTTATGCCGGTGTCTCGCCGCAGTTGCTGACCCGCTGGACGAACGAGGTGCTGGCTGCCTGTCCGGCTGATATTCAATCTGTTGAGACTTTTGGGCTGGCAGTGAACTTGCCGGAGCATAACGTCACCGTAAAAGTGCATTCACAGTATTATCTTGCCCTTCAGGCCACCGTGCCGTTACGTGAGATCATTCCGCGGGTGAACAGTGAACCGGCGGGAGCGCTGTTGATCCAACTGTGTGAGTTTTACAACCGGGGAAAAGCGCAGAAAAAGCTGGGAGAGCGTACGCCGCAGGCGTTTCTGGAAGCGCTGCGGCGTAACGATTAGACGATCCCGAGCACGTCTTCCGGTGGACGGCCGATACGCGCCTTGCCGTTCGCCACCACAATCGGGCGCTCAATCAGCTTTGGATTGTCGACCATCGCCTGAATCAGCCGATCTTCTGTGAGACTGGTATCGTTCAGATTAAGCGACTTATACAGATCTTCTTTCTGACGCATCAGGTCGCGTGCGCTGCCCATGTTAAGCATCTTCAGCAGCTGGCGGATCGTCTGCGCATCCGGCGGCGTCTCCAGATACAACACCACTTCCGGATCGATGCCGTTAGACTTCAGCAGATTCAGCGTCTCGCGGCTCTTGGAGCAGCGAGGGTTATGGTAAATTTTTACCGCGTCTGTCATGACTTCTCCTTTATTACATCTTCTCGTACGGCTTAAAGCGTTGTTGCAGGCCGCGCAGCTGGTCGATTCGCGCATCGTAGCGGGCCTGTTGCAGGCTGCCAAGCTTCACCTGTGAGCTGGCGCTGCTCAACAGGGAAATGGCCTGATCGAGGCGACCCGCCAGCGCCAGGCCTTCCGCACGCGCGGCCAGCTCCTGATCGCGGTTACCCAGTTGCCCCTGGGCCTGGGCGAGCAGTTCCCAGCCGTTCTGGTCATCTTTATTGTTAAAGGTGTAGCGGTTCAGAATGATCACCGCCTCGCCGGGCTGGCCGCCCTGTAAGTAGGCGTTCGCCAGGTTAAGCTGCAATACCGGATTGTTGCGAATGTCTTTCGCCCCTTTCAGACGATTGATCGCATCGGTCGCTTTTTTCTGCCCCAGATCGATATCGGTGGCGAGGTCAAGATACCACGGATTGTCAGGCGCCGACGCCAGCAGCGGCTGTAGCGCTTTACGCGCTTCATCGTACTTGCTGGCCTCCATCGCCTGGAGCGCCTGACCATACTGCGCCGCGTTCTTCTCGCGCACGTTGCCTTTCGCCAGCGCGTCCAGCAGATCGCTGGTGAGCTGATTACGACCGGAGTTGTACATGCCAAGCGTTCTCACTTTGGCCATGTAGAAATCCTGCGAAGACTGCACCACGACCGGACGCATCTGGTTGGCACGGTTACGGGCATCCGAGAGTCGGCTTTCCGGCAGCGGGTGGGTCAACAGAATTTCAGGCGGGCGCGACGAGTAGCGTGCCTGGTCGAGCAGTTTTTCCAGGAAGCTCGGCATGGCCTGCGGGTCAAAGCCGGAACGCTGTAAAACCTGAATGCCGATGCGGTCTGCTTCCTGCTCGTTCTGCTGGGTAAAGCTGATCATCCCCTGACGCGTCCCCGCCAGCGTCCCGGTAAGCGCCGCCATCCCGGCCTGCGGGCTGGCCATCGCCAGCAAAATGGAACCCAGCGCGCCCACCCAGGTCAGGGGGGCGTTACGCTTCTGATCTTCCATTGCACGCGCCAGATGGCGCTGGGTGACGTGCGAAATTTCGTGCGCCATGACGGACGCCAGCTGGCTTTCGTTATCGGAATAACGGAACAGCGCCGAATGCAGCACCACGTTCCCGCCAAAGAAGGCGAAGGCGTTGATTTCGTCGTTATTGATTAAATAGAAATGGAAGGGCGTTTTTACCGAGTCGGCGTGCGCCACCAGCCGCATCCCCAGACCGTTGATGTACTGCACCAGCAAAGGGTCGTTAATCAGCGGAGCACTGCCGCGTAGCTGGCGTACGTAATAATCACCCATCTGCATCTCCTGCCCGATGGAGAGCGTGCTTCCTGCCGTGGTGCCCATGTCCGGCAATGAATCGGACGAGTCAGCGAAAGCGGGCAACACCTGACCCACCGTCACGGCGGCAATCAGTGTCGCAACCAGTGTTTTTCTCAACTGCCTGAACATAACCACTGTCCTGTATTTTGGATGTGCTAATTTGACCGATGAACCCGCATAACGTTCATCTCCGCTGCTCTGCGAGTGTAGCCGTGTTAAGAGATGAAGAAAATCCCATTCATCAGGGTGTTGCGAAACCTGACAGTGAAACAAAAAGGAAAGTCTTTTTTGTGACAGTTAGATACAATTCACCGTCTCACTCCCGCCATTCGATTCAGGGAAGGGTTGTATGCTCGAAATGTTAATGCAGTGGTATCGGCGTCGGTTTAGCGACCCGGAAGCCATTGCTTTGCTGGTCATTCTGGTTGCCGGATTCGGTATCCTGTTCTTCTTTAGTGGCCTGCTGGCACCGCTACTGGTGGCGATTGTACTGGCGTATCTGTTGGAGTGGCCCACCGCGCGTCTGGAACATATCGGCTGTTCCCGCCGCTGGGCGACCAGCATTGTCCTGGTGCTGTTTGTCGGTATTCTGCTGCTGATGTCCTTCGTGGTGATGCCCATCGCCTGGCAACAGGGGATCTACCTGATCCGTGATATGCCCGGCATGCTGAATAAACTGTCTGATTTTGCCGCCACGCTGCCGCGCCGCTATCCTGCGCTGATGGACGCCGGGATTATCGATGCGATGGCCGAAAACATGCGCGCCCGCATCATGACCATGGGTGATTCGGTGGTGAAATACTCTCTGGCCTCGCTGGTGGGGTTGCTGACGCTGGCGGTTTACCTTGTTCTCGTGCCGCTAATGGTGTTTTTCCTGGTCAAAGATAAAGAGCAGATGCTGAACGCGGTGCGCCGCGTGCTGCCGCGCAATCGCGGTCTCGCCGGTCAGGTCTGGCAGGAGATGAACCAGCAGATCACCAACTACATTCGCGGCAAAGTGCTGGAGATGATTGTGGTGGGCGTGGCGACCTGGATTGGCTTCGTGATCTTCGGGCTGAACTACTCGCTGCTGCTGGCGGTGCTGGTCGGATTCTCGGTTCTGATCCCGTATATCGGCGCGTTTGTGGTGACCATTCCGGTTGTGGGGGTGGCGCTGTTCCAGTTTGGTCTGGGTACGGAGTTCTGGAGCTGTTTCGCCGTATACCTGATTATTCAGGGACTGGACGGAAATCTGCTGGTACCGGTGCTGTTCTCAGAAGCCGTTAACCTGCATCCGCTGGTGATTATCCTGTCAGTGGTGATTTTCGGCGGGCTGTGGGGATTCTGGGGGGTATTCTTCGCCATTCCGCTGGCGACGCTGATTAAAGCCGTGGTCCACGCGTGGCCGGATGTGCCGGCGGTGGAAGATAAGTAGATTTAGTGCGGGCTGATGACCTCACCCCAACCCTCTCCCACGGGGAGAGGGGGGCAAACACTAAAAACGGTAGCATGCGCTACCGTTTTGCATATACCTTGTAGGCCGGGTAAGCGCAGCGCCACCCGGCACTAAAATGATCACGCGTTCTCTTTCAGCCACTTCAACACCACGTCGTGGTGGTTGCTGGTTTTGAAATCATCAAACACGTGCTCAACTTTACCGTCAGCGCCAATCAGGAAGCTGATACGGTGAATACCGTCGTACGTTTTGCCCATAAAGGACTTCTCACCCCAGACGCGAAACTGCTCGCAAACCTGGTGGTCTTCATCGGAAAGCAGCGTGAAGTTCAGCAGCTCTTTTTCCGCAAAACGTGACAGCTTCTCTGGCTTATCGGTGCTGATGCCCAGCACTTCCACACCGACCTTTTTCAACTCATCCATGTTGTCGCGTAGACCGCAGGCCTGTACGGTACAGCCCGGGGTCATGGCTTTCGGGTAGAAATAGACCAGAACACGCTGTCCCTGGAAGTCGGTCAAATTTACTTGCTCGCCGTCTTGATCCGGTAAGCTAAATTTCGGTGCGATATCACCGGCTTTCAGTGGGTTCATTACTCAACTCCATCCTGTTCGTGCTGCGAATAATCGACGACGCTTATACTGCCTTGCGCGTGTAATTCTGTACAGAGGGCTTTGAACGCTTGCTCGATATTTGACGCATCCTGCGAGGCAGGGCTGTGTGCGGTAATTTGAATAAACAGCGTCGGGATTGCGTTTTCATCGCCCGGCTGTGTGCGGGAAACCAGTTCGGCAATGTTCATCTGATGGCTGTCAAACAGCGCCGTAAAACGTTCAATCAGATGAGGTGAATCAGGCACTTCAACCTGTACCCAGACCGTGGCAGGCAGAGCCGGACGCGGGCGCGCGGTGGTGCGCTTCATCACAATCAGTAAATCCAGCTCTGCGCCTTTCAGCGGCAGGGTAGATTCGATGAGGGTAATGGCATTCCATGTTCCGGAAAGCAGCATGATGAACGTGAACTCTTCGCCAAGCATAGCCAGCCGGCTGTCTTCGATGTTGCAGCCGCAGCTGCTCACGTGGCGAGTGATGGTATTCACGATACCCGGCCTGTCAGCACCCAGCGCAGTGATAACCAGGTAATGTTGTGATGAGGTTGTCAAACCTGTTCTTCCTTTGCGTGGTTAAGTCTTCCTAAGGAAAGCATAAAAAAAACATGCATACAACCGCCTGAGAGCCTCAGGTCGCTTGCTTTTATTACAGTTCCAAACGTAACATTGAGGCTCTTGTTCGCACAGAGGATGGCTCATGTTCACGGGAAGTATTGTCGCGCTTGTTACACCGATGGATGAAAAAGGTAATGTCTGCCGGTCAAGCATGAAGAAGCTCATTGATTACCATGTCGCCAATGGAACCTCGGCGATCGTTTCGGTAGGGACTACCGGTGAATCCGCTACGCTGAGCCACGAAGAGCACGGCGACGTTGTGATGCTGACCCTGGAACTGGCGGACGGGCGTATTCCGGTCATCGCGGGGACGGGCGCAAACGCAACCGCAGAAGCTATCAGTCTGACCCAACGTTTTAACGACAGCGGCATTGTCGGCTGTCTGACGGTGACCCCTTATTACAACCGTCCTACTCAGGAAGGTTTGTTCCAGCATTTCAAAGCCATCGCTGAACATACTGACTTGCCACAAATTCTGTATAATGTTCCGTCCCGTACCGGTTGCGATATGCTGCCGGAAACCGTTGGCCGTCTCTCGAAAGTAAAAAATATTATCGGGATTAAAGAGGCGACAGGGAACTTAAGCCGCGTTCATCAGATCAAAGAGCTGGTTTCAGACGACTTTATCCTGTTGAGCGGTGATGATGCGACCGCGCTGGACTTTATGCAGCTCGGTGGTAACGGCGTGATTTCCGTGACGGCGAACGTGGCGGCGCGCGATATGGCTGACATGTGCAAACTGGCCGCAGCCGGTCACTTTGATGAAGCTCGCGTGATTAATCAGCGTCTGATGCCGTTGCACAATAAATTATTTGTCGAACCCAATCCGATCCCAGTGAAATGGGCATGTAAGGAGTTGGGGCTTGTAGCAACCGACACGCTGCGTCTGCCAATGACACCGATTACCGACCACGGTCGTGAAATTGTCGCTGGCGCGCTGAAGCATGCCGGTTTGCTGTAAAGTTTAGGGAGATTTGATGGCTTATTCAGTACAGAAGTCGCGCCTGGCGAAGGTTGCGGGTGTTTCGCTTGTTATGCTCCTCGCTGCCTGTAGTTCAGACTCGCGCTACAAGCGCCAGGTGAGCGGTGATGAATCCTATCTGGATGCGCCGCCGCTTGCTGAACTTCACGCGCCTGCCGGCATGATCCTGCCGATCCAGAACGGTGATTATAATATTCCGGTTACCAACGGCAGCGGCCTGGTGGGTAAAGCGCTCGATATTCGTCCGCCAGCTCAGCCTCTGGCGCTCGTGAGCGGCGCGCGCACGCAGTTCACCGGTGATACAGCTTCTCTGCTGGTGGAAAGCGCACGCGGTACAACGCTGTGGCCGCAGGTTGTAAGCTTCATTCAGTCGAAAAACTATACGATTGATAAACGCGACGACGCCAGCCAAGCTTTAACTACCGACTGGATTGAGTGGAACCGTCTCGATGAAGACCAGCAGTACCGTGGTCGTTATCAAGTCTCCGTTAAGCCGCAGGGTTATCAGCAGGCGGTTACCGTTAAGCTGTTGAATCTTGAGCAGGCAGGTAAACCGGTTGCCGATCCGTCCGCCATGCAGCGCTACAGCACTGAAATGCTGAACGTGATTGCAGCGGGTCTGGATAAGAACGCTACCGATGCCGCAAACGCCGCGCAGAACCGTAACGGCTCAACCTTTGATGTGCAGAGCGGTGCAGACGATACCGGTCTGCCGATGCTGGTGGTGCGTGCGCCGTTTAACCAGACCTGGCAGCGTCTGCCAGCAACGCTTGAAAAAGTGGGCATGAAGGTGACTGACAGCACCCGTTCAACGGGCAGTATCACAGCGACCTATAAGCCGCTGTCTGATAGCGCCTGGCAGGAGTTGGGGGCAAGCGATCCACAGCTGCCTTCCGGTGACTACAAAATCCAGGTCGGCGACCTCGATAACCGCAGCAGCCTGCAATTTATCGATCCGAAAGGACACACGCTGACCCAGGCGCAGAACGATGCGCTGGTCGCTGCCTTCCAGGCCGCATTCAGCAAATAATAGTGAGGGCTGGTTATTCCAGCCCTTTTTATTTTCGTGCTACGCAAACGTGTGCGTGGCATAATATGGCCAGTTTTGAATACAAATCATCACACCAGGAGTAATGAAGATGCAGAAGCAAGCTGAGTTGTATCGTGGCAAAGCGAAAACCGTATACAGCACGGAAAACCCGGATCTGTTGGTGCTCGAATTCCGCAATGATACGTCAGCAGGAGACGGCGCACGCATTGAGCAGTTCGATCGTAAGGGCATGGTGAACAACAAGTTCAACCACTTCATTATGACCAAACTGGCCGAAGCCGGTATCCCGACTCAGATGGAAGCGTTGTTGTCCGATACGGAATGTCTGGTAAAAAAACTGGATATGGTGCCGGTTGAGTGCGTGATCCGTAACCGTGCCGCAGGCTCCCTGGTGAAGCGTCTGGGCATTGAAGAAGGTATCGAACTGAATCCACCGCTGTTCGATCTGTTCCTGAAAAACGACGCCATGCATGACCCGATGGTCAACGAATCCTACTGTGAAACCTTCGGCTGGGTAAGCAAAGAGAACCTGGCGCGCATGCAGGAACTGACCTACAAAGCCAACGACGTGCTGAAAAAGCTGTTTGATGACGCGGGCCTGATCCTGGTCGACTTCAAGCTGGAGTTCGGTCTGTACAAAGGCGAAGTGATGCTGGGCGACGAATTCTCTCCGGACGGCAGCCGCCTGTGGGACAAAGAGACGCTGGATAAAATGGACAAAGACCGTTTCCGCCAGAGTCTGGGTGGCGTGGTCGAAGCGTACGAAGCGGTTGCTCACCGTTTAGGCGTTAAGCTCGACTAAACTGCGCATTTGCCAAAGGATGTGGGCATCCTTTGGCGTCTTATCCTTGTTTACTATGGTAATCCTTTCATTAACCGCCTACGATCATAGCTATTATAAATGGAATAGTTCGAGGTGTTTATGCGCTGGCAAGGGCGTCGTGAAAGTGACAACGTAGAAGACAGACGCAGCAGTGGTGGCGGTGGTCCGTCTATGGGCGGGCCAGGTTTCCGGTTACCCAGCGGCAAGGGCGGCATTATTCTGCTGGTCGTCGTGCTGGTGGCGGGCTACTACGGTGTCGACCTGACCGGTTTGATGACCGGTGAAACCGGGCAACAGCAGCAGTATTCTCAGCGCTCCATCAGCCCGAATGAAGATGAAGCGGCGAAATTTACTTCCGTTATTCTCGCGACGACCGAAGATACCTGGGGTCAGCAGTTCGAGAAAATGGGGCGGACTTATCAGCCGCCAAAACTGGTGATGTACCGGGGCGCAACCCGCACCGGCTGTGGCACCGGGCAGTCCGTTATGGGGCCGTTCTACTGCCCGGCGGACAGCACCGTCTATATCGATCTCTCCTTCTATGACGACATGAAAAGCAAGCTGGGCGCCGACGGCGATTTTGCCCAGGGCTACGTGATCGCGCATGAAGTCGGCCACCATGTGCAGAAGCTCCTCGGCATTGAGCCTAAAGTGCGTCAGATGCAGCAGAATGCGTCTCAGGCGGAGGTGAATCGTCTGTCCGTACGCATGGAGCTTCAGGCCGACTGCTTCGCTGGCGTCTGGGGACACAGCATGCAGCAGCAGGGCGTGCTGGAAACAGGCGATCTGGAAGAGGCCCTGAATGCCGCACAGGCGATTGGTGACGATCGCTTGCAGCAGCAGAGCCAGGGGCGCGTTGTGCCGGACAGCTTTACCCATGGCACCTCAGAGCAGCGCTACAGCTGGTTTAAGCGTGGCTTCGACAGCGGCAACCCGTCGCAGTGTAATACCTTCGGCAAAGCTATGTGATGTTGGGGTTTGAACAGCTGGTTAACCAGCTTCAGCGTACCGGGCACCGCCGGCTGGTGGTGCTCAGCGGCGATGAAGCGTGGACGTTGAGCCAGGCGACCCATCTGCGCGATACGTTACCAGGAGACTGGCTGTGGCTGGAGGAAAACCCCTCTAAGGCCATCAGCGGCCTGCTGGGACGTGAATACCTGCACGCCGTTTTTGACGCGCGAGACGGGTTTGACGTCTCGGCCTTCGCCGCCCTCAGCGGGACCCTGCGCGCCGGAAGCCTTCTGGTGCTGCTGGTGCCGCCGTTCTCCGTCTGGGCTGACAGGCCCGACAGGGATTCTCTGCGCTGGAGCGACAGCGCAGAGCCGATCGCCACCCCGCACTTTGTTCACCACTTTTGCCGGATGCTTGCCGCCGATTCAGATGCCATCGTCTGGCATCAACATCGTCCTCTGTGCCTTCCCGTTGCGCCAGATTTACCCGCCTGGCAGCCCGCCAGCGGTGAACCGCAGCGCGAGCAGGCTGAAATCCTCGACGCTCTTCTGACCATGCCTGCGGGCGTGGCCGCCGTGACGGCGCCGCGTGGACGGGGAAAGTCCGCCCTGGCGGGCATGTTGCTGAGCGGCATTCAGGGGAGTGCAGTAGTGACGGCACCGGCAAAAGGGGCGACGGATGTCATCGCGCGTTTCGCCGGGGAACATTTTCACTTTATGGCCCCGGATGCGCTGCTGGCCTCCACCACAGAAGCTGACTGGCTGATTGTCGATGAGGCAGCCGCCATCCCCGGCCCGCTGCTGGAGAAGCTGGTGTCGCGCTTTCCCCGCGTGTTGCTGACCACCACGGTGCAGGGTTATGAAGGCACGGGCAGGGGATTCCTGCTGAAGTTCTGCGCCCGGTTCAGCGGGCTGCGGCGTTATACCTTATCCACGCCAGTTCGCTGGGCTGCCGGATGCCCCCTTGAGCGGATAGTGGCGAACGCGCTGCTGTTCGACGATGCGCTTATCGATCGCAAACCGGCAGGGGAGGTACGTTTAACGTCGCTGGAGCCCGGGATATGGGAGAACGATCCGGCGCGCGGGGCAGGCGTGTATGAACTGCTGTGTGCCGCGCACTACCGAACGTCCCCCCTCGATTTACGCCGGATGATGGACGCCCCCGGCCAGCACTTTGCTGTTGCTCAGGCGGGCGCGGAGATCGCGGGCGCGCTCTGGCTGGTGGAGGAGGGGGGATTACCCCCTGAACTTAGCCGCGCAGTATGGGCGGGGTTTCGTCGGCCGCGTGGAAATCTGGTGGCGCAGTCGCTGGCGGCGCACGGCGGTTCGCCGCTCGCGGCGACGCTGAAAGGCCGACGCGTCAGCCGCATTGCGGTTCATCCCCATCGCCAGCGGGAAGGCATCGGCCAGCGGCTGATCCGCAGTGCCAGCGGAGAAGATTATCTCTCGGTCAGCTTTGGCTATACCGACGAGCTGTGGCGTTTCTGGCGGCAGTGCGGGTTTGTGCTGGTGCGGATGGGCAGCCACCGGGAAGCCACCAGCGGGTGCTATACGGCGATGGCGTTGCTGCCGCTGAGCGAGGCGGGGCATCAGCTCTGCGAACAGGCGCATCAGCGTTTATGTCGTGATATGCGCGTCCTGTCGGCCTGGAATGGCGAAAAGATCCCGGTGACGGATGCATGGGAAGCTACCCTTAATAGTGATGACTGGCTGGAGCTGGCGGGGTTTGCCTTTGCTCACCGGGCGTTTTCAACCTCGGTTGCGGCGCTAACGCGATTGGTGTTAGCCGTGGACATCCCACTCCCGGCGCTGCGCGGGAAAATGGAAGGGAATACGCACGATTTCGGGCGCAAAGCGTTGCTGGCGAAGCTACGCGAGGAAACCGCACGCGCGCTTGAAAGGCTTGATTACTCCCGTAGCCAGCAGCTGAAAGCCGACATTTTGCAATGGCAATTTTTTCAATGACTTCTTCAGTAAAGTGGCATGGTCATTACCCCGCAGAGGCGTAAAATCCTGCTTATCAATTAAGGAGATCGCCATGAAACATGACCATTTTGTTGTGCAAAGCCCGGATACGCCTGCTAAACAGCTCCTGCTTCTGTTTCATGGCGTGGGCGACAATGCCGTCAATATGGGACAGATTGGCAGCTGGTTTGCACCCGTTTTCCCACACGCGCTGATCGTCAGCATCGGCGGCGTGGAGCCGTGCGGTCCGGACGGTCGGCAGTGGTTTTCCGTCGAGGGCGTGACGGAGGAGAATCGTCAGGCGCGTATTGATGCCGTTATGCCAGCCTTTATCGATACCGTGCGTTACTGGCAGCAGCAGAGCGGCGTAGGCGCCGACGCAACGGCGCTGATTGGCTTCTCTCAGGGCTCAATCATGTCGCTGGAAAGCGTAAAAGCGCAGCCCGGACTGGTGTCCCGCGTGATTGCCTTTAACGGGCGTTTTGCGACGTTACCGCAAAGCGCGACCACGCAGACCACGATCCATCTCATTCATGGGGGGGAAGACCGGGTAATTGAGCTTTCGCATGCAGTAGCTGCCCAGGAGACGCTGATGCGCGAGGGTGGAGATGTGACGCTGGATATTGTAGACGATCTGGGGCATGCCATTGACGATCGCAGCATGCAGTTCGCGCTCGATCATCTGCGTTATACCGTACCGAAGCACTACTTTGATGAAGCGCTCAGCGGCGCGAAGCCGAATGACGATGATATCGTCGAGTTTATGTGAGGTGTCCCCTCTCCTTAGGGAGAGGGGAAACAGAGCGATTACTTCTTCTGGTCCTTCTTCGGCCAGTCGTCTTCATCGTCCCACTTGTCGTTAAAATCACGGTGCGGCGGAAGATCCGGTTTGTTGGCAAGGAACTTTTTGTGGTCAACGCGCTTGAGATCTTTAATCACGTTAAGCAGCACGCCTACCAGAAATACCAACACCAGAATCCACCAGTACTTTGAAAGCCAGTCCATTCGCTAATCCTCTTTAAGCACCCGTCAGGCGACGAGTTGCTCCATAATACGTTGATACATGCGGGCCAGCAGTTGTAAATCGGCAGCGTTCACGCATTCATTGATTTTGTGAATCGTCGCGTTAACCGGACCCAGTTCGACAACCTGTGCGCCCATGCGGGCGATAAAGCGTCCGTCAGACGTGCCGCCCGTTGTCAGCAGTTGTGGCTTAATTTCATTATAGTGCGCAATGGCGTTCACTACCGCATCCACCAGTTTACCGCGCTGCGTCAGGAACGGCTGGCCAGACAGCCACCAGTCGAGGGTATAGCGCAGCTGATATTTCTCGAGCAGCGCAATCACTCGCGCTTTGATCATCTCGTCAGTCAGTTCGGTGCTGAAGCGGAAGTTAAACTGGACGAAGAGATCGCCGGGAATGACGTTGTTGCTGCCGGTGCCAGCCTTGATGTTGGCTATCTGCATGCTGGTTGGCGGGAAAAATTCATTGCCTTTATCCCATTCAATGCTCACAAGTTCGTTCAGCATCGGCGCGGCGCGGTGTACCGGGTTATCCGCCAGGTGCGGATAGGCAACGTGGCCCTGCACGCCATGAATAGTCAAATTGCAGGTCAGGGATCCACGGCGGCCATTTTTCACAACATCGCCCACCACTTCGGTGCTGGACGGTTCGCCCACCAGACAGTAGTCCAGACGTTCATTGCGCGCCATCAGCGCCTCAACGACCTTCACGGTGCCGTTATGGGCGCTGGCTTCTTCGTCGGAGGTAATCAAAAACGCAAGACGGTTTTTATGGTTCGGATGCTGGGCGACGAAACGCTCTGCCGCCACGACCATCGCAGCCAGGGAACCTTTCATGTCCGCAGCGCCGCGTCCGAAAAGCATGCCGTCGCGGATGGTCGGCTCAAAAGGCGGGTTGATCCAGCGGTCTGCGTCGCCCGCGGGAACTACGTCAGTATGTCCGGCAAACGCCAGCGTCTCCCCCTGACCGCGCCATGCCCAGAAGTTCTGCGTATCGCCAAAATCCATGTGCTCCACGGTAAAACCGATGGCACGCAGGCGCTCAATCATTAATGCCTGACAACCTGCGTCGTCCGGGCTAAGGGAAGGACGGCGAATAAGCTGCTGAGTCAGCTCAATGACCGGGCATGACATAGACTACACCTCAACGAATAAATCTGAATAAAGGGTTTCACTGAAACCCAGCAGCATAGGCTGACCTGGCTTGCAGAGCAATGGGCGTTTGATGATTGCCGGCATTTCAAGCATCAATTTGGCTGCGCTGTCGGCGTCGTTGATCGTGGCCCGGAGAGATTCATCCAGTTTTCGCCAGGTGGTCCCGCGGGTATTCAGCAGCGCTTCCCATCCCAGTTCGTTGATGGCGGAATGGAGAAACGCGGGGTCAAGCCCGTCGGCACGGTAATCGTGGAAGCGATAGTCGATGTTGTGTGCTTCCAGCCAGCGGCGGGCTTTTTTAATCGTGTCGCAATTCTTAATGCCGTACATCACAACCATAGTGAATCCTTTTGTTCTTTTGTGGATTTAATGTTCAATATTTTCGAAGATATATCCTTGAGTGGAATATAACACATTCGGAATTTTTCGGGATTTACAATTCTCCATAATTCAACGAACAGCTGTAAGCTGAATAGTCTTTCATCTTTTAAGCATAGTTGTCCACCCTGTTTAAATTGCCAATAAACTCAGGGGGAAATTAAAAATGCTGTCATTTTTCCGACTATTTCAAAATATTGCTGTAGGTCACATAAAATTTAACCGGCAACGCTCATAGTGATCCTAAACCTACCAGTACAGCAGGGCTCAATCACAGCAATCGGTTAAAGTGGCTTCACAATGATGATACGTTTTCGTAGAATGCGCATAATAATAAGAGAGGTTGTTATGATTGAACGTGAACTGGGGAACTGGAAAGATTTTATCGAAGGCATGCTTCGTAAATGAATTTCCGGTAAGAAATGCAAGAGCACTTAATTAACTAAAATAACCATAGTGTGAAAGAATCACACAATAAAAAGGCGGCCTGTAAAGCCGCCTTTTTTTATTTCAACGGGTTATTCCGGCTTATCCTTCAGCGGGAAACGACGACGTATCAGCACAAAGAACAGCGGTACGAAATAGATAGCCAGTATCGTCGCGGATATCATTCCCCCCATAACGCCCGTACCCACTGCGTGCTGGCTGCTGGAGCCTGCGCCGGAGCTGGTGGCCATCGGCAGGACGCCAAACACAAACGCCAGAGAGGTCATCAGGATCGGACGCAGGCGCTGACGACAGGCGTGCAGCGTGGCGGCCATCAGTTCGTGACCTTTGGCATTCATCTCATTGGCAAATTCGACGATCAGAATGGCGTTTTTTGCCGACAATCCGATCACGGTGAGGAGTCCGACCTGGAAATAGACATCATTTTCCAGGCCGCGCATCCAGGTTGCCAGCAGCGCGCCGATGACCCCGAGAGGCACCACCAGCATCACCGAGAACGGCACTGACCAGCTTTCATACAGCGCCGCCAGGCAGAGGAATACCACCAGCAGCGAAAGAGCATACAGGGCAGGCGCCTGAGCGCCGGAAAGCCGTTCCTGGTAGGACATCGCCGTCCACTCCAGGCCAAAGCCGGTCGGTAACTGCTGAACCAGTTTTTCCATAATGTCCATTGCGGTACCGGTACTGACGCCCGGCGCGGCTTCACCGACAATCTCCAGCGCCGAATAGCCGTTGTAACGCTCCAGACGCGGCGAACCGGTCTCCCAGCGTGACGTCGCAAACGCCGAGAACGGCACCATGCCGCCGGTGTTATTGCGCACATACCAGCGGTTGATATCGTCCGGCAGCATGCGGTATTTGGCGGCAGACTGAACGTAGACCTTCTTCACGCGGCCGCGATCCATAAAGTCATTTACGTAGCTTGAGCCCCATGCCGTTTGCAGGGTGTCGTTAATGTCGTCGATGGAGACGCCCAGCGCCTGCGCTTTACGCTGGTCAATATCCACCTGTAGCTGAGGGCTGTCATCCAGACCGTTATGACGAACGCGGGTAAGCTGCGGATCTTTCCCGGCCAGCTCGAGCAGTTTATCGCGAGCAGCCATCAACGCGTCATGCCCGGCACCCGCGTGATCCTGAAGCTCCATATCAAACCCGGCTGAGCTGCCCAGGCCGCTGATGGCGGGCGGGCTGCTGGCGAAAACGCGCGCTTCCTTGATTTTGTTGAACGCTTTGGTTGCACGCTCAATGATGGCAAAGGAGGAGCCGGTATCGCTGTCGCGCTGGTCCCAGTCTTTCAGGCGCACAAACATACGCGCCACGTTCTGCCCGTTACCGCCGGGGCCAGAGCCGACGGTGGAGAAGACGGAGACCACGTTATCTTTCTCCTGCGTATGGAAGTAGTTCTCAACCTTCTGCACCACTTTCAGGGTCTGCTGCTGGGTCGAGCCGCTCGGTAACTGTACGGAGGTAATAAACATGCCGCGATCTTCCAGCGGCAGGAACGAGGTTGGCAGCCGCAGGAACAGGAAGACCATGCCGCCGAGCAGCAGGACATAAACCACCATCCAGCGCACGCTGCGGTGCAGTACTTTACCCACGCCCGCTTCATAGCGCGCCGCATTGCGGTTAAACATGCGGTTAAACCAGCCGAAGAAGCCTTTTTGACCGTGGTGTTCGCCCTTATGCAGCGGTTTGAGCAGCGTCGCGCACAGGGCAGGGGTAAGGATCATTGCCACGAGTACGGAGAGCACCATTGCAGAGACGATGGTGATCGAGAACTGGCGATAAATCGCGCCCGTGGTGCCGCCAAAAAATGCCATCGGGATAAATACCGCCGACAGCACCATGGCGATACCGACCAGCGCGCCCTGAATTTGTCCCATCGATTTGCGCGTGGCCTCGCGGGGCGAAAGCCCTTCCTCGCTCATAATGCGCTCGACGTTTTCCACCACCACGATGGCATCATCCACCAGCAGGCCGATGGCCAGCACCATGGCGAACATGGTCAGGGTGTTGATGCTGTAACCGAAGGCATACAGCACCGCAAAGGTTCCCAGCAGCACCACCGGCACCGCAATGGTGGGGATCAGCGTGGCGCGGAAGTTTTGCAGGAACAGGTACATCACGAGGAACACCAGCGCGATAGCTTCGAGCAGGGTTTTCACCACATCTTCGATGGAGGCTTTTACGAATGAGGTGGTTTCGTAGGCGACTTTGTACTCCAGTCCGTGCGGGAAGTAATGCGACAGTTCATCCAGACGCTCTAACACCCGCTGCGCGGTCGCCATTTCGTTGGCGCCGGAGGCCAGTTTTACCCCCAGTCCGGACGCGGCATTGCCGTTAAAGCGACTCAGGTAGTCATATTTTTCCGCCCCCATTTCCACGGTGGCGACATCCCCCAGACGCACTTCCGAACCGTCCTGATTCACGCGCAGAGTAATATCGCGGAACTGTTCAGGCGTCTGGAGCAGCGACTGGGAGTTGATGGTGGCATTAAGCGCCTGGTTATCCACGGACGGCGTACCGCCGAGCTGCCCCACGGCAATCTGGGCGTTCTGCGATTCGATAGCGTCGGTGACATCTTTGGCGGTCATCTGCACGCTGTTCAGCTTGTTGGGATCCAGCCAGATACGCATGGAGTACTGCGAGCCGTAGGCGTCGATATCCCCCACGCCGTTGATACGGCTGAGCGGGTCCTGAATATTACTGGCGACGTAGTCCGCGATGTCCTGCTTATCCATCGAGCCATCGGTTGAAACAAACGCGATGGTCAAAATATTGGTGTCACCGGTTTTACGCACGGTCACCCCCTGGTTCTGCACCGCCTGAGGCAGTTTACGCAGGGCCGATTGCAGCTGGTTTTGCACCTGCTGCACCGCTTCATCCGGATCCGTGCCCGCCGTAAAGCTCAGGGTTACCGTCGCCTGGCCCGTGGCACTGCTCTGCGAGGACATGTACATCAGGTTATCAAGACCCGTCATGTTCTGCTCGATAACCTGCGTGACGGTATTTTCCAGCGTCTGTGCCGAGGCGCCAGGATAGTTCGCCGTGATACGCACGTTGGGGGGCGCGAGGTCGGGGTATTGCTCAACAGGAAGGGAAGTAATCGCCAGGACACCCGTCAGACACAACAGGATTGCAAGCACCCAGGCAAAAATGGGGCGATCGATGAAAAAATTCGCCATTAAAGTGTGACCTCGTTTTGCTGCACGTCATTATTGTTTATTGCCCGCCTAACTTTAGCGGTAAGGCCCAGGTCAAACGTGGAGAAATAAAGGAGATAATGTAAATTATCATGCGCTTTTTTCAGCGCGCCTTCTTTCCCGCTATTTTTCAGCCTGCGCCGCAGGTGTCCGGAACGTCACGCTGACCTGTGTCCCGCCCTGTGGCGGCTGAGAAAAGTGTAATGTTCCGCCGAGCCGTCCCGCGCGTTCGCGCATGATATTCAGCCCGTAATGCCCCGGCGGTTCACTGGCGTCGCCGATACCAATACCGTTGTCGCGGATCGTGACCGTGTGAGTGCCGTCCGCGATGGTGACGCAGCTGACCACAATCTCGCTCGCATCGGCATGTTTAATCGCATTCAGCACTGCCTCACGCACAATCTGTAAGAGGTGCACCTGTTTTTGCGCGTCCAGCGCCAGTGATGAGAGACGGCAGTCGAGCACCAACTTCGCGCTGGTCTGGCTTTGCAACCCGTCAAGAGACTCCTGTAGCGCGGCAGGAAGATTGGCGTGATTGAGCGTCAGGCGGAAGGTGGTGAGCAGCTCGCGTAGCTGATGCCAGGCGTTATTCAGCTCGCGGGAGAAGTCCGTAATGATGGTCTGCGCCGGGGCATTGTCGCCCGGCACGGCATGCTTCAGCAGCGTAAGCTGAATACGCAAATAGGAGAGCACCTGCGCCAGCGAATCATGCAACTCGCGCGCGATGGTGGCGCGCTCTTCCATCAGCAGCAACTGCTGATAATGTTTCTGCGCCTGATTGAAATAGAGCCCCCGGCCCAGCATCGTCGCCACGCTTTCCATGAGCGGCAGCGGAACATCCCCGGTCGCGCTTTGCCAGCGCAGTTCGCCGTACAGGGTGTCCTGCATTAACACCGGTAAATTGTGCATTTTCTCGCCCGGGGACTCCTGTCCTTCGTAAAGCTGCCAGTCGTCACTGGTGCGCAATTGCAGGTAATTCATCTGCGTATAGTCATGCACAATCTGCAAAATATGCCGGAAGCAGTGGCTGTCTATCTGCCCGGTATTCAACGCCTGTGAGCATTTGAACAGCATTTCAAGCTGCTGATGCGCTTCATTCAGGTGGCGGGTTTTTTCGGCAACGGAGTGCTCCAGGGAACGGTACAGGGTGTGTAATTCCGCCGACATATGGTTGAAGGCGCGGGAAAGCTGGCCCAGCTCGTTGGGAAGCATAATATCCGGTGCGGGGGTGTCGAACTGCCCCTGTTCGATACGTTCGCTCGCCGCCACCAGATTATTCAGCGGCAGCACAACCTGACGGCGGATGCGCCGCAGGGTCACCACCGCCAGCAGCAGGATGCCCAGGCCGCCCGTCAGCGACATGAAAATCACCAGCTGAATTTTATGTTCGGTGTAGTGCTGTAGCGCCAGCACAAAGGCATCTATCCGGCCCACAAAATCCTCAATGTGGCTCTGATACCACCCGGTATCGCCGCTGGCGATTCGCGTGTCCATCTCCTGCCAGCCAAGGTGCAACTGCTGGTAACGCTGTTTGACGTCCTCTGGCACGTACCAGCGGTTTAGCTTCTGCAACGCAGGCGCGCTCAGCGTTTTCTGCCAGAACGCACGGTGCTCCGCCAGCGACGGGCTGGCGCGCTGCAACTCGTAGCCCAGGCGGTAGCTCTGCATACGCAGCGAACCGGCAATGTTAATCGCCTCGGCGTCGCGCTGGCTGCTGGCGAGCGTAACCAGCGCAATGGCGCTGATCAGAACGGACAAGACAATCATCGAAAAGAAAGCCCGAGCCAGGCTTCCCGATACGGGGCGTTTAACGGTCACTCATCGGCTTCCTGAATTAAATTGATCTGCCACAGGTTCACTGGAAATAGTTCGCCTTCCAGGGCATTTGAACATTGCGTCGCCATGCCGCTGTGGGTAAATACGATAACAATAGAAAGAATAAGGTTATTGAACCAAAAACAGGTGTTGTTATGAATCGTTTTATTATGGCCAACGCTCAACAGTGTATCGGTTGTCGCACCTGCGAAGTTGCCTGTGTGATGGCGCACAACGGGGAGCAGCACGCGCTGAGCGAGCGCCATTTTCATCCCCGCATTACGGTCCTTACCTCAGGCTTGCGAAAAAGCCCCGTGACCTGCCACCACTGTGAAAACGCGCCCTGCGCGCAAAGCTGCCCGAACGGAGCCATCACGCAACACAGCGACAGCGTACAGGTCAATCAACAAAAATGCATTGGCTGTAAAGCCTGCGTGGTGGCCTGTCCGTTTGGCACGATGGACATGCTGATCGCCCCGCTGGAAAACGACAGCGTAAAGGCCTCGGCGCACAAATGCGACCTCTGCCTGGAAAGGCCGCAAGGCCCGGCCTGCGTTGAAAACTGCCCGGCAGAGGTGCTTACGCTTGCCACCCCAGCCGTGCTGGATAAGCTGGTTAAGCAGCGCCGACAGCGCAGCGCAAGGCTGGACGCGCTGCCGTGGCACAGCGAGGCGGTTCAGTCAGTCCCTCCGCAAACCAAACGGCAACAGATGCAAAACACCCCGGCGCGCGGTGAGCCGGATAAGCTCAGCCCCGACGCGCGCGCAGGTCATTTTAACGAGATCTACCTGCCGTTTCGCCCGGAACAGGCGCAGCGCGAAGCATCCCGGTGCCTGAAATGTGGCGACCACAGCATTTGCGAGTGGACCTGCCCGCTGCATAACCATATTCCACAGTGGATTGAGCGGATCGGGGCGGGGGATATCATCGGTGCGGCTGAGCTTTCTCACCAGACTAACTGTTTACCGGAAATTACCGGCCGCGTCTGTCCACAGGATCGATTATGTGAAGGCGCCTGCACCCTGCGGGATGCGTCAGGGGCGGTAACCATCGGGAATATCGAACGGTATATCTCGGATCGGGCGCTGGCGATGGGCTGGACGCCGGACGTCAGCCACGTTAAGCCGGTCGGTAAGCGCGTCGCCATCATCGGTGCCGGTCCGGCAGGGCTGGCCTGCGCCGACGTACTGGTGCGCAGCGGCGTCGGTGTGACGGTCTACGATCGCCATCCGGAAATCGGCGGATTGCTGACCTTTGGTATTCCGGCCTTCAAGCTGGATAAATCCCTGTTAGCGCGGCGCAGAGAGATATTCAGCGCGATGGGCATCCGCTTCGAGCTGAACTGCGAGGTGGGAAAAGACGTATCGATGGCCCAACTGCAAAACGACTACGATGCCCTGTTCATCGGCGTAGGGACCTATCGTTCCATGAAAGCGGGTATCCCTCACGAAGACGCGCCGGGCGTGTACGACGCGCTGCCGTTTTTAGTGGCGAACACGAGGAACGTGATGGGCCTTGACCCTGCCGCAGACGAGCCGTTTATCGACACGCAGGGGTTAAACGTGGTGGTGCTGGGCGGGGGCGATACGGCGATGGACTGCGTGCGCACCGCGCTGCGACATGGCGCGGCGAAAGTCACCTGCGCCTATCGGCGGGACGAGGCCAACATGCCGGGCTCAAAGAAAGAGGTTAAAAACGCGAAAGAAGAGGGCGCGGCCTTTGAATTTAATGTCCAGCCGGTTGAGCTCACGCTGGATACCGACGGGAAGGTCAACGGTATCCGGATGCTGCGCACCCGTCTGGGCGAGCCGGATGCGCAGGGGCGGCGTCGTCCTGTCCCGGTGGCGGGCAGTGAGTTTGTCATGCCAGCGGATGCGGTGATCATGGCGTTTGGGTTTAATCCGCACGCCATGCCGTGGCTTCAGGCGCAGGGCGTCGACACCGACGACTGGGGGCGCATCAGGGCCTCCGTGGAGAGCCGTTATCGCTACCAGACCTCGAATCCGCAGATTTTTGCTGGCGGTGATGCGGTACGCGGTGCGGATCTGGTGGTCACCGCGATGGCGGAAGGGCGCCATGCCGCGCAGGGGATCATGGACTGGCTTGGCGTGCCGCCGCGCAACATGCATTAACGCAGACGGGCGACAAAGCGGGCTTCACGGCGTAGTATAAACAGACTCATTTTGCCGTGGAGCCCGTATGTCCCCGAACATTAGCGTTATTAAAGACAAAATCCTTTCTGAAAATTACTTTGTCCTGCGTAACATCACTTACGATCTCACCCGTAAGAACGGGGACGTCATTCGCCATAAACGCGAAGTCTACGACCGGGGCAATGGTGCAACCATTCTGCTGTATAACCGTGAAAAGCAAAGCGTAGTGCTGATCCGCCAGTTTCGCATCGCGACATGGGTCAATGGCAACGCGGACGGACGTCTGATTGAAACCTGTGCAGGTCTGCTGGACGACGATGAGCCGGAAGTGTGTATCCGCAAAGAAGCCATTGAAGAGACGGGTTTTGAGGTGGGGACGGTGCAGAAAGTCTTTGAGCTGTTTATGTCCCCTGGCGGGGTTACCGAGCTGATCCACTTCTTCATTGCGGAATATACCGATGCCCAGCGCACGCACCGGGGCGGTGGCGTGGACGACGAAGACATTGAAGTGCTGGAAATGCCTTTCGCGCAGGCTGTCGACATGGTGAAACGCGGCGAGATCCGCGACGGTAAAGCGGTGATCCTGTTGCAATATCTGCAAACCAGCGGGCTGATGAATGCCGCGGCGGAAGCGCGATAAGTTGTATTTCAGATAAATCTATCCGATAAATCCGATTGAGCCAGCCCGCCCAGGGCACGAAGATACGCCCCAGATTGACCTATTCGTTTCCGGGGCTGTGCCGTTCATGCGCTACTGCGTTTTTCTTCTCTTCTTCATTTGCGTGCTTCCCGCGCCTCGGGTGTGGGCTGCGCCTGCGCAGCAGTCTTTTTCAGACTGGCAGGTGACCTGCAATAACCAGAACTTCTGCGTAGCGCGCAACACTGGCGAGCATCGCGGTCTGGTCATGTCGCTGAGCCGCAGTGCGGGGGCAAAAACGGACGCCAGCCTGCGCATTGATCTCGGTGGGCTTTCGGTGCCTCCGGTGAAAGAGCCTGACATCGCCCCGCGCCTGCTGCTCGACAATGTGCCGCTTAAACTCACGTCGCAACACTGGCAGTTAACCCCCTGGCATCTTAAAACAGACGATACGGGCACCATCACCACGTTTCTGAAGACCATTCAGGAAGATCAGGCGCTGACTCTGCGCGGGGGGAAGCAGACAATCTCTCTGGCTGGGCTGAAAGCGGCGCTGCTGTTTATCGATGCCCAGCAAAAGCGCGTCGGAAGTGAAACGGCATGGATTAAAAAAGGGGATAGTCCACCGCTGAGCGTGCCGCCTGCGCCGGCATTAAAAAAGGTGGCGGTGGTGAACCCCACGCCAACGCCGCTGACGCATAACGAATTGAACGATCTGCTGGATTACGGTAACTGGCGCATGAACCACAGCCAGTGCTCTCTCGATCCGAACCGGCGTGAGGTGCGCGTGACCGCGCTGACCGATGACAAAGCGCTGATGATCATCAGCTGTGAGGCGGGGGCGTACAACACCGTCGACCTGGCGTGGCTGGTGTCGCGTAAAAAACCGTTTGCGGCCAGGAGCGTGAGATTGCGTCTGCCGTTTACCCCTTCCAGCCAGAGTAGCGACATGGAGCTGATGAATGCCAGCTTCGATGAAAAAACGCGCGAGCTGACCACGCTGGCGCTGGGACGCGGGATTGGCGACTGTGGGATCCAGACCCGCTGGCGTTTTAACGGCCAGCGCTTCCGTCTGGTACGCTACGCGGAAGAGCCAAGCTGTGATAACTGGAATGGGCCAGATGCCTGGCCCACGCTGTGGATCACAAGGTAGGGTTTTGCCGATTTGTAGGCCGGGTCAGGCGCAGCCGCCACCCGGCAACGCAGATCGCACTACAGCACGCTCAGCGCCTTCTCCACTACGTTCTCAACGGTAAAGCCGAAGTACGGGAACAGCTTATCGGCCGGGGCGGATTCACCGTAACCCTTCATGCCGACAATCGCCCCTTTCAGACCCACATATTTGTACCAGTAGTCGGCAATGCCAGCTTCAACCGCCACGCGCGCCGCGACGTTTGAAGGCAGCACCGATTCGCGGTACGCCTCATCCTGGGCATCAAAGATATCCGTTGAAGGCAGGGAAACCACGCGCACCGCGTGACCCTCGGCGGTTAGTTTCTCCGCCGCTTTTACCGTGATTTCCACCTCTGAACCGGTGGCAATCAGGATCACGTCTGGCTTGCCGCCGCTGTCTTTCAGGATGTACCCGCCGCGGGCGATATTTTTCACCTGCTCCGGCGTGCGCTCGATCTGCGCCAGGTTCTGGCGCGACAGGATCAGCGCCGTGGGTCCGTTATGACGCTCTACGGCCAGCTTCCAGCCCACTGCCGCTTCAACCTGATCGCACGGACGCCAGGTACTGAAGTTTGGCGTCAGGCGCAGGCTCGCCAGCTGCTCTACCGCCTGGTGCGTCGGCCCATCTTCACCCAGTCCGATGGAGTCGTGGGTGTACACCATGATTTGCCGCGCCTTCATCAGAGCCGCCATACGCGCCGCGTTACGGGCATATTCGACAAACATCAGGAAGGTAGCGGTGTACGGCACGAAGCCGCCATGGTGGGCGATGCCGTTGGCAATGGCGGTCATCCCGAACTCGCGCACGCCGTAGTGGATGTAGTTCCCGGCAATGTCCTCCTTCAGGGATTTAGAGCCGGACCAGATGGTAAGGTTACTTGGCGCCAGATCCGCCGATCCGCCCAGCAGTTCGGGCAGGATTGGGCCAATTGCGTTTAGGGTGTTTTGTGATGCCTTACGGGTGGCAATTTTCGCCGGGTTGGATTGCAGGTTTTCAATCAGCGCCTGGGTTTTCTCTTCCCAGTTTTCCGGCAGGCCGCCGCTCATGCGGCGGGTAAACTCAGCCGCCAGATCCGGATACGCTTTTTTGTAAGCGGCAAACTTCTCGTTCCAGGCCTGCTGCGCTTTTTCACCTGTTTCGCGAGCATCCCAGGCCTTGTAGATCTCTTTTGGGATCTCAAAGGCCGGGTGTTTCCAGCCCAGTTTCTGGCGGGTCAGCGCCACTTCCTCTTCACCCAGCGCCGCGCCGTGCGCCTCTTCTTTGCCCGCTTTGTTCGGCGAGCCGAAGCCGATGGTGGTGCGGCAGATGATCAGGGACGGTTTGTCCTTCACGCTCTGCGCTTCCTGAATCGCTTTTTTCACCGCCTCAGGATCGTGACCGTCGATCTCGTGCACCACGTGCCAGTGATAGGCTTCAAAGCGTTTTGCCGTGTCGTCGGTAAACCAGCCCTCGGTTTCCCCGTCAATGGAGATACCGTTGTGATCGTAGAAGCCAATCAGCTTGCCCAGGCCCAGGGTGCCCGCCAGCGAGCAGACCTCGTGGGAGATCCCCTCCATCAGGCAGCCATCACCCATAAAGACATAGGTGTAGTGATCGACAATCTCGTGGTCGGGCTGGTTGAACTGCGCGGCCAGCGTACGCTCTGCAATCGCCAGGCCGACGGCATTCGCCAGCCCCTGGCCCAGCGGGCCGGTAGTGGTTTCAACACCCGGCGTATAGCCGATCTCCGGGTGGCCCGGCGTTTTGGAGTGCAGCTGGCGGAAGTTTTTTAACTCCTCAAGCGGCAGATCGTAGCCGGAGAGGTGCAGCAGGCTGTAGAGCAGCATCGATGCGTGACCGTTGGAGAGAATAAAACGGTCGCGATCGTACCAGGTCGGATCGGTCGGGTTGTGCTTGAGGAAGTCGTTCCACAGCACTTCGGCAATATCAGCCATACCCATGGGGGCGCCAGGGTGGCCGGAATTGGCTTTTTGTACGGCATCCATGCTGAGGGCGCGAATGGCGTTGGCGAGCTCTTTACGGGACATAGTTCACTCCGTGGCAAGGTTAAAGTTTGGCAGCGAGAAGATCTTCGAGTTTGCGCTGGTCGACGGCGAACTGACGGATGCCGTCCGCCAGTTTTTCCACGGCCATTGGGTCCTGATTGTGCTCCCAGCGGAATTCCGCTTCGGTCATGGGTTTTGGTTTTGGCAGAACGGTAGAGGTCGGCACAAGCTTGCGGATCACCGTCTCTTCACTCTCCTGAAGCTTTTTCAGCAGGTCAGGGGAGATGGTCAGCCGGTCGCAGCCCGCGAGCGCCAGGATCTGCTCGGTGCGGCGGAAGCTGGCCCCCATCACGATGGTTTCGTAGCGGTGCTGCTTGTAATAATCGTAGATATTACGCACCGATTTCACGCCGGGATCTTCTTCCACCACGTACGGATCCATTGGCTGTTTCGCCTGATACCAGTCGTAGATACGTCCGACAAACGGTGAAATCAGGAACACGCCCGCTTCGGCGCAGGCACGCGCTTGGGCGAAGGAGAACAGCAGCGTCAGGTTGCAGTGGATCCCCTCTTTCTCCAGCACTTCCGCCGCGCGGATGCCTTCCCAGGTAGACGCAAGCTTGATCAGGATGCGTGACTTATCGATCCCCTGCTCCTGGTAGAGTTCCACCAGGCGGCGAGCCTTGTTGATGCTCTTTTCCTGGTCAAACGAGAGGCGGGCGTCCACTTCGGTGGAGACGCGTCCCGGTATGCTTTTAAGAATTTCCGCACCGATATTGACCGCCAGCTTGTCGCTGGCCTCGGCGACCTGCTGCTCCTGCGTTTGCCCGCGCTGTTTGCCATAGGCAAGGGCGTCATCAATCAGATGACTAAAGTGCGCAAGACCGGCCGCCTTGAGCAGCAGCGAGGGGTTGGTGGTCGCGTCTTCCGGCTGGTAGTGACGAATCGACTCGATGTCGCCGCTGTCTGCAACCACGGTGGTAAATTGTTTGATGCCGTCTAGCTGGTTCATAATTACTCCTTGGAAATAAAAGAGTTAGTCGAGTGCGTTAGTTCACACTTCTGAGAAAATCATGATGGACTTAACAAAAAAGCATAGCAGACGGGGGAGGCATTGCTGTCTGAGACGGGTAACATGGTTGTTATAAATTGATAACAATTTTTATTCTGCAATGGTGAGAGTTTGGCAGCCTTCAAAGTTTAGGAGCCTGCCTGCGGCGATACTATGCGGCACACCAGGGTGTGCATAGGAACGTCAACATCACCCTTTTTGACCGAAACGTGAAAGGAATAACAAGATGGATGATCAGTTAAAACAAAGCGCTCTCGATTTTCACGAGTTTCCTGTTCCGGGTAAAATCCAGGTATCCCCGACCAAACCGCTGGCGACCCAGCGCGATCTGGCGCTGGCCTACTCGCCAGGCGTGGCTGCTCCGTGCCTGGAAATCGAAAAAGATCCGCTGGCAGCGTACAAATACACCGCCCGTGGCAACCTGGTGGCCGTTATCTCTAACGGTACGGCGGTGCTGGGGTTAGGGAACATCGGTGCGCTGGCCGGTAAGCCGGTGATGGAAGGGAAGGGCGTTCTGTTTAAGAAATTTGCCGGTATCGACGTCTTCGATATCGAAGTGGACGAACTGGATCCGGATAAATTCATCAACGTGGTGGCGGCGCTGGAGCCGACCTTCGGCGGCATCAACCTGGAAGACATCAAAGCGCCGGAATGTTTCTATATCGAGCAGAAGCTGCGCGAGCGTATGAACATTCCCGTGTTCCATGACGACCAGCACGGCACGGCGATTATCAGTACCGCCGCCATTCTGAACGGCCTGCGCGTGGTAGAGAAAAATCTCTCCGACGTGCGCATGGTGGTCTCCGGCGCAGGCGCCGCGGCCATCGCCTGTATGAACCTGCTGGTGGCGCTGGGCATGCAGAAGCACAATATTGTGGTCTGCGACTCCAAGGGCGTGATCTACAAAGACCGCGAGCCAAACATGGCGGAAACCAAGGCGGCCTATGCGGTGGAAGACGACGGCAAGCGCACGCTAGAAGACGTCATTGAAGGTGCCGACATTTTCCTCGGCTGTTCAGGCCCGAAAGTACTGACCCAGGAGATGGTGCAGAAGATGGCGCGCGCGCCAATGATCCTGGCCCTGGCGAACCCGGAGCCGGAAATTCTGCCGCCGCTGGCGAAGGCGGTGCGTGAAGACGCGATCATCTGTACCGGACGTTCGGACTACCCGAACCAGGTGAACAACGTGCTCTGCTTCCCGTTCATCTTCCGCGGTGCGCTGGACGTCGGCGCTACGGCAATCAACGAAGAGATGAAGCTCGCCGCCGTTCATGCTATCGCAGAGCTGGCGCACGCCGAGCAGAGCGAAGTGGTGGCCTCCGCCTACGGCGATCAGGATCTGAGCTTCGGCCCCGACTACATTATCCCTAAACCATTTGACCCGCGTCTGATCGTGAAGATCGCGCCAGCGGTGGCTAAAGCGGCGATGGACTCCGGCGTGGCGACGCGGCCGATTGAAGATTTCGATGCCTACGTCGATAAACTCACCGAGTTCGTTTACAAAACCAACCTGTTTATGAAGCCGATCTTCTCCCAGGCGCGCGCTGACGCGAAGCGCGTGGTGCTGGCGGAAGGGGAAGAGGCGCGCGTGCTGCATGCCACGCAGGAGCTGATCACCTTAGGGCTGGCGAAACCGATCCTGATTGGTCGTCCGAGCGTGATCGAGATGCGTATTCAGAAGCTGGGTCTGCAAATTAAGCCGGGCGTCGACTTTGAGATCGTCAATAACGAATCCGATCCGCGCTTCAAAGAGTACTGGAACGAATACTATTCGATCATGAAGCGTCGCGGGATCACCCAGGAGCAGGCGCAGCGGGCGGTGATCAGCAATACCACGGTGATCGGCGCGATCATGGTTCATCGCGGTGAGGCGGATGCGCTGATCTGCGGCACCATCGGCGAGTACCATGAGCATTTCAGCGTGGTGCAGGAGATCTTCGGCTATCGCGAGGGCGTCCATACTGCCGGCGCAATGAACGCGCTGCTGCTGCCAAGCGGTAACACCTTTATCGCCGATACCTACGTCAACGACGATCCTTCCCCGGAGGAACTGGCGGAAATCACCGTGATGGCGGCGGAAACCGTGCGCCGCTTTGGTATCGAGCCGAAAGTGGCGCTGCTGTCGCACTCTAACTTCGGGTCATCCAAATCCGCGGCGGCGTGCAAAATGCGCCAGACGCTGGACCTGGTGCGCGAGCGTGCGCCGGAGCTGATGATCGACGGCGAGATGCACGGCGACGCCGCGCTGGTGGAGAGCATCCGTAACGAACGCATGCCGGACAGCCCGCTGAAAGGCTCGGCGAACGTGCTGATTATGCCGAACGTGGAAGCGGCGCGTATCAGCTATAACCTGCTGCGTGTGTCGAGTTCTGAAGGGGTGACCGTAGGGCCAGTGCTGATGGGGGTGTCAAAACCGGTGCATGTGTTAACGCCGATTGCCTCCGTGCGTCGTATCGTCAACATGGTGGCGCTGGCGGTGGTTGAGGCACAGACGCAGCCGCTGTAATTAACCCCACCCCTCACCCTAACCCTCTCCCCTGAGTGGAGAGGGGACAGCTCCGAGCCGTCTTTTCACCCTCGCCCCTTTGGGGAGAGGGCCGGGGTGAGGGGTAAGGGTTACACCCAGTCCCGAACCCGAATAAACTCACTCAAGGCAGCCTCCGGGCTGCCTTCTTTTGGCGCGTAGCTGTATTCCCAGCGCACCAGCGGCGGCATCGACATCAGAATGGACTCCGTGCGCCCACCGGTTTGCAGGCCAAACAGCGTCCCGCGATCCCATACCAGGTTAAACTCCACGTAGCGCCCGCGGCGGTAAAGCTGGAACTCACGCTCGCGCACGCCGTAGTCGGTGTTTTTGCGGCGTTCGACAATCGGCAGATAGGCATCGGTAAAGCCTTCACCCACCGCGCGCATAAAGCTGAACGCGGTATCAAAATCCGGCGTGTTGAGATCGTCAAAGAACAGCCCGCCGATGCCGCGCTGCTCGTCGCGGTGCTTCAGATAGAAATAGTCATCGCACCACTTTTTGTATTTCGGGTAAACGTCTTCGCCAAACGGCAGGCAGAGGTCGCGCGCGGTGGTGTGCCAGTGCACGGCATCCTCTTCGAAGCCATAGTAAGGCGTTAAGTCGAAACCGCCGCCAAACCACCAGACCGGATCGGCCCCCGGTTTTTCCGCGATGAAAAAGCGCACGTTGGCGTGGCTGGTTGGCACAAACGGGTTATGCGGATGCACTACCAGCGAGACGCCCATCGCCTCGAAGCTGCGGCCCGCCAGTTCAGGCCGATGCGCCGTGGCGGACGCTGGCATTGCATCACCGTGGACGTGGGAGAAGTTGACCCCGGCCTGTTCAAAAATACCGCCGTTACGCAGCACGCGGCTGCGCCCGCCGCCGCCCGCTTCGCGCTGCCAGGTGTCTTCCTGGAATTCACCGCCGTCTGCGGCGGAAAGTTTCTGGCAAATCGCGTCCTGTAACTGCATCAGGAAAGTTTTGACCAGCTGTGCATTCGGTTTCATCAACGTTTCCTGGAGTGCGCTTTTTGATTATCGAACCAGTTGAAATAACTGATGACCCCGGAGGCGATGGCGTTCGCGATCTTCTGACGAAACGCCTTAGTGCCGAGTAAACGCTCTTCTTCCGGGTTGGTAATGAACGAGGTTTCCACCAGCACGGACGGTATGGACGGGGACTTCAGCACCACAAACGCGGCCTGCTCGGTGCTTTTGCTGTGCAGACGGTGCACGGGCTTAATCCGTTTAAGGATATGCGAGCCGAGCGTCAGGCTGTTTTTGATGGTATCGGTCTGCACGAGATCAAACAGAACCTGCTGTAACAGATGGTCTTTGTCGGTAGCTTTTTTCCCGGCCACTTCATCCGCCCGGTTTTCACGATCGGAGAGGTATTTCGCCATGGCGCTACTGGCGCCACGGTTGGAGAGAGCGAACACCGAGGCGCCTGCGGCGGAAGGGTTTGTGAAGCCATCCGCGTGAATGGACATAAACAGGTCTGCGCCGTGCTTGTGGGCAATCTCCACGCGATCGTACAGCGGGATAAACGTGTCGCCCGTGCGCGTCAGGCGGGCGTCAATACCGTTGCTGCGTAAAATTGCGCGCACATTTTTTGCAATTGCCAGCACGACGTGTTTTTCTTTCGAACCGTTTCGGCCAATGGCGCCGGTGTCGATCCCGCCGTGGCCTGGATCGAGCATGACCAGACGCTTTGCGCCGGCTTTTTTGGTTTTCGGCTTGCTGTGTCCGTTACTGGTTTTAAGCGTGCTCTCTTCTTTTGCCTGAGCCTGCTTTGCGATGCCCGTTAACGTTAAGGCCGCCAGCCCCGCTTTGAGAACCTGACGACGCGATGTGAGTGCTTTTAATGGTTTGAATGTGCTCATGCGGCCTGAATTGTAAAAATTGGGGTCCTGGTGTTATATCGTATCGTGTTTCCCGTTACGACAGTCCTTATTGAGAATTGTTTTACTTTTCATTTCAATACGTGACAAAGTGACATTATGCCAAATTTTGGCGAGTTTTTCCCCGGTTATTGGCTAAATGCCCTGTTCACGCCATAATCACTGTTTTTAAACCCGAAAAGGCGGTTAATACCATGGAGATACGCGTTTTTCGCCAGGAAGATTTCGAAGAGGTGATCACCCTTTGGGAGCGCTGCGATCTGCTGCGTCCGTGGAACGATCCGGAGATGGACATCGAACGGAAGGTGAATCACGATGTCAGTCTGTTTCTGGTCGCTGAGGTCAACGGCGAAGTAGTCGGGACGGTGATGGGCGGGTACGACGGCCACCGCGGCTCGGCCTACTATCTGGGCGTGCACCCGGAATACCGCGCGCGCGGCATCGCCAACGCGCTGCTTAACCGTCTGGAAAAGAAGCTGATCGCCCGTGGCTGCCCGAAAATCCAGATTATGGTCCGGGAAGATAACGACGTGGTGCTGGGCATGTATGAACGTCTGGGCTACGAGCATGCGGATGTACTGACGCTGGGTAAGCGCCTGATCGAAGATGAAGAGTACTGAGTTCCACCCTGGCGACTATGATGTTCACGGTCGTCTGCGTCTGCCTTTTTTGTTCTGGTGCGTTCTGCTGTTGCAGGCCCGCACCTGGGTGCTGTTCGTGATGGCTGGCGCGTCGCGCGGGCAGGGCGATACGCTACTGAATCTCTTTTATCCCGATCACGATGCGTTCTGGCTGGGGTTACTGCCCGGTGTACCGGCGGTGCTGGCGTTCCTGTGCAGCGGACGGCGGCAGTTCCTCCCGCGCTTCTGGCGCGCACTTCGCTGGCTATTGATTCTGGCGCAGGTTGTGCTCCTGGTCTGGCAGCCCGTGCTCTGGCTGTACGGCGAGCCGCTATCAGGTATCGGGATTGCGCTGGTGGTGGCGGATATTGTCGCGCTGCTGTGGCTGGTCACGAATCCCCGTTTACGCGCCTGTTTTACGCAAGAGCCAGATTAAAACGGCACTTTTTGCCGATACTGCACTCCAACAAGCGTTGATTTACTACGTAAGGACGTCTCAATGAAATCGCTGCGTTTACTTTTATGCGCTCTCCCGCTGGCGTTAACCGGCTGTTCCACGCTCTCATCCATCAACTGGTCTGCGGCCTATCCGTGGAACTGGTTTGGTTCCTCAACGGAAGTGACCGAGCAGGGCGTGGGCAAAATTACCGCCTCGACGGCGCTGGATCAGGATGCCATTCAGGATGCCATCGGCAGTGATTATCGCCTGCGCAGCGGCATGAAAACCGAGAACGGCAACATCGTGCGCTATTTCGAAGCGTTGAAAGACGACAATGTGGCGATGGTCATCAACGGCGATAAAGGTACGGTCAACCGCATTGCGGTGATGGATGAAGAGATCCCGACCTCAGGTGGCGTGAAGGTAGGTACGCCGTTTGGCGAGCTCTACCAGAAAGCGTTTGGCCACTGCGCCAGTGTGCCGTCGGAGGAGAGCGTGGCGGTCGAGTGTAAGGCCGACGGCAGCCAGCACATTAGCTATGTATTCAGCGGCACCTGGAACGGTCCGGAAGGGTTAATGCCGTCTGACGACACCCTGAAAAAGTGGAAAGTGAGCAAAATTATCTGGAAGCAGTAATTTGCGCCTGAGCAAGCCGCCTCGCTGAAATCCAGGTATAATAGCCGCCATCAATGCCACGCAGTCGTGGCATCTTTTTTTCAGGAGGAGCGATGTCTCAGGTTCAGAGTGGCATTTTGCCAGAACATTGCCGCGCGGCGATTTGGATTGAAGCCAACGTCAAAGGGGATGTGGATGCCCTGCGCGCGGCCAGCAAAGTTTTCGTTGATAAACTGGCCACCTTCCAGGCCAAATTCCCCGAAGCCCATCTGGGCGCGGTGGTTGCCTTTGGCAATACCGTCTGGCGTCAGCTGAGCGGCGGCGAAGGCGCAGAAGAGCTGAAAGATTTTATTCCTTATGGCAAAGGTCTTGCGCCTGCCACCCAGTATGACGTCCTGATCCATATCCTCTCCCTGCGCCACGACGTGAACTTCTCCATCGCTCAGGCAGCGATTGAGGCCTTTGGTGACAGCATCGACGTGCAGGAAGAGATCCACGGTTTCCGCTGGGTGGAAGAGCGCGATTTGAGCGGCTTCGTCGACGGCACCGAAAACCCGGCCGGGGAAGAGACGCGCCGCGAGGTGGCTGTAATCAAGGATGGCGTTGACGCGGGCGGCAGCTACGTGTTCGTCCAGCGCTGGGAGCATAACCTCAGGCAGCTCAACCGCATGAGCGTGCATGACCAGGAGATGATGATTGGCCGTACCAAAGATGCCAATGAAGAGATTGACGGCGATGCGCGTCCGGTCACGTCCCACCTGTCCCGCGTTGACCTTAAAGAAGACGGTAAGGGGCTGAAGATTGTTCGCCAGAGCCTGCCGTACGGCACCGCGAGCGGTACGCACGGCCTTTACTTCTGCGCTTACTGCGCGCGCCTCTACAACATTGAACAGCAGCTGCTGAGCATGTTTGGCGATACCGACGGCAAGCGTGACGCCATGCTGCGCTTCACCCGTCCGGTGACTGGCGGCTACTACTTTGCGCCGTCCGTTGAGCGCCTGCTGGCGCTGTAAATCGCTCTCCATTCGTAGGCCGGGTAAGCGTTAGCGCCACCCGGCAATTTCTCTCGCACCCTTATTCCCTTTTCTGCTTCTAAATCACCAAACGGTATATAAAACCGTTACTCCTTTAGACTCCGTTATAAATATTATGACTATAAGATAGTCATCACATTTATAAGGGTGCGCAATGGCCGTTACTGTACTGAAAAAAGGATCGCTGGCACTGGCAGGTTTACTGCTGGTGGCGCAGGCGCAGGCAACCGAGTTGCTGAACAGTTCTTATGATGTTTCGCGCGAGCTGTTTGCCACCCTTAATCCCGCATTTGAACAGCAGTGGGCGAAAGAGAACAACGGCGACAAGCTGACCATCAAACAGTCGCACGCTGGCTCATCCAAGCAGGCGCTGGCCATTTTGCAGGGGCTGAAAGCGGACGTGGTGACCTACAACCAGGTCACGGACGTGCAGATCCTGCACGACAAAGGCAAACTGATCCCGGCGAACTGGCAAAGCCGCCTGCCGAACAACAGTTCGCCATTTTACTCCACCATGGGCTTCCTGGTGCGCAAGGGCAACCCGAAGAACATCCACGACTGGAACGACCTGGTGCGTTCTGACGTCAAGCTGATCTTCCCGAATCCGAAAACCTCCGGCAACGCACGTTACACCTATCTGGCGGCGTGGGGCGCGGCGGACAAAGCTGACGGTAACGATAAAGCGAAAACCGAACAGTTTATGACCCAGTTCCTGAAAAACGTCGAGGTGTTTGATACCGGCGGTCGTGGCGCAACCACTACCTTCGCCGAACGCGGGCTGGGCGACGTGCTGATCAGCTTTGAATCCGAGGTGAACAATATTCGTAAACAGTACGAAGCGCAGGGCTTCGAAGTGGTTATCCCGAAAACCAACATTCTGGCCGAGTTCCCGGTGGCGTGGGTGGATAAAAACGTTAAGGCTAACGGCACAGAAAAGGCGGCGAAAGCCTACCTGAACTATCTGTACAGCCCGCAGGCGCAGACCGTTATCACCGACTACTACTACCGTGTCAACAACCCGGACGTGATGAGCAAGCTGAAAGACAAATTCCCGCAGACCGAGCTGTTCCGCGTGGAAGATCATTTCCGCGCCTGGCCTGAGGTGATGAAAACGCATTTTGCCAGCGGCGGTGAGTTAGACAAATTGCTGGCGGCGGGGCGTAAGTAATGTTTGCAGGATCAACAAGACGTGTGCTGCCGGGTTTTACCTTAAGCCTCGGGACCAGCCTGCTGTTCGTCTGTCTGATTTTATTGTTACCGCTCAGCGCTCTGGTGATGCAGCTCGCTGAGATGAGCTGGTCCCAGTACTGGGAAGTGGTCACCAACCCTCAGGTGGTGGCGGCCTATAAGGTCACGCTGCTGTCTGCGTTCGTGGCCTCGATTTTTAACGGCGTGTTTGGCCTGCTGATGGCGTGGATCTTAACCCGCTATCGCTTCCCGGGCCGCACGCTCCTCGACGCGTTGATGGATCTGCCCTTTGCCCTGCCGACGGCAGTGGCCGGTTTGACGCTGGCGTCGCTGTTTTCCGTGAACGGCTTTTACGGTGAGTGGCTGGCGAAGTTTGATATCAAAGTGACCTATACCTGGCTCGGTATCGCGGTGGCGATGGCCTTTACCAGCATCCCGTTTGTGGTGCGTACCGTGCAGCCGGTGCTGGAAGAGTTAGGACCCGAATACGAAGAGGCCGCGGAAACCCTGGGCGCCACGCGCTGGCAGAGTTTCCGTAAGGTTGTTCTGCCGGAACTTTCTCCGGCCTTGCTGGCGGGGGTGGCGCTCTCCTTTACCCGCAGCCTCGGTGAATTTGGCGCGGTCATTTTTATCGCCGGGAACATCGCGTGGAAAACCGAAGTGACCTCGCTGATGATTTTTGTCCGTTTGCAGGAGTTTGATTATCCGGCCGCGAGCGCGATTGCCTCGGTGATCCTTGCCGCGTCGCTGCTGCTACTGTTTTCGATTAACACTCTGCAAAGTCGCTTTGGTCGACGTGTGGTAGGTCACTGATGGCGGAAGTTACGCAATTGAAGCGCTATGACGCGCCCCGCATCAACTGGGGCAAATGGTTTCTGATTGGTACCGGCGTGCTGGTCTCCGCATTCATTCTCGTCGTGCCGATGGTGTACATCTTCGTACAGGCCTTCAGCAAAGGGATTATGCCCGCGCTGCAAAATCTGGCCGATCCGGACATGCTCCACGCCATCTGGCTGACGGTGATGATTGCCCTGATCACTGTCCCGGTGAATCTGGTGTTTGGCGTATTGCTGGCCTGGCTGGTAACGCGCTTTAACTTCCCGGGGCGTCAGCTGCTGCTGACCCTGCTGGATATCCCGTTTGCGGTGTCTCCTGTGGTGGCGGGTCTGGTTTATCTGCTCTTCTACGGCTCCAATGGCCCGCTGGGCGGCTGGCTGGATGAACACGACCTGCAAATCATGTTCGCCTGGCCGGGGATGGTGCTGGTGACCGTCTTTGTCACCTGTCCGTTCGTGGTGCGCGAGCTGGTGCCAGTGATGCTCAGCCAGGGCAGCCATGAAGATGAAGCCGCGGTGCTGCTCGGCGCTTCCGGCTGGCAGATGTTCCGCCGCGTCACGCTGCCGAATATCCGCTGGGCACTGCTTTACGGCGTGGTGCTGACCAACGCCCGTGCGATCGGTGAGTTTGGCGCGGTGTCGGTAGTATCCGGCTCGATTCGCGGCGAAACCCTGTCGCTGCCGTTACAGATTGAATTACTGGAACAGGACTACAACACTGTCGGTTCCTTTACTGCCGCAGCGTTGCTGACGCTGATGGCCATTTTGACCCTGTTTTTGAAGAGTGTGGTGCAGTGGCGTTTAGAGAATCAGGAAAAACGTCAGCATCAGGAGGGAAATCATGAGCATTGAGATTGCCAATATTAAGAAGTCTTTTGGTCGCACCCAGGTGCTGAATGATATCTCGCTGGATGTCCCTTCCGGACAAATGGTGGCGCTGCTGGGGCCGTCTGGCTCCGGTAAAACCACGCTGCTGCGTATTATCGCCGGGCTTGAGCACCAGACCAGCGGACATATCCGCTTCCACGGTACGGACGTGAGCCGCCTGCACGCCCGCGACCGTAAAGTGGGCTTTGTATTCCAGCATTACGCGCTGTTCCGCCACATGACGGTATTTGACAACATTGCGTTTGGCCTGACCGTGCTGCCGCGTCGTGAACGTCCAGATGCCGCCGCCATCAAAGCGAAAGTGACCAAACTGCTGGAGATGGTGCAGCTTGCACATCTGGCGGACCGCTTCCCGGCTCAGCTTTCCGGCGGGCAGAAGCAGCGCGTGGCGCTGGCGCGTGCGTTAGCCGTTGAACCGCAAATCCTGCTACTGGACGAACCGTTTGGCGCGCTGGATGCGCAGGTGCGTAAAGAGCTGCGCCGTTGGCTGCGTCAGCTGCATGAGGAACTCCAGTTCACCAGCGTTTTCGTGACCCACGATCAGGAAGAGGCGATGGAAGTGGCCGACCGCGTGGTAGTAATGAGTCAGGGCAACATTGAGCAGGTTGACGAGCCAGAGCAGCTCTGGCGTGAACCGGCGACCCGCTTTGTGCTGGAGTTTATGGGAGAAGTAAACCGCCTTCAGGGCACCATTCGCGGCGGTCAGTTCCACGTTGGCGCGCACCGCTGGCCGCTGGGGTATACCTCCGCGCATCAGGGGCCGGTGGATCTGTTCCTGCGTCCGTGGGAAGTGGACGTCAGCCGCCGTACCAGCCTGGATTCACCGCTTCCGGTGCAGGTGCTGGAAGCTAGCCCTAAAGGCCACTACACCCAATTGGTGGTACAGCCCCTGGGCTGGTACACCGAGCCGCTGACCGTGGTTATGCGTGACGACGAGCCGCCGCACCGGGGGGAACGCCTGTTTGTGGGGCTGCAACACGCGCGCATTTATCACGGCAACGAGCGCATCGAGACGCGCGAGGATATTGCTCTGGCGGAGTCAGCCTGATAGGTTATTGAGTATGTTTTTCGCCCGGTGGCGTGATGCTTACCGGGCTTTTTATTGAGTAAAAATCGTGAATACACTCGAACACACCATCGGCAACACCCCTCTGGTCAAACTTCAGCGCATGGGGTGTGACAACGGCAGCGAAATCTGGGTCAAACTTGAAGGCAATAACCCGGCGGGGTCGGTGAAAGACCGGGCGGCGCTGTCGATGATTGTTCAGGCCGAAAAGCGCGGCGAGATAAAGCCCGGCGATGTGCTGATCGAAGCCACCAGTGGTAACACCGGTATCGCACTGGCGATGATAGCCGCCCTGAAAGGCTATCGTATGAAGCTGCTGATGCCGGATAACATGAGCCAGGAGCGCCGTGCCGCCATGCGTGCCTACGGGGCCGAGCTGATTCTGGTGAGCAAAGAGCAGGGGATGGAAGGGGCGCGAGATTTAGCGTTAGCGATGGCGGAGCGCGGGGAAGGCAAGCTGCTCGACCAGTTCAACAACCCGGACAACCCGTACGCGCACTACACCACCACCGGCCCGGAAATCTGGCAGCAAACCGCCGGGCGCATCACCCACTTTGTCTCCAGCATGGGGACCACGGGCACGATCACCGGTGTGTCACGCTTTCTGCGTGAACAGGATAAGCCAGTGACGATTGTCGGCCTGCAACCGGAAGAGGGGAGCAGTATTCCGGGCATCCGCCGCTGGCCGGCGGAGTATATGCCGGGCATCTTTAATGCGCAGCTTGTGGACCAGGTGCTGGATATTCATCAGCGCGAGGCGGAAAATACCATGCGTGAGCTGGCCGTACGTGAAGGCATCTTCTGCGGCGTCAGCTCTGGCGGTGCCGTAGCGGGCGCGATCCGGGTGGCTGAGTCCACGCCGGGAGCGGTGGTCGTAGCGATTATTTGCGATCGCGGCGACCGTTACCTGTCTACCGGCGTCTTTGGTGAAGAGAGTTATTCGCAGGGGGCGGGGATTTAAGCGTCATGGAGATGATTTTATTCCGGGATAACACCCGGGCGCAGCAAACCGATATTGTCGCCGTACAGTCGCAGGTGGTGTACGGCAGCGTGGGAAACAGCATCGCGGTGCCGAATATTCGCACCCACCGGCTGAACGTTACCGCCGTGCCGACGGTGCTGTTCAGCAATACGCCACACTACGACACCTTCTACGGCGGGGTGATCCCGGACGAGTGGTTCAGCGGCTACCTGAAGGCGCTGGAAGAGCGTGAGATTTTACGCGAGTTAAAAGCGGTGACAACCGGGTATATGGGCAGTGCCAGCCAGATCGTGCTGCTGGCGCAGTGGCTGAAGGCGATCAAAGTGCAACATCCCGATCTGCTGGTGCTGGTTGACCCGGTAATCGGGGATATCGACAGCGGGATGTACGTGAAGCCGGATATTCCTGAAGCTTACCGTGAGCATCTGCTCCCGCTGGCCCAGGGCATTACGCCCAACGTGTATGAACTGGAAGTGCTGAGCGGCAAACCGTGCCGTACGCCGGAGAGCGCCATTGCCGCCGCGCAGGGGCTGCTGTCCAACTCGCTGAAATGGGTGGCTATCACTAGTGCGCCAGTGGCTGACGATCCGCAGAATATACACGTCGTGCTGGTGAGCGAAGAAGGTGTTACCGTTAGCGCGCACCCGCGCGTAGAGACGGATCTGAAAGGGACGGGGGATCTGTTCTGTTCGGAGCTGGTGAGCGGTATCGTCGGGGGTAAAACCGTGGCCGACGCCATTCGCATGGCGGGCGACAGGGTGACTGACGTGATGATCTATACGCAGTCGAAAGGCTATGACGAGCTTATCCTGCCTGCATAAACAAAAATGGCGCCCGAAGGCGCCATTTTACCGTGCGGCAAGAATTACTTCTTGATGCGGATAACCGGGGTTTCACCCACGGTAACGCTGCCAGACAGTTTGATCAGTTCTTTGATTTCGTCCATGTTGGAGATAACAACCGGAGTCAGGGTAGACTTCGCTTTTTCTTCCAGCAGTGGCAGATCGAATTCAATTACCGGGTCGCCAACTTTAACACGCTGGCCTTCTTCCGCGATACGTTTAAAGCCTTCGCCTTTCAGTTCAACGGTGTCGATACCGAAGTGAACGAACAGTTCGATACCGCTATCGGATTCGATAGAGAACGCATGGTTGGTTTCAAAAATTTTACCGATGGTGCCGTCAACTGGAGCAACCATTTTGTTGCCAGTTGGTTTGATAGCAATGCCATCACCAACGATTTTCTCAGCAAACACTACATCCGGCACGTCTTCGATGTTGACGATCTCGCCGGAGAGCGGAGCAACAATCTCAATAGTTCCGGAGTCTTTCTTGTCATCAGAAACCAGAGATTTCAGTTTATCGAACAAACCCATGATCTTCTCCTAAGCAGTAAATTGGGCCGCATCTCGTGGATTAGCAGATTGTTTTTTCTTCAATGAACTTGTTAACCAGCGTCATTAACTCGTCCGTTGTCGGTTGAGCAAGAGCCTGCTCTGCTAACACCTTCGCATCTTCGAAGTTCGTGTTACGGATAATCTTCTTAATGCGCGGGATGGAAATGGCGCTCATAGAGAATTCGTCCAGACCCATACCCAGCAACAGAAGTGTAGCACGTTCGTCGCCTGCAAGCTCACCACACATGCCAGTCCATTTACCTTCTGCATGAGAAGCATCAATAACTTGCTTGATCAAATTCAGTACGGACGGTGACATTGGCTGGTAGAGATGTGAAATCATATCATTACCACGGTCAACTGCCAGGGTGTACTGCGTTAAATCATTGGTACCGATACTAAAGAAATCAACTTCTTTGGCTAAATGACGCGCAATGGTCGCGGCTGCCGGTGTTTCCACCATCACGCCGATCTCAATGGATTCGTCAAATGCTTTACCTTCGTCGCGCAGTTCCTGTTTGTAGATTTCGATCTCTTTCTTCAGTGCACGCACTTCTTCAACAGAGATGATCATCGGGAACATGATGCGCAGTTTACCGAAAGCGGAGGCACGCAGAATAGCGCGAACCTGGTCACGCAGGATCTCTTTGCGATCCATGGCGATACGCACGGCACGCCAGCCCAGGAACGGGTTCTCTTCTTTCGGGAAGTTCATGTACGGCAGCTCTTTGTCGCCACCGATGTCCATGGTACGGACGATAACCGCCTGCGAGCCGCACGCTTCCGCAACCGCTTTGTACGCTGCAAACTGCTCTTCTTCCGTTGGCAGAGCGTCGCGATCCATGAACAGGAATTCAGTACGATACAGACCCACACCTTCCGCGCCGTTGCGCTCAGCGCCGTCAACGTCACGTACGGTACCGATGTTAGCGCACACTTCAACCTGATGGCCGTCCAGCGTGATGGCTGGCAGATCTTTCAGTTTAGCGAGTTCCGCTTTCTCGGTAGCAACCTGCTCCTGAACGGCGCGCAGTTGCTCGATCACATCGTTAGTTGGGTTGACGTAAACCACGTTGTTTACGGCATCCAGAATCAGATAGTCGTCGTTTTTAACCTGAGAGGTAACGCTACCGGTACCCACGATGGCTGGCAGCTCCAGAGAACGCGCCATGATTGAGGTGTGGGAGGTACGTCCACCTGCGTCAGTAATGAAACCCAGCACCTTGTTCAGGTTCAGCTGTGCGGTTTCAGACGGGGTCAGGTCAGCGGCAACCAGGATAACTTCGTCCTGAATCGCGCTCAGATCGATGATGGCCAGACCCAGGATATTGCGCAGCAGGCGCTTACCGATGTCACGTACGTCAGCCGCACGTTCTTTCAGGTATTCATCGTCCAGCTCTTCCAGGGCAGATGCCTGACCTTCGATAACTTCATGCGCAGCCGCGTCGGCTGTCATGCCTTTATCTTTAATCAGGGCTATGATTTCCTGCTCCAGCTCCTCATCTTCGAGCAGCATAATGTGCCCTTCGAAGATGGCTTCTTTTTCTTCACCGAAAGTTTCGCCAGCTTTAGTTTTAATCGCTTCCAGTTGCGCAGATGCCTTGGCACGACCGCTCAGAAAACGTTCAACTTCCTGATCAACCTTGTCGGCAGAAATTTTTTTCCGGTCAATGACGATTTCGTCTTCTTTCAGCAGCAATGCTTTGCCGAAAGCGATACCCGGGGATGCTAAAATGCCTGAAATCATAACCCTACCTTACTTGTGACTGATATTGAAAAGAACCCGGTAAACTTACTCGAGTTCAGCCATCAGCTTAACCAGATGCTCAACTGCTTTCTGCTCGTCTTCACCTTCGGCGGAGATGGTAACAACGGTACCCTGAGTCAGGCCCAGAGTTTGCAGCTTGAACAGGCTTTTTGCGCTAGCGCTTTTGCCGTTGGAAGTCACAGTGATTTCAGAAGTGAAGCCTTTCGCTTCTTTAACAAACTGAGCAGCAGGGCGGGTGTGCAGACCGTTCGGAGCGGTAATGGTAACTTCTTGCTGGAACATTGTATTTCCCCAACTTATAGGTTTAGTGTTGTGGAACTAAAGTCTAGCCTGGCGACTTAACTTTAGCCTGTATAGTTAGCGCTGACGTTTCAATCGTCATTAAACATTATGCAGTGAAAGCAAGACTTGAACCAAATCATAAAATCGATTCAGCAGCGCTATTTCGTTCACCGATTAATTTCGCGCATCAAAATAATTGCTGGTTTAAATACCAGACCCAACGGGGTGAAGCAATGCCAGGAGGGGTAAAACTTTGAAGCAGGCCACAAAAAAGCACCTGAAAAGGTGCTTTTTTACGCGTTTTTAACATGCTGGCATCACTGTTGCAGTTCTTTCTCTGTGAAGAGATCGGCAAACAGTGCTGTGCTTAAGTAACGCTCACCCGAAGACGGTAGGATAACCACAATGTTCTTATTGGTAAAGGTTTCGTCTTCCAGCAGTTTGAGCGCTGCCGCAACCGCCGCACCGGAAGAGATACCCGCCAGAATGCCTTCCTCGTCCATCAGGCGACGCGCCGTAGAGATGGCTTCTTCATTGGTGATGGCGACCACTTTATCGATCAGCTTCAGATCGAGGTTGCCTGGAATAAAGCCAGCCCCGATACCCTGGATTTTGTGCGGACCTGGTTTGATCTCTTCGCCTGCCAGCGCCTGAGCGATAACCGGCGAGTCGGTTGGCTCAACGGCAACGGTAATCAGATCTTTTTTACCTTTCGTGCCTTTAATATAGCGAGACACCCCGGTCAGCGTACCGCCGGTGCCTACGCCGGAGATAAACACATCAACCTGACCGTCGGTATCTTCCCAGATTTCCGGGCCGGTGGTTTTCTCATGAATTTCCGGGTTGGCCGGGTTGCTGAACTGCTGGAGCAGCAGATACTTTGCCGGATCGCTGGCGACGATTTCTTCGGCCTTCTGAATCGCGCCCTTCATGCCTTTCGCGCCTTCGGTCAGGACCAGGTTCGCACCCAGCGCTTTCAGCAGCTTACGACGCTCAATGCTCATGGTTTCAGGCATAGTCAGCGTCAGCTTATAGCCACGCGCCGCCGCAACATAGGCCAGAGCGATACCGGTATTGCCGCTGGTGGGTTCAACCAGCTCAACGCCAGGTTTCAGCACGCCACGCTTTTCAGCATCCCAAATCATATTCGCACCGATACGGCATTTAACGCTGAAGCTTGGGTTACGAGATTCGACCTTCGCCAGAATGCGTCCATTACCGATACGGTTCAGTCGAACCAGGGGCGTATGACCGATAGTCAGCGAGTTGTCTTCATAAATCTTACTCATGGCCTGTCCTTAACTGTATGAAATTGGGATACCGACCCAGCATACCTGTTGAACAGGTATGGGGAAGTAAGGAAATCGCATATCTATATGCTGCAAGGAAATAATGGGGATCAGTATGGAATAAGGGGCGGCATAAGCCACCCCTCTTTTACACATTTTTGCATTACTTCCATAACGCGTGCTTAGCACGGTAGCAGTCCACCCACATCGCCGTCGCGCCGCATACGGCAACGGGCATGATGAACAAATTCAGGAAAGGGATCATGGTAAACAGGCTGGTCAGCGCGCCAAACTGCATATTGGCAACCTTCTGAGTGCGCAGGGCAGTGCGCATCTCTTTAAACGGCACTTTGTGGTTATCGAACGGATAATCACAGTACTGGATAGCGAGCATCCAGGCGCTGAACAGGAACCACAGCACGGGCGCGACCGTCTGGCCAATCCCGGGTACAAAATAAAGGATAAGCAGCACAATCGCCCGCGGCAGGTACCAGGCGAACTTCTGCCATTCACGCTTCATGATGCGGGGGAGATCTTTCACGAGCCCCAATACGCCCGTGTCAGGTGGCGTCGCACCGGTCAGGCGCGCTTCAAGCTGTTCGGCCAGCAGACCGTTGAACGGCGCGGCTATCCAGTTTGCTATCGTCGAAAAGAAATAGCCGAAAACCAGCAGCACGGAGATAACCGCAATCGGCCAGAGCAGGTAGTCTAGCCACTGTAACCAGTCCGGCACATAGCTCATCAGGGAAGGGATCCACGTTTCCAGTCTGGTGAACAGCCACCAGAAGGCCCCGCCCATCAGAATAATGTTGATCAGTAACGGCAAAATAACGAAGCGTCGAATGCCCGGCAGGGAGACCAGTTTCCAGCCCTGAGAAAAGTACCAGACCCCGCTGCGTGAGGCAGAAGAAGATGTTGAAACCATACCAGGCTGTACTCCTTTTTACACAACCAGTGGAATTGCCCGCCTATATTATCCAGTTACGGGCCAATGACCAGTTCGGAAATGTTCGAAAAACCAGCAAAAAGCACGATTTAGTTCATCTTTATGCTGTGAATGCTCTGCATACACTTGCACTTGACGTAAACGGCAAATACTCTTAGTGAGTAAATGTTTGCCGTGGTGGCAAGGTGTTAGAACAACAGAGAATATAATGATGCAGGATTTGCGTCTGATATTAATCATTGTTGGCGCGATCGCCATAATCGCTTTACTGGTACATGGTTTCTGGACCAGCCGTAAAGAGCGTTCCTCTATGTTTCGCGATCGTCCACTGAAGCGGATGAAGTCCAGTCGTGACGACGATGACGTTGAAGACGACATCGACGGTCTTGACGACGACGGCGTGGGTGAAGTTCGTGTTCATCGGGTCAATACTGCGCCCGGCGCAGCGCATGGAGAGCATGAGGCCCCCCGCGCTCCGCAGCACCAGTATCAACCACCGTATGCCTCTGCCCAGCCGCGCCAGCCAGCGCCGCCGCCAGTGGAAGAACCTGTTCGTCATCCGCCGCACCAGCCTGTGCAACAGCAGCCCGTTGCGCCACAGCCTGTACAGCCGCAACCTGTCCAACAGCCTGCACAGCCAGTGCATCAGCCACAGCCTGTTCAGCAGCCGCAGCCAGTGCATCAGCCACAGCCTGTTCAGCAGCCGCAGCCGGTACAACAACCGCAGCCGCAGCCTGAACCGCCTGCGCCACAGCCCGCCCCGCGCGCTGAGCCAGAGCCGGTTGCAGAGCCAGAACCGGTTGTTGAAAAGCCGCAGCGTAAAGAAGCGGTGATCATTATGAACGTGGCTGCTCATCATGGCACCCATCTGAACGGTGATGTGCTGCTTAACAGCATCCAACAGGCAGGCTTCAAGTTCGGCGACATGAATATTTTCCATCGCCACCTGAGTCCTGACGGCAGCGGTCCGGCGCTGTTCAGCCTGGCCAATATGGTCAATCCAGGCACGTTTGACCCGGAAATGACCGGTGATTTCGTCACGCCAGGCGTTACGATCTTTATGCAGGTGCCGTCCTACGGTGACGAGCTGCAAAACTTTAAGCTGATGCTACAGTCCGCTCAGCACATCGCCGACGAAGTGGGCGGTGTGGTGCTCGACGATCAGCGTCGAATGATGACGCCGCAGAAACTGCGCGAGTATCAGGACCGCATCCGCGAAGTTAAGGAAGCGAACGCGTAATCGTCGCGTTAACTTAACTCCTCCTCAACCCCCGCCTGTCGGGGGTTTTTCTCATTGATGGTGCGATATGGACTCAATCGAACAACAACTTACTGAACTGCGAACCACGCTTCGCCATCATGAATATCTCTATCATGTTATGGACGCACCGGAAGTGCCGGATGCGGAGTATGACCGCCTGATGCGTGAACTGCGCGAGCTGGAAGCTCAGCACCCCGAACTGATTACGCCCGATTCTCCAACGCAGCGCGTCGGTGCGGAACCGCTGGGCGCTTTCAGCCAGGTGCGCCACGAAGTGCCGATGCTGTCGCTGGATAACGTGTTTGATGAAGAGAGTTTTCTGGCTTTCAACAAGCGCGTGCAGGATCGCCTGAAGAGCGTCGACAATCTGAGCTGGTGCTGCGAGCTAAAGCTGGATGGTCTGGCCGTCAGTATTCTTTATGAGAACGGCGTGATGGTGCGTGCCGCAACGCGCGGCGACGGCACTACCGGGGAAGACATCACCACCAATGTGCGCACTATTCGTGCGATCCCGCTGAAACTGCGTGGCGATAACATTCCCGCCCGGCTGGAAGTGCGCGGGGAAGTGTTCCTTCCGCAGGCGGGCTTCGAGAAGATCAACGAAGAAGCGCGTCGAACCGGCGGGAAAGTGTTTGCTAACCCGCGTAACGCGGCGGCAGGTTCGCTGCGTCAGCTCGATCCGCGTATCACCGCGAAGCGACCGCTTACTTTCTTCTGCTACGGCGTCGGGATCCTGGAAGGCGGTGATCTGCCAGATACCCACCTGGGTCGTTTAATGCAGTTCAAAGAGTGGGGATTACCGGTAAGCAACCGCGTGCAGCTCTGCGACTCTCCGGAGGCGGTGCTGGCGTTCTATCACAAGGTTGAAGAAGATCGTCCCACGCTCGGGTTTGATATTGACGGCGTGGTGATCAAGGTTAATTCGCTGGCGTTGCAGGAACAGTTGGGATTTGTGGCCCGTGCGCCACGCTGGGCGGTGGCCTTTAAGTTTCCGGCGCAAGAGCAGATGACCTTCGTTCGCGACGTGGAGTTTCAGGTCGGACGTACGGGGGCCATTACGCCTGTGGCGCGTCTGGAGCCTGTGCAGGTGGCTGGCGTGCTGGTAAGTAACGCCACGCTGCATAACGCCGATGAAATTGCGCGTCTGGGGCTGCGAATTGGTGACAAAGTGGTGATTCGCCGCGCGGGTGATGTGATCCCACAGGTGGTTAACGTTGTGGAGTCTGAACGTCCTGCCGATACCCGTGCCATCGAGTTTCCAGCCCACTGTCCGGTATGTGGTTCTGACGTTGAGCGCGTGGAAGGTGAAGCGGTAACTCGCTGTACGGGCGGGTTAATCTGCGGCGCGCAGCGTAAAGAGTCCCTGAAGCACTTCGTCTCCCGCCGGGCGATGGACGTGGACGGAATGGGTGACAAGATTATCGACCAGTTAGTTGAGAAAGAGTACGTCCATACGCCTGCGGACCTCTTTACCCTGACGGCAGGTAAGCTGACCGGTCTTGATCGTATGGGACCGAAATCTGCCCAGAACATTGTTAACGCGCTCGAGGCGGCCAAAAACACCACCTTTGCCCGTTTCCTTTACGCGCTCGGCATTCGTGAAGTCGGAGAGGCGACGGCGGCAGGGCTGGCGGCGTATTTCGGCACGCTGGACGCGCTGGAGAAAGCCACCATCGACGAGCTACAGAAAGTCCCTGATGTCGGCATTGTGGTCGCCACCCACGTTTTCAACTTCTTCGCCGAAGAGAGCAACCGTGAAGTGATCGGTAAATTACTGGAACAGGGCATTCACTGGCCCGCACCGGTAGTGGTTAATGCCGAAGAGATCGACAGTCCGTTTGCCGGTAAAACGGTGGTGCTGACCGGCAGCCTGAGTCAGCTTTCACGCGATGACGCGAAAGCGCGCCTGGTGGCGCTGGGGGCAAAAGTGGCGGGCAGCGTATCGAAGAAAACCGACCTGGTGATTGCCGGGGAAGCGGCCGGTTCGAAGCTGGCAAAAGCGCAGGAGCTTGGCATCGAGATAATCGACGAAGCGGAAATGATGCGCCTGTTAGGAGAGTGACGTGGAAAAAGAGCAGCTCGTTGAGATCGCCAATACAGAGATGCCGTTCGGTAAATATAAGGGTCGCAGGCTGATTGATTTACCGGAAGAGTATCTGCTGTGGTTTGCCCGTAAGGATGAGTTCCCCGCCGGGCGTCTGGGCGAGCTGATGGCTATCACGTTACTGATCAAAACAGAGGGGCTGACCCAGCTGGTTCAGCCCATGAAACGTCCTTAAACTTTCGCGGCGTGGGTCTCTTCCTGCGCCAGCTTTTCAGTCTGCGCCTTGTAACGCCGCGCCAGTACCGCACACACCATCAGCTGGATCTGATGGAAAATCATCAGCGGCAACACCATCATCCCAATGACGGACGTCGGGAACAGGATATTGGCCATCGGGATCCCGTTGGCGAGGCTCTTTTTCGATCCGCAAAATACAATGGTGATTTCATCGGCCTTGTTGAAGCCGCATTTGCGGGCCACAAAGACGTTAACCGCGATGACAATGGCCAGCAGAACGATGCTTACCACCACAATAAACAGCAGCGATCCAGCACCCACCCTGTGCCAGATGCCGTTCACCACGGCTTCGCTGAAGGCCGTGTAAACCACCAGCAGAATGGAGCTTTGGTCCGTTTTCCCGATCCATTTTTTATGTTTCGCCACAAACTCCCCAATCCAGGGACGGGATAAGTGTCCGAGCACAAACGGCAGCAGCAGTTGCAGACAAATTTTACCCACCTGCTCCAGATTGCCTTCCGCCCCGTGCATGTTCATTAGCAGACCGACCAGCAGCGGTGAAACAAAGATCCCGAGCAGGCTGGAAGCGGAAGCAGAACAAACCGCCGCCGCGACGTTACCGCCCGCCAGCGAGGTAAAGGCAATTGCAGACTGCACGGTGGCCGGCAAAATGCACAGATAAAGGAACCCGGTATACAGCGCCGGATCGACATTCACCGGCGCCCACCAGGCGAACAGCACGCCCAGAACCGGGAAGAGGATAAAAGTGCTGCACATTACCCACAGATGCAGTCGCCAGTGGCTACCGCCTGCAATAATGGCTTCCCGGGAGAGTTTGGCGCCATGCATAAAGAACAGCAGGGCAATAGCTGCCGTGGTCAGTCCTTCAATAACCGGAACGAAACTGCCCCGCGCCGGGAAGAACGAGGCCAGCAAGACGACACCAATCAGGGTCAGCGTAAACGGATCAAGGATACGAAAAAGTTTCATAATCACTCCTGAAAACAGATGCCGCTATTGTGCTTTCTTCCCTTTGAGAAATAAAATTGATTTATTGCATCCATTCATGAATTAAACAGATGAATTATTCGTTACGTCAGCTTCGCGTTTTCGTCACCGTCGCGCAGGCCCGCAGCTTTAGCCGGGCAGGGGAGATCATTGGCCTCAGTCAGTCGGCGGTGAGCCATAGCGTTAAGGAGCTTGAAACGCAAACGGGCGTGAAGCTGCTCGACCGCACGACGCGAGAAGTGGTGCTCACCGAAGCGGGACAGCAGCTGGCAATGCGTCTGGAGAGGCTGCTGGATGAACTGAACAGTACGCTCAGGGATGTCGGCCGGCTCGGACAACAGCTTTCCGGCACCGTGAGAGTGGCGGCGAGCCAGACGATTTCGGCGCATCTTATTCCCCAGTGCATCGCTGAAAGTAATCACCGCTATCCGGATATTGATTTTGTTTTGCATGACAGGCCGCAGCAGTGGGTACTTGAGAGTATCCGTCAGGGGGATGTGGATTTTGGCATCGTTATTGATCCCGGAGCGGTAAGCGACCTGGAATGTGAAGTGGTACTCTCGGAGCCCTTTTTATTGCTCTGCCGCGATGATGATCCTCTGGCATCGCTGCCGCAGGTGGCCTGGCAGGCCTTGCAGGGGGCAAACCTGGTGTTACAGGATTATGCATCAGGCAGCCGCCCGCTGATAGATGCCGCACTGACCGCGCAGGGTGTTAAGGCAACCATTGTGCAGGAGATCGGGCATCCTGCCACGCTGTTCCCCATGGTCGAAGCGGGGATTGGCATCAGCGTTCTGCCGGCGCTGGCGCTGCCACTGCCGCAGGGGAGTCGTTTAACGGTGAAGCGTTTCGTACCCTGTGTCGAACGCCAGCTGATGCTGGTACGCCGTAAAAACAGGTCTCTTTCCGGCGCGGCGCATGCCTGCTGGGATGTGGTGCGTATGCAGGCCGAACGTTTGATGGAGGCCCGCACACGCGATCCACTTTTTAACGAAACCAATAATCAGACGTAGATATTAATCTGATGTTCTGCGGAGGGCTTATTGATGCCTTCCGCGACTGCCTCACCTTTTTCCTGCTTTGGCATCGCCTCTTCGGCCTGCTGACGCTGCAATTGCGCCAGCTGTGCCTGCAACATAGCCAGCTGAGATTCGAGTAATTCTTGCTGCTTTTGCTTTTCTTCTGCTGTGGCATCACCCATGGCCACTTCTTTGAGCTGCTGAGTGACTTTCGTTATCTGTTTGGTCAGACGGGTGATTTGAGAAGCAATGTCGTTTCCGCCGGAGCTGTTATCTACGCTGCCGATTTCCATCGCCGACAGAGAAACGGGCTTAAGAGTTGTCATATTGAGATCCTTTTCGCCATAAAATAGAGGTATCGGCAAAGAAGGCGTGAGCTTGAGTAAAACAAGCGGTCTGGCTGCAATGGGGATGTGCTATGTCGCAGATAGCAAAAAAGCGCCTTTAGGGCGCTTTTTTACATTGGTGGGTCGTGCAGGATTCGAACCTGCGACCAATTGATTAAAAGTCAACTGCTCTACCAACTGAGCTAACGACCCGAAATGGTGGGCGATGACGGGCTCGAACCGCCGACCCCCTCCGTGTAAAGGAGATGCTCTACCAACTGAGCTAATCGCCCATTTCGGAACTGCTGCGATAAGGTGAGAATGGTGGGCGATGACGGGCTCGAACCGCCGACCCCCTCCGTGTAAAGGAGATGCTCTACCAACTGAGCTAATCGCCCAATCTCAATTCTTATCTACACTGCGAGTCTACCTAAGTAGATGGTGGGTGATGACGGGCTCGAACCGCCGACCCCCTCCGTGTAAAGGAGATGCTCTACCAACTGAGCTAATCACCCCCGCTGTGTGGAGTCGCATTATAGGGAGAGTTGAAAATGAGTCAACGCATTTTCTAAAGTTTTTATTCGTTCGTCGTAAAATTAGTCAAAACGATCGCAAAACGGACTGTGGCGCATGATTTATAAACAAAAACAGCAATCTCGAACCGGATAAAGTGATCGACATTGAGGAATCGGCCCACAGTGATAGAATATTGCCCATTGTTTTCTTCCCGGAATTTGCCGATTACCGGCATCTTTATAACGTAAGGCCATTTCATGAAAATCAAAACTCGCTTCGCGCCGAGCCCGACAGGCTATCTGCATGTCGGTGGTGCACGTACCGCTCTCTACTCCTGGCTTTTCGCACGTCACAACAACGGTGAGTTTGTGCTGCGTATTGAAGACACCGATCTGGAGCGCTCAACGCCGGAAGCAATTGAAGCCATTATGGATGGGATGAACTGGCTGAATCTGGCGTGGGACGAAGGCCCATACTTCCAGACCAAACGTTTTGACCGCTATAACGCCGTAATTGACGAGATGCTGGTGGCAGGCACGGCCTATAAGTGTTACTGCTCCAGGGAGCGTCTGGATGCGCTGCGCGAAGAGCAAATGGCAAAAGGCGAAAAACCGCGTTATGACGGTCGTTGCCGCCATGACCACAGCGAGCATGCTGCTGACGAGCCTTGCGTAGTGCGTTTTGCTAACCCGCAGGATGGCTCTGTTATCTTTGATGACCAGATCCGTGGTCCGATCGAATTCAGCAACCAGGAGCTGGATGACCTCATCATTCGTCGTACTGACGGATCGCCAACCTATAACTTCTGCGTAGTTGTGGACGACTGGGATATGGAAATCACTCATGTGATCCGTGGTGAAGACCATATCAATAACACCCCGCGTCAGATCAACATTCTGAAAGCGCTGAACGCACCTGTACCGGTATATGCGCACGTATCAATGATCAACGGTGACGACGGTAAAAAGCTGTCCAAACGTCATGGCGCGGTGAGTGTGATGCAGTACCGTGATGACGGCTATCTGCCGGAAGCGCTGCTGAACTACCTGGTGCGTCTGGGCTGGGCTCATGGTGACCAGGAGATCTTCAGCCGCGAAGAGATGATCGAGCTGTTCTCTCTGAACTCGGTCAGCAAATCAGCCAGCGCGTTCAACACTGACAAACTGCTGTGGCTGAACCATCACTACATCAATACCATGCAGCCAGAATATGTAGCGACTTATCTGCAATGGCACATTGAACAGGCAAACATCGATACCCGTACGGGCCCTGAACTGGCGGATCTGGTGAAGCTGCTTGGCGAGCGTTGCAAAACGCTGAAAGAAATTGCTGAAAGCTGCCGTTACTTCTATGAAGAGTTTGACGCGTTCGACGCCGACGCGGCCAAGAAACACCTGCGTCCGGTTGCGCGTCAGCCGCTGGAAGTGGTGCGTGACAAACTCGAAGCCATTACCGAATGGACTGCGGAAAATGTTCACCACGCGATTCAGGCTACCGCTGATGAGCTGGAAATTGGCATGGGTAAAGTCGGTATGCCGCTGCGCGTTGCGGTGACGGGGGCAGGCCAGTCTCCGGCGCTGGACGTGACCGTTCATGCCATCGGCAAATCACGTAGCGTTGCGCGTATCAACAAAGCGCTGGACTTTATTGCTGAGCGCGAAAGCCAGCAGTAATGCTCGTGTAATACAAAAAACGGCAGGGTAACCTGCCGTTTTTTTATGCCTGTTATTCAGCAATACCAAGACGCGTGAGAAAACCCTGCAACCCTTCACGAGCGAGCAACTTGTGCAAACGTTCCTGTTCGACAGTCGTCATGTTTTCCAGCGAGTCGATAATTTGTGGAAGCAGGCTGGATGAGGTTGCCACGCCGTAGTGGGAAGGGCTTTCCGCCACATGGTAAACAGCCCGACGGTTACGAATGGCAGGAAGGCTAATGATGTGCTCCTTAACGTGCGCATCAATACATATCACCCTCGCTCTTCCGCCTTTTACACCGTTGATACCCTCCGTTTTCCATCCCTTCTGTCGTATCCAGCGATTAACGGTTTGTCGGGCTACGCCCAGACTGTCCGCCAGCTCTTCCGTGGTCATTTTGCTGCGTAATCTTTTCATATCAGCGTTGGTCGCGAATCCCTAAACGTTGTAACAAGCCGGTAATCCCTTCCCGCAGTAACAGCGATGTCATCTGCTTTTGCTCTTCCGGCGTCATTTCATTCGCCAGCGTCAGGAGCAGGGCATGAAGCGAGCCCTCGTGGTACGTATCTGGCAGTTCCGGCGTCTCTGTTGCCCTGCGCGCGCTGCGAATAAAGTCGCGCACTTTTTCATTGACGTGTACCAGACGCGCCTTGCCACCCTGAACGCCTGGCTTTGGCGATGTAATCCAACCCTCTTTGCGTACCCATTTATTGATGGTCTGTCGGCTATAGCCAGTCAGCAGGGCTAACTCTTCTGGCGTCATTCGTTCCTTGATCATACAATTTCCTGAATATCTGTGGGGTTAATTAGTGGTTCATTTTATAGCACCGTTTTACGTGAAAACGTGACAAGCTTAACTCCTGGCTGCGAGCAGGCTCGCAAAGTGATTCATTTGCATGATTTTTCGGCGGTTGAAAGGCGGAGGTTGAATTTGCCGTTGACACTCTGCGGCGGAATTCATATTATGCCGCCCGTCAACATGACAGCTTTACGACGGGGCTATAGCTCAGCTGGGAGAGCGCCTGCATGGCATGCAGGAGGTCAGCGGTTCGATCCCGCTTAGCTCCACCAAACTCTGAACCCAACAGAGTGCGGTAGGTAAAGTAACATGTGGGGCTATAGCTCAGCTGGGAGAGCGCTTGCATGGCATGCAAGAGGTCAGCGGTTCGATCCCGCTTAGCTCCACCAAAATTTAAACCCTCGTCGCAAGACGGGGGTTTTTTTATATCTTGTAAAATGTTTAGACTCTTTTTGTTGCCAGCAATGTCGTTTTCTATACATCACCTCAATCCAAATCAATAAACAAGTCTATAAATAGACCTGAACTTGATTCGTGCAATTAATAAACCTATTATCCATCCGGTCAATAAGACGATGGTTAAATAGATCACACGGATTAATGAATAGAAAAATTTACAATAATGTAAAAATATTTATGATTGTCCTGGCGTTAAGCCTGATTACGATCCCCTTTTCCCGTTATATCTCCCCGCGCGCTATCGTCAACGAAAATGATGTTTATTTAGCGTGGTTGCCCTTAAGCGCCATGCTCGCCATCGTATTGTTATTTGGACGTCGGGCAATCATTCCTTTACTGATTGGATTTAGTGTTACTAACATTTATTACTTTGATTTAGCATTACTACAATCTTCCGTGTTATTAATTTGTCAGACGTTTGCCGTCTTCGCTGCCTGTGGCGTCATCCGTCTGATGCTGGGCAAACGCTGGCGACACAGCATCCCGAATAAGTACATCGGTATACGTATTTTCTGGCTCGGATTTGTGGTTCCTGTAGGCATCAAATTATCGATGTATCTGGCGGGATATTTATTTAATTTTCCGGTGACAATCTCCTCCTATTTCGGCGAATGCTCTGCAATTTATAACGTTATCGATATTCAAAGCCTGATTTGTGCCGCCCTGATTTTCACCATGATGTTCTACTACCCGTTAAGAATGATAATTAATCCCCGGTATGCCCGAACATTCTGGCGGCGAAGCGTGAAGCCCCTCTTTTGTCACAAAAAAGTGTTATTTATCGTTGTGTGGCTGATGCTGTTGGTCTCGATGATCGCTATTTTGTGCGCGCCTTTCGAGTCACAGTTTATTGCTGGTTATTTGATGCCAATCGTTTTTATTCTTTTTACCCTGGGGATTGGTCGTCTGAGCTATGCGCTCATCTCTTTACTCTGGGCGGCCTCGGCGCTCATGCTGTTGACCTACAATTATAATTTTCTTAATGGCGTTGAATCGGGCCACTCGCTCTCCTTTATCTTGTCGGTACTGATCTCTTTCGCCATCTGCCTGCTTTACATGTCGCGGATCTATCAGAAAAGTGAATGGCTGAAACAGGGGTGGCAGGAGAGGGCGCTTACCGATCCGCTCACCGGTCTGCCTAACATTCGTGCGCTGGAAGTGTTTTTACAGCACCATCCCGAAGCCAAAATCTGCTGCCTGCGCCTGGATAATCTGGAATTTCTGAGCCGTCATTACGGCATCCTCATGCGTGTACACTGTAAAAAGATGATCACCGCGTCGCTGCAACCGTTATTGCAAAAAGACGAGAAGCTCTTTCAGTTGCCAGGCAGTGAGCTGGTGGTGGTCTTGTTGGGTCCGGGCACGGCTGAACGTCTGCAATACATGGTTGATCATCTGAACAGCCGTAAGATTGTCTGGAACAAGACTGAGCTCGACATTGAGTTTGGCGCCTCCTGGGGCGAAGTACCGGATGGGGAAAGCCTGCACCACACGCTGGGTCAGCTGAGCTGGCTGTCCGAGCAATCCTGTGGCGGGCATAACGTTCTGGCGTTAACCAACAGTCTGGATGATGTCTCTGGTCAGACGACGGACAGGGTGCTAATGCTGGCCCGCATAAAACGCGCCCTTGATATCGGCGGTCTTCACCTTTACGCCCAGCCAATTCACAACGCGCGCGGAGAAGGGTACTTTGAAATCCTCTCCAGGCTGGAAAGCGATGGCGAGATCATCACCCCTGACCGCTTTATTCCGCTGATTGCTCAGTTCAACCTGAGCCACCGGTTTGACCTGAACGTGTTGGAAAAATTGCTGATGTGGATGCGCAGCCATCCGTCCGGACGTGCAGGAACGCGCTTCTCCGTCAATCTAATGCCGCTGACGCTGATGCAAAATGAGATTGCGGCTGAGATCATCGCGCTTTTTGAACGCTACGCCATTGCGCCGCAAAATATCATCATTGAGATCACCGAGGAACAGGCTTTCTCAGACTCGGGAAGCAGCATCAAAAATATCCAGCAGCTGCGTGATTACGGCTTCCGCATTGCCATAGACGACTTTGGTACCGGCTATGCCAACTTTGAGCGCCTGAAGCGGCTGGAGGCCGATATCATTAAGATCGATGGTTGCTTCGTGAAAGATATCTGCACCGACAGCATGGATGCGATGATCGTGCAGTCCATTTGCAACATGGCAAAAACGAAATCGCTGTGTGTGGTGGCTGAATATGTGGAAACGGCTGAACAACGCGAGATGTTGTTGCGATTTGGCGTAGATTATTTGCAGGGCTATTTGATTGGTAAACCCCAGCCTCTGACGGCGCTGGAAGCATAAAAAAACCGGGAGCGAGGACTCCCGGTTTTTATTACGCGGTATGAATTACAGAACCAGTGCTGCAATAGAGGCAGACAGGACGCTCACCAGCGTTGAACCGTAAACCAGCTTCAGGCCAAAGCGAGAAACCACGTTACCCTGCTCTTCGTTCAGGCCTTTAATCGCGCCAGCGATGATACCGATGGAAGAGAAGTTCGCGAAGGAGACCAGGAAGACGGACAGGATCCCTTCCGCACGTGGGGAGAGTGTGCTGGCAATCTTCTGGAGATCCATCATCGCCACGAATTCGTTGGATACCAGTTTCGTTGCCATGATGCTGCCCACCTGCAACGCTTCGTGAGCCGGTACACCCATCACCCAGGCAACCGGGTAGAAGATATAGCCCAGAATGCCCTGGAAGGAGATACCGAGTACGGCCGCAAACAGGGCGTTCAGCGCAGCGATCAGCGCGATAAAGCCAATCAGCATCGCGGCAACGATAATTGCAACCTTGAAACCCGCCAGAATGTATTCACCCAGCATTTCGAAGAAGCTCTGCCCCTCGTGCAGGTTAGACATCTGAATGTTCTCTTCGCTGGCATCCACGCGGTACGGGTTAATCAGCGAAAGCACGATAAAGGTGCTGAACATGTTCAGAACCAGGGCCGCAACCACGTATTTTGGTTCCAGCATGGTCATATACGCGCCCACGATAGACATGGAAACGGTAGACATTGCGGTTGCCGCCATGGTGTACATGCGGTTACGGGACATCTTGCCGAGGATATCTTTATACGCAATGAAGTTCTCAGACTGACCGAGGATCAGTGAGCTGACTGCGTTAAAGGATTCCAGTTTACCCATGCCGTTAACTTTCGATAACAGGAAGCCGATCGCACGGATAACCACCGGCAGAACGCGGATGTGCTGAAGGATACCGATCAGGGCAGAGATGAAGACGATAGGGCAGAGTACCTTCAGGAAGAAGAAGGCCAGACCCTGATCGTTCATGCTGCCAAAGACGAAGTTTGTCCCTTCGTTGGCAAATCCGAGCAGTTTTTCGAACATTTCGGAGAAGCCTTTCACGAAGCCGAGGCCTACGTTGGAGTTCAGGAAGAACCACGCAAGTAAAACTTCAATGACCAGCAGCTGGACAACATAGCGAATACGAATTTTTTTGCGGTCTGTGCTGACCAGCAATGCAAGTGCAGTAACGACAACAAGTGCCAGGACAAAATGAAGGACGCGGTCCATATTTGCTCCAAATATGAGGCAGGTTTAATTTCCGTGCACATTCTATGTAACAAGCACAAAGAAAACGAGATCAAGCCCACACTATAGTTACATCCTGTGACGAGTCTCAAAAATAGTGATCAACAATACATTTTTGTTATGTTAGGTAAATGAGTGAAAAGTTAAGTTTGTGTGCTACGCTTCACAAATGTCTGCGCATTTTCACATTCTGTGACCTTGCTCCACCTGCCTGTCTATCGTTCCTGGCTATCAGAGAAATCATGTTAACCATTTCAAATGAACTTGATAATCATTCTCATTTTGATAGCATAAAACATAGCAAAGGCTATATTTCCAGAGGCAGAAATGACGAATAGTCGCGTAGAGAGTAGCAGCGGCAGAGCGGCACGCAAGCTGCGGCTCGCATTAATGGGACCGGCATTCATTGCCGCGATTGGCTACATCGATCCGGGTAATTTTGCGACCAACATTCAGGCCGGGGCCAGTTTCGGCTATAAACTGCTGTGGGTTGTGGTCTGGGCCAATCTGATGGCGATGCTGATTCAGATGCTCTCCGCGAAGCTGGGTATTGCTACCGGAAAAAACCTGGCGGAGCAAATCCGCGATCATTATCCACGTCCGGCAGTTTGGTTTTACTGGGTTCAGGCGGAAATTATCGCCATGGCCACCGATCTCGCCGAGTTTATCGGGGCGGCGATCGGCTTTAAGCTTATTCTGGGCGTATCTCTGCTTCAGGGGGCCGTGCTAACCGGTATCGCCACTTTCCTGATTCTGATGCTCCAGCGGCGGGGGCAAAAACCGCTGGAGAAAGTTATCGGCGGCCTGCTGCTGTTCGTCGCTGCCGCCTATATTGTTGAGCTGATTTTCTCCCAGCCGAATCTGGCGCAGCTGACGAAAGGGATGGTGATCCCGTCGTTACCCACTTCTGAAGCCGTTTTTCTGGCTGCCGGGGTGCTGGGGGCGACAATTATGCCGCACGTCATTTATCTACACTCTTCATTAACCCAGAATCTGCATGGCGGGACGAGTAAAGAGCGCTACTCCGCCTCGAAATGGGATGTGGCTATCGCGATGACCATTGCCGGATTTGTGAATCTGGCGATGATGGCCACCGCCGCCGCCGCGTTCCACTTTAACGGGCATACCGGGGTTGCCGATCTTGACCAGGCTTACCTGACGCTGGAGCCGTTGCTGAGTCATGCCGCTGCCACTATTTTTGGTTTAAGCCTGGTTGCTGCGGGCCTTTCATCTACGGTTGTGGGGACACTGGCCGGGCAGGTGGTGATGCAGGGGTTCGTACGTTTCCATATTCCGCTGTGGGTTCGCCGCTCGGTCACGATGCTGCCTTCCTTTGTTGTGATCCTGATGGGACTGGATCCGACCCGCATTCTGGTGATGAGTCAGGTGCTGCTGAGTTTCGGGATTGCGCTGGCGCTGGTGCCGCTGCTGATCTTCACCAGCAACAAATCACTGATGGGCGATCTGGTGAATTCGACGTGGGTGAAACGCGCCGGGTGGGCCATTGTGGTCGTGGTGGTGGCGTTAAACTTGTGGTTGCTGATAGGCACAGCCGCAGGCCTGTAAAAGAAAAAGGAGCCGGAAGGCTCCTTTTTGTTGTTAATGGTGATGGCCGTGACCGTGGCCTCTGCCTTTTCCGTGACCCCAGCCGCCACGGCGGTCGTCACGATCTTTCCAGCCTTCGCGGTAGCCGCGTTCGTAAGCCTTACGCTTATCCCAGCCACGGTGATAGCCGTTATCGTGTTTCCACCAGCGGTTTTGACGCCATTCATAATGGCGATGCCAGTAGTCACGGTCGCGCCAGTAGCCACCGTCCCAGTATCTGCCGTAGTCATCACGATCGCCAATTTGTAATTTAATCGATGGCAACAGGGTGATTTCGCCCGCATTGGCGACCAGCGGGGCCGAAGCCAGTAATACCGCTGCAAGAATCAGTGACCTGAACATACTCTTCTCCTTCACGATCGGGGCCGCTGTGCGACCTGTTAACGCAATTTTACGAGTTGGTAAACATTCGTTTCATCGCCTCAACTCCTAAATCATGAACGAGAGCACTTTTTGCTAAAAGTGTTTTTAATCTGAACTGGACAGGATCGTATCTATCATCTTGAGCTCTTCTGCCGTGAACCGACAATTTTCAAGCACGCCTGCTGCATCATCAATTTGTCGGGTCTTGCTTGCGCCGATGAGCACGGATGTCACCGCATCGTGGCGCAGGATCCAGGCCAGTGCCATTTGCGACAGCTTTTGCCCCCGTTTTTCCGCCAGCGCATTCAGCTTACGTACCTTTTCCAGCTTTTTGTCGGTGATCTGTTCCGGATTAAGGAACTTACTGCCGCTTGCTGCGCGAGAATCCGCCGGGATGCCGTTCAGATAGCGATCGGTCAACTGTCCGCCCGCCAGTGGAGAGAAGGGGATACATCCCACCCCTTTTTGCTGCAACACGTCCAGCAACCCCTCTTCAGGCGCACGTTCAAACATGGAGTACTTCGGCTGGTGGATCAAACATGGCGTGCCCAGATCCTCCAGTATTTCAATCGCCTGCCGTGCCATTTCTGCCGGGTAGTTGGACAGACCGATGTACAGCGCTTTGCCCTGACGCACCACATGGTCAAGCGCTTTCATGGTTTCACGTAGCGGCGTGTGTGGATCCGGGCGGTGGTGATAGAAGATATCGACATACTCCAGCCCCATACGCTTGAGGCTCTGGTCCAGGCTTGCGATCAGATATTTACGCGAGCCCCAGTCACCATAAGGCCCGTCCCACATGGTGTAGCCCGCTTTAGTGGAGATGATCAGCTCATCGCGCCAGGGCAGGAAATCCTCCTGCAAAATGCGCCCAAAATTACGTTCGGCCGAACCAGGAGGCGGGCCGTAATTATTGGCAAGGTCAAAATGCGTAATACCCAAATTGAAAGCACGCTGTAAAAGTTGACGGCTGTTTTCGAGCAACGTCGCGTCGCCAAAATTATGCCACAGCCCCAGCGAGATGGCGGGAAGCTTAAGACCGCTTTGCCCACAGCGGCGATATTGCATTGTCTGATAACGATTTTTGTCAGGCTGATAACCCATTTGTGAGACCTCTGGCGCTGGAAAGAAACATCCGTGTATACGTTTACACTAATCTGAAGAAAATGAGCATAGCGCAGCTTTTTTCGTAAAGCATTCTTTCCAGCCCCTGATTGTCGTCAATTCTGGACACGCTTCACGCTTATTTAATACTCAGAGTGAGGTCAACGTCAGAAGGACACTTATAATATGCGTACCCCCTATTGCGTCGCCGATTACCTGCTGGACCGACTAACAGATTGTGGTGCCGATCATCTGTTTGGCGTGCCGGGCGACTATAACCTGCAATTTCTCGATCACGTGATAGATAGCCCGGACATCTGCTGGGTGGGCTGTGCCAACGAACTGAACGCGTCTTACGCCGCAGACGGCTATGCCCGCTGTAAGGGCTTTGCCGCACTCCTGACGACATTCGGCGTTGGGGAGTTAAGCGCCATGAACGGTGTGGCGGGCAGCTTTGCCGAACATGTTCCCGTCCTCCATATTGTAGGGGCCCCGGGTATGGCGGCGCAGCAGCGAGGAGAGTTGCTGCACCATACGTTGGGCGACGGCGAGTTCCGCCACTTCTATCATATGAGCGAACCCATCACCGTTGCGCAGGCGGTGCTTACGGAACAAAACGCCTGCTATGAAATTGACAGAGTCCTGACCACCATGCTGCGGGAGCGCCGTCCGGGCTATCTGATGCTGCCCGCCGATGTGGCGAAAAAAGCCGCTACACCTCCTGTAAGCGCTCTCACTGTTAACCCCGCACCGGCCGATTCAGCCTGCTTGCAGGCGTTCCGTGAGGCTGCCGAAAAGCGCTTGTCTACGAGCAAACGCACCGCGCTGTTAGCGGACTTCCTGGTACTCCGCCACGGTCTGCGCGCGGCCCTTCAGACGTGGGTGAAAGAGGTGCCGATGGCACACGCCACCATGCTGATGGGCAAGGGCATTTTTGACGAACGACAGAGCGGTTTTTACGGCACCTACAGCGGATCGGCGAGCGCCGCGCCGGTCAAAGAGGCCATCGAGGGTGCTGATACGGTGCTGTGCATTGGCACGCGCTTTACCGATACGCTCACTGCCGGATTTACCCACCAGCTTACGCCAGACCAGACGATAGAGGTTCAGCCTCACGCGTCCCGCGTCGGCGACGTCTGGTTTACGGGTATCCCGATGAGGGAGGCCATTGAAACGCTGACAGCGCTGTGTAAAACCTATGTTCGTGATACGCGAGCGCCATCGGATCACAGCGGCTTTTCGTTCCCGACTATTGAAGGGGCGCTGACTCAGGAGAGCTTCTGGCGTACCCTGCAAACGTTTATTCGCCCCGGAGACATTATTCTGGCTGACCAGGGGACGTCTGCTTTCGGCGCTATCGATCTGCGTTTACCGGCGGACGTGAACTTTATCGTCCAGCCGCTGTGGGGATCGATTGGCTACACGCTGGCGGCGGCGTTTGGCGCGCAAACGGCGTGTCCGAATCGACGCGTGATTGTCCTGACGGGCGACGGCGCCGCGCAGTTGACCATTCAGGAGCTGGGATCCATGCTGCGCGACAAGCAGCGCCCGATTATTCTGGTGCTTAACAACGAAGGATACACGGTGGAAAGGGCCATCCACGGGCCGGAGCAGCGCTATAACGATATTGCCCTCTGGAACTGGACGCAGATACCGCAGGCGCTGAGCCTGGCGCCTCAGGCAGAGTGCTGGCGCGTCAGCGAAGCGGAAGCGCTGGCGGAGGTGCTGGATAAAGTGGCACACCATGAGCGGCTTTCGCTGATCGAGGTCATGCTGCCGAAAGCCGATATTCCGCCGCTGCTGAGCGCGCTGACCAAAGCGCTGGAGGCGCGCAATAACGCCTGATTACCTGTCGTTTCGCCATGCCATCAGCATCGGTTTGCCCGCCAGCAGGAGCCAGGCGGGCAACATCACGATACAGAGCAGCGGCAGAAGCGTGGTATCCGGCACGACAACGGCCGCCATAAACAGGCTCAGCCACGCATCGCGCGTGACCACCAGTACCAGCCCCAGAATGGAGCAGGAGACGGTAATCGCCGCAGGGACAGCGTCAACGTGCTCATGCAGCATCAGCCCCAGCGCGACGCCAACAAATACCGCCGGGAAGATACGACCTCCCCGGAAACCACAGGCCGCCGCGACCACCAGCGCCGCCAGTTTCACCAGCGCGAACAGCAGATAATCTGAGACGCTGAAGACCTGGCTGAAGGCCAGCTGCTGCATCTCGTCCAGACCCTTAAACAGCGTAACCGTCCCGCCGATAGCGCCTAAAACGCCCAGAATAAAACCCCCCATGCCCAGAATCAGCACCGGATGCTTCAGCCTGTGCATCAGGCGATGCAGGCGAGGAAGACACCACACCGCGACCATCCCCAACGCAATGGCGATCGCGACGACGACGGCGCCGCTGAAAATATCGGTGAGTTGCATCTGGCCGTAGTGGGGAATGGAGAGTGAAAAATGGGGATGGAAAAACAGGCTGGTGGTGAGGGCTCCCGCAGCGGCGGCCATTAGCGGCGCGAAGAGTTTATCCCAAAGCGGCACCTCATGATCACTGCTGAGCGTTTGCGAAAAAATGAGCGCAGCCGCGACCGGAGTGCCAAACAGCGCCCCGATGATGCCAGCGGAGGCCAGGATCGTCCAGTCCAGCGCGCCAACGCGCGGGAAAAGACGCGCCCCCAGAAAGACCGCCAGCGCGATATTCACCGCCATAATGGGATGTTCAGGCCCGAGGCTTACGCCGCCCGCAAGACCGATTATCAGCGCGATGATAAGCCCCGGCAGAGCCGAGGGGGAGACAGGCGCGCCAATCAAGGGTTCCAGTGCCGGGTCCGGCCCGGCATGGCCCGGGCTATAGCGGATCACCAGCCCTACGGCAATCCCGGTCAGGGTCAGCATCACCATGATCCAGCCCGGCGAGTCAATGCTGATGCCGAGTTTTACCGGAAGCGCGGTCCATAAAATCGTTTGCAGCACCGCCGCCACTTTCATGACGACGATGAGCACCAGGCTCGACGCCACGCCAATAATCAGCGCCGGGACAGCCAATAACAGCATGGTTCTGGCTCGCGGATGGAGCATGATGATTTCCTTGTACAAAACGGCTTAACGTTACTTTGCACAATCAGCATTGTGGCAATAGTGCAAAAGGTGCTGAAACGGTAAAGTTATTATGTGACGAAGATCGATAATCCATGGGCAGTCACCTTCTGGTCGTTGTTGTTATCACGCCTTGAATTTACAGTGTCCCAAAGATTTATTCTGACTTTAGCGGAGCAGTAGAAGAATGACAAAGTATGCTTTGGTAGGTGATGTAGGCGGCACTAACGCGCGCCTTGCCCTGTGCGATGTGAACAGTGGTGAAATTTCTCAGGCGAAAACCTATTCAGGGCTGGATTACCCAAGCCTGGAAGCGGTGGTTCGCGTCTATCTGGAAGAGCATAAAGTGAGCGTTGAAGACGGTTGTATCGCCATCGCCTGTCCGATTACCGGCGACTGGGTGGCGATGACCAACCACACGTGGGCCTTCTCAATTGCCGAAATGCGGAAAAACCTCGGCTTCTCGCACCTTGAAATTATCAACGACTTCACTGCGGTTTCCATGGCTATCCCAATGCTTAAACCAGAGCATCTGATTCAGTTCGGCGGTACGGCCCCGGTTGAAGGCAAACCGATTGCCGTTTACGGCGCGGGAACCGGTCTGGGGGTGGCGCACCTGGTCCACGTCGACAAACGCTGGGTCAGCCTGCCGGGCGAGGGCGGTCACGTGGATTTTGCGCCGAACAGCGAAGAAGAGGGCATTATTCTTGAGGAGCTACGCGCCGAGATTGGTCACGTGTCGGCCGAGCGGGTGCTTTCTGGTCCGGGTCTGGTGAACCTGTATCGGGCGATTGTCAAATCAGACGGTCGTCTGCCGGAAAATCTGCAACCGAAAGATGTGACCGAACGCGCGCTGGCCGACAGCTGTATTGACTGCCGCCGTGCTTTGTCGCTGTTCTGCGTCATCATGGGGCGTTTTGGCGGCAACCTGGCGCTGAACCTTGGCACCTTTGGCGGGGTCTATATTGCGGGCGGGATCGTGCCGCGCTTCCTCGATTTCTTTACCGCCTCCGGCTTCCGTGGCGGCTTCGAAGACAAAGGCCGCTTCAGGAGCTATGTCCAGGACATTCCTGTTTACCTGATTGTCCACGACAACCCAGGCTTACTGGGATCCGGCGCGCATCTGCGTCAGGTTCTTGGTCAGATCCTCTGACGCTCATTTCCCTCTCCTGCGGGAGAGGGAACGTGCTACAGGTGCATGAGCTGGCGGAACTCTTTCACTCTGCTGCGGCTTACAGGCACCTGAAAATCCAGATCCTTCAGCCGCAATATATAGGTGTTGTTAAACCAGGGTTCGATTTCGCGGATCTTGTTCAGGTTGACGCAGAACGAGCGGTGGCAGCGGAAGAAGTGGGCGGCCGGGAGTTTATTGCAGAATTCGGTGATGTTCATCGCCATGACGTAGGATTCACGCCGCGTATAGACAAATGTCATTTTTTCATGCGCTTCGGCATAGTAAATATCGTCGACAGGCGTGACGATGATCCGTTCGTCCTTCACCAGATTAATTGTGTCGTTTTCCCGCGCTACCGGGCTGGCACTGGCGGGTAAGGACTGCTGCTGCCACGCGGCTTCCAGCTTATGCAGCATGCTGATAATACGCGACTCCTGGTACGGCTTTAGAATATAGTCAAACGCCTCAAGCTCGAAGGCCTCCACGGCATGCTCTTTCCACGCGGTGACAAACACAATAAACGGCTTGTGGGCGAACTGATTGATATTTTGCGCCAGCAGGACGCCGTCCAGCGACGGAATATTAATATCGAGGAATATCGCGTCGACCCGGTTATGCTGTAAAAATTTCAGCACGTCCAGACCATCCTCAAAACAGCCAACAATCTCCATCTGGCTGTGGGTTTTGATAAGCCAGCTCAACTCCTGTTGAGCCAGAAATTCATCTTCTACGATGATGACTTTCATCTGTTACTCCGGCCTACGGCAACAAGGATATGGGGGCATTCACGGGCGTTCGCTCATTCGGAACATAAAAGGCAATTTCGGTGCCCGGCTCAAGGCGGTGAATATGCAGCCCGTCACCGTACAGCAGTTTGACCCGGTGATGCACATTCAGCAGTCCGATCTTGTTGCCTGGCATTTCGTTTGATTTGACGCGTTCGATAACTTTCGGATCGATGCCGTGCCCGGTATCGCGCACGGCGATACGCACGCGGTTACCGCTTTCCGTTACGCTAATTGTTACCACGCCTTTGCCTTTACACGGCTGAATACCGTGAACAATGGCGTTTTCCACCAGAGGCTGGATCAGCAGGCTTGGGATCACGCAGTTGACCTCTTCATCAATATCGTAAATGACCGTCAGCTTATCGCCAAAGCGAGCCTGCTCGATCGCGATGTAATCCTTGATTTGATACAGCTCTTTTTTGATGTCGATCTGCTCGTCGTCTTTTAGCTCAATGTTGTAGCGAAGATAGCGCGACAGATTAAATATCAGCTGCCGCGCGGTGTCCGGATTCAGACGGATGGAAGAGGAGATAGCGTTCAGCGCGTTAAACAGAAAATGGGGATTGATCTTGCTTTGCAGGGCGCGCAGCTCTGCCTTATTTGCCATCTCGCGCAGCTGCTCTGCACGCGAAACCTCTAGTTGAGTGGAGATGATCTGCGACAGGCCAATCGCCATCTCCTGGAGCGAGGAGGTGATTTGGTGCGCATGACAGTAGTAAATTTTCAGCGTCCCCGTGACCACGCCTTTTTCCCACAGCGGGATCACCAGCATTGAGTGGATCTCTGGCGTCCGGTGGGCTTCGTCATTGTTTTTAATGATGATTTTTCCGTAGTTAATCGCCTGTCTGGTGGTTGGGCTGATGGTGTCGTCGCTGTCGCGATAATTGTGCTCACCGACGCCAACGTAAGCCAGCACGTGATCAATATTGGTGATAGCGACCGCATCGGCATGAATATCACGGCGGATGATATCGCAAACCTGACGTAAAGATTCGGCGTTAACGTGCCGGAAAAGCGGCAGCGTCTTGTTGGCGATATCCAGCGCCAGCTTGGCCTGACGCGCGGCGCTGGCCTCTTTTTCGCCTTCCACGCTTTGCACCAGCAGCACGATAAAACCGATACAGACGCTCCCGAGGATCATCGGAATACCGATCTTCGAGACGATATCCAGCCCCAGCGCAACGGTTGGCGCCCAGACGATGACCAGGATCATGGTCAGCGTTTCGCAGACCATCCCCGCGATAATCCCCGCACGCCAGTGCTGCTTTTTCGGGATTTTGCGGTTAATCCAGCCCGAGAGCAGCCCGGCAATAATGCTGGTGATAAAGCAGGGAACTGCCGTCACGCCGCCAATATCAATCAGGTATCGATGGGTGCCAGCGATAATGCCTGTGATAATCCCGACCCAGGGACCAAAGAGGATCCCGCCCGACATGACGGCGATGATGCGCACGTTCACCAGCGAGCCTTCTACCGGCACCCCGGACCAGGTGCTGAACAGGGCAAACATCGAAAAGATAAACGTGACGGCCAGCAGCTCTTTTGGCGAATGGGCAGATTTATGCAACAGTTCGCGGAACAAGCGGATGCGGATAAGGAAAAAGAGACAGATCAGCATTAATGCCGCGCGGTCGAACACCGCGAGGAGCATATTGAAGATTTCGTGCACGGTCAGGCCTGGGAAAACGGGAAAAATCTATGATAGAAAACATAGGGCCTGATGACCAGCTATCCATCAGATTTATCAAATGGGGAAAAACCATAATTCTCAAAGGGGATTGCTGGCTTTTGACTGAAAGCCGGCGCTTTTCCGTTTGGGGAGAAACGTCAGGTAACGATACTGAAAATATTGTGTTAAATTGTAGAGCTTAAAACTGCCTGTTCGCGATAGGAGTTCCGCTTTTCACTGCAATCGCATTCCCGTTTTAGAGCAAAATATTGTTTTGCCGTTATCCTCTCGACAGCCTCTTTTTCTTCAGGTTATTTTCTAAGCATGCCACACGGGTGGCAGCGTCGCTCGGACGGTCCGGGCGCTAACGTGACTCTGAGGAATCTATGGCTGAATTCAGTCCTGAACGCCGTTTTACGCGTATCGATCGTCTCCCCCCTTATGTTTTCAATATCACTGCTGAACTGAAAATGGCTGCGCGTCGGCGCGGCGAAGACATTATCGATTTCAGTATGGGTAACCCTGACGGCCCAACGCCGCCGCACATTGTTGAGAAACTCTGCACGGTTGCCCAGCGTCCCGATACCCATGGGTATTCCACCTCACGCGGCATTCCACGCTTACGTCGGGCGATCTCCCGCTGGTATCAGGATCGTTATCAGGTCGATATCGATCCTGAAAATGAAGCGATTGTGACCATTGGCTCCAAAGAGGGGCTGGCCCACCTGATGCTGGCGACGCTGGATCACGGCGATACCGTACTGGTGCCGAATCCGAGCTACCCGATTCATATCTATGGGGCGGTGATTGCCGGGGCGCAGGTGCGTTCTGTCCCGCTGGTGGAAGGCGTCGACTTCTTTAACGAGCTGGAACGGGCGATTCGTGAAAGCTATCCGAAGCCGAAAATGATGATCCTCGGTTTCCCGTCAAACCCAACGGCACAATGCGTTGAACTCGAATTCTTCGAGAAAGTGGTCGCGCTGGCTAAGCGTTACGACGTGCTGGTGGTACACGATCTCGCCTACGCCGATATCGTTTATGATGGCTGGAAAGCGCCGTCAATTATGCAGGTACCGGGTGCCCGTGATGTGGCGGTTGAGTTTTTCACCCTGTCGAAAAGCTACAACATGGCGGGCTGGCGAATTGGTTTTATGGTGGGAAACAAAACGCTGGTGAGTGCCCTGGCGCGTATTAAAAGCTACCATGACTATGGCACCTTTACGCCGTTACAGGTTGCGGCCATCGCGGCGCTGGAAGGGGATCAGCAGTGCGTGCTCGATATTGCCGCTCAGTACAAACGCCGTCGTGATGTGCTGGTAAAAGGGCTTCATGAAGCAGGCTGGATGGTGGAAATGCCTAAAGCCTCCATGTACGTCTGGGCGAAAATCCCCGAGCCGTATGCGGCGATGGGTTCTCTGGAATTTGCCAAAAAACTGCTTCAGGATGCGAAGGTTTGCGTCTCTCCAGGCATTGGCTTTGGTGACTACGGTGACACGCATGTGCGTTTCGCGCTGATTGAAAACAGCGACCGTATCCGTCAGGCAGTGCGGGGCATTAAAAGCATGTTCCGTGCGGATGGCCTGCTTGCAGCGAAGAGCGTTGCGGAACAACCCGAGTCGTAACGGACACCAAAAAAAACAGGCGCCAACGGCGCCTGTTTTTTTGACTGCATTTTCTTAACTAGATCATCAGAGCAAACGTTCCGGCCCAAACTAAAACAATAACCGAAATGCCCATAAAGAAATATTTCACGTTTCATCGCTCCGCGTATCTTCCGGTACGCATTAAAAAAACAGAGTCCAACTGAGTATAGAGAGTTGAAATCATGCGAAAGGGGAAATCGGAATTATCCCGTTACGTCGCTAACTTCAGCTCTGAATTCTGTGCTTTCCTGTCGCCAGACGGCGCTAATGTACGCCTAAATTTCAGGAGTGACAAGAGGCATTTTTTTAAATAATTTCCGACACTTACGAGTGTCGTGGAACGGCGACAGTTTGATTTCGGTACGCAATAAATGCCTGTTGAGCGACGGTCGATAAAAGCCGTTACGCACTGTGATTACAGGTGTTTGAAAAGGTTAGTTTCTTAGCGAAACTAACCTTCGAAAGGGGTCAGATATAGAGTGAGGCTTCGCCCAGGGGACGGGTTTTAAAGCGGCGGTGCATCCACAGATACTGCTCAGGCGCACGCATAATCTCAAACTCAATCACCTTATTGATAAAGGTCGCGGCTTCACTCTCATCTTCAGGATAGTTCGCCATCTCTGGGGAGATATGCAGACGATAGCCTGACTTATCCGCTTTTCTGACCATGGTCACCGTCAACATCGCGGCGCCTGAGAGACGTGAAATCACAAAGGTACCGTTCGTCGTAGCGACATCTTTAACCGCAAAGAAAGGGGCAAAGCTGCTGCCTTTAGGACCGTAGTCCTGATCCGGGGCAAACCAGACTGCTTCACCTTTTTTCAGGGCGCCAACCATACCGCGCAAATTGTTACGGCTGATCATCGCCTTATTTGAACGCATGCGGCCCCGCGTTTGTACCCATTCCATCAGCGTGCTGTTATGCGGGCGATAGGTTGCCATCATCGGCTGACAAAGGCCCATAACGCGGCCACCCAGCTCAAGCGACATAAAATGCACACCCACAACCATCACGCCGCGGTTTTGCATCTGGGCACGTTTCAGGTTATCCAGACCTTCCACGTCAAACCATTTACGGACACGCTCGTCTGGCCAGAACCAGGCCATACCGGTTTCAAGCAGCGCCATACCGATAGATTTAAAGTTTTCCGCAATCAGCGTTTCGCGCTGCTGCGCATTGTAATGCGGAAAGCAAAGTTCGAGATTTTTTCGGGCAATGGACTCACGACGCTTAAGGAAGTGACGCGATGCGCTGCCGAGCTTCGAACCCAGGAAACGGATCACGGGATAAGGAAGTTGAACCAGCAGCCAAAGTACGCCAAGGCCAAACCACGTAAACCAGTAGCGCGGGTGCAGAAACGCCCGCTGAAATTTGGATTGAGACAAAATAGTGGAACCTATGTAAAGCCTGTGAAGGTAGCGCAGACTTCGCGATACCACGTGCCATTAAGACCGTAGGACGAGGTCATGGTTGCAGGCTTTACCGTTCTTTACGACGTTGCCTGGCCATTGCTGACTTGGGTGGGCGGCATAATGTAGCACCGTTATACATTATGAGCTATCACTCGTTTTTGTTTAAAAAAGCGGCAATTGCGGAGTGGTTTGATTTTGCTATTGTTAAATCTGCGTTCCCGCATGCCTCCTGAAGGTGCAGACCATGGAAACCTACCTGCAAACGGTGAAAGAAGAGTGGGTGAAGCTAATTAATGAAACCGATCCCGATGTGCATCGGCTTGCGACTGAGCTTGCCAGGGACAACGCAACGCCCCTGGTCGCTGAATTCTATCGTGTTGTGCTGGCAGATCCGTCGGCAGCTGAATTCCTGACCACCGAACAGGTGGAGAGGCAGCTTCAGGAGGCGCTTCGTCGCTGGCTTATTGATGTGCTCTCATGCCGTGTGGAGCAGGTTGAAGAGCAGATGCGGGCGCAGCAGCGCGCTGCGGATGTTCATGCCCGTATTGGTATTTCGGTTGATTTAGTTGAAATGGGCTTCCGTGTTCTGAAAAAGCTGCTGTTACCTGTCATTACTACCAGCGCCCATTCGCCTGAGGTGAAGCTGCATATTTATCACTACGCGATTAACAGTATCGATCTGGCCATGGAAGTGATGTCGCGGGCCTATGTATTTAGCGAGAACAATGCGGCGAAAGAGGACGAAAATTACCGCATCTTTTCCTTAATGGAGAACGCAGAAGAGGAGAAGGAGAGACAGACCGCGGCGCTGCTGTCATGGGAAATGGTGCTTCTGTATAAGATCACGCTTAATTCCAGTATCGGCAACAGTCTGCCGCTGGGGCAGTCTGAATTTGGACTGTGGTTTAGCCATAAAGGTCGGCACTATTTCAGCGGGATCGCTGAGGCCGGTCATATCTCTCGTCTGATTCAGGAATTCGATGACCTTTTTAACGAGGTCCGTCTTTCAGGGCAGGGTCTGAGTGATAAAGCGCAGCGGGATAAATTCTTGCAGCGAATGCGTAATACGCTCTCGCAAATCATCACGCTTTTGCGCGAACTGTTTGACGAAGTGTCGCGACACGAGGTGGGGGTTGATGTCCTGACCCGCCTGTTGAATCGCCGTTTCCTGCCAACCATCTTCAAACGCGAAATCCTGCACGCCACCCGGGCGGGAACAAAGCTCTCGACGCTGCTGATTGACGTCGACAAATTTAAACAAATCAACGATACCTGGGGGCACAATACCGGGGACGAGATCCTGCGAAAAGTCTCCGGCGCGTTCTACGACAACGTGCGAACCTGTGATTACGTTTTTCGCTACGGCGGCGATGAATTTCTGATTGTGCTAACGGAAATCTCAGAGGTGGACGCGCTGCGAATCGCCGAGCGTATCCGCAGGCGGGTGGAAAAAATCAAGGTTAACTCCCCAACCGGCGATATTATCCCGCTCTCCCTCTCGATAGGCGTGGCGATGTTCAACGGGCATCCCGATTACGAGCGATTGATTCAGGCGGCGGATGAAGCTTTATACGGCGCGAAACGGCGTGGCCGAAACTGCGTGGAGCTTTGGAAGGGGGCGTAAGGAAATACAGAAGTGTCCCCTGCAGGAATCGAACCTGCAACTAGCCCTTAGGAGGGGCTCGTTATATCCATTTAACTAAGAGGACGTAGAAATAACTGATTTTTAAGTGTTCGTCTTGTGTTGCATGTTATCCCAATAGTCCACGCAGCTTCAAGCTTTTAGTCTCTTTTATTTCCTGTTCGTTCATGTCTGTACGCAAAGAAAATCATTTGGTTCACTTGCCATTGCGTACAGATTGAGTACAGAATGCTGAAAATCAGTGTGTACAGGATACAGAGCCGTGGCCCTCAGTGATACCAAACTACGCAGCATCAATGACAAGCCATACAACGGCGCGCCAGAAGTAACAGATGGCGACGGTCTCAGCGTGCGTATAACCCCTACCGGAACGATTACGTTTCAGTTTCGGTACCGATGGAACGGTAAACCTGTTCGCCTTTCTATTGGACGCTATCCAGCTACCTCTCTGAAAGAAGCGCGCGTAATAGTCGGCGAGATGCGCGAATTGTACCTCAAGGGGCTAAACCCTAAAAATTATTTTGCCAAAGAGGATGGCGAGCTGACGCTGAAAGAGTGTCTCGATCAGTGGTGGAACAAGTATGTTGAAACCCTGAAGCCTAATACACAGACTTTATACAAGTCAGTTGTGTACAACACTATGTACACAGAATTCCCGGATGCCCCCGTCGTCAACATCCCTGTTTCAGCATGGGTTAGGTTTTTCGATAAGCAGGAAAAGAAAAACGGCAAAAAGGCCAGGGTACTTCTCCTGCAGCTGCGATCAGTAATGAACTGGTGTATCAGCCGACAACTCATACCTTCGTGCGAGGTTCTGAAGCTCAGCGTTAAGACGATAGGAAAGAAGCCGGATGTTGGTAGCAGGGTTTTAACCTATACCGAACTGGCAAAAATATGGCTCGCGCTGGAAAACAACAAGATCGTTACTTCCAACAAGGTGCTTCACCAACTGTTGTTGTTGTGGGGAGCCAGATTGTCAGAACTTCGCCTGGCTACTAACAGTGAATTCAATATGGACGATCTTATTTGGACTACTCCAGCTGAGCATTCAAAAATGGGGAATGTTATTCGTCGTCCTGTTTTTGAGCAGGTAAAGCCTTTTGTAGAGAGGCTTTTAAATTCGGGTAACACCGTCCTGTTCCCTGGCCAGGAACTGGATAAGGCAATAGATCGTTCGTCAGCAAATCTCTACATGAAAAAACTAAGGGATAAAATTGATATACCTGAATGGAGAACGCACGATTTCAGGCGCTCACTGGTAACGAATTTGTCAGGGGAGGGAGTTATGCCCCATGTCACCGAAAAGATGCTGGGGCATGAACTGGGTGGTGTGATGGCCGTGTACAACAAACACGACTGGCTGGTGGAGCAGAAAGAGGCTTATGAAATGTATGCCGATAAAATATTCTGGCATGTTAAACAGCTCGGTTGACGCCGCCCTCTTCAATCCATTTCATAACTGCTTTACGGCTGTAGCGTGACGGATATGTGAGAACAGGATTGGGGAAACCACGTTCTTTGCGTAAGCGCCAAACAGCAGTTTTTTTCTTTTTGAGCAGGTCGAATACTTCCTGCTCCTCCATAAAATCAGTAGTAGTCATAAATACCTCATCAAAAATTACCGTTAAAAACACACGTACCACACCCGCCGCGAGCGCCTTCAGTGCAGACATCGCAGCGATCTACTTTTTTGATTTTACCGTCTCCTCCTGCTGCATTGCTCCCTGCATGGCGGCGCGGCAGGCGTCTTCAATATGATTTCTAATACGTTTCCGGCATTCGTCCTGATTATCTGCGTAAGTAGACATTATTCCATCAACGGCAAGACTTATAGCCTCATCAGGAACTACCGGCGCTGGCGGGGCGGAGTAAAAATACTCGTCCTCAATTCCCTCAACGGGTTTTGAGAAGCCGATAAAATTACCGTAATGCCAAGGATAAGGGCCGTATGGCTCAACGGTCACACGACGCCAGCGGTGAATCGCAGGCTCCGTTTCGAGCGATGCCAGCGCGATACGCGCCAGCTTCAGTACCACCTTGGCAGTTATTTTTTCACTGAAGTGCTCTCGTGCTTTCTTTTCCGACCACACGACAGGCCACAGGACTTCTTTCGCAGCTGCTTCGATTTGCTGTAACTGCTCTTTGGTGAACTCTTTGGTAATAGTGCTCATTGGGCTTTGTCCTTCACCAGTTTTTCCCATTTTTCGCGCAGCTCTTTTCGGGCCTCAGCTTCATGATCTGGCGGGTACGAAAATCCGGCGCGCATACCCGAACAGCCATTCGAGCAACGAATTTCTGCCGATCCCCAGTTCATTCCCCGACTACGAACCTTCAAAGAGGGTGACATACCGCAATTAGGACAGCGTGGTAAGTGATAATTTTCCACGATGGGCCTCTTACTCATTGGCAATGATGATCATCGGTTTACCTCACGCACTGCTGTTTTATTGGCGCGAAGCATTTCTTTAGAGCGACCTGAAATCACCGTTTTCATGAGGAAGAAACCACGGCGATCCGCAATGACTCCAGGAGTACACATCAAAATCGTATCAACAACCCGAACGTGTCGGCGAAACTCGAATACGGTGCTGGTGATTATGATTTTTGCAGTGGGCCCCATGTCTTGGTATTCAATTTTCATGCTATTACCCTCGCGATCAGCTTTACAGTCCCGATGAAACAGTAGAATCCAGCAGTTAACCCAATCCCTGTTAAGAGAGAAAAGAACAGGGACCACATCATCAGTTCGGATATTTTTTTCATGGTGCAGCCTCGTCAGTTTCGTGACGAAACTCCCGAAGAATAGATGTGATTTCGGCTTGTATTGCTGGTGGAATTTCAATGGTTAGCCCTTCCCCGGAATCCTTTGTACAAGAGGAAATAAGTTCAAGGAACTTCCTGGCTTTTCCAGCATTAAACTGAGGGCTGGCTATGCTCTTGGTAACTTTTTTCTTTCCAGCTGCCTCGGCTTTTTTCATCAGACGTGAAGCTTCACGATCTGCGTAAACACCATGCTCACGAGATATACCGATTGCGATTGCGTAATTCATTGAGCCGTCACGAACGAGCTTTTTGATATACGGTGTGCATTCGTGAAGCTGGAGGTGCTGAAGAATATCTGACTCAGAGCGTTTAACTTTTGACGCTATCTCTGAAGGGCTCCACCCCTGATTTTGAAGGCGATGATAAGCTGCGCCTCGTTCAAGTGGAGTCAATGCCAGCCCCTGAGAACTGGTCACCATGAAGGCGATTTTGTCAGCCTCACTGCCTACAAAATCTTTGCACTCAAGACGAACAATATCGTGCCCCATTGCGATAGCAGCCAACGCGCCATGATAACGGTGGTGGCCGTCGATCACTTTCACCCCGCGCTCAGTAACTTCTACGGCAAGCGGCGGTATATATTCCCCGGCAATAAAGGCATCGCGGAATTCTTCTACATGCGCCTGGTTAAGTTCACGAACGTTGTAGCCTTCCTCGGCATAAATTTTATCTACTGGTACGTTGTAAGTTTTTCGGGTGGTTAATCCGGCGTCTTTATCGTTATAGAGCTGGCCTAAGCTTGGCATATGATCACCTTCTTTCAGGGAATGCTTTGCTATACGCCCCCACGAATGGGGGCGCATAAAACAACACACGGTATTGATGGGTTAAATGGAGCCTTCGTAAATAGGCAGGTCTTCACCGAGCTGGTTTTCCATATCAGTGACGATTTCCTGGAATGCATGCTCAACAACTTTCTTAGGTTCGATCAGCTCATACCAGAGGATTAACTGACCGTCACGCAGGCGATAACGGATACGGGCATCGACCTGATACGGCGAACCGTTATGGAATGGTGAAATTGCCAGGCTGATTTTTTCTGGCATTTTGGTGTTGCCAGAACCGGATTTTTCATCGCTGAACTGGAACTGGCAGGTGCCATCAGAAAGACGTTTAACGGACTTAAACTCTGACTTACGGGTTTCCTGGAATGCGAGAACCATTTCCAGCAGTTCAGTTCCTGACGGCCCTAGATATGAATCACTAACCGGCGCGACATTCTGAATGTTGTTTTCCAGGAACTCAGCAAAGTTAATCTGGTCCATTTTGCTCCCATCAGCAGCAACCCAGGCTTTCCATTCATCAGAGAACGGGCAGTCATAAACGGCCTTGTGTGCGGCCCAGCTTGGTTTTTCTGCATCCTGATGGAAGTCCAACACGGCTACGATTCGCGTTTTGGTCTTATCTGCGAAAACAACAGTACGAGAATCACGGAAACGTTGAATGTAAGCGATCAGAGACCCAGGGGAGATCAGGTTTGCAGCTTGACGAATACGTGACGGTGCCAGCTGTAGGCTTTCAAGCGACTTGACTTCAAAGCCCTCCGGCACGACAACAGACGGGATATCAGTTTGTGTTTTCAGGTTTGCAGAAACCAGATCACGAATTTCGGATACGGCAGAGCCTTCAATATGAGACATTGAATATTTCCTTTTCAGATTAGAACGGTTGGTTAGATAGGTATTACTGGGCCAGCTTGATTGGTGCAGTCTGAGTTTTTGGCTCAATGACTTTCAAATCCAACTGGGTTTGTGAAGGGTCATCGCGGAGCAAATCGCCATCGGCAGTGGCAAACATGATGGTGTCTGCACGGTCAAGCTCTGGAATAGTGCGAGTGACCTTTGGCGTAACCTTCATGGTGTTTTCATCGCGGTTGTTCAGCATTGCACAGTTCAGCGTCAGAGTAACAGCGCCTTTCTTACCTGTTTCTCGAACAGCCTTAATAACTTCTGCCAGCGCCTCGGTTAATTCAGCATCCAGCGTGCCTTTATTGATATAGGCAAGTTGCTGACTAAACGGCGTGGTGTTTTTATTTTCGGACATAAATATCTCCAGTTAACTATTTGGATCGCCTTTCTGGATAAGCAACCTGCACAGCCAGCTACGCCGCCAGATACTAGCGATGGTTTTTGGGTTGCGAACAGCCTGCACACCACGAGGGGCGCGCATCAGATCGCCGTACTGAAAATTAACGTTACGGAAGGTCATACTGGTCACCGATAGATAGGGTATCCGGCAGGAGTTGAACCCGCGCTGGGCAGGGAAACCCAGCCAACACCGGAAGCGGACACATTGAAGAAAAAGGGCGGTCAGCCATCAGAACATTATCATCTTCCTCCTGTTGGAATGGTTGAAGACTGGATAACCGCCAAGACTTAGGCAATAAAAAAGGCCGCTTTTGCGACCTTGTTAAATTATGGATTAAACTACCTAGGCCTAGTCCAATAATTTGTACTGGTATAAAGTTCATACTTATCTATGAAAAATCTTGTATCAATAAGATAGTTAGGATATGCGTAAGATAATTTGCGTAAATCATCCATTTCTACAAACAGGCCGTTCGCCTCTTCATCCTTTTCAACGGCTGAGTAAGCTTGAATAGCCAAATGTTTTTGCAATGGCGTATACGCTTTGTAATATATTTTATTACCTTTTAAGGCAATGATAACATACCCACCTTTTATTTTTGATAAGTCTAAATCCTTATCTGAAAATAACCTGTTGAATGACTTCAGTTTTTCTATTGCATTGAGCTTATCATTTAAACTCATTAATCTTATTTTGATCTGATTTTTTTCTTGCGGGGTTAGAGTTATAAACTCTTCTTCTTCAGCTATAAATTCGCTCATTAGCCTGAAAAAATTAACCCATGATGGGTTTGATTCAAAGGGGTTCGTTTTAAGTGTACGGCCTTCACATAAGTCGACCACCTCAATAGTCGTAGCCCACAAGTGCTGAAGCTTTGTTCTTAACTGAACCTCAATATCGAATCCTTTCCATTGGTGAGCTTCATCTTTATCGTAGCAGGTATAAATCCGATGAATGCCACGGTATCCTGTAGACTTTGGTGACTTTATGTAATCTTTAACTTTTGATTTATGCGTGGTTCTACTTTTGTCAAGAGATGAATCCAACAAAAGCAATTGTAATCTATTTTCAACAATAACACGACAGCCGCCAATATCACTCATTCTCGTTACTGCAATAGAGTTTGGGGTGACGCCATCCAGCGTTTTGCGTCGAAGCTTATCAATGATTGTCGGGAGTCGTTTTAAACGCCGCGCTATAATCGCGTTTTTATTTATCTTCTGTGCATGCTTCCATACCAGATTTTTTATAATCATCAATGGGTAAAGATGTGCGGCGCGATACTGCTGGATAATTTCGATAGCTTTTTCGATATCGCCATTTCCTTTACGTATACACTCTCCAGCTTTTTTTACTTGGTTTTTTGAGTGTTCGAGTACTATTTTTCCCTTCTCGTACTGTGCATTTGCCATGTTGTTACCTGCATCTGGTAGCTTTAATAATGGCACTATAACCTCCTGAAATCGTTGACACAACGCAATGACATTACTGTGTGCTCCGTATCTCGTTTAGCATTGCTAACTGGTGTTGATTCAGCCCAACCCCCTCACCATGAAGAGGCTGGAATAAATCTTTTTTTGCCCCGTATTGCCGACATCCTGTCCCGCCACGGTTCCGACGCATGGTTTAAAGTCGCGCCGTTCGACCATCTCCAGCAAACCGACGTTTTAAACGTTACGGTTGGGTACCTTACCGCTGTTGATGTGCTTAATGTAGGATATCCAACATTGTGGTGTCAAGGATGTATGTAGGAAAACCAACGTGAACTATTTGGGCATAAAAAAACCGAGCGAGAGCTCGGCTTGTTGGGGAGGAGGCTTAGAAGTCCATGATCACTTGTTTAACAAGGCCAACGATTGTGCAGTTTTCTCCGCACTCAATAGGCTTGTAATGTGGATTTAATGGCACTAAATAACGGTAAGGCCAGTCCACAACAAGCTTTTTAAGTGTGGCTTCATGGCCTCCATCAAGGTATGCAACAACGATTTTCCCATTAAGGGCTTCGATGTCCATGATGTCAGGCTCAACGATGATTATTGAATCTTCAGGGATAGATGGAGCCCCTGACGGGTTAGTCATTGAATCACCACGCACCCGCAGAGCAAAAGCACCGTCAGAAACTAGCGCGGTGGTATATACCCATTCTTTAGCATCGTCAGCCCTTACTCCCGGATCAGTTCTTGTCCAGGAACCGGCTTGAACCCATGAAATTAACGGCACTTCTTTTACACTGAATATCTCGGGTTTCAGATTGAGCTTGGGCTTAGGGTCACCTTTGCCAGATACAAGCCAAAGTGGATCACATTGAAGTGCATTCGCTAAAGACTGTAGGTTTGCTCCGTTCGGTTGGTAGTCATCCTTTTCCCACCCTGTAACCGTGACTCGATTCACACCAGCCATCTCAGCCAGTGCTTGCTGTGTCAGTTTTAACTCTTTCCGCCTTTGGCGGATACGGTCACTCATATTCATCATGTAGGCAATCCTACCACTTTTGCTGTGTAGGATTCTTGACATTGTTATGTTGGATATCCTACATTAAGTCTAAATTAAACCGTCGGAGAACAAACATGAGGAAATCCGAAGTTATTAATTATTTCGGAGGTGTCTGTAAAACCGCGACAGCCCTAGGAATCAAGCATCCTTCAGTATCCGAATGGCCTGAGATTATTCCAGAAGTTAGGGCGTATCAGGTTGAGAAAATCACCAACGGACTTTTGAAGTTTGATCAGTCGCTTTATCAAAATTCTACTGATTCAGCCGCCTAGCCGTAACTACCAAGGAAAATTCAAGATGGTAGAGCAAAGTCTCAAAGAAGTTGTGAAAGCAATGTGTAAGGCATACCCCGGCGGGCGTGAGGCTATGGCTGGCGCTCTTGGTATGACCGTCACGCAGTTTAATAACAACCTGTATGAGAAAAACGGGTGCCGGTTCTTCGAAGTCGCTGAACTTGAGGCGATGGAAGATATTTCAGATACCGCCGAACTGGCTGATTACTTCGCAAAGCGACGCGGAGCATTGCTGGTGGAGGTCCCCAAGTTTGAAGAACTCGATCGGGTCGAATTATTCAATAAAGCCATGAAAACAGCCGCCATGCGTGGGCATGTGGATCAGGTCATCAATCTTGCCCTTGAAGATGGGGTCATTGATGAAGCCGAAGCTGATGAAATCAGGTTTTACCACAGAAAGCATCTTGCCGCCCGAGAGGAAGAAGTGAATTCCATCCTTGCCGTCTTTGGTCGACGAAAACCAAAGCGAGAGTAACTCCTTACAGGCTCACCATGTAATCAGGAGGGCCGATGTATCAGGAACAAAATTTCCACGTGACTATGCCCACGGTTTTTGCTCGTGAGGACGCCCCGTGGATTAAAGAGCAGTTATCAACGCTCCCGGCAGGTATGCGGGAAAAAATCGCGATTGCGTATGCGCAGGCGTACCAGGAAGCGTTCGACGCTGAACCTGTGTCATTCCGGCAGCAGAACGCAGCACGGCGGAATGCTAATCGCCGATTGCGAGAGTTTTGCACGAGGTATACCCCGGCAGTCAGGGGATATACGTCACCCCCACCCAGGGTATGAATTTTTAAATCTGGTTTGGGGGAAAGGGGGCGGTGTTGGGTTTTAGCCCGAAGGGCTGGAACAGCTTTACCAGAAGAGATCGATCTAACAGATAGATCACTGTATGGGGTTAAACCGTCGATTGGAAATCCAGACGTTTAGCCATCCAAAAGGAGATTTAAATGATTTATTCAGAAGCTAACGAAAAATGGGCTCCAGTCCCAGTAGAGCTTTATTCCAAAGCTTACGAAGTCAGCAATCTTGGCCGGGTGCGCAGCATTCCACGTCTGGCTAATTCTGAATATTTTATTCGGCACATCCACGGTGGCTTTCTCAAAGGCCGGATGCGTAAAGACGGGACCAAAACCGTTGTGCTTTCGGTACAGCGTCAGCGTCAAAAGTTTGTAATCGCCGATCTGGTTGCGAAAGCATTTGGGGAGGTATCAGCCAATGCTTAACATCCAGCCGCGTGAGAAACAGATCGTCGCACTCAACATGTTGCGCAGCGCATGGAAGGGAAATAATTCTTTCATGCTCTATGCACCTGTTGGTTTTGGCAAAACTGCCATTGCAGCGCTGATCACTGACGGATTTGTAAGTCGTCAGATGCGTGTAATGTTTGTTGCGCCTTACACCGTTCTGCTGGACCAAACAGCAACGCGTTTCATGGAATATGGCCTTCCTGGCGAAGAGATCAGTTATGTCTGGCGTGATCATCCGTCGTACAACCCAAACGCGCTCATTCAGATTGCGAGCGCTGATACGCTTATTCGACGTGAATTTCCTGACAATATCGAACTGCTGATCGTTGATGAAGCACACCTGAAGCGCAAAAAGCTTCTGGAAGTTATCGACAACCTAACCCGTAACACTTCAACGAAGGTGATCGGCCTTTCTGGAACACCTTTCGCTAAATTCTTGGGCAATTACTATCAGCGTCTGATTAAGCCAACGACGATGAAAGAGCTGATCGCTATTGGCGCTCTTAGTAAATATGAGTTTTACGCACCGTCACACCCCGATCTTTCAGGTGTTGAAACGTCCTATGTCGCTGGTTATGGGAGTGATTACAAAGAAGGCCAACTCAGTAAAGTTATGAGTGAAGCCAAACTGGTCGGCGACATCGTAAAAAACTGGCTTGAGAATGGAGAAGACCGGCCGACGATTTGTTTCTGCGTGGATGTTGCTCATGCGAACTATGTGACCATGGAATTTTCGCGTGCCGGTGTAGCGGTTGAAGTCATGACTGCCAGCACACCACACGACGAACGCCAGCTGACCATCCGCCGATTTGAGCAGGGTATTACCAAAATCATCATTAACGTTGGTGTACTAGTAGCCGGATTTGATAGCGACGTCCGCTGCATCATTTTTGCCCGTCCAACCAAAAGCGAAATGCGCTGGATTCAGACGCTGGGCCGTGGTTTACGTGCGGCCCCTGGCAAAGACTACTGCCTGATCTTCGATCACAGCGGGACGGTCAATAAACTTGGCTACCCCGATGATATTGAATATGACTATCTCCCGTCGTCTTCAGACGGAATGGAAGATGCCCCGCAGCGAGTTGTAAAAGCTGACGAGCCGGAAAAACTGCCGAAAGAGTGCAGTCAATGCCATTACGTAAAACCTGCCGGAATTTACATCTGTCCGAAGTGTGGTTTTAAACCACTGGCTGGGGAAGACGTTGAAACCGATAAATCCCGTGGACTGACGAAGGTCAGCAAAGCGGAAGTCAAATTCACCAGTGAGCAGAAGCAATCCTGGTGGTCACAGATTCTTTTTTATCAGCGCACCCGAGCAACGCAGGGCCGACCTGTAAGTGACGGTTGGTGTGCTCATACCTATCGACAGAAATTCGGTGTCTGGCCGCGCGGACTTCACCACACGCCAAAAGAGATCACACCTGAAGTCAGCAATTACATCAAATCCAAGCAAATCGCCTTTGCAAAAGGCAAAAACAAACAGGGAGAGCAAGCCGCATGAATACCAAACAAGCCGCCATTGGCCGCTGGTCTGAAATTTTCGAGTATTACGGCCTGCCTGGCATTACTGGTAAAAATCATTTCAAGGGAGAGTGTCCGTTATGCGGTCGCAAGGGCAAATTCCGGTGTGACAACAAGAACGGCACCGGGTCATTCATTTGTGTATGTGGTTCCGGCGACGGATGGACCCTGCTGACTGGCGCAACGGGCAAAGAGTTTAAGGTTCTCGCTTCGGAAGTGGACAAGCTTATCGGCAATGAGTACACCGCTGCTCGCTCTGCTGCAAATCCCGTGCGTACATCTCTGGCGCAACAGCGAGAAAGGGTGAGCCGTAAGTTTGCAAAGCTAATTCCGTTACGAGGTACCAACGCTGACAGATATCTGAAGGGAAGGGGAATAAATACGCTTCCTGCTGAAAGCATCAGGTTCTGCGATACGCAGCCAGTCGACGGGAAAAACCTTCAGGCCATCTATGCCCTGGCTACTGATGACCGTGGCGAGCTGTGTTATCTGCACCGCACCCTCCTGGACGGCGACAAGAAAGCAAACACAGGCGGCGCATCTAAAAAGATGATGAAGCTGCAGGAGGATAGTTACCTGGAGTTTGCTAAATCCGTTGCAATTCGCATGTTCCCTACAGCCTCAACGCTTGGCATCGCTGAAGGTATCGAAACCGCGCTGGCGTGCCATCAGATCACCAAATGCAACACCTGGGCAACGATGAACACTGCTTTCATGAAGAAGTTCCGTGTTCCTGCAGGGGTAAAGAATCTCATTATTTTCGCAGACTCCGACGCGAACGGTGCCGGTCACGCAGCTGCATTCGAATGTGCAGCTGCAAACTTACACGCAAAGAACGATTTGGAAAGCGTCTCGGTTCGTTGGCCTGCACAGGGTGACTTTAACGATCTGCTTCTGAATGGTTCAGAAGTATTCGAATGGGTATTTCACAGAGGGATGAAGCAGTGAAGAAACCAGTTAAAACAAAACTGAAGGTTTACAAACCGAAAAAATGCGCTCACTGCGGGGAGACCTTCACACCAGATCGTGACCTGCAAAAGGTCTGCGGTCCTCTGTGCGCTATAGGTCACAACCGTGCGCTCAAAGCCAAAAAGGCAGAGGCCGAAAGAAAGGACAAGCTGAAGATGCGCAAAAAAGCGCTGCAGCCTCGGGGTTATTTTCTTAAGAAGGCTCAGACAGCATTCAATGCATTCATCCGCGAGCGTGACGTGGGCAAAGCTTGCCCATCCTGCGGGGAATATCACCCGCCGATGATCTTTGGCGGTCAATGGGATTGTGGTCACTTCATGAGTGTAGGCGCTCGTCCTGAACTTCGGTTCGAAGAGAAAAATGCCTATCGACAATGCAAGGCCTGTAATGGTGGCGCTGGCCGGTTCACAGCAAAAAATAAGACGGTTCATGCCCGGTACCGAGAAACCTTAATTAATTGGTACGGGCTAGAGCTGGTGGAATGGCTGGAGGGGCCACACGAAGCGAAGAATTACTCAAAAGAAGACCTGGAAGAAATTGCGGCCAAATACCGCCGTAAAACTCGCGAGCTGAAAAACCGGAGCGCTGCATGAATTACCAACTGATCTACTGTGACCCACCCTGGGAATATGGCAACAAAATCAGTAACGGAGCTGCCTGTAATCATTACAGCACAATGAGCATGGAGGAACTTAAGCGTTTACCAATATGGTCACTGGCAGCTGAAAACGCTGTTTTGGCAATGTGGTACACCGGGACACACAACCGGGAAGCAGTAGAGCTGGCGGAATCCTGGGGTTTCCGTGTCAGAACGATGAAAGGGTTTACGTGGGTGAAGCTGAATCAAAATGCCGCTGATCGCTTCAATAAGGCATTGAACACCGGAGAGCTGGTGGACTTTAACGATCTGCTGGAAATGCTGGACCGTGAAACCCGCATGAATGGCGGGAACCATACGCGCAGCAATACAGAAGATGTATTGATTGCAACCCGAGGCGCAGGATTAACCCGCGTCAGCGCATCGGTAAAACAGGTTGTTCATACCTGCCTTGGCGAACATAGCGCGAAGCCGTGGGAAGTAAGGAACCGACTGGAAAAACTTTACGGAGAAGTGAAAAGAATCGAAATATTCGCTCGGGAAGAATGGAAAGGATGGGACCGCTGGGGAAACGAATGCACCAACAGCATTGAAATTATTACAGGACAGATAAAAGAGGTGAACGCCAATGATTAATCCATCTGAAGTTGGGAAAAAAGGCGAAATGATTCGCCTCAGGACTCTCGAAAGTCTCTGGATTCAGGGCAAGCTTCGCATGTGGGGGCGATGGTCTTATATCGGCGGTGGTTCTGGCGGAAATATGTTTAACCAACTGCTCGCGGCAGGGAAAGTTACAAAGACCGCCATCAATGATGCCCTGCGCCGCATGAAAAAAGCCGGTATCAAGAAGCCAGAACTGGAAGCATTCTTCAAAGAGTTACTCGAAAGCAAACATAAAAGTGGTCTGGCGTTCTGCACAGACGAAGAAGCTCTGATCGTTAACTCAGTGCTTTGCAAGGTGCTCATCCAGGCAGACCATAAAAATTTATATTGGTTAATTGAGGATCGTTACATTAAACGCCTCAGTAAAAAAGCGATGGCTCGCGACCTGAACAAAAAACATCCTGAGTGGTGCTTGCGTACTTGTGAGAGCCGAGTTGATGTCTGGCTAAATCTTGCAGAATCGATGCTTTACGCACCAATGTGTGACGCATTCGGAACAAATGACGACAAATTTAGCTTGAAAGTTTGCGCGCAAAGTGCTTAAATTGTGTTATGCTCGGGACGTTAAAGCGAACTGAGCAACAGAACAAAACATAAACCCGCCACTGCTGCGGGTTTTTTATTTTAAGGGCTGCCTTTGGGCGGCCTTTTTTGTTTCCCCTCGTTCTGAGAGGACTCACGGCAATAAGAGGGGGCTAAATGTCCGATCCTGTTTCTGGCACTACGGTAGCGGCTGGTGGTCTGATGGGGGCCAGCATGTTCGGCCTGGCAACCGGCATTGATTATGGTGTGGTGTTTGGCGCATTCGCTGGTGCAGTGTTCTATGTCGCTACGGCGGTTAATATCAGCCGCCTTAAGCTGGTGGGCTACTTCATCACCTCATTCATCTTCGGCGTTATTGGCGCTCCACTTCTTGGCTCTTACTTCTCCAAATGGACGGGGTATAGCGACAGGCCACTTGATGCGCTGGGCGCGGTAATCGTAGCCGCTATTGCGATTAAGCTGCTGACGTTCGTCAACAGCCAGGATTTGGGTAGCCTGTTTGGAATTCTCTCTCGTTTACGTGGAGGAGGGACCAGCAATGGTAACAAGTGATCCGAGTGCAATGGCGAATGCCATCATCTGCGGGGTAATCGTTCTTGCCCTCATGTTTTACCAGCGTGGAGGGGCGAGACATCGTCCACTGATATCGCTGATGGCTTATTTCACGGTGCTGGTTTATGCCAGCGTCCCTTTCCGTTACCTGTTTGGCCTGTATCACGAATCGCACTGGTTTGTGGTGCTTGTGAACGTTCTGATTTGCGCTGCTCTTCTCTGGGCACGGGGAAACATGGCGCGCCTGATTGATGCACTGAGGCACTAATGAACCAATCACAATTTCAGAAGGCGGCTGGTATCAGCGCCGGGTTAGCTGCGCGCTGGTTTCCACATATCGACGCTGCCATGAAGGAATACGGCATCACAGCACCGCTTGACCAGGCCATGTTTATTGCCCAGATGGGGCACGAAAGCACCAGATTTACCCGGCTGGTGGAAAACCTGAATTACGCGGCTGAAAACCTGGTACCGACGTTCGGTAGCCACCGCATCACGCAACAGCAGGCCGCCGCACTTGGCAGAACGGCAACGCAACCGGCAAACCAGAAAGCGATCGCCAATCTGGTATACGGTGGTGAGTGGGGAAAAGAACACCTTGGCAATCAGGTCGCTGGTGATGGCTGGAAATATCGCGGTCGCGGCCTGAAGCAAATCACTGGGCTCAGCAACTATCGCAACTGTGGCCACGCGCTGAAGTTGGACCTTGTAACCCAGCCTGAATTGCTGGAACAGGATGAATATGCTGCGCGCTCCGCTGCATGGTTCTATGTCTCTCACGGATGCCTGCTCCATTCCGGCGACGTGGAGCGCGTGACGCTGCTTATCAACGGCGGCCGTAACGGGCTGGAACAACGGCGCACCCTGTTTAACCTGGCGAAATCTGTGCTGGTGTGAGGTCACTATGGGGTTTGAAACTTTAATTGGTATTGCTGCAGCAGTCATTGCCGCCATCGCTGGCGCTTTCGGCCTGGGCCATATTCGCGGCTCAAGCAAAGCAGAAGCAAAAGCAGATCAGCAGCGTACCGAAGATAACGCAGCGGCAATGGTCGCAGCAGCAGAACGCCGGGTAGAGACAACGAAAGAGGCCAGCAATGTACAGCAGACCGTTAACCATATGCCTGGCGATGATGTTGATCGTGAGCTGCGCACAAACTGGACCCGTAAGGGTTGAGGTAGTGGACACTGCCTGCGATTGGGTTAGACCCATTTACGGCACCGCTCATGACTGGGATGTTCTGGACCGCCAGACGAAGCGCGACATCCTGGCGCATAACAAAGCGTGGCAGGCGAACTGCCAGAAGGTCAGCCCATGAGTTACACGCGATGCACCTTTTGTGGTTCTGGTTTGCACACCCGCGAGAATTGCCCGCATACATGGAACGGCAATGCTCACCGGGAGAATCTGCGCTGTAGCTACTGCGGCGCCACCGGTCACAATTCTAACGCCTGCCCGCACAACGCCAGCAGATCTAACCGTCGTTGTCTTAATGACGATTTCTATGTGGACTGAGGATAAAAAATGTCATCTCCAATCATGAAGTATTTCGCGTATCAGCATCTCCCGTCTCACCTTCAGGAAGTGAGTAAGCCAATCGGTGATCTCGCGGCGCTTATGGACGAAACCCTGCCAGACAGCGCGGAAAAGTCAGCAGGCTTACGCAAACTGCTTGAAGCCAAAGATGCGCTGGTGCGAGCTAAGTTGGGTTAAGGCATTACAGCAGGCATTCCCCGAGTGCCTGTGATAATGTTTTCGGACATATTTTTCAAGGAGCTTTACATGTCCGAATATCTTTTAACCTGGGAATATTATGACCAGGACTGGAATTTGTGTGAGAAAGGAAATTTTGTGATGAGGGTTAATAAAGGTGATTCTTTCTTAGATAGCCTGACTGGTTACACCGAAGCGATGGCTGAAGCCAGAGGTGCAGAAAAGAACAGGGTAGTGGTTAGCCACTGCACAAAAATAAATTAGTCCTGAAACCAACCTATAGCCTCGCAATAGCGGGGCTTTTTATTACCAGAAGAAGGAGAAGAAGCATGTTAACAGTAAAAGTGATGTCGCCGGGCGGCGGCGAAGAGATTCATTGCGGCCTGAGCGTTGGCTTTAATCCCAAACAGCAGAGCATCGCGGTATCTGGAATGGACAAAAATGTTTTCCTTAAACCCGGCGAGGTCGCCTACGTGATGAACCAGAACGGGAAGACGGTATCTCGTTACGAGCATATTTCCCGTCAGGAAGTGCTGCATAACGCGGTGGAATCGTAGCCATTACAAAAAGCTCACCTGCTGGTGGGCTTGATAATGGTTATCCCCTCTGAGGGATAAAGCACTGAATATCCCTTTCAGGGGATAAGTCGGCCTCGCAATTTGCGGGGTTTTTTTATGCGCATCGCACGCGCACATCAAAGAAAGTCTTTCAGCTGTGAGCCTGGGCAAACCGTTAACTTTCGGCGGCTTTGCAGTGCGAAAGGCTCACGTCTAAAAGGGTATTAAAAATGAAAAAACCTTTAAGCCTAAAAGATGCAATGCGCAGCCTTCACGTTATTGAAACCAATGAAGGTATCGAACTACAAAGTGCGGCTGGCACGGCAAAATATGATGCGTGGGGCGCGCGCCGCGAGGTGAATGGTATCCCTGAGTACTTTCCCTCCTCTGTCACGGTAAATAAGCGTCAGCCAGCGCCAGTGGACGATAAGGGTCCATCTGTATCTGATGAACCGCGCGCACCATTAGTACGAGCGATAAAGGTTCGTGTTGAGATAGACACCACAGACGTACAAAAGATTATTTGTGAACTGGATAACAAAATCCGTAACAGCGATGCATTTAAAGTCCTGAAAGCTAGCATGTATCTCTGTGTTGAAGGTGACCAGCGCAAGGTAGCGTTTGAGGCTGACCGATTTAAGGTGAATGAAGCCGCTCAATCAGCCAGCAATAATGAAGAGACGGCCTTCAATGGTGGTCTGGCTTTCTGTGGTTTCCCTGGGGCAATTAGTCATGATGTGGCTAATCCCGCTGATGGCGATAAAGCTACCGCTGAACCAATCAGTTCAATTGCTTCAGCGACTGGCATAGCCACCAAGACGCGACTAACCGACGAGATGCAAGAACTGGTTGTCAAGGCTGTACGCGAAAGCGATCTGTTTACATCCATTCAGACTGCGATAGATGCTCAGGCAGCATCAACCGTTGCTCTGCAACAGGCAGTGAATGATGTAGTTGGCGATGCTATTCGCAACGCACTGAAGCCCGGTGGAATGATTTGGACGAGCTTTCAATCATGCCGGCATTAATCCCACGAGCGTGCCGTAAGCGTGGCTGCCCTGGCACAACCACTGATCGCTCAGGATACTGCGAGAAGCACCGCAATGAAGGCTGGCAACAGCATCAACAGGGAAAGAGTCGCCACGAGCGTGGCTACGGTAGACCGTGGGATATCATGCGTGCGCGCATCCTGAAGCGCGACAACCATTTTTGCCAGAACTGCCTGCGCGGTGGGCGTGTAGTACCTGCAAAGACAGTTGACCACATCAAGGCAAAGGCACACGGCGGTACTGATGATGACTCAAACCTCGAAAGTCTTTGCTGGCCCTGCCACCGCACCAAAACAGGGCGCGAACGAATCAAATGATAATCATTATCATCTCGTTCGGCCATGGGGAGGGGCGGGTCAAATCTCTGGAGCCTGCCACCTAAAGGACCGCCGCCTAGCCTTTCTTCACATCGCCGCAGGTTAGAAAACTTTTTTTGGGGTCACCCAGCCGATGATTAATAGGAGTTTTCGATTATGTCAGGACCGCCGAAAACCCCTACCCATCTGCGTTTGGTGAGGGGTAACCCATCCAAACGACCAATCAACAAAAACGAACCGCAGCCACCTAAAGGGGTCCCCCCAGTTCCCAAGCATTTCGACAAGCAGGGGAAGTACTGGTTTAAGCGGATGGCCGAAGAACTTGATGCCATTGGCGTCATATCTCAGTTGGATGCCAGGGCTCTGGAGTTGCTGGTAGAGGCGTATACGGAATACCGCCATCATTGTGAAACGCTGGATCGGGAAGGTTATACCTATGCGGTATACAGCGATGATGATGCTGATGAAGGGAAAGAACGTGAAATACGCATGATCAAGCCGCATCCGGCAGCCATGATGAAAGCCGACGCCTGGAAGAGGCTGCGAGCCATGCTTGGTGAGTTCGGAATGACGCCTGCCAGTCGAGCTAAGGTAAGTACAAAAACTCCGGGCGAAGTTGATCTTATTACTGAATTTATGAAAGCGAGGGACTAATGGCTAAAGTTGCCGATGGGATACGTTACGCCGAACGCGTCGTTGCCGGTGAAGTTATCACTTGTGAATTTGTCCGCCTCGCCTGCCAGCGTTTTCTTGATGATCTGAAATACGGTGAGGAACGTGGTATCTATTTCAGCGAGCCCCGCGCACAGCACATCCTCAATTTCTATAAATTCGTGCCTCATGTAAAAGGAGCACTGGCAGGCCAGCCGATTGAGTTGATGGACTGGCATATTTTCATTCTGATCAACATATTCGGTTTTGTTATTCCCCTGGTAAATGAAGAAACAGGCGAAGTTGTGCTGCGTAATGATGGCAGTGGCCGTCCTGTGATGGTTCGCAGGTTTCGCACGGCATATAACGAGGTAGCCCGTAAAAACGCCAAGTCGACATTATCCTCTGGCGTTGGTCTCTATATGGCTGGCGCCGATGGTGAGGGCGGGGCAGAGGTTTATTCCGCAGCGACAACGCGGGATCAGGCTCGCATCGTTTTTGAAGATGCGAAAAACATGGTTAAAAAAGCGAAACCCACACTGGGGCGACTGTTTGAGTTCAATAAACTGGCGATTTACCAGGAGCAGACAGCATCCAAGTTTGAGCCGCTTTCTTCTGATGCCAACAATCTGGATGGTCTCAATATCCATTGTGGCATCGTCGACGAACTTCATGCGCATAAAACCCGTGATGTCTGGGACGTTCTGGAAACTGCAACCGGCGCACGATTGCAGTCTCTCCTGTTTGGTATAACGACTGCCGGGTTTAACAAAGAAGGGATTTGTTACGAGCTGCGCGATTATGCCATTAAGGTGCTGCGTGGCTATAACAGCGAAGTGGAAGGCGCGGTGAAGGATGATACCTTTTTCGCCATCATCTTCACCCTGGATAAAGATGATGATCCGTTTGATGAAACGGTCTGGCAAAAGGCTAACCCCGGACTCGGTATCTGTAAGCGCTGGGATGACCTTCGCCGTCTGGCTAAGAAGGCCAAAGAACAGGTTTCCGCCAGGGTTAACTTTTTCACCAAACACATGAATATCTGGGTGACCGCTGAGTCAGCCTGGATGGACATGATTAAGTGGGAAAACTGCGAGTTTATCGCCCCCCGTCATGAGCTGAGAACTTACCCGATGTGGGCTGGCGTGGATCTGGCCCACAAGATTGATATTTGCGCTGCGGTAAAACTCTGGCGGGCAGATAACGGCCATGCGCACGCAGACTTTAAATTCTGGTTACCAGAAGGGCGACTGGAAAAATGTTCCGCTCAAATGGCGCAGATGTATCGCAAATGGGCTGAGCTTGGGAAGCTGGAACTGACCGATGGTGATGTTATTGATCATGCGCAGATTAAAGCAGATTTTCTGGAATGGATTAGCGGCGAAAACCTGAAGGAAACAGGGTTCGACCCCTGGAGCGCAACGCAGTTTAGCCTGGCTCTGGCAGAAGAGGGTGTACCGCTGGTGGAGGTTCCGCAGACGGTCAGAAACTTTTCTGAGTCAATGAAAGAGGTGGAGTCTCTGGTTTATGGCGGGCGTTTTCATCACAGCAATCATCCGGTTATGAACTGGATGATGTCTAACGTCACCGTCAAGCCTGACAAAAACGACAATATTTTTCCGAACAAATCCACGCCAGAAGCGAAAATAGACGGGCCTGCCGCCTTGTTTACCGCAATGAGCCGCATGCTTGTAAACGGCGGCGAACAACAGGACAGCCTCTCTGACCATCTGGAAAGTTACGGCGTCCGTTCATTATAAAGAGGCAGTTATGATCCTGATGATTCTCGCCCCGCTGATCGGGGTGATGGGCGCTATTTTGCTTTCGTTTGGTGTATGGATGATTTATCCGCCAGGAGGTTTAATCAGTGCCGGTATGCTTTGCCTTATCTGGTCATGGCTGGTTTCCCGCACGCTTTCGCTGGCCGGGAAAACATTGCGAGGAGGGACTGACTGATGTTTTTCCCCGGAATGTTCAAAAAAAGTGATGCCCCTGTCACTACTGCGGCAGAACTCGCTGAAGCAGTGGGAATGACTTACGACACCTATACAGGGAAAAGGGTAAGCAGCCAGAAAGCCATGCGGCTTACAGCGGTTTTCGGTTGCATCCGTGTTCTTGCTGAGTCGATGGGCATGCTGCCCTGTAACCTTTACAAGATAACCGGAAACAGTAAACAAAAAGCGACTTCCGAAAGGCTGCATAAATTACTGACGATGAAGCCAAATGATTACATGACCCCCCAGGAGTTCTGGGAACTGGTCATTGTCTGTCTTTGTCTTCGCGGTAATTTTTACGCCTACAAAGTTAAAGCGCTTGGCGAGGTGGTGGAGCTTCTTCCCATTGACCCCGGGTGTGTTGAACCAAAGCTTAACAGCCAGTGGCAGCCGGTTTACCAGGTAACATTCCCCGATGGCTCAACAGATGTGCTTGGGCAGGATGATATCTGGCATGTCAGAACGCTTACCTTTGACGGGCTGGTGGGACTGAACCCTATAGCCTATGCAAGAGAAGCAATATCTCTGGGAATGGCAACAGAGGAACATGGGGCGCGGTTGTTCTCAAATGGCGCGGTTACCTCCGGCGTACTCCGTACTGAACAAACGCTCACTGATGCTGCTTACGCAAGGCTGAAAAAAGATTTTGAGGATCGTCACCTCGGGCTGAGCAACGCGCACCGACCAATGATTCTCGAAATGGGACTGGACTGGAAGTCAATGGCTCTCAATGCGGAAGACAGTCAGTTCCTTGAGACCAGAAAATTCCAGCTGGAGGAAATATGCCGCCTGTTCCGGGTGCCGATGCACATGGTGCAGAACACTGACCGCTCGACGTTTAACAATATTGAAAATCTCGGCATGGGGTTTATCAATTATTCACTCGTTCCGTATATGACCCGTATTGAGCAGCGAATCAACATCGGGCTGGTGAAGGAATCAAAGCAGGGTGTGTACTACGCAAAATTCAATGCCGGCGCATTGCTGCGCGGGGATATGAAGTCGCGATTTGAGGCGTATTCAACAGGCATTAACTGGGGTATTTACTCACCAAATGACTGCCGGGAACTTGAAGAACTTAACCCACGCGCAGGCGGAGATATTTACCTTACGCCAATGAACATGACGACGAAGCCGTCAGACAGCAGCAAGAACAAAACAACCGAGGAACAACATAATGCCGATGACTAAACAGCGGCTGGATATTCCGCTACAGCTAAAGTCTGTCAGCGACAGCGGGGAGTTTGAAGGCTATGGCTCTGTTTTTGGCGTAAAGGACAGCTACGATGATGTTGTTGTGCCAGGCGCTTTTTCGTCCTCCCTTCAGGCATGGAAAGAAAAGAATGCTCTCCCTGCATTACTCTGGCAGCACCGTATGGATGAACCCATCGGTATTTACACTGAGATGAAGGAAGATGAGGTTGGCCTTTATGTTAAAGGCCGGTTACTCATTGATGACGATCCCCTTTCAAAACGCGCACACGCCCACATGAAGGCCGGTTCTTTAACCGGCCTTTCTATTGGTTACATGCTGAAAGACTGGGAGTACGACCGTGTTAAGGGCGTGTTCCTTCTCAAAGAGATCGACCTGTGGGAAGTCAGTCTCGTCACGTTTCCGTCGAACGATGAAGCGCGTGTAAGTGATGTCAAAAGCGCATTTTCCCGCGGAGAAATCCCTTCTCAAAAAAGTATTGAACGAGTCCTGCGCGATGTTGGGCTCTCACGCACCCAGGCTAAAGCATTCATGGCCGGGGGTTATAGCTCACTTTCACAGCGTGATGTTGATGAAGTGAGTACCGCACTGGATGCACTGAAAAACATCAAATTTTAATCAGGAGTTAATTATGTCAGTTGACGTTAAAGACGTAGAGCAGGTCGCGCAGGAACTGCAGGCGAAGTTTGATGCGTTCAAAGAAAAGAACGATAAGCGCCTGGAAGCAGTTGAACAGGAAAAGGGCAAGCTGGCGGGGGAGGTTGAAACCTTAAACGGCAAGTTGTCTGAACTGGATGAGCTTAAATCTGCGCTGGAAGAGGAACTGAAGCAGGTTAAACGTCCAGCCGGTGGTCCTCAGAGCAAAGCCGCAAGCGAACATAAAACCGCTTTCATTGGCTTTATGCGCAAGGGTAAAGATGACGGGCTGCGCGAACTTGAACGCAAAGCTCTGCAGGTAGGTGTGGATGAAGATGGTGGCTATGCCGTGCCGGAAGAGCTGGATCGCACGATCCTTAATCTTCTGAAAGATGAAGTGGTGATGCGCCAGGAGGCGACAACCATCACAGTCGGCGGCGCTAACTATAAAAAACTGGTTAATCTCGGCGGTACGGCTTCCGGCTGGGTTGGTGAAACTGATGCCCGCCCGGAAACCGATGCGTCTAAACTCGGTCAGATTGAGCCGTTCATGGGAGAAATTTACGGTAACCCGCAGGCGACTCAAACCATGCTGGATGATGCCTTTTTCAACGTCGAAGACTGGATCAACAGCGAACTGGCAATTGAGTTTGCAGAGCAGGAAGAAATCGCCTTTACCAGCGGTAACGGGACGAAGAAGCCGAAAGGTTTTCTGGCATACGCTTCCACGCTTGATCCTGACAAGACTCGTGCATTTGGTACTCTCCAGCACATTCTCTCTGGCGCTGCGGCAGGCGTAACGGCTGATGCGATCATCAAACTGGTCTACACGCTGCGTAAAGTGCATCGTAATGGCGCTAAGTTCATGATGAACAACAACAGTCTGTTTGCTATCCGAATCCTGAAAGATTCAGAAGGCAACTACCTGTGGCGTCCTGGTCTGGAACTGGGTCAGCCTTCCTCTCTGGCCGGGTACGGTGTGGCAGAGAACGAACAGATGCCGGATATCGCGGCTGATGCTAAAGCAATTGCATTTGGCAATTTCAAGCGTGGTTACACCATTGTTGACCGCATCGGCACCCGCATTCTTCGTGACCCCTACACCAAAAAACCATTCGTTGGTTTCTACACCACCAAACGAACCGGGGGAATGCTGGTGGATTCTCAGGCCATTAAACTGCTGCAGATCGGCACTGGCGCTTAATTCTCTGGGGCTTCGGCCCCGATTTTTCGAGGTGATTTATGCCTGAATTATTGCGTGAACTTAAGTGGTCCCCAGATGGTTGTATTGTCGAATCCATTCCCGCAGGGGTGTATCCGGACGGTGAGCTACCTGTCCGCGCTGAGGAAATTGCTGCCGAACTAGGCATTATCAAATTTGGTGGTGGCGGTGTTCATGTCCCTGCAGAGCCAGAGCCAGAGCCAGAGCCAGAGCCAGAGCCAGAGCCAGAGCCAGAGCCAGAGCCAGCGGTAACAAAACGCGGGAAAACCAAATGAAGCCATCCATACAAGAGCTTCGCTACCAATGCCGCATCGACAGTGATGACGATGCCGAAGATGTAATGCTGGAACTGTACCTTAATGCCTCTCTGAAACATGCCGAAAAAATTGTTAATCGCCATCTTTATGATGACGCTGTTCCGGAAGATGACCCGGATGGACTGGTAATTGATGACGATGTCAAGCTGGCCCTGATGTTGCTGGTATCGCACTGGTATGAGAACAGAGAGCCAGTAAGTCACGACAGCGTCAATACTATTCCATTCGGTGTTGAGGCGATTCTCAAACAGCACCGCAAAAGACCGGGAACGTAGGAGGGAGTATGCAGGCAGGTCGATTACGCCATCGCGTTACTATCCTGAACTTTACTTCTTTTCGTGATACGACAGGCCAGCCGGTTGAAGAGTGGCGGGAGGGAAAGACCATATGGGCGGAAGTGTTGGGTATCAGCGGCAGGGAGCAGTTGCAATCGGGTGCGGAAACGGCGCAGGCAACGATCCGGGTGTGGGTCCGTTTCCGGCGTGATGTGACTGCTGCGTCAAGATTAAAGGTGCTCACAGGACCATTTAAAGGCGCGGTACTGAATATCATCAGTCCCCCCATACCCGACAGCAAAGCCACCAGGCTGGAAATACTCTGCAAAAATGGAGCGGAAAAGTGATTGATATCAGTCTTGATTTTTCTGGCCTTGAAGCGATTTCCCGTGATCTGGAATTACTGAGCCGCGCCGAAAACAACAAAGTTCTGCGTGATGCCACTCGAGCTGGTGCAGAGGTTCTGAAAGACGAGGTGGTAGAAAGGGCGCCTGAACGAACCGGCAAACTGAAAAAAAACGTGGTGGTGGTGACCCAAAAAAGCCGCCGCCGCGGGGAGATTTCTTCCGGCGTCCATATTCGTGGCGTTAACCCGCGCACCGGAAACAGCGATAACACGATGAAGGCGAATAACCCGAGAAACGCCTTTTACTGGCGATTCGTTGAGCTGGGCACCGCGAACATGCCTGCACATCCGTTTGTGCGACCCGCTTACGATACTCGCGAGGAAGAGGCCGCCAGCGTCGCCATTGCCAGGATGAATCAGGCTATTGATGAGGTATTGAGCAAGTGAATGAAGATAATATCTACGCCTTGCTTTCTTCCCTGGCAGAAGGACGGGTATACCCCTATGTTGCGCCATTAGGTAGTGACGGAAAACCGTCTGTCTCGCCACCCTGGATTATTTTTTCCATCGTCGATGATGTTTCCGCTGACGTGCTGTGCGGCCAGGCAGAGAGCAGGGTTTCCATTCAGGTAGATGTGTATTCCACTACGATCACTGAATCACGCACCCTGAGAGATTTGGCGCTCGCTTCGCTTAAGCCCTTAAACCCTACAGAGGTGGTAAAAATCCCCGGTTACGAGCCAGATTATCGGCTCTACCGTGCCACCCTGGATTTTAAAGTTACCCCCTGACAATTAATTCACCCAACGAACCCGCCTGATGGCGGGTTTTCTTTTTCCAGGAGACAGCTATGTCTGCACTTTATGAAAAATCGCAGCTGACGAAGATCCTTATTTCCTCCCTGCCAGCCACCAAAGAAACGATGGATTCCGCAACCTTCCTCGATCTGAGTTGCACCATCAAAGAAATTCAGTTCACCGGTGGTCAGAAGCAGGATATCGACGTAACAACACTTTGCTCTACCGAGCAGGAGAACATCAACGGCCTGCCTTCTCCGTCAGAAATCTCTCTGTCCGGCAACTTCTACAAGAATCCGGCGCAGGACGCCTTGCGTGATGCGTATGACAACGATACGACCTACGCTTTCCAGGTCATTTTCCCGTCCGGCAAGGGCTTTAAGTTCCTGGCTGAAATCCGCCAGCACACCTGGTCTTCAGGTACCAACGGCGTAGTGGCGGCAACGTTCTCCCTGCGCCTGAAAGGTAAGCCTGAAAACATCGAGTCTGGCTCCTGAGAGGTCTCATGAAGAATATTAAAAATCTCGCCCTGGCAAAGATGTCGGGATTTCGTCATAAGACGGTCGCCGTTCCTGAGTGGGAAGGCGTCAAAGTGGTTCTCCGTGAGCCGTCAGGTGAAGCCTGGCTGCGCTGGCAGGAAGTGGTGAAAGCGGGTGCTGACGATGAAAATGTGTCGGTATCGGAAAAGGCGCACCGTAATCTTTGCGCTGACGTGGTGCTCTTCATTGACGTCCTGTGCGACACCGATAAGCAACCGGTATTCAGCGTAGACGAAGAAGAGCAGGTGCGTGAAATCTACGGCCCCGTCCATTCACGCCTGCTCAAACAGGCTCTTGACCTGATCAACAATGCGGACGAAGCGCGGGAAAAGTCTCAACCCCCGGCGTAAAGTTTCTGATGTCGCTTGCGCTCCGGATGGGGCGCACGCTCTCAGAGCTTCGGCAGAATATGACGGCAAGCGAGCTTCTAATGTGGATTGAGTACGACAGGCAAAGTCCGGTTGGCGATATTCGTGGTGACATTCAGGCAGCTCAGCTCGTCTCTGCCATCTACGGCTCGCAGGGGGCAAAAGTACCGCTGGACGATGCGATCCTGCGATGGGGTGGCGATGAGCAATCAGAACCGAAGGACCCGTTTGCAGGGCTTGAGGCTGCACTTACAGCTGCAACTCAGTGACAAATGAACTGCAAAATAATAGGATTGTTTTTTTATGATTTGGTGAAGGCAATGAAAAAACTAGTCTTATTTGTATTATTTTTTGGTTTCAGTTGTGTTTCAAATGCAACTCAAACACTGGCTCCATTAGAACCAAATGAGTTGCAAAGCTATACGTCTACGATTTGCTCTGATCATGCAAATCCTGAATTGTGTAAAAAGGCTTTTTTTAAATTCATGGGCTATATAAAAACAAACGATGATTACTACTATTTCTGTCAAAAGCAAAAAGAGGCAGGGATGACGATTAATAAAGATTCATGCAATAAATCGGAAGCTCTAAGAGAATTTTTAGACAAGCCATGAGGTTTATATCACAACAAAAAGCCCGTTGATGGGCTTTTTTTTCGCCTGGAGAAAATTGATGGCAACATTACGTGAGTTAATAATCAAAATTTCCGCTAACTCGCAATCATTCCAGACGGAAATTTCCCGCGCCTCACGAATGGGGCAGGATTATTACCGCACTATGCAGAATGGTGGTCGGCAGGCCGCTGCTGCTGCCAGAGAGAGCGAAAGGGCGCTCTCTGATTTGACTGCCGGATTTGCATCTGCTGGAAGGGCTGCCGCCGCAGCTACGGCAGCTTTTGCAACGGGTAAAATTGTGCAGATTGCTGATGAGTGGAACTCCGTAAACGCTCGTCTTAAACAGGCATCATCTTCTGCTGACGATTTTGCCGCTTCACAGCGTCAGTTAATGGAAATCAGCCAAAGAACCGGCACGGCATTTTCAGATAACGCAAACCTTTTTTCCCGAGCAGCTGCCTCAATGCGCGAGTACGGCTATAGCTCTGACGAAGTTCTGAAAATTACCGAAGCTGTCTCTACCGGCCTAAAACTTTCCGGGGCTAACACTCAGGAGGCGAGCTCTGTTATTACTCAGTTCAGCCAGGCGCTCGCACAAGGCGTTCTTCGTGGTGAAGAATTTAATGCCGTTAACGAAGCCGGTGATCGGGTAATCCGCGCTCTGGCTGCGGGAATGGGTGTAGCCCGTAAAGACCTCAAGAGCATGGCTGACCAGGGACAGCTTACGATCGATAAGGTTGTCCCAGCTTTAATGAGCCAGTTAGGAGCATTGCAGGGCGAATTTGCCAGCATGCCACAAACGGTTTCCGGATCCCTTCAAAAAGTAACTAACTCATTCATGGCCTGGGTGGGCGGTGTAAACCAGGCAACCGGTGCTACTGATGCGTTGTCTGGCGGATTGGATAATGTTGCCCAGACGCTTGATTCTTTTACTTCATCAGCAGTGAGCGGCGCGCTGAATGACGTTGCTGACAATATGTCAACAATTACAACAGTCGCTGGGGCGCTTGTTGGTGTTGGGTTGGCAAGATACCTCAGCGGAGTTGTAACCAGCGCCAGTAGCGCAACAGGTGCGCTAATTTCAGCTGCGAAATCAGAGGTTGCCCTTGCTGTCGCGCAGGATAAAGCGGCTCAGTCTGCTGTTGCAGCTTCAAGGGCAGAAGTTTATCGAGCCCAGCAAGCTGTTCAAAGATCGCGAAGTGCAGATGTTCAGGCCGCTCAGCAAGAAAAAATTGCGGCAGCGGAAGCCAAAGTCACAGCAGCTCAAGCCAGGCTGACCACTGCTCTTGCAAGTGGCTCCGCCACAGAAAAAGTCAGGGCCAGAACTGCGCTTGAGCGTGCGCAGGCAGGGCTGGTGGCTGCAAAAAATGCCGACGCTCAGGCTATTGCTGAAAGACGACTGGCTTCTGCGGAGGCAGCCAGAGACAGGAATCTGGCAAATCGCGTCTCCACCCAGCGAAATCTCAACAATGTAACATCAGTTGGTACTCGCCTGATGAGTGGTGCACTTGGTCTCATCGGCGGAATACCGGGTTTGGTCATGTTGGGTGCTGGTGCCTGGTATGCGATGTATCAGAATCAGGAGCAGGCTCGGCGTTCTGCTCAGGAATATGCCAGTCAAATCGACGAGATACGAGAAAAAACTTCCCGCATGTCTTTGTCTGAAACAGACGATAATAGGGGGAGGACTGTTGGTGCTCTGGTAGAGCAAAATCGTCTGATTGATGAGCAAGCCAAAAAGGTTGGTGAGCTGAAGACCCAGATCGATGATTTGAATGCATCGCGTGGAAAACCGGGCATTACCAGCGAGAATGATGCAAATATACTGAGAGCGATAGCTATTGTTACGGATCAACTCGCTGTTGAAGAGGGAAAATTGAATGACATGCGAGATAAATCTCGCGGCATACAGCAGGCTCTCGAAGAAATTGAGCGGCGTCGTAATGATTTAATACGCGAACAAGCCTGGCGACAGAATGCGGTATATCAGTCGATGATCATGATGAATGGTCAGCATACTGAATTTAACCGTCTGCTGGGTCTGGGAAATCAGCTATTAATGGCCCGGCAAGGGCTGGCTAACGTCCCGCTCAGACTCCCTCAGGCCGATCTCAACAAAAAGCAAACCGATGCACTCGAAAAGAGCCGCCGGGATCTGGAGTTGTCACGCCTGAAGGGTGAAGCAAAAGAGCGCCTGCGACTGAGTTATGCAGCCGATGACCTGGGATTAACCAGTGATCCGCAATTCCAGACAGGCCGTCAGGAGTTTATTAATAACGGTCTTGCTGAATGGCGGAATAATGAGGCCAACAAACCTAAGGCGAAGGGCGGTAAAACCGAAGGCGAGAAAACCGAGGATGTGTATAAGCGCCTTATCAAGCAGCAAAAAGAGCAGATTGCCCTGCAAGGCCAGAATACTGAACTGGCGAAGGTTAAATACCAGGTCAGCCAGGGCGAACTTGCTTCTCTGACAGAAGCCCAGAAAAAGACGGTATTGCAGAATGCTGCGCTGATTGACCAGGTTAAATTACGTGAGCAACTGCGAAATTACGAAGCCAACCTTGCTGACAGTAACGCAAGCGCCCGCGCAGCCAATGAAGCGCAACTGCTGGGCTACGGGCAGGGAACCAGGTTTCGTGAAAGACTTCAGGAGCAGTTCAATCTGCGTAAGGAGTTTGAGCAGAAGAATACCGATCTTCTCCGCCAGCGTCAGGCTGGTGAAATCGACGAGACGTTCTATCAGCAGGGGCTGGCACTTAATAAGCGCTACCTCGAAGAGCGCCTGCGCGACCAGGAGGGATATTACGCAGCTTCTGATGCGCAGCGTGACGACTGGATGACGGGACTGTCTGAGGGTTATGCGAACTGGGTGGACGAAGCTACTGATTATTCTTCCATGGCCGCTGACGGCATGAAGCAGGCCATGGGTGGCGCGGTCACCACGATCACCGACATGCTCAATGGCAACGTTGACAGCTGGAAGGACTGGGGCGTGAGCGTACTGAAGATTATCCAGAACGTTCTGGTGAACATGGCTGTTGCTAATGGCGTCAGCTCAATTGGATCACTGTTCAGTTTTGGTGCCTCGTCAGCCGCAACCGCCAGCAGCGGTACCGCTATTCAGAATGCTGGCGCGAACTTTACCTTTAATGCGAAGGGTAATGTTTATGACTCTCCTTCCCTGAGCGCCTACAGCAATGGCGTTTTTCAGACGCCTCAGTTGTTTGCTTTTGCCAAAGGTGCAGGGGTTTTTGCCGAGGCAGGTCCGGAAGCCATTATGCCGCTCACGCGTGCTGCTGATGGGTCGCTGGGCGTTCGGGCAGTCGGTACTCCTCAGGTCTCTGGTGGTGTGCCTTCAGTTAACTTCGGCGATATCAATATTCAGGGCGGATCTCCACAGGCGTCCAGTCAGGGCACTGCCGGAGCAGCAGGCAGGCAGCTTAAGGATGCCATCACTGGCGTCATTAACGAACAGGCCAGCATGCCGGGATCGCCTCTGTGGCGATTAATCAAGGGAGTTTAACCATGGCAGTCGAAACCTTCAGCTGGTGCCCAAAGGTTGCCTCTCAGGTTGATACAAGTTTTCGTAACCGAAAGGCGCAGTTTGGCGATGGCTATACACAGGTGGCCGGGGACGGCATCAACCCGGTAACACCTCAGTGGAGCGTGAGCTTTACCGGCGACGAGGCTTACATTCAGGCCATTAAAAACTTTCTGAACAGACATACAGGATGGAAGTCATTTATCTGGAAGCCGCCGCTTGAGCCTTCAGGTTTATGGCGCGCGGAATCCTTCCAGATATCTACCCACGGCAACAAAAAATACACCCTCAGCAGCACATTCATACAGGCATACCATCCATGAGCATTTCATCTGATGTCCAGAAACTGGAACCGGGTAAGCGCGTCCGCCTGATCGAGGTGGACGGCTCAGCGTTCGGTGCGGGTATTCTTCGCTTTCACAACGAGACAATCCCCCATACCGAGGCGGAAATCATCGCCGCAGGCGGCGACGAGTCAAAACTTGAGCCGAAGTCGGTGTGGTGGCAGGGGCAGGAGTATGGCGCGTGGCCGTATGAACTGACCGGCATATCTGTCAGCAGTGACGGCCAGAGTTCACGGCCGTCTCTCACCGTTGCAAACATCAGCGGCACGATTGGCGCGCTTTGCCGCAGGTTTCAGGGGATGGCTAAAGCAAAGGTGATCATCCATGACACCTTCGCCCATTACCTGGACGCCAGAAACTTCCCTGATGGGAACCCGACTGCGAATCCCAACGAGGAGCGCAAACAGGTTTATTACATCGACCGTAAATCAGGGTCAGACGATGAAACCGTAGAGTTTGAGCTTTCAAGTCCAGCCGATTTGCGAGGGCAACTCATTCCGACCCGGCAAATTCAGCCAATGTGCACGTGGTGCATGCGGGGCTGGTACAAAACCGGGAACGGCTGCACCTACGCCGGGCAAAACGGCTGGTTCGATAAAGACGGCAATCGGGTGGACGATCCTTCACAGGATGTTTGCTCCGGATTGCTGTCAACGGGCTGTAAACCTCGCTTCGGAGAGAATGAACAGCTGGATTATGGCGGGTTCCCCGGCGCTTCACTTCTGAGAGGATAATCATGCGCGACAAAACAGTTAGCGCCATTCTGGCGCATGCCGCCGCATCCTTCCCCGAGGAGTGCTGTGGCGTGGTTATTCAGAAGGGGCGGGTGGAGAAATACATCCCCTGCAAAAATAATGCTGAGTCGCCGACTGAGCAATTTGAACTTAATCCTGAGGATTATGCGGCCGCCGAAGAGCAGGGCACTGTGGTGGCGATCGTCCACAGCCATCCCGGCGACGGGGCAACAACTCAGCCGAGCGAGCTCGACATGCTGATGTGTGATGCCACGGAACTGCCCTGGATTATTGCATCGTGGCCGGAGGGCGACATTCGCACCGTCATGCCTCGCGGAGACCGCCCCCTCACAGGGCGCCAGTTTGTACTCGGGTATGCAGACTGCTGGTCTCTCATCATGGACTATTTCCGCATCGAGCACGGCATTGAACTGCCCAACTACAGCGTAGATCGCCACTGGTGGGAGCAGGGTGAAAACCTCTATATGGATAACTGGCAGGAATGCGGTTTCCGTGAGTACGACGGTCCCGCTCAGCCAGGTGACATGGTTATCATGCAGGTTCAGTCCACCGTCCCGAACCATGCCGGGATTTTGCTTGATGGCAACATGCTACTGCATCACATGTATGGCCAGCTAAGCCAGCGTATTCCCTACGGTGGCTATTACCGTGACCGTACCATCAAAATTCTGCGTTATAAGGATTTGATGTAATGGAAAGAAAAACCGTTATCAAACTCAGCGGCTCAATGGCTCAGCGATTTGGCAGGAAACATCGCCGTGCACTAACGTCCGCCAGCGAAGTTTTCAGGGCGCTATCTAACACCATTGATGGCTTTGATGCTTACCTGCGTGAGGCTCGGGCAAAGGGGCTGGATTTTGTTATTTTCCGGGATCGTCGCAATATTGGGCACGAAGAGTTTGAACTCCTGGGGCCGGGTGATGAGTTAAGAATAATCCCTGTGATAAGGGGTAGTAAAAGAGCTGGAGTTTTCCAGGCGTTGCTCGGAACGGCTCTGGTCGCTGCTGCCATATGGATGCCGGGAGTTAGTATCGCAGCAAGTAACCTCATGTTTTCCGTTGGTGCCGCTATGGCCGTTGGCGGTGTAGTGCAAATGCTCTCTCCTCAGGTTTCAGGTCTGCGAATGCGTCAGGAACCTGATAACAAACCCTCCTATGCGTTTGGTGGTCCCGTTAACACGACGGCATCTGGCAATCCCGTCCCCCTGCTTTATGGGCAACGGGAAATTGGCGGCGCCATTATATCCGCCGGGGTTTATGCAGAAGATCAGCAATAAACCAAACCACGTACTGCAAGCCACCTGACGGTGGCTTTTTTATGGACGCGATATGACGACGACAATCATCAAAGGCCGCGGTAAAGGTGGCAGCAATCAGACCCGAACACCCGTTGAAGCACCGGACAGCATTCAGTCCATTGCAAGGGCAAAGGTGCTGATTGCGCTTGGAGAGGGTGAGTTCGCTGGCGGGCTTGATGGTAAAAACATTTTTCTTGGTGACTCATCTTCCTACACGCCTCTTCAGAACGCCGACGGAAGTTATAACTTCAATAATGTGAAATATGAGTTCCGTTCCGGTACTCAGGACCAGGACTACATTCAGGGCTTCCCCGGCATTGAAAACGAACTTCAGGTTTCATATGAGCTGAAACAGGCTGTGCCGTACGTGCGCGCGGTATCCAACACGCAGCTCTCTGCGCTGCGAATTCGCCTGGGGTGGCCAACTCTTTTACTCCAGAAAAAAAACGGTGATAAAGTCGGCACCCGCGTCGAGTATGCTATCGATCTGTCGGTCGATGGCGGGCCGTATGAAACGGTGGTTAACGGTGCTGTTGATGACAAAACCACGTCGCTTTATGAGCGCAGTCACCGCGTCAATCTTCCGAAAGCCTCGACTGGATGGCAGTTGCGGGTTCGCAGAATCACGCCGGATTCCACGAGCGTGAATATCGTCGACACCATGCGCGTTATGGCCGTTACTGAAATTATTGACGCCAAACTTCGCTACGTTAACACAGCGCTGCTGTATGTTGAGTTTGACGCAAAGCAGTTCCCTAATGGCATTCCTCAGGTTGTGTGCAATCCGAAAGGGCGAATCATCCGTGTACCTGATACTTATGATCCTGAAACCCGCACTTATTCTGGTACATGGGAGGGCGTATTTAAATGGGCGTGGACGGATAACCCTGCCTGGATTTATTACGACATCATTCTGAACGAGCGCTTCGGGCTGGGTCAAAGAATCGATGCGACTCAGATAGACAAATGGGAACTTTATCGCATCGCCCAGTATTGCGATCAACTGGTACCAGATGGCAAGGGCGGAAGTGGGACGGAGCCTCGTTTTCGTTGCAACGTTTATATCCAGGACCGTAATGACGCCTGGACCGTACTTCGTGATCTGGCGGGTATATTTCGCGGCATGACGTACTGGGGCGACAATAAGATGTATGTCCTGGCTGATATGCCACGGGATGTGTGGCACATCTATAACCACGCCAGCGTTGTTGAAGGAAAATTTACCTTTGCGGATCCGAGTGAAACCACCCGAAACACTGCCGCGCTGGTGAACTGGTCAGACCCAGCCAACCACTATAAAGACACGCCTGAGCCTGTTTACGATAACGATCTGGCCATGCGCTTCGATTATCGTCAGCTCGAAATGACTGCGATCGGCTGCACCAGGCAGTCAGAGGCAAACCGGCGGGGGCGCTGGGCGCTGCTCACTAACGGTATCGGCGAGGTAGTGACCTTCAGCACGGGCATGGACGTTCCACCTGTCGGGGAGGTGATCGGCGTGGCTGCTAACGAGCTGGCCGGAAGAACTATCGGCGGCAGGGTGAGTGCGGTTAACGGTCGCAACATAACCCTCGATCGCGCCGCTGATGTGAAGGCCGGGAACCGGCTGTTTTTGAATCTTCCATCAGGCGCAGCTCAGGCCAGAACCGTCCAGGCCGTTAACGGAAACACAGTCACTGTCACCACATCCTACAGCGAAACGCCGGAGGCTGAATGTAACTGGGGTGTGGACTCTGACGATCTGTTTATAGCGCTTTTCCGTGTTACGGGAACGCGGGACAACAACGACGGCACTTTCGAAGTCACCGGGACGACTTACAACCCTGACATCTATTCCGCCGTTGATACCGGCGCAAGACTGGACGAGCGGCCAGTCAGTGTCATTCCACCCGGGGTTCAGGCTCCACCAGGAAATATTGTCGTAGACAGTTACTCTACGGTTAACCAGAACATTGCGATTACCACTATGCGCGTTGCCTGGGATTCTGTTCAGGGTGCAGTTGCTTACGAGGCGGAATGGCGGCGTGACAGCGGCAACTGGATTAGTGTGCCCCGAACGTCTTCTCTCGGCTTTGAAGTGCAGGGTATCTACTCGGGTCGCTATCTGGTCCGTGTCAGGGCGGTGAACGCCAGCGACGTTTCATCAGTATGGGCGACATCATCAGAAGTAAATCTTACGGGTAAAGTGGGCAATCCGCCGAAACCGGTCGGCTTCATCGCTTCCGATAATGTGGTATTCGGTATCGAGCTGAGCTGGGGATTCCCGGCGAACACCGACGACACGCTGAAGACGGAAATTCAGTACAGCCCGACCGGGACGGAAGACGATGCGATGCTGCTGGCCGATGTGCCTTACCCGCAGCGCAAATATCAGCAGATGGGCCTTAAGGCTGGACAAATTTTCTGGTACCGCGCGCAGCTGGTTGACCGAAGCGGAAACGAATCAGGGTATACAGACTTTGTGCGCGGTCAGGCCAGCATCGATGTATCCGATATCACCGATGCGATCCTGGAGGAGATTAAAGATTCCGAGGTATTTAAGGATCTGATTGAAAGTGCTGTAGACAGTAGCGAGAAACTGGCCGAGCTTTCTGATGCAATTAAGGAGAACGCCGATGGGCTGGCTGCCGCCGTAGGTTCGAATAAGCAGACAGCAGAAGCAATCATCGGCAACGCGCTGGCTATTGCCGATGTTGTCGTGCGCCAGACAGCCCAACAGGGCGCTAACTCTGCGACATTCGAACAGCTCCGGGAGGTGATCGCTACTGAAACGGAGGCGCGCGTAACGGATGTTACCCGTCTTGAGGCAAAAACTGCGCAGAACGAGGCGGGAGTTACCGAGGTAAGGCAGGCTCTGTCAGATGAAGCTCAGGCAAGGGCTACTGCTGTTGATCAGCTCACTGCGAGCACTCAGGTCATTTCTGATAAAGCTGATTCGGCTTCGAGTAAAGCTGACGCTGCATCAGGTAAGGCAGATGCGGCTGAACAAGCCAGCTCACAAAACACTGCTGATATCACCACGTTGCGACAGGTTGTCACAGACACGACTTCATCAATGGCATCCCGCCTGGAGGAGCTGGGAGCAAGAACCGATACTGCCAGCGGCGGCATCCAGAATAACGCTATCGCGCTAATAACGAGTACGCTGGCGCAGGCTGATCAGCGGGTGAGACTCAGTGCGCAGTACGGTGACAGCAAGGCCGACATCGATCGTATTGATAACGTCATGGCAAGCGACAGGGAGGCAACAGCACGTTCGCTGCTAAGTTTGCAGACTGACGTGAACGGCAACAAGGCATCCATCAACAGCCTGAATCAGACGTTCTCCGATTACCAGCAGGCCACCGCGACGCAGATAAACGGCATTACGGCGACCATCAACGGGCACACTTCAGCGATCACCACCAACGCGCAGGCCATTGCGAACGTCAACGGCGACCTGAAGGCGATGTACAGCATCAAGGTTGCCGTGGATGCGAACGGAAAACAGTATGCTGCTGGTATGGGGATTGGTGTTGAGAATACTCCATCTGGCATGCAGTCGCAGGTATTATTCCTCGCAGATCGTTTTGCAGTGATGATGCAGGCAGGAGGAACCCCTACCATCGTCTTCACCACGCAAAATGGTCAGTTGATAATCCGCGATGCTGTTATCGGGGAGGGGACGATCGGTAACAGTAAAATCGGTAATTACATCCAGTCATCAACCTGGGATGGGACAGGGAATGTCGGATGGCATATCAACAAGTCCGGGTATGCCGTGTTTAACAACGTGACCGTTCGTGGCTCGATTTACGCCACAACGGGTAACTTTGGATTCAGTGGGCCGAACAAGGCGACGGTGATAGACAGTAATGGTGTAACTATCAACCTGACCGGAGGCGGCCGTATCGTACTTGGAGAATGGACATAACATGCCAAGAGGACTACTAATTGATCTGAATGATGGCGGAAAGCGGATGGAGATAACGGCGGGTCTTCGGTGCCCGTCTTTTGGAGCCTACTTTGACAGTGGCTACCAGAAAGCCAAATACGCTGATATTGCCGGTTATGTTTCCGGGGCGCAGGTGCTGTTTATCCCGCACGCGACAGCTTACCTTGATTCAGGGCTGCTTCATAAAATGAACTCGGTCACCATATCCGGTGGCCGTGTGACGCAGAACTCCACGATGAAGGACGTAAGCATCAGTGAGCGTGAGAGTACGTACACGTTCCCCGGAAGCATCTGGCAGATATTTCCTCCTGGCCAGCGTAAAGGAGAAGGCCTGCTTATTGATGACAGTACTGACTTCCTGGCGATTACCAATGCCACGCAGTCAGGGCAGTGTATCTGGAAGGGGACCGTCAATGTCCCCACTGGCGGCTGGGCAGTTCCCACAATAGCGGGATACGACAAGTCCAAATATATCGTCTTTGGGCGCTGCAATAGCGGTAACACAGTCGATTTCGATGGCAACACGGTCAGGTTCTTCAGCCCTCCATCCACCAACGATGACGCTCCGACAACCGGCACGATTGATATCGTCATATTCGCCAGTGGTGTGACGCCGCAGCCGGGAACGGGGCTAAACATCTTCAATGCAGCCGGGGCCTGCACGTTTTCAACGACAAAGCGGCCTTTCGTCTACCTCAACCAGCTCTGGACGCCTTCAAAAAATGCCGTGAGCATCGGCAGCGGGTATGTTCCGCTGGGTAGGTTCGGGCTGATGGCTCACGAAGTTAATGGCATGTACGTGTATAGAATGTTCGGAATAAAAATACAGAACGGCAGTGCTTCAGTTCAGGGTGGGAAATATCTGGGGCGCGAGCGGTATGCAATTTTTGGTAATGACACGGTAACGCCACTGAACCTTCCCGTTCTCCCCGATATGTACGTCTGAATAAACTGTCTTTTTAACAAACCTCGCTCCGGCGGGGTTTTTTTATTGCCTGGAGAAAACATGATTTATACCACTGGCACTATCGCCATCAGCGGAAACACCCTTACAGGTACCGGCACAAACTTCACTGCTGCTGGTTCTCTTATTCGTAACGGCTGTACCGTTATTGCAATGACCAGCCCTGTGCAGGTATTTCAGATTACCACCATCGGCAGCGCAACAAGTCTCACCGTAACGCCAGCAGCTAACCCAGCAGTTCCCGCCGGAACCCGATTTGCCATTCTTCTGAGTGACAGTCTGAGCGTGGATGGGCTGGCGCAGGATATCGCTGAAACCTTCACGATGTACCAGCGCTACATGAGCGGGTTCGCTGATGTAATGAACGGGACATCTGATGTCACCATAACTATCAATGGCACTGCCGTTACCGTACCGGGTCAGAAATCGCTGGCGAAGAAAGGGGCAAACAGCGACATTACCAGCCTGAGCGGATTAACAACTGCTCTCAGCATCGCTCAGGGCGGTACTGGAGCGAAAACAGCTAATGAAGCGCTAACAGCACTTGGTGCTCTTGGTACTGGCGGAGGAACGTTAACGAATTCCCTGAATATCGCCGGTATCGCTGGTAACCCTTACGCTTTCACCGTTGAAGGACTTTCAACTATTGGTAGTGTATGGGCTCATACGGTGATGGTTAACGGTACTCCTCGTTTTAGGGCAGGTGTTGCAGGCATTGGTGGTGCCGTCTCTTACCAAATCGCAGGAAGAAATAATAGCACCGATGCATTCTCAACAATGCTGTCCGTGAAGCCAGGCTCAGTTGTTTACACTTCTGAAAATACCACTAAAGCCTCCGATGGCACGCTGAAAGCAGCTTCGCCGGTGGCCAGAATCGTGAAATCTCAGAACGAGAATCAGCGCACAGATATTGATGAAAATGATTTTATCTGGTGCGGCTGCGGTACGGCGAATGCAGAAGCTGAAGGAATCAGTATTTCTCGTCTTGATGTAGGTGTTTATACGCTTACCGGTTCAGCCGGTCTGGCTTCTTCTGGCTGGCAACTCCTCCCGCCTATGGACCCTGGCGGCATGGGGGAGCTGGGTGTTGTTGAAGCTGAGCAAACAGAAAGCGGTGGGCTGACGATTCGGCTTTTTAAGCGGAAATACATGCTGAGCGATGAAGGGGAGATCGTCAAAACAAAAGGGGCTCCTATGGATGTTCCGGCCAACAGCTGGATCGACGTTCGCCTCGACATGCCTGAAAACAGTGTATGGAATCAACGACAGGAAGAAGCTTTGGAAGCTGCGGAGAATGAATCTGGTTCGTAATTAAATGTTGGCAGCCAGATAAATGATGGCTGCCAGATTTTGTCACATACCCACCTGGCGAACTGTCGGAAACTCAGACACAAGCCACATGTCGGATTCATCAAACATTTCCTCCAGCATGCGGTTCAGCTTTTCACGATCACTTTTGCTGGCATCGCTATTCAGGCCGTTTGCCTGCATCGGCTTCACCTTCACTTCGGCATCAGGGAAAATCTGGTGCACCCGCTTCGTCAGTTCGGCCAGAATAATTTCTCTGGCCCCTTCAAGCCCCTCTACATTGCGTTTGTCATAAACCAGTTCAACAAACATTATGTGCTCCATTGTTTACTGTTTGGATATACAGTATTTAAGCTTCAGAGCAATGCTGCGTCAAGTAAAGGTTTAAATCGGCTTGTGTACACATATGGGTACATAATAATTGGTTTGTTGGTGTTTATATTTAATAAAATCAGTTAATTGAATTTAATGTGCACTTTAACCATTTAACTAAGGGGACGAAGCGGCAAGAGTATAGCGTTATTTACACTTTTCGTTAAGCGCATTGCCGCCTGACTGGTCAAAGAGTCACCGTTCACGCCGATTTTTCGGCAGTTTTATCCTTTTTTTCCTGAGCCTTAAGCTCGGCCTTACGCTTGTTGGACATGTCGTTACGGATTTGCGCATGGCTCAACAGCGCAAAGATAAAGGTCCCGCCACAAATGTTGCCTGCGAGGGTTGGCAGGGCGAACGGCCAGAAAAAGTCGCTCCAGTGGAGTGTGCCGTTAAATACCAGATAAAGGATTTCAACGGTTCCGACAACAATGTGCGTGGTATCGGCGAGTGCGATAAGCCAGGTCATCAGGATAATCACCACGATTTTCGCGCTGCCCGCTGAGGGGAACATCCACACCATAGTGGCGATGATCCAGCCGGAAATTATGGCATTAGAGAACATTTCAACCGGCGTGTTTTTCATCACATCCATGCCAATTTTCACAAATGCGTCGCGGGTCGGTTCATCAAATATTGGCATATACTCGAACGCCCAGGCGGCTATACCCGTACCGATGAGGTTCCCCAGCAGCACGACGCTCCACAGGCGCATCAGTAAACCGAAATTACCGAGGGTCGGATTTTGCATGACGGGCAGTACGGCAGTGACGGTATTCTCCGTAAAAAGCTGCTGTCGCGCCATAATGACGATAATAAAGCCGAACGTGTAGCCTAAATTTTCCAGCAAAAACCCGCCCGGTACGCCTTCCAGCTGAACGTGAAATATCCCTTTGGCGAGCAAAGAGGCGCCCATTGACAGACCGGCTGCAATGGCTGACCACAGCAGGGCCATCGCGTCGCGCTCCATCTCTTTTTCCCCGTCCTGGCGAATATGCTCATGAATAGCCATGGCGCGTGACGGCAGGCGATCTTCATCGACTTCTATCTCTTCTCCCCGGTCTTTCTCTTCACTTTCAATCTCAAGTTCTTCATTGTTCTCGCCAATTTTTTCTTCGTTAATGTCTTTCATAACAGCTCCTTCGGGGTAATTGCTCATTTAAGCGTAGCGGCTTTTAGCGCCTTGCCCGTGGGGATGCTCTTAAATTGCTGTAAATGGCAATAAAGGTGAGACATCTCTTTCAAAGCCAATATAAAATTGCCAGCGAAACGAATTCTGAAAGACAGGCTATGCTGAAATTAGCGTGATGACGCGAGCGGGTCGTCATTGTCCTCGTAGACATCGGTAAGCGTGCTGTTACAATCACTTGCACGTTTCAGGCGGAGCATCACCGGCTCCGTCACAGATGGCATTCAACGATAGCCATATTGAACAGGGAGAAATTTATGAAGCTTCGGCTGTCGGCGCTTGCGCTGGGCGTAACAATGCTTGTGGGCTGCGCCAGCTCTGGCGAGCAAACGGGACGCTCCGATCCTCTCGAAGGATTTAACCGTTCAATGTACAGCTTTAACTATAATGTGCTGGATCCGTATCTGGTTCGTCCGGTTGCCGTGGCATGGCGTGACTACGTTCCGCAGCCGGCGCGTAACGGGCTGAGCAACTTTACCAGTAACCTGGAAGAGCCAGCGGTTATGGTCAACTACTTCCTCCAGGGCGACCCGTATCAGGGGATGGTGCATTTCACCCGCTTCTTCCTGAACTCCCTGCTGGGTATGGGCGGCTTAATTGATGTCGCGGGCATGGCGAACCCGAAATTACAGCGTGAACAGCCGCACCGTTTCGGCAGCACGCTGGGGCATTATGGCGTAGGTTATGGGCCGTATGTGCACCTGCCATTCTACGGCAGCTTTACCGTGCGTGATGATGGCGGCGACATGGTGGATACGTTGTATCCGGTGCTGTCATGGCTCACCTGGCCGCTGTCGATTGGTAAATGGACCGTGGAAGGAATTGAAACACGTGCGCAACTGCTGGACTCTGACGGTCTGCTGCGTCAGTCTTCCGATCCGTACATCATGGTCCGCGAGGCCTACTTCCAGAACCATGACTTTATTGCCAACGGCGGTAAGCTGAAGCCGGAAGATAATCCGAACGCGAAAGCCATCGAGAACGAATTAAAAGATATCGATTCGGAATAAATAAAAAAGGTGAGCAATGCTCACCTTTTTTAATCGTGTTGGGATTAGAACGCGTAGTTGAAGTTGGTACCAAACAGCCAGGCTTTACCTTCAGAGGTAAACTCGTAAGGGCCTTCCTGGAAGGTCACTTTCTGTCCATGCATGTACGACACGCCCGCGTCGATAGAGGCATTCTCGTTGAACGCGTAGGTTGACCCCGCACTCACCCAGAAACGGTCCTGATCCGGAATGGAGATAGAACGCTTATCTGCCGGTACCGGGCTGTCATCAAATGCCACGCCGGTACGGAACGTCCAGTTGTCATCCATATAATAGGTCGTACCAAGCGCGATACGGTAAGCATCGTGGAAGCTTTCGTCTTTATAGAACAGCGTCTGGCCGTTGCTGCCGGTGGCTTTCAGCTCCTGGAACTGGCTCCAGCTGGTATACGCGAGACTGTAGTGAATGGCCCACTGCGGCGCAACGCGGTTATAACCTGACACTTCCCACATTTCTGGCAGATGCAGCGACAGTGAACCCGGTACGGTTTGATTCGAGGTACCCCATGGAATGGTGGTGCCCGCGCCTGGGACCATACCGTTGACTGGGCTCAGGATGCCGCTTTTGTAATCGCCATCGAAGTCAATCTTCACTTCTGAGCGGTAGGTCAGACCCCAGCGGTTGTTTTTATCCAGTTCATACAGGATACCGGCGTTCCAGCCGTAGCCCCATTCATCGCCTTTCAGGCTGGCAATTTTATTGCTGTTTTTCGGCAGCGCAGCAGTTTGCTCCCCGGAATAACGCTCGATTTTTGCATCAGCGTAGACAGCATCAAAGCCCAGACCAAAGCTCCAGTTATCGTTCAGACGATATGCGCCGCTCAGGTTAAGGTTCAGGGTCGTCAGGTCGGTTTTACCGCCGTATTCCCCGGCCGGATAGTTGTTATTGAACTCCGTTGCCAGGCCATAGTTAGAGGTGACAGAGGCACCCCAACCAAACTGTTCATTGATTGGCGCAACAAAGTGCAGGTTAGGCACCCACGCGGTCGGCGCAATGTTATCCGCCTTCAGATCTGCGCCGGTGAACTGAGATTTGCCAGAAATATTGACATCAGGATCGATGTAAACCGCACCGGCAGAGAAGGTAGGGCGATCAAACATCATGATCAGCGCCGGGTTACGGCTCGCGTTGCCTGCGTCATCGGCAATCGCACCTTCCCCGGAATACGCACGGCCAAGGCCAGAGGAAGAAAATTCGTTTAACTGGAAGCCCGCTGACCAGGCGGACGTTGAGACGATTGCCACTGCAACTGCTAAAGCAGTTTGTTTGAACAGGGTTTTCTGGCTCATGACCATAACCTCATTGAGTTATTTTTATTCAATAATTGTTACATACCGTAACAGGAGCGCGAAGTGTAGGGTCTGAGGTATGACTTACAAATCAGACCAGTGGCGAGAGTATAGGTCTGACCAGCTGGGATGTTGCAAGTTTGTTTATTAATATTTTCAGATATGTTTCTTGAAACGAGATCTGGTTGGCAAAATTGTGACCAGTGCGATTCCTCTGAAAAGGGGAATTTTGTTTTAGATCATTTTTTAGTGTGATATTGCTCACTTATCCGATTTTGCGCCATTAACGGCTGGAGGGGGCTCGTCCGGGGGCGTAAAATAGACGCATCGTGTTTATCTCGCGCCCTGCGCGAATACAGAGGAAATTGAGCTATGAGTAAATGCAGTGCTGATGAAACCCCGGTTTGCTGCTGTATGGATGTTGGCACCATTATGGACAACACCGATTGCACCGCCTCTTACAGCCGCGTATTCCCTAACCGTGCTGAAGCGGAAGAAACGCTGGCCGCGCTGAGCCAGCGCGCGCGTGAAGTCGAATCCGATCCGTGTGAAATCAAATCCACCTTCACGGAAGTAGAAGGCGGCGTGCAGCTGGATATCGACTTTGTGTTCGCCTGCGAAGCAGAAACGCTGATCTTCCAGTTAGGCCTGCGTTAATACTTTTTGCACAGGCCTATGATCGTGTAGGCCGGGTAAGGCAACGCCGCAACCCGGCAACAAATCTCACAAATGCCTCTGCTATGCAGGGGCATTTTCTTTTTCTTCTCTGTGCCTTAGCTCGCAATTTTTCGCTTCCCCGATTGGCTCAATGTAAAAAAATAGTTAAGACTATTATCAGGTCAGACCACTTAATGTGCGCGCAAAATTTTTTTACAGGGGAGTGTTATGAGTCAGGCATTACCGCTTATCACCCGACACGGTGACCGCATTGCCATTATCAGCGGGTTACGTACGCCGTTTGCGCGTCAGGCAACCGCGTTTCACGGTATACCGGCTGTCGATCTGGGAAAAATGGTGGTGGGGGAGATGCTGGCTCGCAGCGAGATCCCGCCAGAGGTTATTGAGCAACTGGTTTTCGGCCAGGTGGTGCAGATGCCGGAAGCACCCAATATCGCGCGTGAAATCGTGCTGGGTACCGGCATGAATGTTCATACCGACGCCTACAGCGTCAGCCGCGCCTGCGCCACAAGTTTCCAGGCGGTGGCGAACGTGGCGGAAAGCCTGATGGCGGGGACCATTCGCGCGGGGATCGCCGGCGGCGCGGATTCCTCCTCCGTGCTGCCCATCGGCGTCAGCAAACAGCTGGCCCGCATCCTCGTGGATGCTAACAAAGCTCGCACTACCGGTGCAAAGCTTAAACTCTTCTCGCGTTTACGCCTGCGCGACCTCATGCCCGTGCCACCTGCCGTTGCTGAATACTCCACCGGCCTGCGCATGGGCGATACAGCCGAGCAGATGGCAAAAACCTACGGTATTACCCGCGAACAGCAGGATGCACTGGCGCATCGCTCGCATCAGCTCGCTGCGAAGGCCTGGTCGGAAGGCAAACTTGCCGACGAGGTGATGACTGCTTATATCCCGCCTTTCCGCGAACCGCTGGTGGAAGATAACAATATCCGTGGCACCTCGACGCTGGAGGATTACGCAAAACTGCGCCCGGCGTTTGATCGTAAACATGGCACCGTTACGGCGGCCAACAGTACGCCACTGACGGACGGTGCCGCCGCCGTGATCCTGATGACGGAATCCCGGGCGAAAGAGCTTGGCATCACACCGCTGGGCTATTTGCGTAGCTACGCCTTTACCGCCATTGATGTCTGGCAGGACATGCTGCTCGGTCCGGCCTGGTCCACGCCGCTGGCGCTGGAGCGCGCGGGGCTAACGCTCTCCGATCTCACGTTAATTGATATGCACGAAGCCTTTGCCGCACAAACGCTGGCAAACGTGCAGCTTTTGGCGAGCGAACGTTTTGCCCGCGACGTGCTGGGCCGCGCCCACGCGACCGGCGAAGTGGATCAGAGTAAGTTTAACGTGCTTGGCGGATCCATCGCCTACGGCCATCCATTTGCGGCGACCGGCGCGAGAATGATAACCCAGACTTTGCACGAGCTGCGTCGCCGCGGCGGCGGTTTTGGTCTCGTTACCGCCTGTGCGGCGGGCGGCCTGGGTGCAGCAATGGTTCTGGAGGCTGAATAATGGAAACGACATCTGCATTTAACCTGGCTGTTCGCCTTGATAACGTGGCTGTTATCACCATTGATGTACCCGACGAAAAAATGAACACCCTGAAGGCCGAGTTCGGCGTTCAGGTGCGTGCGATGCTCAGACAGATCCGCGAAAACAAAGCGATACGTGGCCTGGTATTTATCTCGGCAAAGCCGGATAACTTTATTGCCGGGGCCGATATCAACATGATTGCCCGGGCGAAAAGCGCTCAGGAAGCAGAAGACCTGGCGCGTCAAGGGCAGCAGGTAATGGCGGAGATCCATGCGCTGTCGATACCCGTTGTCGCTGCGATCCACGGGGCCTGCCTGGGCGGTGGGCTTGAGCTGGCGCTGGCCTGTCACAGCCGCATTTGTACCGACGATGCGAAAACGGTACTCGGACTGCCGGAGGTACAGCTTGGATTGCTGCCCGGTTCAGGTGGCACGCAGCGCCTGCCGCGTCTGGTGGGCGTCAGTACGGCGCTGGAGATGATTTTAACCGGTAAACAGCTGCGCGCCCGTCAGGCATTAAAGGCGGGTCTGGTTGATGAGGTCGTTCCGCACGCCATCTTGCTTGAGGCCGCCGTTGAGCGGGCGCTGAAAGGTCGTCAGGCGAAACGCCCTCTGCCGGTGCGCGAGCGTATCCTCGCCGGGCCGCTGGGGCGCACGCTGCTGTTCAATATGGTGGGTAAAAAAACCGAGCAAAAAACCAAAGGGAATTATCCGGCAGCGACGCGCATTCTGAAGGTGATTGAAACCGGTTTATCGCAGGGCAGCAGCAGCGGTTATGCTGCGGAAGCGAAAGCCTTTGGCGAGCTGGCGATGACGCCGCAGTCGCAGGCGCTGCGCGGCATTTTCTTTGCCAGCACGGAGGTTAAAAAAGATCCGGGCAGTGAAGCTGAACCGGCTCTGCTGCGCGCCGTTGGCGTTCTGGGTGGTGGGCTGATGGGCGGCGGCATCGCATTTGTCACCGCCAGCAAAGGCAAATTGCCCGTACGTATCAAAGATATCAACCCTAAGGGTATCAACCATGCGTTGCAGTACAGCTGGCAGAACCTTGATCGCAAAGTGAAACGCCGCCATATCAAGGCCAGTGAGCGCGATAAAACCCTCGCGATGATCACTGGCGCCACCGACTACAGTGGGTTTGCACACCGCGATCTGGTGATTGAAGCCGTGTTCGAAGATCTGGCCCTTAAGCAGCAGATGGTGGCGGACGTTGAACAGCACTGCGCGCCGCACACCATTTTCGCGTCAAACACCTCGTCTTTGCCGATCGGCGACATCGCGGCGAAAGCCGTGCGCCCGGAGAAGGTAATAGGGCTGCACTATTTCAGCCCTGTCGAAAAAATGCCGCTGGTGGAGGTTATCCCGCATGCCACAACCAGCCCGCAAACTATTGCCACCGTGGTGAAGCTGGCGAAAAAACAGGGCAAAACCCCGATTGTGGTCGCGGACAAAGCCGGCTTCTACGTCAACCGCATTCTGGCGCCGTACATTAACGAAGCGATGCGGTTGCTGACGGAAGGGGAGAAAATTGAGCACGTCGATGACGCTCTGGTGAAGTTTGGTTTCCCCGTCGGCCCAATCCAACTTTTGGATGAGGTAGGAATTGATACGGGGACTAAAATTATCCCTGTGCTGGAAGCGGCTTATGGCGATCGTTTTGCGCCGCCTGCAAACTTTGTTTCTGCAATTTTGAAGGACGATCGCAAAGGCAGAAAAAATGAACGCGGTTTCTATCTTTACGCCGCGAAAGGGCGTAAAAGCAAGAAACAGGTCGACCCTTCGGTTTATGCGCTTATTCCTGTCACGGGTCAGGCAAAATTGTCGGCGGTTCAGTGTGCTGAGCGCTGCGTAATGATGATGCTCAATGAAGCGGCGCGCTGCTTTGGTGAGCAGGTGATCAAGAGCGCACGCGACGGCGACATCGGCGCCGTGTTTGGTATCGGTTTTCCGCCATTCCTTGGCGGTCCGTTCCGGTATATGGATACCCTCGGGGCGGGTGAAGTGGTTGCGATTCTGCAACGTCTGGCCTCGCAATATGGTCCACGGTTTACACCTTGTGACGAATTATTGCAGATGGCGGAACGGGGTCAGACATTCTGGCCCGTAAGGGAAACTGATTGCGTAAACTGAAGTCAAAGAAGGGTAAATCCTGAGGTGATGGAACCTGTTCTGGCGAAATTGTAAACAGAGATTGACTATACTTACGCCATTGAGGTAAAAAACAGCGTTTCATTCACCGAATGGATCAGGCACAATGCCCGGCCATCGGGTTTTCTACCTCAGAGCATTAATCGCGGGTAGTCAACGCCGGTGATTCTGGTTAACAAAAGCGGTGCAATATGCAAGTTTTTATCATGCGTCACGGCGACGCGGCACTCGATGCCGCCAGTGACTCAGTACGTCCTTTAACCGTCTGTGGCTGCGACGAATCCCGTCAGATGGCGACATGGCTTAAAGGTCAAAAAGTGGACATTGAACGCGTTCTGGTGAGTCCGTTCCTGCGGGCAGAACAGACGCTGGATGTGGTAGGGGAGTGTATGAACCTGCCATCCAGTGTGGATGTGCTCCCTGAACTTACGCCGTGTGGCGATGTTGGCCTTGTCAGTGCTTATCTTCAGGCGCTGTGCAATGAAGGTGTCGCTTCCGCACTGGTCATTTCCCACCTGCCGCTGGTCGGCTATCTGGTATCTGAGCTGTGCCCGGGCGAAACGCCACCGATGTTCACTACGTCCGCCATTGCCAACGTCACCCTCGACGAAACCGGCAAAGGGGTCTTTAACTGGCAAATGAGTCCGTGCAACCTGAAGATGGCAAAAGCCATCTGACGTGACGTGCGATATGGCGGGGTGCAGCGTGCCTCCCGCCATCCTGTCAGGGCAACTCTGGCGGCTGCCACTCCTCCACTTCAATCAATACCAGCAATGCGGCATCTCCGCCGTACTCTTTGGGTGCCTGATGAAACGCCATCACGTGCGGGTGCTGAGCCAGCCACAGCGGTGTCTGTTGCTTAAGAATATGTTTGCCGTGGCCGTGCATTACGCAGGCGCAAAAAACATGCTCGCGACGACATGCCGCGATCAACGCCCCCAGCTCCTGTTTCGCCTGCATCTGGGTCAACCCATGCAGATCGAGGAACAGCTCCGGCGAGTAATCTCCCCGGCGTAATTTTTTCAGTTCAAAATGGCTGACGTCTTCGCGCACGTATTTCACCGCACCCTGAGTATTGAGCAGCGGCTGAAACTCATCTGAAAAATAGTGGCTGTTATCGGCCTGCTCCTGGAGCAGACGTTTGACCGGAACCTCGCTGATTTTTTTACGCTGCGGGCGATGGACAATGGTGTCGTGCGTGATTTGACGCGTCCCGGTCATCAGCTGGCGGAAGAGAGCCTGATCCTCCTCGCTGAGCGATGTTTTCTTTTTCATTCGTCATTCTCATCTCGTATTTCCGATAGTGTACCCGACTAAACGCATTTTTTAACCTCAAGCGACACGCGTCATTGCTGATTTATCGCCGTCTTCATGGCAAACTAGCCGCCGAAAATTATGCGAGCATGCCCTGGAGGAAAGAGTGGATAAAATTTTTGTCGATGAAGCAGTAAACGAGCTGCATACCATACAGGACATGTTGCGCTGGTCGGTTAGCCGCTTCAGCGCCGCCAATATCTGGTACGGCCACGGTACGGATAACCCGTGGGATGAGGCCGTTCAGCTGGTGCTGCCGTCTCTCTATCTGCCGCTGGATATTCCGGAAGACATGCGCACCGCGCGCCTGACCTCCAGCGAAAAACACCGCATCGTTGAGCGCGTGATCCGTCGCGTGAACGAGCGCATTCCGGTGGCTTACCTGACCAACAAAGCCTGGTTCTGCGGCCATGAGTTCTATGTTGATGAACGCGTGCTGGTGCCGCGCTCGCCGATTGGCGAGCTGATCAACAACCACTTTGACGGCCTGATTAACCATCAGCCGCAGCACATTCTTGATATGTGCACCGGCAGCGGCTGCATCGCCATTGCCTGCGCGTACGCCTTCCCGGAAGCGGAAGTGGACGCCGTCGATATCTCCACCGACGCGCTGGCCGTCACCGAACACAACATTGAAGAGCACGGGCTGATTCATCACGTCACGCCTATCCGCTCTGACCTGTTCCGCGACCTGCCGACGCTGCAATACGACCTGATCGTCACCAATCCGCCGTACGTGGATGCAGAAGACATGTCCGACCTGCCGAACGAGTACCGTCACGAGCCGGAGCTGGGTCTGGCGTCCGGCTCTGACGGGCTGAAGCTGACCCGCCGCATCCTGGCCTGCGCGCCGGATTATCTGACCGACGACGGCGTTCTGATTTGTGAAGTGGGCAACAGCATGGTACATCTGATAGAGCAGTACCCGGATGTGCCGTTCACCTGGCTTGAGTTCGACAACGGCGGTGACGGCGTCTTTATGCTGACCAAGGCGCAGCTGCTTGATGCACGCGAATACTTCAGTATTTACAAAGATTAATCCAGCGGGCTTCGGCCCGTTTCACAACGCTCAAACACAAACAACAACATCGGAGCCGTGATGGCAGGAAACAGTATTGGACAGGTATTCCGTGTGACCACCTTTGGCGAGTCGCACGGTCTGGCACTGGGTTGTATCGTTGATGGCGTCCCGCCAGGCATCGAACTGACCGAAGCCGATTTACAGCATGACCTTGACCGCCGGCGTCCGGGTACCTCTCGCTACACCACGCAGCGTCGCGAGCCGGACCAGGTCAAAATTCTCTCCGGCGTATTTGAAGGCCGTACCACCGGGACCAGCATTGGTCTGCTGATTGAAAACACCGATCAGCGTTCTCAGGACTACGGCGCGATTAAAGACGTCTTCCGTCCGGGCCACGCTGATTACACCTACGAACAAAAATATGGCTTTCGCGACTATCGCGGCGGCGGACGTTCTTCCGCACGTGAAACCGCGATGCGCGTGGCGGCAGGGGCGATTGCCAAAAAATATCTCCAGCAGAAATTCGGCATCGTTATCCGCGGCTGTCTGACCCAGATGGGCGACATTCCGCTGGCCATCAAAGACTGGGAGCAGGTAGAACTTAACCCGTTCTTCTGCGCCGATGCCGACAAGCTGGACGCGCTGGATGAGCTGATGCGTGGCCTGAAAAAAGAGGGCGATTCCATTGGTGCGAAAGTCACCGTGGTAGCCGACGGCGTGCCGGCTGGCTGGGGCGAGCCGGTATTTGACCGCCTTGACGCCGACATCGCCCACGCGCTGATGAGCATCAACGCGGTGAAAGGCGTTGAAATCGGCGACGGTTTTGACGTGGTTAAGCTTCGCGGCAGCCAGAACCGCGACGAAATCACGAAGGCGGGTTTCCAGAGCAACCATGCGGGCGGCATTCTGGGCGGCATCAGCAGCGGGCAGCAAATTATTGCCAATATCGCGCTGAAGCCAACGTCCAGCATTACCGTGCCGGGCCACACGATTAACCGCGCTGGCGATGAAGTTGAGATGATCACCAAAGGGCGTCACGATCCGTGCGTGGGGATCCGCGCGGTACCGATCGCAGAAGCGATGCTGGCGATCGTGCTGATGGATCACTTCCTGCGCCAGCGCGCGCAGAATGCGGATGTGACGACCACCATTCCACGCTGGTAACTATGAAAAAAACCGCAATCGCTCTGCTGGCGCTGCTGGCCAGTGGAGCAAGCCTGGCCGCTACGCCGTGGCAGAAAATCACCCACCCGGTAGCGGGGAGCGCGCAGTCCATTGGCGCTTTCTCCAACGGGTGTATCGTCGGCGCGCAGGAACTTCCGCTGCAATCGGATACCTATCAGGTGATGCGCACCGACCAGCGCCGTTATTTCGGCCATCCTGACCTGGTGCTTTTTATTCAGCGTCTTGGCAACCAGGTGCATAATCTGGGGCTGGGCACGATGCTGATTGGCGATATGGGGATGCCTGCCGGTGGCCGCTTTAACGGCGGTCACGCCAGCCACCAGACCGGACTGGATGTGGATATCTTCCTGCAATTGCCGAAAACGCGCTGGAGCTCAGCGCAGCTGCTGAAACCGCAGGCGCTGGATCTGGTCTCGGCCGACGGTAAACGGGTCGTCGCCTCACGATGGTCGCCGGAAATTTCCAGCATGATTAAGCTGGCGGCAGAGGATAACGACGTCACGCGGATCTTTGTTAATCCGGCCATCAAGCAGCAGCTTTGCCTGGATGCGGGAACGGATCGCGACTGGTTGCGTAAAGTGCGCCCGTGGTTCCAGCATCGTGCCCATATGCATGTTCGCCTGCGCTGCCCGGCGAACAGCCTGGAATGTGAAGATCAGCCGCTGCCACCGCCTGGCGATGGTTGTGGTTACGAACTGCAAAGCTGGTTTGAACCAGCCAAGCCTGGAACCTCTAAGCCTGAGAAGAAGACACCGCCTCCGTTGCCGCCTTCCTGCCAGGCGCTACTGGATGAGCATGTACTTTAATGGATAATTTCGTCGATCTGTTCATGGTGTCACCGCTGCTTCTGGCGGTGCTCTTTTTTGTTGCAATGTTAGCCGGATTTATCGATGCCCTGGCGGGCGGCGGCGGGTTGCTCACCGTTCCGGCGTTGCTGGCGGCAGGCATGAGCCCTGCCCAGGCGCTTGCCACCAACAAACTCCAGGCATGCGGCGGTTCGCTCTCCTCGTCGCTCTATTTCATTCGGCGTAAAGTGGTGAATCTCGCCGATCAGAAGCTCAATATCCTGATGACGTTTATTGGCTCAACGGCGGGCGCGCTGCTGGTCCAGCACGTACAGTCCGACATTCTGCGCCAGATCCTGCCGCTGCTGGTTATCTGTATCGGCCTCTATTTCTTACTCATGCCAAAGCTCGGGGAAGAAGATCGACAGCGTCGCCTTCACGGCCTGCCGTTTGCGCTGATCGCCGGTGGCTGCGTCGGTTTTTACGATGGCTTCTTTGGCCCGGGGGCAGGCTCGTTTTACGCGCTGGCATTCGTGACGCTGGCCGGGTTCAACCTCGCCAAATCCACCGCCCACGCCAAAGTCCTCAACGCGACCTCCAACGTCGGCGGTCTGCTGCTGTTTATCATTGGCGGCAAGGTTATCTGGGCAACCGGGTTTGTGATGATGGCAGGGCAGTTTTTGGGCGCGCGCGCAGGCTCGCGTCTGGTATTAAGCAAAGGGCAAAAGCTGATCCGCCCGATGATTGTTGTCGTCTCGGCGGTGATGAGCGCCAAACTTCTTTATGACAGCCATGGACAGGAGATCCTCACCTGGTTGGGGATGAACTAATGAACAGTACGCATAACTACGAACAGCTGATTGAGATCTTCGATAGCTGTTTTGCTGATGATTTTAATACCCGTCTGATTAAAGGCGACGACGAACCGATCTATCTTCCAGCTGATGACGAGGTTCCGTATAACCGCATCATCTTTGCCCACGGCTTTTACGCCAGCGGTTTGCACGAAATTTCGCACTGGTGTATCGCCGGGAAAGCGCGTCGCGAGCTGGTGGACTTTGGTTACTGGTACTGCCCGGACGGGCGCGACGCCGCCACCCAGGGGCAGTTTGAAGATGTGGAGGTGAAACCCCAGGCGCTGGAATGGCTGTTCTGCGTGGCGGCGGGTTTCCCGTTCAACGTGAGCTGTGACAACCTCGAAGGCGACTTCGAGCCAGACCGTATCGTCTTCCAGCGCCGCGTTCATGCGCAGGTGATGGAATATCTTGAGAAAGGCATCCCGGCACGTCCGGCACGCCTGATCGAGGCTTTACAGAATTATTACCACACGCCGGAGATCACGGCGGAACGCTTCCCGTGGCCGGAAGATCTTTAACAGAGGAAAGAAGATGATCGCAGAATTTGAATCACGCATTCTGGCGTTAATTGATGACATGGTGGAACACGCCAGTGATGATGAGCTGTTCGCCAGCGGTTATCTGCGTGGTCACCTGACGCTGGCGGTAGCCGCGCTGGAAGCCGGGGACGATCACTCTGCCGACGCCGTTCACGCGGAAGTCACTCGCAGCCTGGAAAACGCTATTCAGGCCGGGGAACTCTCTCCGCGCGACCAGTCTTTAGTGCTGGGCATGTGGGATAATTTGTTCCAGCAGGCGAAAGCGAAGTAAGTGTATCACCGCCCTCTCCCACAGGGAGAGGGCCGGGGTGAGGGCACCAGACCGCACCCTACTTGACCATTTTCCCCTTCAGCAATTTCCGCACCCACAGTCGGTTTGGATTCAGCCCCGCGAGCGTAACCCTGTCCAGCGGAACCGGCTCGTCGCTCATTTGCGCGGCTAACGCTTCAGCCAGCAGCGGCGCGGAGCACAATCCCCGCGAGCCTAAGCCACCCAGCATAAACAGCTCGGGGTGAACGGGCGCACTTACCGCCGTTTCTTTGCTGTCTGCAAGATCCTGATAGACTTCAAGCGTGGCGTCATAGTCCGGCACGTTTCCCGCCATCGGCAGGTGATCGCGGGTCGCGCAGCGTACGCCGCAGCGCGCCTGACCCTCACTGACATCAACCTCTTTCGCCCACGACGCATCCGGAAAACTGTCGACCAGGCGCTGGCGGTTTTGCTGCTGATCCGCTTCGCTGTAATGCATATCTGTTTCACCGCGATGGTAGCTGGCGCCGATGCAGTGATGGCCGTTGGAGGGATTTTGCGGCGTCAGGTAGCCGTCGTAACACAGCACCTGACGCAGTTTGCTCAGTTGGGGCGCGGTCGGGATATGGCTCACCTGGCCGCCGACTGGATAAACCGGCAATGATGCTGTCTGGGTAAACTGGCTGATATGATGTCCGTTGGCCAGCACAACGCTGGCATGCTGGGCCTCTTTACCGTCAGCGAAACGCAGTTCCCAGTGCGCAGTGCGGCTTAGCGATTGAACCTTATGGGCATAATGCACTGTCAACCCACGCGACTGCCCGAGGGCTATCGCCGCAGAAGTCAGTTCAGCCGGACATAGCCAGCCGCCGAGTGGATACTGAATTCCGCCGCAGCCGGTGTCGACACCAGCGGTCTCAGCAACCTGCTGTGCCGTCACTGCATGGGCGATGTCCTCCGGCAGCCCCAGCGACAGCATTTGTGTGATTTTCTGCTGGCTCTTCTCATCCCAGCCGAGCTGCGTCACGCCGCACCAGTCGTGGTCGAACGCAACCGGCAGGCTATCGTAAAGGCGGCGAGCAAACGTAAACGCCGCCGGGAAGAACTGGAACAGTGCCGGATCGTGTGAACTTAATAAGGGATAAAGCGCGCCCTGACGGTTGCCTGATGCGCCCGTCGCCGGCGCCTCGTCAGCGCAGTAGAGCGTCACCTGCCAGCCACGGTGCAGCAGCGCCAGCGAGAGCAGGGCGCTGGCAATACCCCCGCCCACAATAGCGACCTCACGCGAGGTGCTGGCGCGGCGGGCAAACCAGGGGGCCTGCACCGGGATCGCCAGATCCTGTTCCATCACCCCGACCAGCATGTCGCGTTTGCGGCCAAAGCCTTTGGTTTTCCGCATGGTAAACCCCGCCTCCTGCAACCCACGACGGACAAAGCCCGCGGAGGTGAAGGTAGCAAGCGTCGCGCCCGGGCGCGCCAGACGTGCCATGGCGCTGAACAGGTGCGGGCTCCACATGTCCGGGTTTTTAGCGGGCGCAAAACCGTCCAGGAACCAGGCGTCCACTTTCTGATTCATTGAGTCATCAAGCTTATCGGTCAGGTCGTTAATATCGCCCAGCCACAGGTCGAGGGTGACGCGTCCGTCATCCAGAATCAGACGATGACAGCCGCCGATAGCCGGTGGCCACTGGGTCTGAAGCTGTTCCGCCCAGTGGGCAAGCTCCGGCCAGCGCTGATGGGCAAGCCGCAGATCGTGCGCGGTAAGCGGAAATTTTTCGAAACTGATGAAATGTAATCTTTGTAAGGTAGCCTCGGGGTATGCAGCGCGAAACTGATCGAACGCCTGCCAGAGGGTCAGAAAATTCAGCCCGGTGCCGAAACCGCTCTCCGCCACGACGAACAGACTGCGCGGATGCTCAGGGAAGCGGGTGCTGAGATGATTTCCGTCGAGGAAGACATAGCGCGTCTCTTCCAGTCCGTTATCATTAGAAAAGTAGACGTCATCAAAATCTCGGGAAACAGGTGTACCCTCAGCGTTGAATTCGAGGTTGGCAGGTTGTATGGCGTTTTGTTTCACGTAAGTTACTCGTCCGACAGGCAGTGGCACGATCTTAGCGATGTGAGCCCATCGGTGCAAATTTCCACAGAAAATGGCTGATCGGACTTGTTCGGCGTACAAGTGTACGCTATTGTGCGACTCGAAACTTTTTATAGTGCGACTTACAGAGGTATTGAATGAAACGTGCAGTGATTACTGGCCTGGGCATCGTTTCCAGCATCGGTAATAACCAGCAGGAAGTCCTGGCATCTCTGCGTGAAGGACGCTCCGGGATCACTTTCTCTGAAGAGTTTAAAGATTCTGGAATGCGTAGCCACGTATGGGGTAACGTTAAACTGGACACCACCGGTTTAATTGACCGTAAAGTGGTTCGTTTCATGAACGATGCCTCTATCTACGCCTATCTTTCCATGCAGGAAGCGATCAAGGATTCTGGTCTGAGCGAAGACGTTTACCAGAACAACCCACGCGTGGGCCTGATTGCAGGTTCCGGCGGTTCTTCTAAAGCTCAGGTGTTCGGTGCTGACGCCATGCGCAGCCCGCGCGGCCTGAAAGCGGTCGGTCCATATGTTGTGACCAAAGCCATGGGTTCAGCGGTTTCCGCGTGCCTGGCAACGCCGTTCAAAATCCACGGTGTGAACTACTCCATCAGCTCCGCATGTGCGACCTCCGCACACTGTATCGGTAATGCGGTTGAGCAGATCCAACTGGGCAAACAGGACATCGTATTTGCTGGCGGCGGCGAAGAGCTGGGCTGGGAAATGGCCTGTGAGTTCGACGCGATGGGCGCACTGTCCACCAAATACAACGAAACGCCAGACAAAGCGTCCCGTACTTATGATGCACACCGCGACGGTTTTGTTATCGCTGGCGGCGGCGGTATGGTTGTGGTTGAAGAGCTGGAACACGCGCTGGCGCGTGGCGCGCACATCTATGCTGAGATCGTGGGCTACGGCGCAACGTCTGACGGCGCTGACATGGTTGCTCCATCCGGTGAAGGCGCGGTGCGCTGCATGAAGATGGCGATGCACGGTGTTGATACTCCAATCGACTACCTGAACTCCCACGGCACCTCAACGCCGGTAGGCGACGTGAAAGAGCTGGGTGCGATCCGTGAAGTGTTCGGCGACAACAGCCCGGCTATCTCTGCAACCAAAGCCATGACCGGTCACTCTCTGGGTGCGGCGGGCGTGCAGGAAGCGATCTACTCTCTGCTGATGCTGGAAAACGGCTTTATCGCGCCAAGCATCAACATCGAAGAGATGGACGAGCAGGCGGCTGGCCTGAACATCGTGACTGAAACCACCGAACGTGAGCTGACGACCGTTATGTCCAACAGCTTCGGTTTCGGCGGCACTAACGCCACGCTGGTGATGCGTAAGCTGAAAGCGTAAGCGTTTGAAGGTATAGTAGAAGGGAGCCGCGCGGCTCCCTTTTTTTATGCCTGAACACGGAGTTATGCATGAAGGCTGTTACCCCTGAGAAGAGCGCTCCTTCCGGGAACCTTTCCCTTTTCCGCATCGCCTTTGCGGTGTTTCTGACCTATATGACCGTTGGCCTGCCGCTGCCGGTGATCCCCTTGTTCGTTCACCAGGAGCTGGGCTATGGCAACACCATGGTCGGCATTGCGGTGGGCATTCAGTTTTTAGCGACAGTATTAACCCGGGGCTACGCCGGTCGCCTGGCGGATCAGCACGGCGCAAAACGCTCGGCGTTGCAGGGCATGTTTGCCTGCGGGCTGGCGGGGGGAGCCTGGCTGCTGGCGGCGCTGTTGCCAATAGATGCAGCGTATAAATTCGCGCTGCTGGTGGTAGGGCGCCTGATCCTCGGCTTTGGCGAAAGCCAGCTGCTGACCGGCACCCTGACCTGGGGAATGGGGCTGGTGGGACCTGCGCGTTCCGGAAAAGTGATGTCCTGGAACGGGATGGCGATTTACGGCGCGCTGGCGGCAGGCGCGCCGCTGGGGCTGCTGATCCACAGCCAGTTTGGTTTTGCGGCGCTGGCAGGCACCACCATGGTATTGCCGCTGCTGGCGTGGGCGTTTAACGGTTCGGTGCGTAAGGTGCCCGCCCATAAAGGCGAGCGTCCTTCGCTGTGGAGCGTGGTGGGGCAAATCTGGCAGCCGGGGCTTGGGCTGGCGCTTCAGGGGGTGGGCTTCGCGGTTATTGGTACCTTTGTCTCCCTCTATTTCATGAGCCGCGGCTGGGCGATGGCGGGCTTTACGCTGACGGCCTTTGGCGGCGCGTTTGTATTGATGCGCGTGCTGTTTGGCTGGATGCCGGATCGCTTTGGCGGCGTGAAGGTGGCCGTGGCGTCACTTGTCATTGAGACCGTGGGGCTGGTACTGCTCTGGCAGGCGCCGTCCGCATCCGTTGCGCTGCTGGGTGCGGCGTTAACCGGCTGCGGCTGCTCGCTGATCTTCCCGGCGCTGGGCGTTGAAGTGGTGAAGCGCGTGGCTCCGCAGGTGCGCGGCACGGCGCTGGGCGGCTATGCGGCGTTTCAGGATATCTCATACGGCATCACCGGGCCGCTGGCGGGGCTGCTTGCAACGTCGTTTGGCTATCCTTCCGTCTTCCTGGCCGGTGCGGTGTCAGCGGTGGTGGGGATTGTGGTGACGATGGTGGCGTTTCGCAAGCGGTAGTATGTTGCCGGGTGGCGGCTTCGCCTTACCCGGCCTACTGTTCGAGCCGTTGAAGACCCGGTAAGCGAAGCGCCACCGGGCAAATCCTCACGCAACCAGCCAGAAAATCGCCAGCGCAATCACCAACGCGATCAACATCAATCCCGGACGGGCAGAAAGCGTTTTGAACGTATCAACTACGGGGGCAAACAGCGGGCTGTAGATCGGCTGAATGTTTCTTACCTCCGGCACGCCGCCTTCCCGCTCGGCGCGGCGAACGAAGATCTGATTGAGCACATCCTGCACCTGGGCGGTGGTCAGCACCGTTTGCGGCGTAGCCTGCCAGCTCTGCTGAGCGTAATCCCGGATCGTATCGAACTCGTGCGGTTCCAGCGGTTGTTTCAGCGCCGCCTGTACGCTGTGCAGGGTCGGGGCGCTCTGGGTGCTGAGCGTCTGACGCGCCTGGAGCCAGGTGACCAGATGGGTAAACTGTTTTGCCGGGATCATCTCGCCCGCTTTCACACCGGAAAGTTCCAGCATGGATTGCCAGATAAGCTTTGTTGGTTCGCCGGTTGCGGCAGCCAGCTTAGTGACCATCTGCTTGAGCGTATTATGCTCCGCAGGCTGCAATGGCCGTTCTGTAGACGGGCGCTGTTGCGGCTGCGGGATAGAAAGCTGATTGCTTTGCAGCAGGGTCAACACGGTTTTCAGCTGTTCCGGCGAAAGCTGGCTCAGGGCGGTATGACCGTACTGTTGACGGATAAAATCACTCACCGCCTGGCGATTATTCCCCTGGCCCAACAGCTCGGTCAGCTGCGAGATAATCTGGCGGGTGGTATGTTGCTGCTGTGCGCTGGTAAGACGCTGGTTCAGGTTTTGTTCGGCGGCAGGGAAATGGCGCGACTGTAGCGGCGCATCGTTTCTGACGCCCAAATCGTGCTTCACGCCGGCCCACACCTCTGCGTTTTGCTGTGAGGTCAACGCAATAAGACGCGTGATCAGACGCTCCAGTACGGTGCGTTGCTGCGTGGAGAGCGGTTGTTCGCCTGGCGTGTTGGGCGTTACGGGGCCTTCACCCGGAGGGCGCGGAGGCGTACCTGAAATGGGCTGCATCGTCAAAAATCCTTAAAGTCAAACTCTGCGTAACCGGGCGGAGATATATGCCCGGCGGCGAGATTATGGCACACTTGGCAGGTTTACTTCCTCTCAAACAGGTACTCAGACGTGAAAATCCTCGTTGATGAAAATATGCCTTACGCCCGTGAGCTGTTCAGCCGCCTGGGTGAGGTTAAGGCTGTCCCTGGTCGCCCGATTCCGGTCAGCGAACTGGACGATGCAGACGCCCTGATGGTGCGCTCGGTGACTAAAGTAAATGAGGCGCTGCTCACCGGCAAAGGGGTTAAATTTGTCGGGACGGCAACGGCCGGGACCGATCATGTGGATGACCAGTGGCTTAAGCAAGCGGGGATTGGTTTTTCCGCGGCGCCAGGCTGTAACGCCATTGCCGTCGTGGAATATGTTTTCTCCTCGCTATTGATGCTGGCCGAGCGCGATGGTTTTACGCTGAAAGATCGCACCGTCGGGATTGTGGGTGTGGGCAACGTGGGCGGACGTCTGCAAAAGCGTCTGGAAGCCTGGGGAATCCGCACCCTGCTGTGCGATCCGCCGCGTAAGGATAACGGTGATGAAGGCGACTTCCGCACACTGGATGAGCTGGTCGACGAGTGCGACGTCATCACCTTCCATACGCCGCTCTTTAAAGAGGGGCCGTATAAGACCCTGCACCTGGCCGACGAAAAGCTGATCCGCCGTCTGAAGGCTGGCACTATTCTGATAAATGCCTGCCGGGGACCGGTGGTGGATAACGCGGCGCTGCTGGCATGTCTCGACGAAGAACAAGAGCTTAGCGTCGTGCTGGACGTCTGGGAGCCAGAGCCGGATCTCAACGTCGCCTTGCTGGATAAGGTAGACGTAGGTACCGCACATATCGCGGGTTATACCCTTGAAGGCAAAGCGCGTGGCACAACCCAGGTGTTTGAGGCTTACAGCGCCTTTATCGGCCATCCGCAGCAGGTGGCGCTGGATACGCTGCTGCCCGCCCCGGAATTTGGCCGCATTACCCTTCATGGCCTGCTGGATGAGGCAACGCTGAAAAGACTGGTGCATTTGGTGTATGATGTGCGCCGCGATGACGCGCTGCTGCGTAAAGTGGCGGGTATTCCGGGTGAGTTTGACAAGCTACGCAAAAATTACCTTGAGCGCCGCGAGTGGTCTTCCCTGTATGTCATGTGCGATGACGCGTCAGCGGCGGGGCTGCTGCATAAACTGGGATTTAACGCCGTTCACCACCCGGCACGTTAATGTCTTCTTAATGCTCCCTGTCGGATGCTCCGGCAGGGACGCTTTTTATTTCTGGAGTAAACCACCATGTCTGAAGGCTGGAACATTGCCATTTTGGGTGCCACTGGCGCCGTGGGCGAAGCCCTGCTTGAAACCCTTGCTGAGCGTCAGTTCCCGGTGGGTGAGATTTACGCACTGGCGCGTACCGACAGCGCAGGAGAACATCTGCGTTTCGGCGGGAAATCCTTGATGGTGCAGGACGCCGCCGCGTTTGACTGGACGCAGGCTCAGCTGGCGTTTTTTGCCGCAGGTGCGCAAGCCACGGCGTCTTACATTGAAGAAGCGACAAATTCAGGCTGTCTGGTGATCGACCTGAGCGGCCTGTTCTCCCTGGAGCCGGATGTGCCGCTGGTGGTGCCGGACGTCAACCCGTTTGTGCTGGCTGACTACCGCAACCGCAACATCATTGCAGTACCGAACAGCCTCACCAGCCAGCTGCTGACCGCGCTGAAGCCGCTGATCGACGACGGTGGCCTGTCGCGTATTTCCGTGACCAGCCTGCTGTCAGCCTCCGCTAACGGCAAAAAAGCCGTAGACGCACTGGCAGGGCAGAGCGCGAAGCTGCTGAACGGTATCCCGATCGACGAAGATGATTTCTTTGGCCGCCAGCTGGCGTTCAACATGCTGCCGCTACTGCCGGATCGTGAAGGTTCGGTGCGGGAAGAGCGTCGTATCGTCGATGAAGCACGCAAAATTTTGCAGGATGACGGGCTGATGATCTCCGCGAATGTCGTGCAGTCTCCGGTCTTTTACGGCCACGCGCAGATGGTCGGGTTTGAAGCCCTGCGTCCGCTGGCGGCTGAAGAAGCCCGCGACGCGTTTGGCCGCGGAGAGGACATTGTCCTGTCCGAAGAGAGCGAATTCCCGACGCAGGTGGGCGACGCCACCGGCAGCGCGCATCTCTCTGTGGGCTGTGTGCGTAACGATTACGGTATGCCTGAGCAGGTGCAGTTCTGGTCTGTTGCCGACAACGTGCGTTTCGGCGGCGCGCTGATGGCGGTCAAAATCGCGGAAAAACTGGTGCAGGAGTATCTGTACTGATGTCAGATGTGGAACAAAAGCCGGTCCACAGAATTGCCCTCGGAATTGAATACGATGGCAGTAAATACTATGGCTGGCAGCGGCAGAATGAGGTGCGCAGCGTCCAGGAGAAGCTGGAGAAAGCGCTCTCTCAGGTAGCGAATGAACCGATAAGCGTCTTCTGCGCGGGCCGCACCGATGCCGGCGTTCACGGCACGGGGCAGGTGGTGCATTTTGACACCACCGCCGTGCGCAAAGACGCGGCCTGGACGCTGGGTGTAAATGCGAATTTGCCTGGTGACATTGCCGTGCGTTGGGTGAAAGCTGTGCCGGATGATTTTCACGCGCGTTTCAGCGCGACGGCGCGGCGCTACCGTTATGTCATCTATAACCAGCGCCTGCGCCCGGCGGTGTTAAGCCAGGGCGTGACGCATTTTTATGAACCGCTGGATGCAGAACGTATGCAGCGTGCGGCGCAGTGTCTGATTGGAGAGAATGATTTTACGTCGTTTCGTGCGGTGCAGTGTCAGTCCCGTACGCCGTGGCGTAACGTCATGCACATTAACGTCAGTCGGTATGGCGCGTATGTGGTGGTGGATATCAAAGCCAATGCCTTTGTACATCATATGGTGCGGAATATTGTGGGCAGCCTGATGGAAGTGGGCGCCGGACACCAGCCGGAGAGCTGGATTGCAGAACTGCTTGCAGCGAAGGACAGAACGCTTGCGGCAGCAACGGCGAAAGCGGAAGGGCTGTATCTGGTTTCGGTGGATTATCCGGACCGGTTCGACCTGCCAAAACCGCCAATGGGCCCGCTGTTTTTAGCGGACTAAACAAAGGTGCAATTAGGGCTTAGACAATATGGACGTAATACGTTTTCTGATTGATTTCATCCTGCATATTGATGTTCACCTGGCGGAGCTGGTCGCGCAGTACGGCGTCTGGGTTTACGCCATTCTGTTCCTCATTCTGTTCTGTGAAACCGGCCTTGTGGTTACGCCGTTCCTGCCGGGAGATTCACTGCTGTTCGTGGCGGGCGCGTTATCCGCACTGCCAACGAATGACCTGAATGTCCATCTGATGGTCGTCCTGATGATCATCGCCGCGATTGTTGGTGATGCGGTCAACTACACCATCGGGCGGGTATTTGGCGAGCGGTTGTTCAGTAATCCGGACTCGAAGATTTTCCGCCGCAGTTATTTAGATAAGACCCATGCGTTCTATGAGCGCCATGGCGGTAAGACCATTATCCTTGCCCGTTTTGTGCCTATTGTGCGTACATTTGCACCGTTTGTGGCGGGAATGGGTCACATGTCCTATCGTCATTTTGCAATGTATAACGTGGTGGGCGCACTGCTGTGGGTACTGCTGTTTACCTATGCGGGCTACCTGTTTGGCGATCTGCCGGTGGTTCAGGAAAACCTTAAGTTACTGATTGTAGCGATTATTGTGCTTTCCGTACTGCCTGGCGTCATCGAAATTATCCGTCACAAACGCGCGGCGGCAAAGCAAGCGAAGTAAATGCACGCTGGCGGTTCGACCACTTTTTTATCCAAAGTTTCGGGCTGTTATGTTTTAATGTGCAACATTCATGGTCTGTTGGAGGCAAAAATGGCATTATTCGCCTCTTACAGCAAAACTGGCATACGACCAGGTTCAGGCAGAAAGGTTATCAATGAGCTGGATTGAACGAATTAAAAGCAACATTACCCCAACGCGTAAAGCGAGCATTCCTGAAGGGGTATGGACGAAGTGTGATAGCTGCGGCCAGGTTCTGTATCGCGCAGAGCTGGAACGCAATCTTGAGGTGTGTCCGAAGTGTGACCACCACATGCGTATGTCGGCGCGCAACCGCCTGCATAGCCTGCTGGACGAAGGTTCTCTGGTAGAACTGGGCAGCGAACTGGAGCCAAAAGATGTGCTCAAGTTCCGCGACTCCAAAAAATACAAAGATCGTCTGGCCTCTGCGCAGAAAGAGACCGGCGAGAAAGACGCGCTAATCGTCATGAAGGGCACCCTGCATGAAATGCCGGTGGTTGCCGCCGCGTTTGAGTTCTCCTTTATGGGCGGCTCAATGGGCTCCGTGGTCGGCGCGCGTTTCGTGCGTGCCGTTGAGCAGGCGCTGGAAGACAACTGCCCGCTGATCTGCTTCTCCGCCTCCGGTGGCGCACGTATGCAGGAAGCGCTGATGTCCCTGATGCAGATGGCGAAAACCTCTGCGGCGCTGGCGAAAATGCAGGAGCGCGGTCTGCCGTACATTTCGGTACTGACCGACCCAACCATGGGCGGCGTTTCTGCAAGCTTCGCCATGCTGGGCGACCTGAACATCGCGGAGCCAAAAGCGCTGATCGGCTTTGCCGGTCCTCGCGTTATCGAGCAGACCGTACGTGAGAAACTGCCGCCGGGCTTCCAGCGCAGTGAGTTCCTCATTGAGAAAGGCGCTATCGATATGATCGTCCGCCGTCCGGAAATGCGCCTGAAACTGGCCAGCATTCTGGCGAAGCTGATGAATCTGCCGGCGCCGAACCCGGACGAGCCGCGCGAAGGCGTGGTGGTACCGGATCAGGAACCCGAGGCCTGATAACTGAAAAGGGCAGGGCCGAATGGCGCTGCCCTTTTGCTTTCTAAACCGTTAATGACAACCGGGCATCATGGAAAATAAAAGCATTCCTCAAGCCACGTCGCCCCTGGCCGCGTGGCTTTCTTATCTGGAAAACCTGCACAGTAAAACTATCGACATGGGCCTTGAGCGCGTAAGCCAGGTTGCCGCGCGTCTTGACGTGCTGGAACCCGCGCCTTTCGTGTTTACCGTCGCCGGCACTAACGGTAAAGGCACCACCTGCCGCACGCTGGAATCTGTCCTGATGGCGGCGGGGTACAAAGTTGGCGTTTACAGCTCGCCGCATCTGGTGCGCTATACCGAGCGCGTGCGGGTGCAAAACACCGAGCTGGCGGAATCGGCCCATACGGCGTCGTTTGCCGCTATCGAAGCGGCGCGCGGCGAAACCTCATTAACCTATTTCGAATATGGCACCCTGTCGGCGCTGTGGCTGTTTAAGCAGGCGCAGCTGGACGTGGTGATCCTGGAAGTGGGGCTGGGCGGGCGTCTGGATGCCACCAATATGGTGGATGCGGATGTCGCCGTCGTCACCAGCATCGCGCTGGATCACACCGACTGGCTGGGCCCGGACCGCGAGAGCATTGGCCGTGAGAAGGCCGGTATTTTCCGGGCCAATAAGCCTGCCGTGGTAGGCGAACCGGACATGCCACATACCATCGCTGAGGTAGCGAAAGAGAAGGGCGCTCGTCTGCTGCGTCGCGGCGTGGACTGGCAGTATGAGGTGCAGGACAACGGCTGGCGCTTCAGCGATGCGCAGGGCGTGCTGGAGAGTCTGCCCCTGCCGCAGGTGCCACAGCCTAACGCGGCGACTGCGCTGGCAGCCCTGCGCGCCAGCGGATTAGCGGTAAGCGAGCAGGCAATCCGCGATGGCATTCAGAACGCACTGTTACCAGGACGTTTTCAGATTGTGAGTGAGTCACCGCGTCTGATTCTGGATGTTGCACATAACCCGCATGCGGCGGCGTACCTCGCAGGACGTCTCAAATCGTTACCAAAAACCGGGCGCGTGCTGGCGGTTATCGGTATGCTTCATGATAAAGATATCGGCGGCACGCTGGCCTGCATGGAGAGTGTGGTCGATAGCTGGTATTGTGCTCCTCTGGAAGGGCCGCGCGGCGCGACTGCTGAGCAGTTGATGGAACATCTCGGCAAAGGCGAAATCTACAGCAGTGTGGTTTCGGCCTGGCGTGCCGCGATGGCGGAGGCTAAACCAGAAGATACCGTGCTGGTGTGTGGGTCATTCCACACGGTGGCACATGTCATGGAAGTGATGGACGCGGGGAGAACCGGTGGCGAGTAAGTTTCAGAACCGTTTAACAGGAACCATTGTGCTGGTCGCGCTCGGGGTGATTATTCTCCCGGGATTGCTCGACGGGCAGAAAAAGCATTACCAGGATGAATTTGCGGCCATTCCGCTGGTACCCAAACCGGGCGATCGCGACGAGCCCGATATGTTGCCAGCGGCAACGCAGGCGCTGCCTGCCCAGCCGCCAGAAGGCGCAGCGGAAGAGGTGCGCGCAGGTGATGCAGCCGCGCCGTCGCTCGATCCCTCGCGCCTGGCGACGAACAATAACATCGAGATTGATCCGGTGCCGGTAGAACAGCCTAAGCCTGTTGAGAAGCCGAAACCGGTGGAGAAGCCGCAGCCGAAACCGCAGCGGGATAAAGCGGCCGAGCAACTGGCAGCCGCTTCAGAAACGCCACCGCAGGCAAAACAGGACGCGGCCCCTACCGGCAAAGCCTATGTCGTTCAGCTCGGTGCGTTGAAAAATGCAGATAAGGTCAATGAGATCGTGAGTAAACTGCGCGGCGCGGGATACCGTGTTTATACTTCACCCACCACGCCGGTACAGGGTAAAATTACGCGTATCCTCGTGGGGCCGGATGCGTCGAAAGATAAGCTCAAAGGTTCGCTTGGCGAGCTGAAGCAAATCTCCGGCCTGAGCGGTGTGGTGATGAACTACAGCGCCAACTGATAGAAATTATCCCCTCACCCTGGCCCTCTCCCCAAAGGGGCGAGGGGTCGGTTTACTCCCTCTCCCTTGAGGGAGAGGGCCGAGGTGAGGGGGAGGCAGACGTTCACAGAAACGTCAAAGGTGCGGGGCGTTGAGCATTTTTTCAGCGCCTTTTTTATTTACGCGTGGGAAGGAAATCCCTACGCAAACGTTTTCTTTTTCTGTTAGAATTCGCCCCGAACTGGATGACAGGGCGTTAAATCGTGGGACACATATGGTCTGGATTGATTACGCCATCATTGCGGTGATTGGTTTTTCCTGTCTGGTTAGCCTGATCCGTGGCTTTGTTCGTGAAGCGTTATCGCTGGTAACCTGGGGTTGTGCTTTCTTTGTTGCCAGTCATTACTACACTTACCTGTCTGTCTGGTTCACGGGCTTTGAAGATGAACTGGTCCGAAACGGAATCGCCATCGCGGTGCTGTTTATCGCGACGCTGATTGTCGGCGCTATCGTCAATTACGTGATAGGTCAGCTGGTCGAGAAAACCGGTCTGTCAGGAACGGACAGGGTGCTCGGCATCTGTTTCGGCGCGTTGCGAGGCGTGCTCATTGTGGCCGCGATCCTGTTCTTCCTGGATACCTTTACCGGGTTCTCCAAAAGTGAAGACTGGCAAAAATCGCAGCTCATTCCGGAGTTCAGCTTCATCATCAGATGGTTCTTTGACTATCTGCAAAGCTCGTCGAGTTTCTTGCCCAGGGCATAAACCCTGAGATGTGGCTTAACGAGGAAAAGACGAATGTGCGGTATTGTCGGTATCGCCGGTTTCATGCCGGTAAACCAGTCGATTTATGACGCGTTAACGGTGCTTCAGCACCGTGGGCAGGATGCTGCGGGTATCATCACCATTGATGCAAACAACTGCTTCCGTTTACGCAAGGCGAACGGCCTGGTAAACGATGTATTTGAAGCCCGCCATATGCAGCGTCTGCAAGGTAATATGGGGATCGGTCACGTTCGTTATCCTACTGCTGGCAGTTCCAGCGCCTCTGAGGCTCAGCCTTTTTACGTTAACTCCCCGTATGGCATCACGCTTGCCCACAATGGCAATCTGACCAATGCCCACGAGCTGCGTAAAAAGCTGTTTGAAGAGAAACGTCGCCACATTAACACCACCTCTGATTCTGAAATCCTGCTCAATATCTTTGCCAGCGAGCTGGATAACTTCCGCCATTATCCGCTGGAAGCAGACAACATTTTTGCTGCCGTTGCCGCGACTAATCGCCAGATCCGTGGCGCGTATGCTTGCGTGGCGATGATCATCGGTCACGGCATGGTGGCCTTCCGCGATCCAAATGGCATTCGCCCGCTGGTGCTCGGCAAACGTGATCTCGGCGATGGCCGTTCCGAGTACATGGTTGCCTCCGAAAGCGTGGCGCTGGATACTCTGGGCTTCGAATTCCTGCGTGATGTCGCGCCAGGCGAAGCGGTCTACATCACTGAGAAGGGCCAGCTGTTTACCCGTCAGTGCGCCGACAATCCGGTGAGCAACCCGTGCCTGTTCGAATACGTTTACTTCGCGCGTCCGGACTCGTTCATCGACAAGATTTCCGTTTACAGCGCGCGCGTCAATATGGGGACGAAGCTGGGCGAGAAGATTGCCCGCGAGTGGGACGATCTCGACATCGACGTCGTCATCCCAATCCCTGAAACCTCCTGTGATATCGCGCTGGAGATTGCCCGTATTCTGGACAAGCCGTACCGTCAGGGCTTCGTGAAAAACCGCTACGTGGGCCGCACCTTTATCATGCCGGGCCAGCAGCTGCGTCGTAAGTCAGTACGTCGTAAGCTGAACGCTAACCGCGCCGAGTTCCGCGACAAGAACGTGCTGCTGGTGGACGACTCCATTGTGCGCGGCACGACGTCTGAGCAGATCATCGAGATGGCGCGTGAGGCCGGGGCGAAGAAAGTGTATCTTGCCTCCGCAGCGCCGGAAATTCGCTTCCCGAACGTGTATGGCATTGATATGCCAACCGCTAACGAGCTGATTGCTCACGGTCGTGAAGTAGACGAAATCCGGCAGATCATCGGTGCCGACGGTCTGATTTTCCAGGATCTGAACGATCTGATCGACGCGGTGCGCGCCGAGAACCCGGATATTCAGCAGTTCGAATGCTCGGTATTCAATGGGATCTACGTGACGAAAGACGTTGACCAGCAGTATCTCGACTATCTGGATTCTCTGCGTAACGACGATGCGAAAGCCGTCCAGCTGCAAAACGATCTCGAAAGCTTAGAGATGCACAACGAAGGTTGATGCGTATGCAGGTGAGGGCGCTCGCCCTCACTTGCAACTCCCAGTAAAATCCTGCACAGTCTGCCCTGAAATCAGCAAGGGCGAAAATCATGAAACGACTCATTGTAGGGATCAGCGGTGCCAGCGGCGCGATTTATGGCGTCCGGCTGTTACAGGTGCTGCGTGACGTTGCAGGCGTAGAAACCCATCTGGTGATGAGCCAGGCGGCGCGTCAGACCCTCTCTCTTGAAACCGATCTCTCTCTGCGCGACGTTCAGGCCCTGTCTGACGTTGTCCACGATGCCCGCGATATCGCCGCCAGCATCTCTTCGGGCTCGTTTAAAACGGCCGGCATGGTTATTTTGCCCTGTTCGATTAAAACCCTTTCCGGCATTGTAAACAGCTATACCGACACGCTGGTGACGCGTGCAGCGGATGTGGTGCTGAAAGAGCGTCGTCCTCTGGTGCTCTGCGTGCGGGAAACGCCGCTGCACCTGGGACATCTGCGTTTAATGACGCAGGCAGCCGAACTGGGGGCCGTGATTATGCCGCCGGTCCCCGCGTTCTATCATCGTCCGCAAACGCTGGACGATGTCATCAACCAGACCGTTAACCGCGTGCTGGATCAGTTCGATATCGACCTGCCGGAAGATCTCTTTACCCGCTGGCAGGGGGCGTGAAGCTGTGCACAAACAAGGTGCATGGAAAGACAATTTGCCCTGTTTCAGGGCAAAACTGCAACCGCGATCATATCCTCGACATTTAATTCGCTTTTTCCTTTTTTCTCTTTCCGGTTCGTTCGGCAGACCTGCTATCTTTCACCATTAAGGCAGTATCGCAACGTTTTATTAACATATTTAACGTCGTAGTTTTATCCCGACGACAATGTGGCATAAGACCTGCAAGAGCAGCCTGCAACACAACACACAACATAAACCATAATAAAATCACGGTTCTTGAGGGTAAATGTATGAAGAAGACGGTTCTGGCTCTGTCTTTGCTCGTGGGCTTGAGTGCGGCAGCAAGTAGCTATGCAGCGCTTCCACAGACAGTTCGTATCGGTACAGACGCAACCTACGCGCCATTCTCCTCCAAGGATGCGAAAGGCGACTTCGTGGGGTTTGATATCGATCTGGGAAATGAGATGTGCAAACGCCTGGAAGTGAAATGCACATGGGTGGGCAGTGACTTTGACGCGCTGATCCCGTCGCTGAAAGCCAAGAAAATTGATGCCATTATCTCTTCTCTCTCCATCACGGAAAAACGTCAGCAGGAGATTGCCTTCTCTGAGAAGCTCTACGCTGCCGACTCACGTCTGATTGCCGCGAAAGGCTCGCCAATCCAGCCGACCATCGACTCGCTGAAAGGCAAACATGTTGGCGTGCTTCAGGGCTCGACCCAGGAAGGTTTCGCCAATGCAAACTGGCGCGAGAAGGGCGTCGATGTGGTGGCTTACCAGAACCAGGATCTGATCTACTCTGACCTGGCGGCAGGCCGTCTGGATGCCGCGTTTCAGGATGAAGTCGCCGCGAGCGAAGGCTTCCTGAAACAGCCTGCGGGTAAAGAGTACGCCTTTGCCGGCCCGTCGGTAAAAGACAAAAAATACTTTGGCGACGGTACCGGTATTGGCCTGCGTAAGGATGATACCGAGCTGAAAGCCGCCTTCGACAAAGCGTTTAATGAGCTGCGTAAAGACGGTACCTACGACAAACTGGCGAAGAAATACTTCGATTTCAACGTCTACGGTGATTAATGCCTGAATGAGATGCACTGAAGTGGTGCATCTCTGTGGGGTTGTGTTCCAGTATGGTGCAACGCATGCACCATGCTGGATCGCTGTGTGCATAGTTAAGCATTTATAATGCAAAAATTCCCGTTCAAAGGCATTAATCTTTGCCTGAATGAGGGGATTAATGGCACATTAGCAACACCCCGTCGTCGTAAAAATCTCGTATTAAGACAGTTTGTTGAGGACAGATATGAAAAAACTGGTGTTGTCACTTTCTCTGGTACTGGCTTTTTCCAGCGCCACCGCGGCATTCGCAGCAATTCCGCAGAAAATTCGTATTGGAACTGACCCAACCTATGCACCTTTCGAATCGAAGAATGCGAAGGGAGAACTGGTCGGTTTTGACATCGATCTGGCTAACGAGCTGTGCAAACGCATTAAAGTGCAATGTACCTACGTTGAAAACCCGCTGGATGCGCTGATCCCGTCCCTGAAAGCGAAGAAAATTGACGTGATCATGTCCTCCCTGTCCATCACTGAAAAACGTCAGCAGGAGATTGCCTTCACGGACAAACTCTACGCGGCGGACTCACGTCTGGTGGTGGCGAAATCCTCTGACATTCAGCCAACCCTTGAATCTCTGAAAGGCAAACGCGTGGGCGTGTTGCAGGGTACTACGCAGGAAACCTACGGCAACGAGCACTGGGCGCCAAAGGGGATTGAAATTGTTTCTTACCAGGGTCAGGAAAACATCTACGCAGACCTGACGGCAGGCCGCATTGATGCAGCATTCCAGGATGAAGTGGCGGCAAGCGAAGGCTTCCTGAAACAGCCTGTGGGTAAAGATTACAAGTTCGGCGGTCCGTCCATTAAGGACGAAAAACTCTTTGGCGTTGGCACCGGTATGGGCCTGCGTAAAGAAGACAACGAACTGCGTGAAGCCCTGAACAAAGCGTTCGCCGAGATGCGCGCGGACGGCACCTATGACAAGCTGGCGAAAAAGTACTTCGATTTTAATGTTTACGGCGGCTAATCGCCCCGTCTGATAACGTGCGGCCCCTCCCGTTCCGGGAGGGGAAAAGACACGGTTCCACCACTCACGAGACGACAGGGCACGCGGTATGCTGTACGGATTTTCTGGCGTTATTTTACAGGGCGCGCTTGTCACCCTTGAGCTGGCTATCAGCTCCGTGGTGCTGGCGGTGCTGATAGGCCTGGCGGGCGCGGGGGCTAAATTATCCGCCAACAGACCGCTGGCGCTGATATTTGAAGGCTATACCACGCTGATTCGCGGCGTGCCTGACCTGGTGCTGATGCTGCTGATCTTTTACGGCCTGCAAATCGCACTTAACGGCGTAACGGATGCCATCGGCATGGAGCAGATCGATATCGACCCGATGGTGGCCGGTATTATTACCCTTGGTTTTATCTACGGTGCCTATTTCACTGAGACTTTCCGCGGCGCTTACATGGCCGTGCCGAAAGGGCATATTGAAGCGGCGACCGCCTACGGTTTTACCTCCTCACAAACGTTTCGCCGGATCATGTTCCCGGCCATGATGCGCTACGCGCTGCCGGGCATCGGGAACAACTGGCAGGTTATTCTCAAGGCAACGGCGCTGGTCTCCCTGCTGGGTCTGGAAGATGTGGTGAAGGCCACGCAGCTGGCAGGTAAAAGCACCTGGGAACCGTTCTATTTTGCGGTGGTTTGCGGCGTAATCTATCTGGTCTTTACGACCGTCTCCAATGGTGTGCTGCTTCTGCTCGAACGTCGCTACTCCGTGGGTGTGAAGAGGGCTGACCTGTGATTGAGATTATTCAGGAGTACTGGAAATCCCTGCTTTGGACGGATGGCTACCGCTTTACTGGCGTGGCGATCACGCTGTGGCTGCTGATCTCCTCGGTGGTAATGGGCGGCATTCTGGCGGTGTTTCTTGCCATTGGCCGCGTGTCGAACAATAAATTTATTCAGTTCCCTATCTGGCTGTTCACCTACGTGTTTCGCGGTACGCCGCTGTACGTACAGCTGCTGGTGTTCTATTCCGGGATGTACACGCTTGAGATCGTAAAAGGCACTGAAATGCTGAATGCGTTCTTCCGCAGCGGTCTGAACTGTACGGTGCTGGCGCTGACCCTCAATACCTGCGCCTATACCACCGAGATCTTCGCCGGGGCCATCCGTTCTGTGCCGCACGGTGAGATCGAGGCGGCGCGCGCGTACGGCTTCTCGTCCGTGAAGCTCTACCGCTGTATTATTCTGCCTTCGGCGCTGCGTATTGCGCTGCCGGCCTACAGCAACGAAGTGATTTTAATGCTGCATTCGACGGCACTGGCGTTTACCGCCACGGTACCGGATCTGTTAAAGATTGCCCGCGATATTAACTCTGCCACCTACCAGCCGTTTACGGCGTTTGGCATTGCGGCAGTGCTCTATTTGATCATTTCTTACGTCCTGATCAGCCTGTTCCGTAAGGCTGAAAAACGCTGGTTGCAGCATATAAAACCGTCGACGCACTGAGAATTTATGATGGCTGAGAACAAATTAAACGTAATTGATTTGCACAAGCGCTACGGCGAACATGAAGTGCTGAAAGGGGTGTCGCTGGAGGCTAACGCGGGCGACGTGATCAGTATTATCGGCTCATCAGGTTCGGGTAAAAGTACCTTCCTGCGCTGCATCAACTTCCTCGAAAAGCCGAGCGAAGGGTCGATTGTGGTGAGCGGACAGAACATCAACATGGTCCGTGATAAAGACGGCCAGCTTAAAGTGGCGGATAAAAATCAGCTACGACTGCTGCGTACGCGTCTGACAATGGTGTTCCAGCACTTCAATCTCTGGAGCCACATGACGGTGCTGGAGAACGTGATGGAAGCGCCGGTTCAGGTGCTCGGCTTAAGCAAGCAGGAAGCCCGCGAGCGTGCGGTCAAATACCTGGCGAAAGTCGGTATCGACGAGCGGCAGCGGATCAAATATCCGGTGCACCTGTCAGGGGGGCAGCAGCAGCGTGTTTCTATCGCCCGTGCGCTGGCGATGGAGCCGGAAGTGTTGCTGTTTGACGAACCGACTTCCGCGCTGGATCCTGAACTCGTTGGCGAAGTGCTGCGCATCATGCAGAAGCTGGCGGAAGAGGGCAAAACAATGGTGGTGGTGACGCACGAGATGGGCTTCGCCCGTAACGTTTCTAACCACGTTATCTTCCTGCATCAGGGCAAGATTGAAGAGCAGGGTCATCCGGACGAGGTGCTGGCGAACCCGCAAAGCCCGCGTTTGCAGCAGTTCCTGAAAGGCTCGTTGAAGTAGGTTTGGCCTTTCTCCCTCTCCCTGTGGGAGAGGGCCGGGGTGAGGGCATCAGGCCGCAGAGCCGCCCAATTGCCCGGTGGCGCTTCGATTACCGGGCCTACAAAAACCGTAGGCCGGGCAAACGCAGTGCCGCCCGGCATTCAACACTCGAGCCGATACACCCAGTCGTCATACCGTACGCCGTTAATCTCGTACGCCTTCTCCAGCACCTGCGTGCGCACAAAACCCGCTTTCTCAAGGACCCGCACCGACCCGACGTTATCCGCCAGCACGTACGCGTTTATCGCCTTCACGCCCGTCTGGTTAAATGCATACTCACACACCGCGCGCAGCGCTTCGCTGGCAATGCCTTTTCCCTGCGCGGCAGGCACAACCGTGTAGCCAATATCCGCCTCTTCACGGTTCGCCGCACTGATTTGCAGGCCGATATCCCCGAGCGGCGTAACGTCGTTATGCAGACGGATCACAAAGACATGCTCCGCCATCAGGCGTGCGGCAAATACGCGGCGCGTCTCTTTTTCCGGTGTAATAGCGGCCATATAGCGCATGATGGCGGGGTCTTCGCGCAGAGAGCGGAAGAATGCCCAGTCAGAAGGTTCGAAAGGGGTGAGGTTAAGCCGGGTTGTGGTGATGGTTGCCATAGTTACGCCATATCATCCAGACATGGCGTATAACTCTAACATATTCACTGCACCACATCCCCCAGCGCCTCTTCCAGGTCATACCAGCGGAACGTAAACCCGGCCGCTTCCAGCCGTTTTGGCAGCGCGCGCTGCCCGCCCAGTACCAGCACCGAAGACTCACCCATCAGCAGACGAATCGCCGTCGCAGGCACGCGCAGCACCGCCGGGCGATGCAGGGCATGACCCAGGGCATGAGCAAATTGTTCATTACGTACCGGATACGGAGACACCATGTTAAACGGCCCGCGCAGGTCGTTATCCAGCAGCCAGAGAATACCGTTGACCATATCGTCGATATGGATCCACGCCAGATACTGACGACCGTTTCCGATGGGCCCGCCAAGCCCCATTTTAAACGGCGGCAACATTTTACCGAGAATACCGCCTTTCGGAGCTAGCACCACGCCGGTGCGCAGCAGGCAGACGCGGGTGTTATCGCTCTGCGCCCCGCAGGCGATACGCTCCCATTGGGCGCAGAGTTTATGGGTAAACTCGTTGTGCGGCGGCTCTTCTTCGGTCACCACCACTTCACCAAGATCGCCATAGTAGCCTGTAGCAGAGCCTGAAATCAGCACCGAGGGCGGCGTCTCGCTGTTGCGAATCAGCTCAACCAGCCTTTCGGTCATATTCCAGCGACTGCTGCATAAACGCTGTTTTTGCTCTTCGGTCCAGCGTTTATCGGCGATTGGTTCGCCTGCAAGGTTGATGACGGCGTCAAAGCCGTTCAGATCCTGCCTTTCCGCCAGGCCTTTCCAGATCTCAACGCCGGTGCCCAGCACCTGGCGCGCTTTCTCCGGGCTGCGCGTGACCACGGTAATGTCGTGATGCAACGCCTGCAAACGTGGAATGAGATGGCGACCAATCAGGCCCGTACCGCCGGTGAGCAGGATCTTCATACAACCTCCAGGTTTACGCCTGGCGCTGCCAGCTTAACGTCATGGAGACGGAGTCGGCGTAGCGCAGGGCGTGAAGTTTATCGATCTCCACTTCAGCATAAGTGACCCAGTGGTGTTCGCGTGCGATGTCGAGCACATCCTGAGTTAATTTTTCCAGTAGCGCAAAACGGTTGTTCTCAACGTACTGGATGATGCTTTTGGTGATCGTGCGATAGTTCAACGCGTCATTGATGTCTTCGCTGGCGCGCGCCTTGTCTGCCGGATAGTGGATCACTACATTCACCACGATATCCTGGCGATTCGCAATCTCCTCCTCTTTGATACCAATGAAAGTGCGTAAGCGTAAGTTTTTTATACGAATAATAGCGTCATGCTGGGACATTGCAGGTCTTCTCCGTGTCAGTATTTTCACCTCATCATACATGAGGAGAACACCTGCACCCAACGGGGCGCAGGATCAAATCTGATGGATTTTTTGCATGGCGCGTTCGGTGGCCGGGCGGGTCCGGATGCGCTCAAACCAGTTGTTCACCGCCGGATAAGTGGCCAGGTCGATCCGGTGGCGTTCATGGGTGTTGATCCACGGCCAGCAGGCGATATCTGCGATGCTGTAATGCTCACCTCCCAGCCACGGTGATTTTTCCAGCCGACGGTTCAGTACCCCGTACAGGCGCTGGGTTTCGACCTGATATCGCTCAATGGCGTAAGGGATCGTCTGCGGCGCATAGGCCGTAAAGTGGTGATTCTGCCCCAGCATCGGCCCGAGGCCGCTCGACTGCCAGAATAACCATTGCAGCGTGTGATGACGCTCGCGCAACTCACCGCTCAGGAGCTTGCCGGTTTTCTCTGCCAGATAGAGCAAAATCTCTCCGGACTCAAACAGGCTTAACGGTTTGCCGCCGTCAGAGGGCAGGTTATCAATGATGGCCGGAATTTTATTGTTGGGCGAGATGGCCAGAAAAACGGGGCGGAACTGGTCGCCTTTACTGATATCCACGCGAATGATCCGGTAGTCCACTTCGGCTTCTTCAAGAAAGAGTGTGATCTTATGGCCATTAGGGGTGGGGGCATAATAGAGATCTATCATTCTCAACTCCTGTCAGTGCGAATAGTGTTGCCATGAAAAATCAGTATAGGTGCTTGTTGTAAATCGTGAGTTTTCATCAAGTGACAGCGAGGCAAAGAGATTATATGTTGAGTGAAAACCGATCAGCCGAAGAGGATGTTATGAGCCAGCCTGTAATAACGTTGTGGTCCGATGCGAACTTTTTTTCTCCTTATGTCATGAGCGTTTATGTGGCGCTGGCAGAAAAGGGGCTTACTTTTACTCTGAAAACCGTTGACCTGGACAGCGGCGAACACCTGAAGCCTCAGTGGCAGGGCTACGCGCTCACTCGCCGAGTCCCTGTGCTGGAGATCGACGGTTTTGAGTTGAGTGAATCTTCGGCGATTGACGAGTACCTTGAGGACCGCTTTGCCCCGCCTGAGTGGGAACGCATCTATCCTCACGATCTGCAAAAGCGCGCCCGCGCCCGCCAGATCCAGGCGTGGCTGCGTAGCGACCTGGTGCCGATTCGCACAGAACGCTCTACGGACGTGGTGTTCGCTGGCGTCAAAAAGCCCGCCCTCAGTGAGGAAGGCTTATCCAGCGCCCGGAAGCTGATCGAAACTGCGTCATCGCTGCTGGCGCAGGGTAACCCCAACCTGTTTGGCGAGTGGTGTATTGCCGACATCGATCTGGCGCTGATGCTCAATCGCCTGATCCTCAACGGGGATGACGTCCCACAACTGCTGGTGGATTACGCCACATTCCAGTGGCAACGCGCGTCGGTACAGCGCTATCTGGCACTCTCTGCTAAGCGCGCGGGCTGATAAGACGGGACGCTTGAGGTATGATAGGGGCAGTCTGTATTCCCGAGGAGTAACTGATGAAACTGATGTTTGCGTCGGATATTCATGGATCGCTGCCCGCGACCGAACGCGTGCTTTCTCTGTTCGCCCAAAGCGGGGCGCAATGGCTGGTGATCCTGGGCGATGTGTTAAATCACGGCCCACGCAATGCGTTGCCGGAAGGCTATGCTCCCGCGCAGGTGGCGGAAAAACTTAATCATTTTGCCTCGCGCATTATCGCCGTTCGCGGCAACTGTGACAGTGAAGTTGACCAGATGCTGCTGCATTTTCCCATCACCGCTCCCTGGCAACAGGTGTTGATGGAAAACAGCCGTTTGTTCCTGACCCACGGGCACCTGTTCGGCCCGGATAACCTGCCGTCACTCGCCGCTGGCGATGTCCTGGTTTATGGTCATACTCATATTCCGGTGGCGGAAAAGCGCGGGGCGTTTTATCACTTTAACCCCGGGTCTGTCAGCATTCCTAAAGGCGGCAACCCGGCAAGCTACGGCATGTATGAAGACGGGACATTAAGCGTTATCGCACTTAATGATCAGCAAGTTATTGCGCAGATAGCGATTAATCCGTAAGTTACACCACAACTGCAAACGCGCCGAAAGAGCGCTTAGACGAGAAGGTTTCCCGATGGTGGAGCAGAATCATTTGGCAAGTACTGAATGGGTTGACATTGTCAGCGAAGAAAATGAAGTGATCGCGCAGGCCAGCCGCGAACAAATGCGTGCGGAGCGTCTGCGTCACCGCGCGACGTACATCGTTGTTCATGACGGCATGGGCAAGATTCTGGTCCAGCGTCGCACCGACACCAAAGATTTTCTTCCTGGTATGCTGGATGCCACAGCGGGTGGCGTCGTGCAGGCCGATGAAGTGCTGCTGGATTCCGCGCGTCGTGAAGCGGAAGAAGAGTTAGGTATCGCTGGCGTGCCGTTTGCCGAGCACGGCCAGTTTTATTTTGAAGATGAGCATTGCCGCGTCTGGGGCGGGCTGTTTAGCTGCGTTTCCCACGGTCCGTTCGCCTTGCAGGAAGAGGAAGTGAGCGAAGTCAGCTGGATGACGCCGGAAGAGATCACCGCGCGTTGCGACGAATTCACGCCGGATTCCCTTAAAGCACTGGCGCTGTGGATGACCCGCAACGCCAAAAACGAATCCGCTAAACCGGAAAATAAGGCGGAAAAAGAGGAAGAGGCTGAGTAAGCCTTAACAGCTTTCCCGCAGACACAGGCTGGACGCGATGGGTTTATGGTCGCGCCAGTCTCCGTCATTAAGACGTTCCAGTAACGCTTTCCCGGCTTCAATCCCAATCTTGCGATGCGGTACTGCCATCGTCGTCAGCGGCGGCTGACAGACGCGACTGACGTCGCTGTCGCCAAAACCTACGACCGCTAAATCGTCCGGCACCTTGATGCGCCGACGCTGGCATTCATACAGCGCGCCGCAGGCCAGTTCATCTGACACGCACACCAGCGCATCCAGCTCCGGCCACGCCAGCAGGAACTCTGGCAATTGTGCCGCGCCGGTGGAGAAGTTCGGCGGCATGGCGGCATTAATCACTCTGTTCGGCGCCAGGTGGTGGCGCAGCATCGCCTTGTACCAGCCCTGCAAATGCTGCTGAAAAATCCACTGTTCCTGGTTAGCGCACAGCAGGCCGATATTCTGGTAGCCGCGCTGAATCACCATCTCGGTAAGTTCATACATGGCGGCGACGTTATCAATCCCGATATTCATATCAATCGGATCGGCACGCATTGCACCCATTTCCATCACCGGGATAGAGGCGTTTTTTAGCCAGTGTCGCACGGTATCAGAGTGCTCGACGCTGAGCAGTATCGCCGCGGCGATGTTCGAGGCCAACAGCGTTTCAAGCAGTTTCTCTTCCTGTTCAAGACGATGCTGAGATTCCGCCAGCATGATCTGATATCCGGCTGGCTGGAGCACCTGCTGTAGCCCAGCGAACATCTCGGAACAGCCAGCTTCGGAAAGATTGGGTACAACCATCGCAATCGTCCATGACGATGCCGATGCCAGTGCGCTGGCGGCAAGATTGGGCATGTATCCCAGCTCCTGCACCGCGGCTTCAATTTTTTCACGCAGTTTATCGGAAACCTGTTCGGGCGTGCGGAGGGCACGGGAAACAGTCATCGTGCCTACGCCGGCAAGCTGCGCGACATCCGCGAGCGTTACTTTTCCGGTACTGCGCCGTTTTCGGGTTAAAGACATACCTCTTCCTGCTGACAGGACGCGATTCAGTTTCATCCTTCATTTTACGTGACAGGCAGTATACGCCTTAAATCCCTTTTTTTGCTGTGATTTCGCACCATGACAGTAATTTGATAGCGCTATCACAGTTCTGCATGTTAGTTGTTGGTAGCGCTATCTTTGTGATCGCGATCGCAGTCATTAATTGATGGGTTGAATAGAGTTTGCCCATGTCTGGTCTTTAGCGGGAGTGAAAAATGCTCAAAAAGTGGATATATGATACAACCATCATCCTACAGGATAGCGTTGAAAGCTGGCCCCAGGCGCTGGAACTGTGCGCGAAACCGCTGCTGGATTTGCAGGTCATTGCGCCGGAATATGTCACGGCTATCATCGAGCAGCATCACACGTTAGGTCCCTACTATGTGCTGGCTCCAGGGCTGGCAATGCCCCATGCGCGACCGGAAGAAGGGGCGAAAGGACTTGGCCTGTCATTATTAAAACTGAAACAGGGTGTCTCTTTTGGTGCCGGTGAGTTTGACCCCGTCGATGTGATTGTGATGCTGGCGGCGCCGGACAAGCATAGCCATATCGAAATGATCTCAGCCTTAGCGGAATTATTTTCCAGCGACGAAGATATGGCTGAATTACATCGGGCGAATACGCTGGAGGAGATAAAAACCATCATCGATCGCTTCTGATTTAATTATTTAATCCGATTCATCTCAACATTACGCATCAGCGTGATGGGGCGTACTCTACTCAAAAAAGGGGATAACAATGAAAATCATGGCTATTTGCGGCTCCGGCCTGGGCAGCAGTTTTATGGTCGAAATGAATATTAAAAAGGTGCTCAAAAAACTGGAAATTGAGGCCGAGGTTGAACACTCCGATCTCTCCTCGGCTACGCCGGGCGCGGCGGACCTGTTTGTAATGGCGAAAGACATTGCCGCCAGCGCCAGCGTGCCGGAAAGCCAGCTGGTGGTGATCAACAATATCATCGATATTAACGAACTCGAAGCGCAGTTGCGCGCCTGGTTCGAAAGACAATAATCCTGATAAGGCGAGGTGGATATGTTTATCCTTGAAACGCTGAACTTCGTTGTTGATATTTTAAAAGTCCCTTCAGTGCTGGTCGGTTTAATTGCCCTGATTGGTCTTGTGGCGCAGAAAAAAGCCTTTTCGGATGTGGTAAAAGGCACAATTAAAACCATTCTCGGCTTTATTGTACTGGGCGGCGGCGCAACCGTGCTGGTGGGCTCATTAAATCCGCTCGGCGGTATGTTTGAGCACGCCTTTAATATTCAGGGCATTATTCCCAACAATGAAGCTATTGTGTCGATTGCCCTGGAAAAATATGGCGCTTCCACCGCGCTCATTATGGCCTTCGGGATGGTGGCGAATATTATTGTTGCGCGCTTTACCCGCCTGAAATACATCTTCCTCACCGGGCATCACACCTTCTACATGGCATGCATGATTGGCGTGATCCTGACGGTTGCAGGCTTCGAGGGGGTCGGGCTGGTCTTTACCGGCTCGTTGATCCTCGGCCTGATTATGGCCTTCTTCCCGGCGATTGCGCAGCGCTATATGAAGCGTATTACCGGCAACGATGAGATCGCCTTCGGTCATTTCGGCACGCTGGGCTACGTGCTGTCCGGCTGGATTGGCAGCAAGGTCGGTAAAGGTTCGCGCTCCACCGAAGAGATGAACCTGCCGAAGAACCTTAGCTTCCTGCGTGACAGTTCAATCTCCATCTCCCTGACCATGATGATTATCTACCTGATCATGGCGGTGAGCGCCGGACGTGAGTACGTGGAGGCCACCTTCAGCGGCGGCCAGAACTACCTGGTGTACGCCATCATTATGGCCATCACCTTCGCGGCAGGCGTGTTCATCATCTTGCAGGGCGTGCGCCTGATTCTGGCGGAAATCGTCCCGGCCTTTACTGGCTTCTCGGAAAAACTGGTGCCCAATGCGCGGCCTGCGCTGGACTGTCCGGTAGTCTACCCGTATGCGCCAAACGCGGTGCTGATTGGCTTCCTGTTTAGTTTCGTCGGCGGGATTGTGGGCTTGTTCATCTGCGGTCAGTTTAGCTGGGTGCTGATCCTGCCGGGCGTCGTGCCGCATTTCTTCACCGGTGCAACGGCGGGCGTGTTTGGTAACGCCACCGGTGGACGCCGCGGGGCAATGATTGGCGCCTTTGCTAATGGCCTGCTGATCACCTTCCTCCCGGTCCTGCTGCTGCCTGTTCTGGGCGCAATTGGCTTTGCGAATACGACCTTCTCGGACGCTGATTTTGGTGCGGTCGGGATTGTGCTGGGCAACCTGGCGCGCTTCCTGTCGCCGTTTGCCATCACCGGACTGGTTGTTGTGTTGTTCGCGCTGCTGGTGGCCTACAACGTCTTCGCTAAAAACAAACCTGCCAGCGGTAACGCGCAGGAAAACCCCGGAGCCAAATCATGAATGAGAATGAAATAACCGAACTGGCGCGTCAGATTCGCCTTGAGACGCTGAAATCCCTTACGCAGCTGGGTTTTGGGCACTACGGCGGCAGCATGTCAGTCGTTGAAACGCTGGCGGTGCTGTACGGCGCGGTGATGAAAATTGACCCGGCCGATCCGGACTGGCCAGAGCGCGATTACTTTGTGCTGTCGAAAGGCCATGCGGGCCCGGCGCTGTACAGTACGCTGGCGATTAAGGGCTACTTCCCGATTGAAGAGCTGAGCACGCTGAACCAGAACGGGACGCGTCTGCCAAGTCACCCGGATCGCCTGAAAACACGCGGCGTGGATGCCACCACCGGATCACTGGGGCAGGGGATCTCCATCGCTGGCGGCATGGCGCTGTCGCACAAGCTGGCAGGAAGGCCAAACCGGGTGTTCTGCATCGTCGGTGACGGGGAGCTGAACGAAGGACAGTGCTGGGAAGCCTTCCAGTTTATTGCTCACCATCGACTGAACAACCTGACGGTATTCGTGGACTGGAACAAACAGCAGCTCGACGGCGAGCTGGACGAAATCATCAGCGCCTTCGACCTGGAAGGCAAATTCCGCGCCTTTGGTTTTGACGTGGTGACGGTGAAAGGGGATGACATTCCGGCGCTGCTGGAGGTGACCGCGCCGATCCCTGCGGCCGATGCGCGTCCGCGGGTGGTGATCCTCGACAGCATCAAAGGGCAGGGGGTGCCATACCTGGAACAGCTCAGCAACTCGCATCACCTGCGATTAACTGAGGAGAGCAAAGCGGCGCTCAACGAGACGATTCGCCAACTGGAGGCTTCACATGATTAAGGTTGCACCGACAGGACAGAAAGATGCCGTTGAGATGCGTAAGGTCTACGCGGGTTTTGTGGCAAAACAGATTGAGGCCGGGAGCGAGATTATTGCGCTCGAAGCGGATCTGATGAGTTCGATGGCGATGGACGGCGTAGCGCGTGATTATCCACAGCACGTCATCAACTGCGGCATTATGGAGGCTAACGTGATTGGGACGGCCGCCGGGCTGTCGCTCACCGGACGTAAGCCGTTCGTCCATACCTTTACCGCCTTTGCCAGCCGTCGCTGCTTCGACCAGCTGTTTATGTCCCTGGACTACCAGCGCAATAACGTGAAGGTGATTGCCTCGGATGCGGGCGTGACGGCCTGCCACAACGGCGGGACGCATATGTCGTTCGAGGACATGGGCATCGTGCGCGGTCTGGCGCATTCAGTGGTGCTGGAGGTGACCGATGCGGTGATGTTCGAAGATGTGCTGCGTCAGCTTATCGACCTGGAAGGCTTCTACTGGGTGAGGACCATCCGTAAACAAGCCCCGAGCGTGTATGCCCCGGGGTCAACCTTCACCATCGGCAAGGGCAACGTGCTGCGCGAGGGAACCGATATTACCTTGATTGCTAACGGCATTATGGTGGCGGAAGCGCTGGAGGCGGCGCGCCAGCTGGAGCAGGAGGGGGTAAGCGCAGCGGTCATCGACATGTTTACCCTGAAGCCTATCGATCGGATGCTGGTGAAAAACTATGCCGAGAAAACCGGGCGTATTGTGACCTGCGAAAACCACAGCATTCACAACGGGCTGGGGTCGGCGGTGGCGGAAGTGCTGGTGGAAACCTGTCCGGTGCCCCTGCGTCGGGTGGGGGTGAAGGAACGATATGGTCAGGTGGGCACGCAGGACTTCTTGCAAAAGGAGTATGGCCTGACGGCACATGACATTGTGTCGGCGGCGCGGGAGCTGTTGTAATAAAAAAAGGCGACCGTGTGGTCGCCTTTTTGTTGCCCGGTGGCGCTGGCGCTTACCGGGCCTACGGTCCTGTAGGCCGGATAAGCGAAGCGCCATCCGGCAAAACATTACTGCTGCTGCGAAGACTGGATCGCCGTCAGCGCGATGGTGTAGACGATATCGTCTACCAGCGCACCACGGGACAGGTCGTTCACAGGTTTGCGCATGCCTTGCAGCATTGGCCCGATGGAGATCAGGTCTGCTGAACGCTGTACCGCTTTATAGGTGGTGTTACCGGTGTTCAGATCCGGGAAGATGAACACGGTAGCGCGACCTGCAACCGGCGAGTTCGGCGCTTTGGATTTCGCCACGTCAGCCATTACCGCGGCATCGTACTGGAGCGGGCCGTCGATCATCAGATCCGGACGTTTTTCCTGCGCAATGCGGGTCGCTTCACGGACTTTCTCTACGTCACTACCTGCACCAGAGGTACCGGTGGAGTATGAGAGCATCGCGACGCGCGGTTCGATACCGAAGGCAATCGCGGAGTCCGCAGACTGGATAGCGATTTCTGCCAGCTGCTCTGCGGTTGGATCCGGGTTGATCGCGCAGTCGCCGTAAACATAAACCTGTTCAGGCAGCAGCATGAAGAACACGGAGGAGACCAGAGAGCTGCCCGGTGCGGTTTTGATCAACTGCAACGGTGGACGGATGGTGTTCGCGGTGGTGTGAACCGCACCGGAAACCAGACCGTCAACTTCGTCCTGCTCCAGCATCAGCGTACCCAGCACGACGTTGTCTTCCAGCTGCTCGCGCGCAACGGCTTCGGTCATGCCCTTGTTCTTACGCAGTTCAACCAGGCGAGCAACGTAGCTTTCGCGAACCACTTCCGGGTCAACGATCTCAATGCCAGCGCCCAGCTCAACGCCCTGAGACGCCGCAACGCGGTTGATCTCATCCGGGTTACCCAGCAGCACACAGGTCGCGATACCGCGTTCTGCACAGATGGCTGCCGCTTTAACGGTACGTGGTTCGTCGCCTTCTGGCAGAACCACGCGTTTGCCCGCTTTACGCGCCAGCTCGGTCAGCTGGTAACGGAAGGCTGGAGGAGACAGACGACGGCTGCGCTCGGAGGTCGCAGTCAGGGATTCGATCCAGTCCGCATTGATGTAGCCCGCAACGTATTCCTGAACTTTCTCGATACGCTCGTGGTCATCAACCGGCACTTCGAGGTTGAAGCTTTGCAGGCTCAGGGAGGTCTGCCAGGTGTTGGTGTTCACCATGAAGACTGGCAGGCCAGTGGCGAACGCACGCTCGCACAGCTTGCTGATACGCGCGTCCATTTCATAGCCGCCGGTCAGCAGAATTGCACCGATTTCCACGCCGTTCATTGCAGCCAGGCACGCTGCAACCAGCACGTCTGGACGGTCAGCAGAGGTCACCAGCAGTGAACCTGCGCGGAAGTGTTCCAGCATGTGTGGAATGCTACGTGCGCAGAAGGTTACGGACTTCACGCGGCGGGTGTTGATATCGCCTTCGTTGATCACGGTGGCGTTCAGGTGACGCGCCATATCGATTGCACGGGTGGCAATCAGATCGAAGCTCCATGGCACCGCGCCCAGAACAGGCAGCGGGCTGGAATCCTGCAACTTAGCCGGGTCAACTTTGATGACTTTCGCTTTGGAGGAGTCGTCAAAAATTTCGGACAGGTCAGGACGCGTACGGCCCTGCTCATCTACTGGCGCGTTCAGCTTGTTAACAATCACGCCGGTGATGCTGGTGTTTTTCGCACCGCCGAAGCTGCTGCGCGTCAGTTCGATACGCTCTTTCAGCTGCTCTGGGGTATCCGTGCCCTGAGACATCACAAAAACGATCTCTGCGTTCAGGGTTTTCGCGATTTCAAAGTTCAGAGACTGGGCAAACTGGTGTTTACGGGTCGGGACCAGGCCTTCAACCAGCACCACTTCCGCGTCCTGCGCGTTTGCGTGGTAGTTGGCAATGATCTCTTCCATCAGCACGTCTTTCTGGTTGCTGGAGAGCAGAGATTCAACGTGGCTCATCTTCAACGGTTCAGCCGCTGGCAGATTGGAGTTCTTGCGAACGATGGTGGTGGTCTGATCTGGCGCATCGCCACCGGCACGTGGCTGGGCGATAGGCTTAAAGACGCTCAGACGAACGCCTTTGCGTTCCATAGCGCGGATCACGCCGAGGCTGACGCTGGTCAGGCCGACGCTGGTTCCGGTAGGGATCAGCATAATAGTACGGGACACGGTTTATCCTCTTTCGTTACCGCCGCGTTGGGCGGGTTACAAAACAGCACCGCCAGCATTGCTGGCGGTGTGGAATCAGGCAGTCAGGCGGTGTGCGTCTTGCGCGATGACCAGCTCTTCGTTAGTTGGAATAACGATAGCAGGGCGGGTGCCTTCTTTGTTGATGAAGCCAGACTTGCCGAAGCGGGCAGCCAGGTTACGCTCATGATCAACTTCGAAGCCCAGAACGCCCAGTTTGCCCAGGGACAGTTCACGTACCATTGCCGCGTTCTCACCGATACCACCGGTGAAGATAACAGCATCCAGACGGCCTTCCATCAGCGCGGTGTAAGAACCGATGTACTTCGCCAGGCGGTGGCAATAAACGTCCATTGCACGTTTAGCGTCAGCTTTTTCTGCGTAGTTGTCTTCAACGTAACGGCAGTCGCTGGTGACCTCGGTCAGGCCCAGCAGGCCAGACTCTTTGGTCAGCATTTTGTTGATGTCGTCAACGCTCATGCCCAGGGTGTCGTGCAGGTGGAAGATGATCGCCGGGTCGATATCACCGGAACGGGTACCCATCACCAGACCTTCCAGCGGGGTCAGACCCATAGAGGTGTCAACACACTTACCGTTGCGGATAGCGGAAACAGAACCACCGTTGCCCAGGTGGCAGGTGATAATGTTGACTTCTTCAACCGGCTTGTTCAGCACTTTTGCGGCTTCCTGAGTCACATAGAAGTGGCTGGTACCGTGAGCGCCGTAACGACGGACGCCGTGCTCTTTGTACAGGCTGTATGGCAGGGCATAGAGGTAAGACTCTTCCGGCATGGTCTGATGGAACGCAGTATCAAACACGGCCACGTTTTTGTCTTTCAGACTCGGGAAGGATTTCAGTGCTTCAGCGATACCGATCAGGTGAGCCGGGTTATGCAGCGGTGCGAAAGACGCAGAGTCTTTGATACCCTGAATCACGGAGTCGTCGATTACCACGGAACTGGTGTATTTTTCGCCGCCGTGGACGATACGGTGACCAATTGCGGTCAGCTGAGCAGACAGTTCTGGTTTTTGTGCCAGAATAGTGTTAACGATAAAGTTCAGCGCTTCACTGTGAGCGGCGCCTGCACCTAAAGCCGCTTCTTGTTTGCTGCCGTCCATCTTCCACTTGATACGTGCTTCAGGCAGATGGAAACATTCGGCCAAACCAGAGAGGTACTCGTCACCGTTGAGCGCATCGATGATGGCGAATTTCAGTGAGGAGCTACCGCAGTTCAGAACCAGTACTAACTTACTCGACATGGAAGTACCTATTATTGATACGTGGCTAAAAAAACGTCAGTGAGTCTAAAAGCGTAACGCATGCTGACCCAGACATTTATGATTAACATCATGCCAAACGAACATTCTGGCAGGATGAAAGAAATACCTATGATTTTAAGCCATTTTGAACATTTTTCAGACAATGGCATAATATGCGATAATTTGACGAGTTAACGCTTATCGTCTACGGCCCTATCAGGCTGGCACAGGATACCCGATACGGGGTAGCTATGACAAAATATTTTGAACGTTGTCATAGCCTGTTGTGGTTTTGCACGAAAATTTTAATTTTTATATGTGAAGTTGAGGTACAGCCATGTCGACACCCGAAATCCCGTCCGTGAACTTTTTTAGTCTGTTTCGTCGGGGACAGCATTACGCAAAGACATGGCCGATGGAAAAGCGCCTCGCGCCCATGTTTATTGAAAATCACACTATTCGCGCCACGCGCTATGCGATTCGCTTTATGCCCCCGATTGCCGTTTTTACCCTGTGCTGGCAGATAGCGTTAGGTGGACAGCTTGGCCCTGCCGTCGCGACGGCGCTCTTTGCGTTAAGCCTGCCGATGCAGGGGCTATGGTGGTTAGGTAAACGTTCCGTCACGCCACTTCCGCCTTCTATTTTACACTGGTTTTATGAAGTGCGTGGAAAACTGGAAGAGGCTGGCCAGGCGCTGGCACCGGTTGAAGGTAAGCCGGACTATCAGGCGCTGGCGGATACCCTCAAGCGTGCGTTTAAACAGCTTGATAAAACATTCCTCGATGACTTGTGATTGATCATCGAAACGACGACCAAAAGAAGGCACAGTAACAATCAGTTACCGTGTCTTTTTTTTACAGTGCAATGCGCTACAGGAGTCGAAAGATGGAAATGACCCATGCTCAACGTCTGATTTTGTCTAACCAGTACAAGATGATGACTATGCTTGATCCCGATAACGCTGCGCGCTACAGCCGCCTGCAAACCATTGTTGAACGTGGTTTTGGCTTGCAGATGCGCGAACTGGATCGCGAATTTGGCGAACTGAAAGAGGAAACCTGCCGTATCGTTATCGACATCATGGAGATGTACCATGCGCTGCATGTGTCCTGGACCAATCTGAAGGACCAGCAGACCATTGACGAGCGCCGCGTGACGTTCCTGGGCTTTGATGCTGCGACGGAAGCGCGCTATCTGAGCTATGTACGCTTTATGGTGAATACCGAAGGGCGCTACACCCATTTTGATGCGGGTACGCACGGCTTCAACGCCCAGACCCCGATGTGGGATAAGTATCAACGTATGCTGAGCGCGTGGCACGCCTGTCCGCGCCAGTACCATTTAAGCAGCAACGAAATTCAACAAATCATTAATGCCTGACGGAGGTGCGTGTGCAGTGTAAAGGTTTTCTGTTTGATCTGGACGGTACGCTGGTGGATTCGCTGCCGGTGGTGGAGCGCTCGTGGTGCCACTGGGCCGACCGGCACGGCATTGACCATCAGGACGTACTAAATTTCATCCATGGCAAACAGGCCATTACCTCATTGCGGCACTTCCTTGCGGGACGTTCTGAGGAAGAGATTCAGGCGGAGTTCCGCTATCTTGAGCAGATTGAAGCTACCGATACCGAGGATATCACCGCGCTGCCCGGTGCGCGCGAACTGCTTGAGCACCTGAATGAAGCGCAGATCCCGTGGGCTATCGTCACCTCCGGCTCGGTTCCCGTCGCGCATGCACGCCATAAGGCGGCAGGTTTGCCGACGCCGGACGTCTTCATTACCGCTGAGCGCGTGAAGCGCGGCAAGCCTGAACCGGATGCGTTCCTGCTCGGCGCAGAACTGCTTGGCCTGGCGCCAGCGGAGTGCGTGGTGGTGGAAGACGCGGCGGCAGGCGTGCTGGCCGGGCTGAACGCCGGAAGCCACGTCATTGCCGTTAACGTCCCGGCGGGTTCCCCCCGGCTGGAGGAGGCGGATTTCGTGCTTAACACCCTGACCGCCATCGACGTCTCGAAGGTGTCAGACGGAGTTGTAACCGTCTCGCTAAAAATGTAATCCCATGATATAGCCCCGCATTACCGGGGCTTTTTTATGGCAGAATTGCTTCTCCTCCACTGACAAGGACATGTTGTGAACGGTGAACTGATTTGGGTCCTGAGCCTGCTGTTAATCGCCATCATTCTTTTTGCCACGGGCAAGGTGCGCATGGATGCCGTCGCCCTGTTTGTGATTGTCGCATTCGTTCTAAGCGGTACCCTTTCCCTGCCGGAAGCCTTTTCCGGGTTTAGCGATCCCAACGTAATTTTGATTGCCGCTCTGTTTATTATTGGCGACGGGCTGGTCCGCACCGGCGTGGCGACAATGATGGGGTCGTGGCTGGTGAAAGTAGCGGGCAGCAGCGAAACCAAAATGCTGATTTACCTGATGCTGACGGTCGCCGGGCTGGGCGCGTTTATGAGCTCTACGGGCGTCGTGGCCATCTTTATTCCGGTCGTGCTGAGCGTCTGCATGAGGATGCAGATCTCCCCTTCGCGGCTGATGATGCCGTTGAGCTTCGCCGGGCTCATCAGCGGCATGATGACGCTGGTCGCGACGCCGCCGAACCTCGTCGTGAACAGCGAACTGATCCGTGAGGGGCTTGAGGGGTTTAGCTTTTTCAGCGTTACGCCGATCGGGCTGGTGGTACTGGTGATGGGCATTATCTATATGCTATTGACCCGTTTTGCGCTGAAAGGGGAGAAGCAGGATAAAGCCAAAGAGGGCTGGAAGCGGCGCTCTTTCCGCGATCTGATTAAAGAGTATCGTCTGACCGGGCGTGCCCGACGTCTGGCTATCCGCCCGGGGTCGCCTATGGTGGGGCAGAGGCTGGATGACCTTAAGCTACGCGAACGCTATGGCGCGAACGTCATCGGGGTTGAGCGCTGGCGTCGTTTTCGTCGGGTGATCGTTAACGTGAACGGGGTGTCAGAGTTTCGCGCGCGTGACGTCCTGCTGATTGATATGTCCACCGCAGACGTGGATCTGCGGGAGTTTTGTAGTGAGCAGCTGCTGGAGCCGATGGTCCTGCGCGGCGAGTATTTCTCTGACCAGGCGCTGGATGTGGGAATGGCCGAGGTGTCGCTGATCCCGGAATCGGAGTTATTGGGCAAAACCGTGCGTGAAATCGGCTTTCGTACCCGCTATGGCCTCAACGTGGTAGGCCTGAAGCGCGATGGCGTAGCCCTTGAAGGGGCGGTGGTGGATGAGCCGATCCTGCTGGGGGATATCTTCCTCGTGGTCGGCAACTGGAAACTGATTAGCCAGCTCGGGCAGAAAGGCCGCGATTTTGTGGTGCTAAATATGCCGATTGAAGAGAGCGATGCATCACCGGCGCACAGCCAGGCGCCCCATGCAATTTTTTGCCTGGTATTGATGGTTGCCCTGATGCTGACGGACGAGATCCCTAACCCGGTGGCGGCAATAATCGCCTGTCTGTTAATGGGCAAATTCCGCTGTATCGACGCCGAAAGCGCTTACAAAGCGATTCACTGGCCGAGCATCATTCTCATCGTCGGGATGATGCCCTTCGCCCTGGCGCTACAGAAAACCGGCGGGGTGGATTTGATCGTAAAAGGCTTAATGGACGCGGGCGGGGGATATGGTCCGTACCTGATGATGGTTTGCCTGTTCGTCATGTGCGCCACCATTGGTTTGTTCATCTCCAATACCGCAACGGCGGTGCTGATGGCGCCCATTGCGCTGGCGATGGCAAAATCGATGGGCGTTTCGCCGTATCCGTTTGCGATGATGGTTGCGATGGCGGCGTCCGCGGCATTTATGACGCCGGTCTCTTCCCCGGTCAATACGCTGGTGCTGGGGCCCGGGAATTATAGGTTCAGTGATTTCGTGAAGCTGGGTGTGCCGTTCACCGTGCTGGTAATGCTGGTATGCGTGGTGTTAATTCCGGTGTTATTCCCGTTTTAGCGTGAGTGCAGAAACGTAGGCCGGGTAAGGCGGAGCCGCCACCCGGCAAAAAACTACAGCGGCGAATCCTGGCTAATCTCATCCAGTGACAAATGGAAGCTCGGCACAAACACGCGCATAAAGTAGTCCATCTCTTCGCTGCGACGAGATTCCAGCGTTTTTTCCAGACGCGTTTTTGCCAGTAAAAATTCGTTATTCCCGGCGGACAGCTCTTCCAGACACTTCAGGTAGGCGCACAGCGCATCGGCCTGCTTAACCAGGGATTTCTCCTCTTCCGTATACTGATGCTCGTCGATGAGCGGCCCGAAGATATCGCGCAGCTCTTCAGGCACCATGTCGATCAGCTTCTGCTGGGCAATCTTCTCAATAGCTTTATATTCCTGGGCAATCTGCGAGTTGAAATATTTCACCGGCGTAGGCAGATCCCCGGTCAGCACTTCCGATGCATCGTGGTACATCGCCAGCAGGGCGATACGTTCGGCATTCACCTGCCCGTTGAATTTGCGGTTTTTAATCGCGGCCAGCGCGTGCGCGACCATGGCAACCTGTAAACTGTGCTCAGACACATTTTCAGTGCGCACGTTGCGCATCAGCGGCCAGCGGTTGATGAGTTTCAGGCGGGAGAGGTGGGCAAAGAAATGACTCTGACTCATAGGTTACCTTATGTCTTCACTGCGACAGACTTCATTGTGCGGGGAGGGGAGGGAAGATGCAAATTTGCGGATGTTGCAGGCCGGGTAAGCGCAGCGCTACCCGGCGGATAGTCAGCGCTACTGATGGTACCCGGAGAGGAAGCGCCCGAAGCGGCTGATGGCCATTTCGAGATCGTCTTCGCGCGGCAGGGTGACGATACGCACGTGATCCGGCCACGGCCAGTTAAACGCCGTACCCTGAACCAGCAGCACTTTTTCCTGCAACAGGAAGTCAAGCACCATTTTCTGGTCGTCGTGAATATTAAAGCGCTTCGCGTCGATTTTCGGGAACATGTACAGCGCGCCGTTAGGCTTCACGCAGGAGACGCCCGGAATATCATTAATCAATTCCCATGCACGGTTGCGCTGTTCATACAGGCGGCCGCCTGGAACGATAAACTCGCTGATGCTTTGATAGCCGCCGAGTGCTGTCTGGATCGCATGTTGCGCCGGTACGTTGGCGCACAGACGCATGGATGCCAGCATCTCCAGCCCTTCAATGTAGCCTTTCGCATGTTTTTTCGGACCGTTCAGTACCATCCAGCCCTGACGGAAACCGGCAACGCGGTAAGTTTTAGACAGTCCGTTAAAGGTGACCGTTAGCAGATCGGGTGCCAGCGCGGCGATAGAGTGGTGCTGCGCCGCGTCGTACAGGATCTTGTCGTAAATCTCGTCGGCAAAGATGATCAGGTTATGCTGGCGGGCGATCTCGACGATCTCCATCAGCAGCTCTTTTGAATAGACCGCGCCCGTCGGGTTATTCGGGTTAATGATCACGATACCCCGGGTGCGCGGGGTAATTTTGGCGCGAATATCATCCAGATCCGGGAACCAGTCAGAGGATTCGTCGCACAGGTAGTGCACCGCTTTACCGCTGGACAGGGACACCGCAGCCGTCCACAGCGGATAATCTGGGGCAGGAACCAGCATTTCATCGCCGCTGTTCAGGAGCGCCTGCATCGCCTGAACGATCAGTTCCGAGACACCGTTGCCAATGTAGATATCTTCAACGGTGACGTCGCGCATACCGCGAGCCTGATAGTGCTGCATGATGGCTTTACGGGCGGAGTAAAGCCCTTTTGAATCGCAGTAGCCTTGTGCAGTGGGCAGGTTACGGATCACATCCACCAGGATCTCATCCGGCGCTTCAAAACCAAATGGCGCGGGGTTGCCGATGTTGAGTTTCAGAACCTTATTGCCTTCCTCTTCAAGGCGTTTTGCCTCTTTGAGTACCGGGCCACGGATGTCGTAACAGACGTTGTCGAGCTTGCTGGATTTTTCGATAGGGGACATGAACCTTTAACCTTTTCGCTATTATTGCAACTTCCTGCCGTGGAAGTGTGCACGGAACAATGTACTCCCCCCGCGCTTCGTTTTGAAGGGCGCACAGAAGAAGATTTCGTTCCACCGGGGAATGTCGCTGTGATCGCTTACTCTAACGACGGAGTGATTTTGTGCCTGAATTTATCGTGATAAAGGTTATTAATGGGTTTTTTATGCTAAAAATTGCATGTAACTATGAATTTTATTCTGGTGTAAATAAAAAGACGATTCGGGCTGATGCATTAGTCCCCCTGAGTGATCATTCGTAAAACCTGAATGCTGAGATACCGATTGCCATATTAGCAAAGCCAGGCTAAAAGTTACTCATGTGAAATTAATGTTAAGGGTTATTAATGAATGGCCTGAATCTAAATTAAACTTTATTTATTATTAACGACGAAAATGCAACTTTCGTTAATTTTAATAAAAAGAGTGTAGTTGCTTATCATTGGCGGTAACTCCTTAATATTGCAATAAGACTTATAAATATAGTGGATTTGGGTTAAGATGTGTTTCGGGAATGCAGCATAGCGATAGGCCTGTTACGTATATCGGCTTCTGCTTTTCTGTATTAATCGATTGTTATTGTTAAAGTTATCTCTGGCTGATTGGGTAAGTCACATCTTGCTACGCTGGCAACGCTGCGATATAGATGGCAGAAAACATGTCTTACTCTTTATGGTATTTACATCGACCTGCAAACAAAGAAATATCCTGGACGCAAGAGAATAAAAATAACGTCATGAAACGTGATTTCTGACTGGTGATATACCGCAGTACAATAACTATCTGTCAGGCAGTCTGCCGGGCCGGGATGCGAGGGAAACTCTTCAGAAGGAATTGCTTAACTGTTACACACAGCTTCAACCCGGGCAGCTCCGCACGAGCAACCTGAAAGTGAAAAGATATGATAAATGCAAATCGTCCGATAATGAATCTCGACCTCGATCTGCTGAGAACGTTTGTTGCGGTCGCCGATCTCAACACTTTTGCAGCAGCTGCTGCCGCCGTTTGCCGTACCCAGTCCGCCGTGAGTCAGCAAATGCAGCGGCTGGAACAACTGGTTGGTAAAGAGCTTTTTGCGCGTCATGGGCGTAATAAGCTTTTAACAGAACATGGTATTCAGCTTCTGGGTTATGCCAGAAAGATACTGCGCTTTAATGATGAAGCCTGTATGTCATTAATGTTTAGCAACCTTCAGGGAGTGTTAACATTAGGGGCGTCAGATGAATCAGCAGATACCATTTTACCCTTCCTTCTCAACCGAATTAGCTCGGTTTATCCGAAGCTTGCCCTGGACGTTAGCGTTAAACGCAATGCCTTCATGGTTGAGATGCTGACAGAAAACGAGGTTGACCTGGTGGTCACCACGCATCGACCTGGCCAGTTTGACAGCCTGACGCTGCGTACTTCTCCAACGCACTGGTACTGTGCCGCGGAGTATGTATTGCAGAAAGGTGAGCCGATACCCCTGGTCCTGCTGGATGATCCCAGTCCGTTCCGCGATATGGTGCTGGCAGCGCTCAACGAAGCCAGTATTCCATGGCGCCTGGCGTACGTGGCGTCAACCTTGCCCGCAGTGCGAGCGGCGGTGAAGGCTGGGCTTGGCGTAACGGCCCGTCCGGTGGAAATGATGAGCCCCGATCTGCGTGTGCTGGGTCAATCCGAGGGACTCCCGTCGTTGCCGGATACGGAGTACCTGCTGTGCCATAACGCCGCCAGCAACAACGAGCTGGCAAAAGTGGTATTCGAGGCAATGGAAAACTACCACAATCCATGGCAGTACGCGGCTGTTACTCCCGAAGGAGGGGATGACTCCCTGATCGTGGAAGGGGATTTTGAGTGATCATTCCCTCAAAATTCTCGTAACAAAATGTAAGTGCAAAAAAGAGCCACTCGCATGATTTTTTCCTGCGAGTGGTTTTTTTTGCTATTCATAACCGCGGGCGGAGCAGGGATAAAGCAAATACCGCTTATTTATCAATGCAGAAAATGCTTTTGATTAAGATGTAAACAAGACCTGTTCTAACTTACCTCATACCCCACCGATGTTAATAAAACAGGAAATATGTTGCTGTTTTTTTGATTGAATTAACAAAAGCGTGTCTCAGATCAAGAAAATACTCCCATTTGGGGGGAGGAATCGTTGGCAAATCCTGTCAAAATAGGAGGGTTATTTTTTTTACTTCCAAAACGGACACGATTCAACAAGATGCATTTGACGGAAAGTCATGTACCCACCAGGGTTAAAGGGCACCAAATGTTAATGAGAATCGCACGTTGTAATTTAATGTGAAGAAACCTTTGTTAAAGTTGACAAAAGGTTATAGAAAGGAGTAAAAAACCCCATCATTTTGCTGTCTATGTCTCATTTCTGACAGTTAGTGTAAGGTTATTTTGTTCCTCCCCATGAATCGATGTGATGCCCATCTGCCAGCAAGAGCAGTGTCGTCGGTATCACTTTTGATGAGTAAGCAATGAGTATGTCAACATCCACAGAAGTCATCGCTCATCACTGGGCATTCGCAATCTTTCTTATTGTAGCCATTGGCCTGTGCTGCCTGATGTTAGTCGGCGGCTGGTTCCTGGGCGGTCGCGCCCGCGCAAGGCACAAAAACACACCTTTCGAATCAGGTATTGATTCAGTAGGTACCGCTCGCTTACGCCTGTCTGCCAAGTTTTACCTGGTAGCCATGTTCTTCGTCATTTTTGACGTGGAAGCGCTTTACCTCTTCGCGTGGTCTACCTCCATTCGCGAAAGTGGTTGGGTGGGCTTTGTCGAGGCCGCAATTTTCATTTTAGTGTTACTGGCCGGTCTGGTTTATCTGGTGCGTATTGGCGCGCTGGACTGGACACCTGTGCGTTCACGCCGTGAACACATCAACCCGGAAAACAGTATCTCTAATCGTCAGCAGTAACAGCGAGGCAATAAGATGGATTATACGCTCACCCGCATAGATCCTAACGGTGAGAATGACCGTTACCCCCTGCAAAAACAGGAGATCGTAACCGACCCCCTGGAGCAAGAAGTCAACAAAAGCGTGTACATGGGCAAGCTCGAACATGCCATGCACGACATGGTCAACTGGGGTCGTAAGAACTCCATCTGGCCATACAACTTTGGCCTTTCTTGCTGCTACGTTGAAATGGTGACGTCATTCACTGCGGTGCATGACGTTGCGCGTTTTGGGGCCGAGGTACTGCGTGCTTCTCCGCGTCAGGCTGACCTGATGGTGGTGGCAGGGACCTGCTTTACCAAGATGGCACCGGTTATTCAGCGTCTTTATGACCAGATGCTGGAGCCAAAATGGGTTATCTCCATGGGCGCATGTGCAAACTCCGGCGGTATGTACGACATTTATTCCGTTGTGCAGGGCGTTGATAAGTTCATTCCGGTGGATGTGTACATCCCGGGTTGCCCGCCGCGTCCAGAGGCCTATATGCAGGCGCTGATGCTGCTCCAGGAGTCAATTGGTAAAGAACGACGCCCGCTTTCATGGGTTGTTGGCGATCAGGGTGTCTATCGCGCGAACATGCAGTCTGAGCGCGAGCGTAAACGTGGTGAACGTATTGCCGTCACCAACCTGCGTACGCCTGACGAAATTTAATTTGCGCCTGTGGGCCTGGAGAACACCTTCGCATATCACTACTCAAATAGCGCGAAGCCAGGCTTAACAGTCACCACGGACCATTTGCAATGGTGAACAATATGACCGACTTAACCGCGCAAGAAGCCGCCTGGCAGACTCGGGATCATCTCGATGACCCGGTCATTGGCGAACTGCGCAACCGTTTTGGGCCGGATGCCTTTACTGTTCAGGCCACCCGCACCGGGGTACCCGTTGTTTGGGTGAAGCGTGAGCAATTACTGGAAGTTGTCGATTTCCTCAAGAAATTGCCAAAACCTTACGTCATGCTGTTTGACTTACACGGCATGGACGAACGTCTGAGAACGCACCGCCAGGGTCTCCCTGCCGCGGATTTTTCCGTTTTCTACCACCTGATCTCAATAGACCGCAACACGGATATCATGCTCAAGGTGGCATTGTCTGAAAACGACATGCATCTGCCGACGATCACCAAACTTTTCCCGAACGCCAACTGGTACGAGCGTGAAACCTGGGAAATGTTCGGCATGACCTTCGACGGCCACCCGCATCTGACGCGCATCATGATGCCGCAGACCTGGACCGGCCACCCGCTGCGTAAAGACTACCCGGCACGCGCCACCGAATTCGACCCGTTTGAGCTAACCAAAGCCAAGCAGGATCTGGAGATGGAAGCGCTGACCTTCAAGCCGGAAGACTGGGGCATGAAGCGCGGCACCGAAAACGAGGACTTCATGTTCCTCAACCTGGGTCCAAACCACCCCTCTGCGCACGGTGCGTTCCGTATCATCCTTCAGCTTGACGGCGAAGAGATTGTCGACTGCGTCCCTGACATCGGCTACCACCATCGTGGTGCCGAGAAGATGGGCGAACGTCAGTCCTGGCACAGCTACATTCCGTATACCGACCGTATCGAATACCTCGGCGGCTGCGTGAACGAAATGCCATACGTGCTGGCCGTTGAGAAACTGGCAGGCATCACCGTCCCGGATCGCGTTAACGTGATTCGCGTAATGCTGTCTGAACTGTTCCGTATTAACAGCCACCTGCTGTACATCTCCACGTTCATTCAGGACGTCGGCGCGATGACGCCGGTCTTCTTCGCCTTTACCGACCGTCAGAAAATCTACGATCTGGTGGAAGCGATTACCGGTTTCCGTATGCACCCAGCCTGGTTCCGTATCGGTGGTGTGGCGCACGATCTGCCGCGCGGTTGGGACCGTCTGCTGCGTGAATTCCTCGACTGGATGCCGAAACGTCTGGCGTCTTACGAGAAAGCCGCGCTGCGTAACTCCATCCTGAAAGGCCGTTCCCAGGGCGTTGCTGCCTACGGCGCGAAAGAAGCGCTGGAGTGGGGGACTACCGGTGCTGGCCTGCGTGCGACCGGGATTGATTTCGACGTGCGTAAAGCGCGTCCTTACTCTGGTTACGAGAACTTCGACTTTGAAGTCCCGGTTGGCGGCGGTGTTTCCGACTGCTACACCCGCGTGATGTTGAAAGTGGAAGAGCTGCGCCAGAGCCTGCGCATCCTTGAGCAGTGCCTCAACAACATGCCGGAAGGCCCGTTCAAGGCGGATCACCCGCTGACGACGCCGCCACCGAAAGAGCGCACGCTGCAACATATCGAGACCCTGATCACCCACTTCCTGCAAGTTTCCTGGGGCCCGGTCATGCCGGCACAGGAATCCTTCCAGATGATTGAAGCGACCAAGGGTATCAACAGCTACTACCTCACCAGCGACGGCAGCACCATGAGCTACCGCACCCGCGTGCGTACGCCAAGCTTCGCGCACTTGCAGCAGATCCCGGCCGCCATTCGCGGCAGTCTGGTCTCCGACCTGATTGTGTATCTGGGTAGTATCGATTTTGTTATGTCAGATGTGGACCGCTAATTATGCACGAGAATCAACAACCACAAACCGAGGCTTTTGAGCTGAGTGAAGCAGAGCGTGCCGCCATTGAGCACGAGATGCACCACTACGAAGACCCGCGTGCGGCGTCCATTGAAGCGCTGAAAATCGTACAGAAACAGCGTGGTTGGGTGCCGGATGGGGCGATCTATGCGATCGCAGAAGTGCTGGGCATTCCGGCAAGTGACGTAGAAGGCGTAGCCACGTTCTACAGCCAGATCTTCCGTCAGCCGGTAGGTCGCCATGTGATCCGCTACTGTGACAGCGTGGTCTGCCACATCACCGGTTATCAGGGCATTCAGGCTGCGATTGAGAAGAAACTCAATATCAAGCCGGGCCAGACCACCTTCGACGGACGCTTTACTCTGCTGCCAACCTGCTGCCTGGGTAACTGCGACAAGGGGCCGACCATGATGATTGATGAGGACACTCACAGCCATCTGACGCCGGAAGCGATTCCTGACCTGCTGGAGCAGTACAAATGAAAACTGTAATTCGTACTGCTGAGACGCATCCGCTGACCTGGCGTCTGCGTGATGACAAACAGCCGGTATGGCTCGACGAATATCAGAGCAAAAACGGCTATGCCGGTGCGCGTAAAGCCCTTGGCGGCATGGCGCCGGACGACATCGTTAACGCGGTGAAAGAGTCTGGCCTGAAAGGCCGCGGTGGTGCGGGCTTCTCCACCGGTCTGAAGTGGAGCCTGATGCCGAAAGATGAATCCATGAACATCCGTTACCTGCTGTGTAACGCCGATGAAATGGAGCCGGGTACCTATAAAGACCGTCTGCTGATGGAACAGCTGCCGCACCTGCTGGTGGAAGGCATGCTGATCTCCGCGTTCGCGCTGAAAGCGTACCGTGGCTACATCTTCCTGCGCGGCGAATACATCGAAGCGGCGGAAAACCTGCGTCGCGCGATTGCCGAAGCCACCGAAGCGGGACTGCTGGGTAAAAACATCCTGGGCACCGGGTTTGACTTCGAGCTGTTCGTGCACACCGGTGCCGGGCGTTATATCTGCGGTGAAGAAACCGCGCTGATTAACTCCCTGGAAGGCCGCCGCGCGAACCCGCGCTCCAAGCCACCGTTCCCTGCAAGCTCCGGCGTGTGGGGTAAACCGACCTGCGTCAACAACGTCGAAACCCTGTGTAACGTCCCGGCGATCCTTGCGAACGGCGTGGAGTGGTATCAGGGCATCTCCTCAAGCAAAGATGCCGGTACCAAGCTGATGGGCTTCTCCGGTCGCGTGAAGAACCCTGGCGTCTGGGAGCTGCCGTTCGGCACCACCGCACGCGAAATTCTTGAAGACTACGCCGGCGGCATGCGCGATGGCCTGAAATTCAAAGCCTGGCAGCCGGGTGGGGCAGGGACGGACTTCCTGACCGAAGCCCACCTTGACCTGCCAATGGAGTTCGAAAGCATTGGTAAAGCAGGTAGCCGTCTGGGTACCGCGCTGGCGATGGCCGTCGACCACGAGATCGGCATGGTATCCCTGGTGCGTAACCTGGAAGAGTTCTTCGCCCGCGAGTCCTGCGGCTGGTGCACACCGTGCCGTGATGGTCTGCCGTGGAGCGTGAAGATCCTGCGTGCTATCGAACGTGGCGAAGGCCAGCCTGGCGATATCGAGACACTTGAGCAACTGTGTCGATTCTTAGGACCGGGTAAAACCTTCTGTGCCCACGCACCGGGCGCCGTCGAGCCGCTGCAAAGCGCGATTAAATATTTCCGCGACGAATTCGAAGCAGGCATCAAGCAGCCGTTCAGCAATACCCATTCGATCAATGGTATTCAGCCGAACCTGCTGAAAGCGCGCTGGTAAAAACAGAATTTTGATTAACGCTCGGTTTCGGCCGAGCCAACTGGAAGCATGCTAATGGCTACGATTCATGTAGACGGCAAAGAATACGAAGTCAACGGGGCGGACAACCTGCTGGAAGCTTGTCTGTCTCTTGGCCTCGATATTCCGTACTTTTGCTGGCATCCGGCGCTGGGCAGCGTCGGTGCTTGCCGCCAGTGTGCGGTGAAGCAATATCAAAACGCGGAAGACACGCGTGGTCGCCTGGTGATGTCCTGTATGACGCCAGCCGCCGAAGGCACCTTTATTTCGATTGATGACGAAGAAGCCAAACAGTTCCGTGAAAGCGTGGTGGAGTGGTTGATGACCAACCACCCGCACGACTGTCCGGTGTGTGAGGAGGGCGGTAACTGCCACCTTCAGGATATGACCGTCATGACCGGTCACAGCTTCCGTCGCTATCGCTTTACCAAGCGTACCCACCGTAACCAGGATCTGGGGCCGTTCATCTCTCACGAAATGAACCGCTGCATCGCCTGCTACCGCTGCGTGCGTTACTACAAAGATTATGCAGACGGTCAGGATCTGGGCGTGTATGGCGCGCATGACAACGTCTACTTCGGTCGTCCGGAAGACGGTACGCTTGAAAGCGAATTCTCCGGTAACCTGGTAGAAATCTGTCCGACCGGCGTGTTTACCGATAAAACCCACTCTGAACGTTACAACCGTAAATGGGACATGCAGTTTGCGCCAAGCATCTGCCAGCAGTGCTCCCTCGGCTGTAACACCAGCCCGGGTGAACGTTACGGCGAACTGCGTCGTATCGAAAACCGTTACAACGGTACCGTTAACCACTACTTCCTCTGCGACCGCGGTCGTTTCGGCTATGGCTATGTGAACCTGAAAGACCGTCCGCGTCAGCCGGTTCAGCGCCGTGGCGATGACGTCATTACCCTCAACGCTGAGCAGGCGATGCAGGGCGCGGCAGATATTCTGCGTCAGTCGAAGAAAGTGATCGGCATTGGCTCCCCGCGCGCCAGCATCGAAAGCAACTTCGCGCTGCGCGAGCTGGTTGGGGCGGAAAACTTCTACACCGGTATCGCCCAGGGCGAGCAGGAACGTCTCCAGCTGGTGCTGAAAGTGCTGCGTGAAGGCGGCATTCACACGCCTGCGCTGCGCGAAATCGAATCCTATGATGCGGTTCTGGTGCTCGGGGAAGACCTGACGCAGACCGGCGCACGCGCGGCTCTGGCGGTTCGCCAGGCGGTGAAAGGCAAAGCACGTGAAATGGCAGCGGCGCAGAAAGTGGCTGACTGGCAGATTGCGGCGATCCTCAACATCGGCCAGCGCGCGAAGCATCCTCTGTTTGTGACTAACATCGACAACACCCGTCTGGACGATATTGCGGCGTGGACCTACTGCGCGCCGGTTGAAGATCAGGCGCGTCTTGGCTTTGCCATTGCCCACGCGCTGGACAGCAACTCACCGGCCGTTGAGCTGGATCGCGACCTGCAAAACAAGGTTGACGTGATTGTTCAGGCCCTGGCCGGTGCGAAGAAACCGCTGATTATTTCCGGTACCAACGCCGGTAGCGCTGAAATCATTCAGGCCGCAGCGAACGTTGCCAAAGCCCTGAAGGGACGCGGCGCTGACGTTGGTGTGACCATGATTGCCCGTGCGGTGAACAGCATCGGTCTGGGTATGATTGGCGGCGGCTCGCTGGAAGACGCGTTAAGCGAACTGGAATCCGGTGCCGCTGACGCCGTTGTGGTGCTGGAAAATGACCTGCATCGCCATGCTTCTGCCGCTCGCGTTGACGCCGCGCTCTCCAGAGCGCCGCTGGTGATGGTTATCGACCATCAGCGCACCGCGATCATGGACAAAGCGCATCTCGTTCTCTCTGCGGCAAGCTTCGCAGAAAGCGACGGGACGGTGATCAACAACGAAGGTCGCGCCCAGCGTTTCTTCCAGGTTTATGACCCGGCCTACTACGACAGCAACACCGTGATGCTGGAAAGCTGGCGCTGGCTGCACTCTCTGCACAGCACCGTGCAGAGCCGTGAAGTTGACTGGACGCAGCTCGACCACGTTATCGACGCGGTTGTTGAGAAACTGCCTCAGCTGGCGGGTATTAAAGATGCCGCGCCGGACGCAAGCTTCCGCATTCGCGGCCAGAAACTGGCGCGTGAGCCGCACCGCTACAGCGGTCGTACCGCGATGCGCGCCAACATCAGCGTGCACGAACCGCGTCAGCCGCAGGATAAAGACACCATGTTCGCCTTCTCGATGGAAGGGAACAACCAGCCGTCTGCGCCGCGTTCGCAAATCCCGTTTGCATGGGCACCGGGCTGGAACTCCCCGCAGGCATGGAACAAATTCCAGGCTGAAGTGGGCGGTCACCTGCGCCACGGCGATCCGGGCGTGCGTCTGATTGAAGCCTCCGAAACCGGTCTGGACTTCTTCACCACCGTTCCGGCGAGCTTCCAGGCGCAGGAAGGTCACTGGCGTATTGCACCGTACTACCATCTGTTCGGTAGCGACGAAATGTCCCAGCGTTCTCCGGTATTCCAGCAGCGTATGCCGCAGCCGTACATCAAGCTCAACCCGGCGGATGCCGCGAAGCTTGGCGTTAACGCGGGTGCGAACATTGCCTTTAGCTACGACGGCCAGACAATCAGCCTGCCGCTGATTATTTCTGAACGCCTGTCAGCAGGGCAGGTGGGTCTGCCGATGGGTATGCCTGGCATCGCGCCGGTCCTGGCGGGTGCGCATCTTGATAACCTTCAGGAGGCAAAAGCATGAGTTGGTTAACGCCGGATCTTATCGACATCCTGCTGAGCATTCTGAAAGCGGTTGTGATTCTGCTGGTGGTGGTCACCTGCGGCGCGTTCATGAGCTTTGGTGAACGTCGTCTGCTCGGTCTGTTCCAGAACCGTTACGGACCGAACCGCGTGGGCTGGGGTGGTTCACTCCAGCTGGTCGCGGACATGATCAAGATGTTCTTTAAAGAGGACTGGGTTCCGCGCTTCTCGGACCGCGTGATCTTTACGCTGGCGCCGATGATCGCCTTCACCTCGCTGCTGCTGGCGTTTGCTATCGTTCCGGTCAGCCCGACCTGGGTGGTCGCTGACCTGAACATCGGCATTCTGTTCTTCCTGATGATGGCAGGCCTCGCGGTTTACGCGGTGCTGTTCGCAGGCTGGTCCAGTAACAACAAATACTCGCTGCTGGGTGCGATGCGTGCTTCCGCGCAGACGCTGAGCTACGAAGTGTTCCTGGGTCTCTCCCTGATGGGCGTGGTGGCGCAGGCCGGTTCATTTAACATGACCGACATCGTCAACAACCAGGCCGACATCTGGAACGTTATCCCGCAGTTCTTTGGGTTTATTACCTTTGCCATCGCGGGCGTGGCGGTGTGTCACCGTCACCCGTTTGACCAGCCAGAAGCCGAACAGGAACTGGCCGACGGTTACCACATTGAATATTCCGGTATGAAGTTCGGTCTGTTCTTCGTGGGCGAGTACATCGGTATCGTCACCATTTCGGCGTTGATGGTAACCCTGTTCTTTGGTGGCTGGCATGGCCCGTTCTTACCGCCGTTCATCTGGTTCGCGCTGAAAACCGCGTTCTTCATGATGATGTTCATTTTGATTCGCGCAGCGTTACCGCGTCCGCGTTATGACCAGGTAATGTCCTTCGGCTGGAAAGTGTGCCTGCCGCTGACGCTCGTCAACTTGTTGGTAACGGCGGCTGTCATTCTCTGGCAGCAGCCATAAGGGGCTTTGAGATCATGACCTTAAAAGAATTATTGGTAGGTTTCGGCACCCAGGTACGCAGTATCTGGATGATCGGCCTGCATGCGTTTGCCAAACGCGAAACCCGGATGTACCCGGAAGAGCCGGTATATCTGCCGCCGCGCTACCGTGGACGTATCGTGCTGACGCGCGACCCGGACGGTTCCGAGCGTTGCGTTGCCTGTAACCTGTGTGCGGTAGCGTGTCCGGTGGGCTGTATCTCTCTGCAAAAAGCAGAGACGGTAGACGGCCGCTGGTATCCTGAGTTCTTCCGCATCAACTTCTCACGCTGCATTTTCTGCGGTCTGTGTGAAGAAGCGTGCCCAACCACGGCGATTCAGCTGACTCCAGACTTTGAGCTGGGTGAGTACAAGCGTCAGGATCTGGTGTACGAGAAAGAGGATCTGCTGATTTCCGGTCCGGGCAAATACCCGGAATATAACTTCTACCGGATGGCGGGTATGGCAATCGACGGCAAAGATAAAGGCGAAGCAGAGAACGAAGCTAAGCCTATCGACGTCAAGAGCCTGTTACCGTAAGGAGAGGGCAATGGAATTCGCTTTTTATATCTGTGGCCTTATCGCCATCCTGGCTACGCTGCGAGTGATCACGCACACCAATCCGGTGCATGCGCTGCTGTATTTAATCATCTCGCTGCTGGCTATTTCCGGGGTGTTCTTTGCGCTGGGCGCGCACTTCGCCGGTGCGCTGGAAATCATCGTCTACGCCGGGGCCATCATGGTGCTGTTCGTGTTCGTGGTGATGATGCTCAACCTGGGCGGCTCTGAAATTGAGCAGGAACGTCAGTGGTTAAAACCGCAGGTGTGGATTGGCCCGGCGATTCTGTCGGCCATCATGCTGGCGGTGATTGTTTACGCCATTCTGGGCGTCAACGACCAGGGTATCGACGGGACGCCAATCAGCGCGAAAGCCGTGGGTATCACCCTGTTTGGTCCGTACGTTCTGGCGGTTGAGCTGGCCTCGATGCTGCTGCTGGCGGGTCTGGTTGTGGCCTTCCACGTTGGCCGCGAAGAGCGTGTCGGCGAGGTGCTGAGCAACCGCACTGACGACCGCGCGAAAAGAAAAACGGAGGAACGCGCATGATCCCCTTAACACATGGACTGATCCTCGCTGCGATTTTATTCGTTCTGGGCTTAACCGGTCTGGTTATCCGCCGCAATCTGCTGTTTATGCTGATCGGTCTGGAAATCATGATCAACGCTTCCGCGCTGGCCTTTGTGGTCGCCGGCAGCTACTGGGGCCAGACCGATGGTCAGGTGATGTACATTCTCGCCATCAGCCTCGCGGCTGCTGAAGCGAGTATTGGCCTGGCGCTGTTGCTACAGCTCCATCGTCGCCGCCAGAACCTGAACATCGATTCAGTAAGTGAGTTGCGTGGATGAACATGCTTGCCTTAACCATTATTTTTCCGCTGATTGGCTTCGTGCTGCTGGCGTTTTCTCGCGGCCGCTGGTCTGAGAATCTGTCTGCCACCGTGGGCATTGGCTCTATCGGCCTGGCTGCGCTGGTCACAGCGTATGCGGGTATCGACTTCTTTAACAATGGACGTCAGGCCTACAGCGTACCGCTGTGGAACTGGATGTCGGTCGGTAACTTCAACATCGGTTTCAACCTGGTGCTGGATGGTCTGTCTCTGACCATGCTCTCCGTGGTCACCGGCGTCGGCTTCCTGATCCACATGTTCGCCTCCTGGTACATGCGCGGTGAAGAGGGATACTCCCGCTTCTTCGCCTACACCAACCTGTTTATCGCCAGCATGGTGGTTCTGGTGCTGGCCGATAACCTGCTGCTGATGTATCTGGGCTGGGAAGGCGTGGGTCTGTGCTCTTACCTGCTGATCGGTTTCTACTACACCGATCCGAAGAATGGCGCAGCGGCCATGAAAGCGTTCGTCGTGACCCGCGTGGGTGACGTCTTCCTCGCTTTCGCGCTGTTCATTCTCTACAACGAACTGGGCACGCTGAACTTCCGCGAAATGGTGGAACTGGCGCCGGCGCACTTCGAAGCAGGCAACAACATGCTGTGGTGGGCAACGCTGATGCTGCTGGGTGGCGCCGTGGGTAAATCCGCGCAGCTGCCGTTGCAGACATGGCTGGCCGACGCGATGGCGGGTCCAACCCCTGTCTCCGCGCTGATCCACGCCGCGACCATGGTTACCGCCGGTGTCTACCTGATTGCGCGTACCCATGGCCTGTTCCTGATGACCCCGGAAATTCTGCATCTGGTGGGTATTGTCGGTGCGGTTACGCTGGTGCTGGCAGGCTTTGCCGCGCTGGTGCAGACCGACATCAAACGCGTTCTCGCGTACTCCACCATGAGCCAGATTGGTTACATGTTCCTGGCGCTGGGCGTTCAGGCGTGGGATGCGGCCATTTTCCACCTGATGACGCACGCGTTCTTTAAAGCGCTGCTGTTCCTCTCATCCGGTTCGGTGATCCTGGCCTGCCACCACGAGCAGAACATCTTCAAAATGGGCGGACTGCGTAAGTCCATCCCGCTGGTCTATGTCTGCTTCCTGGTGGGCGGCGCGGCGCTGGCGGCACTGCCGCTGATTACCGCGGGCTTCTTCAGTAAGGACGAAATCCTTGCGGGCGCCATGGCGAATGGTCATATCAATCTGATGGTTGCGGGTCTGGTCGGTGCGTTCATGACCTCCCTGTACACCTTCCGTATGATTTTCATCGTCTTCCACGGTAAAGAACAAATTCACGCTCACGCAGGGAAGGGGATTACCCACCACCTGCCGCTGATTGTTCTGCTGGTCCTGTCCACCTTCGTTGGCGCGATGATTGTGCCACCGTTGCAGGGTGTACTGCCGGCAACAACCGAGCTTGAGCACGGTCGCGTTCTGACGCTTGAAATCACCTCCGGCGTAGTGGCTATAGCGGGCATCCTGATTGCCGCATGGCTGTGGCTGGGCAAACGCACGCTGGTAACTGCCGTTGCCAACAGCGCGCCGGGCCGTCTGCTGGGCACCTGGTGGTACAACGCGTGGGGCTTCGACTGGCTGTACGACATGATCTTCGTGAAGCCGTTCCTGGGCATTGCGTGGCTGCTGAAGCGCGATCCACTGAACAGCCTGATGAATATCCCGGCGATCCTCTCTCGCTTTGCAGGTAAAGGCCTGCTGTTTAGCGAGAACGGTTATCTGCGCTGGTATGTGGCGTCCATGAGCATCGGTGCGGTTGTCGTGCTGGCGCTGCTGATGGTGTTGCGTTGATCGTAAAGTGAATTTTATTCGATTCGTTGAAAATCAGGCCCCTGCTGGGGGCCTTAAAAAGGAATGTAAATCGCCATGTTACTACCCTGGCTAATATTAATTCCCTTCATCGGCGGCTTCCTGTGCTGGCAGACCGAACGCTTTGGCGTGAAGATGCCGCGCTGGATCGCGCTGATCACCATGGGATTGACGCTCGCGCTTGGCCTGCAACTGTGGTTGCAGGGTGGCTACTCACTGACCCAGTCTGCGGGCCTTCCGCAGTGGCAGTCTGAGTTTATCCTGCCGTGGATCCCACGTTTCGGTATCACGATCCACCTCGCGATTGACGGTCTGTCGCTGCTGATGGTGGTGCTGACCGGTCTGCTCGGCGTTCTGGCGGTACTTTGCTCCTGGCGAGAAATCGAAAAATACCAGGGCTTCTTCCACCTGAACCTGATGTGGATCCTGGGCGGCGTGATCGGCGTGTTCCTGGCCATCGACATGTTCCTGTTCTTCTTCTTCTGGGAGATGATGCTGGTGCCGATGTACTTCCTGATCGCGCTGTGGGGTCACAAGGCATCCGACGGTAAAACGCGTATCACGGCGGCCACCAAGTTCTTCATCTATACCCAGGCGAGTGGTCTGGTGATGCTGATTGCCATCCTGGCGCTGGTGTTTGTGCATTACAACGCGACCGGTGTCTGGACCTTCAACTACGAAGACCTGCTGAAGACCCCGATGTCCCACGGCGTGGAATACCTGCTGATGCTGGGCTTCTTTATCGCCTTCGCGGTTAAAATGCCGGTGGTTCCGCTGCATGGCTGGCTGCCAGACGCGCACTCTCAGGCGCCAACGGCAGGTTCCGTTGACCTGGCGGGCATCTTGCTGAAAACCGCGGCTTACGGTCTGCTGCGTTTCTCCCTGCCGCTGTTCCCGAACGCCTCCGCAGAGTTCGCGCCGATTGCCATGTGGCTGGGCGTGATCGGTATCTTCTACGGTGCATGGATGGCCTTCACGCAGTACGACATCAAACGTCTGATTGCTTACACCTCCGTTTCCCACATGGGCTTCGTGCTGATTGCCATCTACACCGGCAGCCAGCTGGCGTACCAGGGCGCGGTTATCCAGATGATTGCGCACGGCCTGTCCGCTGCCGGTCTCTTCATCCTGTGTGGTCAGCTGTACGAACGTCTCCATACCCGCGACATGCGTATGATGGGCGGTCTGTGGGGCAAAATGAAATGGCTGCCGGCGCTCTCCATGTTCTTCGCGGTGGCGACTCTGGGTATGCCGGGTACCGGTAACTTCGTCGGCGAGTTTATGATCCTGTTCGGCAGCTTCAACGTGGTACCGACGATCACCGTCATCTCCACCTTTGGTCTGGTGTTTGCCTCCGTGTACTCGCTGGCGATGCTGCACCGCGCTTACTTCGGTAAAGCGAAGAGTGAAATTGCTGCACAAGAATTGCCGGGGATGTCGCTGCGAGAGCTGTTCATCATCCTGCTGCTGGTCGTACTGCTGGTGCTGTTGGGCTTCTATCCGCAGCCGATTCTGGATACCTCGCACTCCGCGATGGGTAACATCCAGCAGTGGTTTGTTAATTCTGCTTCTACTACAAGGCCGTAATTCGCCATGACAATAACTCCACAACAACTGATCGCGCTGCTACCGCTGCTGATCGTCGGATTGACGGTGGTGGTTGTGATGCTCTCCATTGCGTGGCGACGCAATCACTTCCTGAATGCGACCCTGTCCGTTCTGGGTCTGAACGCTGCGTTAGTCTCCCTCTGGTTTGTTGGCCAGGCGGGAGCGATGGACGTCACGCCGCTGATGCGCGTTGACGGCTACGCCATGCTCTACACCGGTCTGGTGCTGCTGGCGAGCCTGGCAACCTGTACCTTTGCGTACCCGTGGCTCGAAGGATACAACGACAACAAAGAAGAGTTTTACCTGCTGGTACTGATTGCTGCACTGGGCGGCATTCTGCTGGCGAACGCGAACCACATGGCCGCGCTGTTCCTTGGTATTGAGTTGATCTCACTGCCGCTGTTCGGCCTGATTGGTTACGCCTTCCGTCAGAAGCGCTCTCTGGAAGCGGCTATCAAGTACACCATTCTGTCTGCTGCCGCGTCGTCGTTCCTGCTGTTCGGTATCGCGCTGCTGTATGCACAGACGGGTAACCTCTCCTTCCTGGCCATCGGTAAGAGCCTCGGCGACGGCATGATGCATGAGCCGCTGCTGCTGGCGGGTCTGGGCATGATGATTGTTGGCCTTGGCTTTAAACTCTCTCTGGTTCCGTTCCACCTGTGGACGCCAGACGTCTACCAGGGTGCGCCTGCACCGGTCTCTACCTTCCTGGCGACGGCGAGTAAAATCGCTATCTTCGGCGTGGTTATGCGTCTGTTCCTGTACGCCCCGGTGGGTGACAGCGAAGCGGTTCGCGTGGTGCTGGGCATTATCGCGTTCGTTTCTATCATCTTCGGTAACCTGATGGCGCTGAGCCAGACCAACATCAAGCGTCTGCTGGGCTACTCCTCTATCTCCCATCTGGGTTACCTGCTGGTGGCGCTGATTGCGCTGCAAAGCGGTGAGATGTCGATGGAAACCGTGGGTGTGTATCTGGCCGGTTACCTGTTCAGCAGCCTCGGCGCGTTCGGCGTGGTGAGCCTGATGTCCAGCCCGTACCGTGGCCCGGATGCAGATTCCCTGTTCTCCTACCGTGGACTGTTCTGGCACCGTCCGATTCTGTCTGCGGTAATGACCGTGATGATGCTCTCTCTGGCGGGTATCCCGATGACGCTGGGCTTTATCGGTAAGTTCTACGTGCTGGCCGTCGGTGTGCAGGCGGGTCTGTGGTGGCTGACGGCGGGTGTCGTTATCGGCTCCGCGATTGGTCTCTACTACTACCTGCGCGTAGCGGTGAGCCTGTACCTGAGCGCGCCTCAGCAGCTCAACCGCGATGCGCCGTCCAACTGGCAGTACAGCGCCGGCGGTATCGTGGTGCTAATCTCCGCGCTGCTGGTGCTGATCTTCGGTATCTATCCGCAGCCGCTGATTGATATCGTGCAGCGAGCGATGCCGCTGATGTAAAAATAAAAAACCCGCCTCGGCGGGTTTTTTATTGTTTTCTCCCTCTCCCCGTGGGAGAGGGCCGGGGTGAGGGCACCAGCCCGCACAGAGTAAAATATGCCCAGGGCGCTACGCTTGCAGGGCCTACGGGTCTTGTAGGTCGGGTAAGCGAAGCGCCACCCGACTAAGCTAACTGCTTCCTGCTTATAAGCGGCCCTTCAATCTTCTTCATCGAGCGGTCCAGCACCTCTTCAATCACCGACGATAGCTCATTTAGCTCAAACTTCGCCACATAGCCGTCCGCCTTCACTTTGCGAATATGATCTTCGTTCGCGTTGCCGGAAAGAGACGAGTGGATCACCACCGGAATATCTTTCAGTACCGGGTCGGTTTTGATTTTGCGCGTCAGCGTAAAGCCGTCCATCTCCGGCATTTCGAGGTCGGTCAATACCAGGGCAATCTTATCGGTAACGGGGACGCCCTCAGCCTGAGCCTGCGCGGCCAACTGAGTGATTTTCTCCCACGCGTCTTTGCCGGTGATATGCAGCTGGGCCGGGATCTCCATCGCCTGCAATCCCTTCTCCAGCATTGAGCGCGCCACTTTCGAATCTTCTGCAACAATCGCGACAGAGCCAGGCTTGATGTTAAATTTGGTGGTTTCCAGATGGGTGGCGTGCAGATCGTGGTTCGCCGGGGTGATGTCGTACAGGATCTGCTCCACGTCCAGCACCATCGCCAGATCGTTGGTATCCGTCTTCTCGTCCAGGCAGGCAATGCTGGTAATGTAGCGACCGCTGACGGCAGTTTCCGCAGCATGCACCTGCTTCCAGTCCAGACGCATGATGTTTTCCACCGATTCCACAGCAAACGCCTGCACGCTGCGGGCATACTCGGTGATCAGCAGGATGTTCAGCCCGGTGGCTGGCTTGCAGCCGGCGACGGCGGCCAGATCGATCACCGGGATCACCTGGTCGCGAATGTTCACCATCCCCATCAGTGGAGACTTCATTCCCGCCGGTTTGGTGAAGGTCGGCATCGGCACAATTTCGCGCAATTTGAACACGTTGATGCCGAACAGCTCGGATTTATTTTCGTTCAGAGAGGTGCCAAGACGGAACAGCAACAGTTCAAAACGGTTGGACAGGGTCAGGTTCGCCCTGTCATCAATATCTTTCTGGAAATTATCCATTCTACCCTCAAGAGAAATGCTGGCCTTTTAATCGTTATCGGCACGCTGAGGGAAAAATGAAGGACTAAACGCTGACCTGAGCAAAATCTTCCGCCAGCTCGCATGCCGGAAATACTTCCCGACACTCTGCCAGCAGGCTTTCAGCGCCGCGGACGTCATAGCGTGAGCTGACGTGAGTAACAATCAGTTTCCGGACGCCAGCCTCACGCGCCAGCTGCGCCGCCTGACGCGTTGAGCTGTGCCCCCGGCTGTTGGCTTTTTCTTCCATCGCCGCTTCCAGCGTCGCCTCATGCACCATCACATCCACACCCCCGGCAAGCCTGAGCGCCGAAGGGCAGGGGGCGGTATCCCCAAAAATAGCCAGTTTTTTGCCTGGCTGCGGCGGCGCGAGGTAATCCTGACCGTTGATGACGCGCCCGTCTTCCAGCGTGACGGTCTCGCCGTGCTTCAGACGCTGGAACAGCGGGCCAGGTTTCACCCCATCGGCCTGCAACGCGGCGGCGTTCAGCGCACCGGGCTTGTCATGCTCCTCAACGCGATAGCCGTAACATTCCACCGGATGGTTAAGCGGGTAAGCGCGCACCTGATAATCTCCGTCGTCGAACACCAGACCTTCGCCGATCTCCACCACCTCCAGCGGATAATCGGTCCACGAGCCGCTCAGGCGCAGCGTGGTTTCAACAAATTCCTGAATACCCGCAGGGCCATAAATGGTCAGCGGGTTAGCGTTACCGGCCATCGAACGGCTGCACAGCAGGCCCGGCAGGCCAAACAGATGGTCGCCGTGTAGATGGGTGATAAATATTTTATCCACTTTCCCCGGGTGGTATGAGGTATGCAGCAGCTGATGCTGCGTACCCTCGCCGCAGTCAAACAGCCACAGCCCACCGCGGGTAGGATGCTTAAGATCCAGCAGAATCGCCGTCACGTTTCGTGAGCGGGTTGGCACCCCGGCGGACGTACCCAGAAAAATCAGTTCCATAACGCAATCAGCCCTTTGCCGAATGGGAAGGGGTTTAGTATAACGTGATGAACCCCAGGAAGGAGAAACACATGATCCAGTGGCAAGATCTACACCACAGCGAACTGACCGTGCAGTCACTCTACGCCCTGCTCAAACTGCGCTGTGAAGTCTTCGTGGTTGAACAAACCTGCCCGTATCAGGATATCGACGGCGATGACCTGGTCGGCGAGAACCGGCACATCCTCGGCTGGCGCGATAACGAGCTGGTGGCGTATGCGAGGATTCTGAAAAGCGAAGAGGAATTTGACCCTGTCGTCATTGGGCGCGTCATTATCAGTGGCCGCGCGCGCGGTGAAAAGCTGGGCTATCAGCTGATGGAAAAAACGCTGGACGCATGCCAGAAACAGTGGCCGGACAAGGCGTTATACCTGGGCGCGCAGGCGCATTTGCAATCATTCTATGGCCATTTTGGTTTTACCCCGGTCACGGACATTTACGACGAAGATGGCATCCCACACATCGGCATGGCACGCGAAGCGAAACAGGCGCAATAGCAAGACGTTGTCTATAGTTACCGGACTGGTGTACTAACATGGAGAAAAAAATGTCATTTCAATCCTGGGATACCCGAGTCGACGACGACCTGACGCTGCTAAGCGAAACGCTGGAAGAAGTGCTGCGCTCTTCAGGCGATCCTGCCGATCAGAAGTACATTGAGCTCAAAGCCCGCGCCGAGCAGGCGCTGCATGACGTGAAAAACCGCGTCAGTAACGCCTCCGACAATTATTACTACCGCGCCAAACAGGCGGTTTATCGTGCCGACGATTATGTGCATGAAAAACCGTGGCAGGGCATTGGGGTCGGTGCGGCCGTAGGGCTGGTGCTGGGTCTGCTGTTAGCCCGTCGTTAAGCCGGTAAACCACTCCCTACACGTGGGTACTGCTATTTATCGTCAGTACCCCGTATAATATAAGGCTTTAACAGGGAGAGGTTCGCGTGCACTCGATTTTCCTCGCGCTGCAAAGCCTGCGCACTCAGCTTGCGCAAGCATTGCCTGCTATACCCGGTTTACGCCATTTCGATGTCTCTTTCCCGTTAAACGACGCCTTCGATCCGCTGGCCTGGCTGGGTGTGCAGCGATGCTATCCTCAGTTTTACTGGCAACAGCGCAGCGGCGATGAAGAACTTGCCGCGCTCGGAAGCCTCGCCCAGTTTGATTCTCTGGCTTCGGCCTCGCGGTTTTTGCATGCCCATGACGTAGCCAATGACACCCGTATCTGCGGCCTGAACGCCTTCAACCCGGCGCAGGGCAAGCTGTTTTTACCGCGCCTTCTCTGGCGACGGTCTGGCGGGGTCGCCACGCTGCGTCTGCAACTGTGGAGCGAAACGTCGCTGCGGGAAGATGCCCGTGAGGCGCTGAATTTTGTCGATAACCTGCGCGACGCCGCGCCGATCCGCCCGTTGTCCGTGCAGATTGTGCAGGAAACCCATCATCCGGAAAAACCGGACTGGCTGGCGTTGATTCGTCAGGCGACGGATACCCTTGCTCGCGGTGATTTTGAGAAAGTGGTGCTCGCACGTGCTACAGACGTTCAGTGCCAGCAGCCCGTGAACGCCATCGCGCTGATGGCTGCAAGCCGCGCGCTAAACCTCAACTGCTATCATTTTTGTATGGTCTTTGACGCCAGCAATGCCTTCCTCGGCTCGACGCCCGAGCGCCTGTGGCGGCGACGCGGCACGCTGCTGCGCACTGAAGCGCTGGCAGGCACCGTCGCCAGCCATTCTGACGATAAGCAGGCCCAGCGTCTGGGCGACTGGCTGATGAACGACGATAAAAATCAGCGGGAAAATATGCTGGTGGTGGAAGATATCTGCCAGCGTCTTCAGCACCATACCCGGACGCTGGAGATCCTGCCTGCGCAGGTGCTGCGTCTGCGCAAGGTGCAGCATTTACGCCGCTGTATCTGGACCGAACTTAAACAGCCTGACGACGAACAGTGTCTGCATATTTTGCAACCGACGGCGGCGGTGGCCGGGCTGCCGCGACAGGCGGCCCGAGAATTTATTGCGAAAGTCGAGCCGTTTGACCGGGAGTGGTACGCCGGTTCGGCGGGCTATTTATCGCGCGATCAGAGCGAATTCTGTGTGGCATTACGCTCCGCCCGCGTTCACAACGCTGCGCTGCGTCTTTATGCGGGGGCGGGCATCGTCAGCGGCTCCGATCCTGAGCAGGAGTGGCAGGAGATCGAAAACAAGGCCGCCGGGCTGCGTTCCCTTCTCCTAAGGGATTAATACTGATTCGTGCAATCCCGATTCATATCAAAATTCTGACTTTTTCTATTATTTATACTGTGTCGCATTCTTGATACTGGACAATCTCATGTCAGTAAGTTCTTTTAACCGACGCTGGGCGGCGGTGATCCTTGAAGCCCTGACCCGTCATGGTGTCAGGCATGTGTGTATTGCCCCGGGCTCTCGCTCCACGCCGCTCACCCTTGCTGCCGCGGAAAACCGGGCTTTTATTCACCACACCCATTTTGATGAGCGTGGTCTGGGCCATCTGGCGCTCGGGCTTGCGAAAGTCAGTAAAGCGCCCGTGGCGGTGATCGTCACCTCCGGCACGGCGGTGGCGAACCTCTATCCGGCGCTGATAGAAGCGGGATTAACCGGCGAAAAGCTGATTTTACTCACCGCCGACCGTCCCCCGGAACTTATCGACTGCGGCGCTAACCAGGCGATTCGTCAGCCTGGCATTTTTGCCTCGCATCCTTCACAGACGGTCTCGTTGCCGCGCCCCACCCAGGACATTCCCGCCAGCTGGCTGGTCTCAACCCTCGACCACGCCATGAACGCACTGCGCAGCGGCGGGCTACACATTAACTGCCCGTTTGCCGAGCCGCTGTACGGTGAAATGAACGATACTGGCCTCGTCTGGCAACAGCAGCTGGGAGACTGGTGGGAGAGCGAAAAACCCTGGCTGCGCGAGCAGACGCATCTGGAAAGCGCTAAACAGCGCGACTGGTTCTTCTGGCGTCAGAAGCGCGGCGTGGTGATAGCCGGGCGGATGAGTGCGGCGGAAGGTAAGCTTGCGGCGGAGTGGGCACAAACGCTTGGCTGGCCGCTGATTGGTGACGTGCTTTCCCAGACGGGCCAGCCGCTGCCCTGCGCCGACCTCTGGCTGGGGAACGCGAAAGCGGTCACCGAGCTGGCGCAGGCGCAGATTGTCGTCCAGCTGGGATCGAGCCTGACGGGGAAGCGTCTGCTCCAGTGGCAGGCCACCTGTACGCCTGAAGAGTACTGGCTGGTGGACCCGCTCGAAGGACGCCTTGACCCGGCGCACCATCGTGGCCGCCGCCTGGTGAGCGATATTAACAGCTGGCTGGAATTGCATCCGGCGGAAAAACGCAAACCCTGGGCGGTGGAGATCCCGGCGCTGTCACGTCAGGCGTGGGAACTCACCAAAGCGCAGTGCGAGGCGTTCAGTGAAGCCGGGCTGGCGCACCGTATCCGCAAATATCTTCCCGAGCAGGGACAACTTTTTGTCGGTAACAGCCTGGTGGTGCGCCTGATTGACGCCTTTTCGCAGCTGCCGGCGGGTTATCCGGTGTACAGCAACCGGGGCGCGAGCGGCATTGACGGCCTGATCTCCACCGCCGCTGGCGTACAGAGGGCCAGCGCGAAATCCACGCTGGCGATTGTGGGGGATCTCTCAGCCCTCTACGATCTCAACGCGCTGGCGCTCCTGCGTCAGGCGTCGGCCCCGTTCGTGCTGATTATTGTGAACAATAACGGCGGGCAGATTTTCTCGTTGCTGCCGACGCCGCAAAGCGAGCGTGAGCGCTTCTATCTGATGCCGCAAAACGTGCAGTTCGAACACGCCGCCGCCATGTTCAGCCTGAAGTACCATCGCCCGGAAAACTGGGACGCGCTGGAGACGGCGCTGAACACCGCCTGGCGGCAGCCTGGCGCGACGCTCATTGAGCTGGTGGTAAACGATGCTGACGGCGCGCAGAAGCTGCAACATCTGCTTGCGCAGGTGAGTCACCTGTGATCCTCGCAGGCGTCTCCCAGCCAGGAAAACCAGGCTACCCCTGGCTGGTTTTCCTACACGGTTTTTCCGGCGACTGTCGCGAGTGGCAGGCTGTCGGGGCGTCGCTGCATGACTACCCCCGGCTCTACATTGACCTGCCCGGGCACGGTGGTTCAGCGGATACGGGCGTGACGGGGTTTGCAGAGGTAAGTGAATTGCTCTCGCATACCCTTGTTAGTTACAACATACTAAGATACTGGCTCGTGGGGTACTCCCTCGGCGGCCGCATTGCGATGTTCCATGCCTGCCAGCATCCTGCGGGGTTAGACGGGGTGATTGTGGAAGGTGGACACCCGGGCCTGCAAGACGCCGATGCGCGCCAGGCCCGGCTGATCTCTGACCGCCGCTGGGCGTCACGGTTTCGCAGTGAGCCGCTGGAGGCCGTCTTTGCCGACTGGTATCAACAGCCGGTCTTTGCCTCACTTACGGATGATCAGCGCAGGGCGCTGATCGCGCTGCGCAGCCGGAACAACGGCCCGAGGCTGGCAGAGATGCTGGAGGCCACCTCGCTTGCCGTTCAGCCTGATTTACGTCCCGCGCTCATCGCGCGTGATTTTTCTTTTGACTATCTCTATGGCGAACGTGACGGGAAGTTTGCAGCTATCGCCGCTGAACTTAACGCCACGCGTCATGCTATCCCTCACGCCGGACACAACGCCCACCGGGACAACCCGGAAGCTGTTGCCGCGAGTCTGGCTCAGATACTGCGTTATCGAACAAAGGACACGCTATGATCTATCCTGATGAACACATGCTTTACGCGCCGGTTGAATGGCAGGACTGCTCCGAAGGCTACACCGACATTCGTTACCACAAATCCGCCGATGGTATCGCCAAAATCACTATCAACCGTCCACAGGTGCGCAACGCATTTCGTCCGCTGACCGTAAAAGAGATGATCCAGGCGCTGGCGGATGCCCGCTACGATGACACTATCGGCGTCATCATCCTCACCGGGGAAGGGGAGAAAGCCTTCTGCTCCGGCGGCGATCAGAAAGTCCGCGGTGACTACGGCGGATACCAGGATGATGCGGGCACGCACCACCTGAACGTGCTGGATTTCCAGCGCCAGATCCGCACCTGTCCAAAACCGGTGGTCGCGATGGTGGCAGGGTATTCCATCGGCGGCGGTCACGTGCTGCACATGATGTGTGACCTGACGATCGCGGCGGAAAATGCCATTTTCGGTCAGACTGGCCCGAAAGTCGGCTCTTTCGACGGCGGCTGGGGCGCGTCCTATATGGCGCGCATTGTCGGTCAGAAAAAAGCCCGCGAAATCTGGTTCCTGTGCCGTCAGTACAACGCCCAGGAAGCGCTGGATATGGGGCTGGTTAACACCGTGGTGCCGATCGCCGATCTGGAAAAAGAGACCGTGCGCTGGTGTCGCGAAATGCTGCAAAACAGCCCAATGGCGCTGCGCTGCCTGAAAGCGGCCCTCAACGCCGACTGTGACGGTCAGGCGGGCCTTCAGGAGCTGGCAGGTAACGCCACCATGCTGTTCTATATGACCGAAGAGGGTCAGGAAGGGCGCAACGCGTTCAACGAAAAACGCCAGCCGGACTTCAGCAAATACAAACGGAACCCGTAATGCGTTGCGCGCAGGTTTACCGCTGGCAGATACCGATGGACGCGGGCGTGGTGCTGCGTGAACGGCGGTTAAAAACCCGTGACGGCTTTTGCGTGCATCTCCGGCAGAGCGAGCGGGAAGGGTGGGGCGAAATCGCCCCGCTTCCGGGCTTTAGCCTGGAAACGCTCGACGAGGCGCAGGCCGCGCTGATGGCCTGGACGCACGCCTGGCGCGAGGGAGAAGATCCGGCGCTGCCGGACGTTCCTTCCGTCGCGTTCGGCATCAGCTGCGCGCTGGCAGAGCTGGACGGCAGTTTGCCGGAGGCGGCGAACTATCGCGCCGCGCCGCTCTGTACTGGCGATCCGGATGAACTTTTCGCGCTCCTTTCCGCGATGCCTGGCGAGAAGGTGGCGAAAATAAAGGTCGGCCTGTACGAAGCGGTGCGCGACGGGATGGTGGTTAATCTGTTACTGGAAGCCATTCCCGATCTGTACCTGCGCCTGGACGCCAACCGCGCCTGGACACCGCTCAGGGCGCAGCAGTTTGCGAAGTACGTCAACCCGGCGTACCGCAGCCGCATCGCGTTTCTCGAAGAGCCGTGCAAAACGCGCGACGACTCTCGCGCCTTCGCCCGGGAAACCGGCATCGCCATCGCCTGGGATGAGAGCCTGCGCGAAGCCGATTTCGCGTTTGCCGCCGAGCCGGGCGTCAGGGCCGTGGTGATTAAGCCAACGCTGACCGGCAGCCTCGACAAGGTGCGCGAGCAGGTTGCGGCGGCCCATGCCGCAGGGCTGACGGCGGTGATCAGTTCATCCATCGAATCCAGCCTCGGCCTGACGCAGCTGGCGCGCATCGCTGCATGGTTAACGCCGGACACCGTTCCCGGTCTCGATACGCTAAACCTGATGCAGGCCCAGCTGATTCGCCAGTGGCCTGGCAGCACCTTGCCGTGCCTCGACGTCGGGGCGCTGGAGCCATTGCGATGAGTTTTACCGACTGGCCGTGGCGGCACTGGCGCACCCGGCGTGCCGATAAACCCGCGCTGCGTTTAGACGATGTAACGCTCAGTTGGTCTCAGCTGGGCGAGCGTATCGATCGCCTGGCAGCCGGTTTTCAGTCTCAGGGCGTTGCTGACGGTGACGGCGTCATGCTGCTCGCCCACAACCACCCGCAGACCCTGCTGGCCTGGCTGGCGCTGCTTCAGTGCGGCGCCCGCATTTTGCCGGTGAACCCTCAGCTTCCCCGTCCGCTGCTGGACGTCCTCCTGCCGCAGATGACCCTGCGTTTTGCGCTGGTGCTTAACGGTGAGTATGACGGTCTGCCCGCGCTGGCATTAAGAGAGGGCGAGGGGCAGGGGGGCGTGACGTGGCGGGCAGAACGACTGGCCTCAATGACGCTCACCTCCGGCTCCACCGGTTTGCCAAAAGCGGCGGTGCACACCTGTGCCGCCCACCTTGCCAGCGCAAAAGGGGTGCTGGCGCTGATGCCTTACGGCGATAGCGACGACTGGCTGCTCTCTCTGCCGCTGTTTCACGTCTCCGGTCAGGGGATTTTGTGGCGCTGGTTACAGGGCGGAGGCCGTCTCACCGTGCGCGAAAAACAGCCGCTTGAGCAGGCGCTACAGGGCTGTACCCACGCCTCGCTGGTGCCAACGCAGCTGTGGCGACTGCTTAATTCACACCATCCCGTCGCGCTGAAAGCCGTGCTGCTCGGCGGGGCGGAAATCCCCGTTGCGCTGACTGAACAGGCGCGCGAGCAGGGGATCCGTACATTCTGCGGCTACGGTCTGACCGAGTTCGCCTCCACCGTCTGCGCCAAAGAGGCCGACGGCGCGCCGGACGTGGGCAGCGCGCTGCCGGGCAGAGACGTTCAGGTGGTAAACGGTGAAGTCTGGATCCGGGCGGAAAGCATGGCGGCGGGCTACTGGCGAGACGGCGCATTATTGCCGCTGGTCAATGCGCAGGGCTGGTTCGCCACCCGGGATCGCGGCGAGTGGCATGACGGGCGCCTGACCATTCTGGGCCGAATGGACAATCTCTTTTTCAGCGGCGGAGAAGGGATCCAGCCGGAAGCGCTGGAGCGCGTTATCGCCACGCATCCGCAGGTAAGCCAGGCGTTTGTCGTTCCGCTGGATGATGCCGAGTACGGGCAACGCCCGGTGGCGGTGGTGGAATGCGAGCCGGGCACGGATATCACGCTGCTGCCGGAGTGGGTTCAGGGCAGGCTGGCGCGCTTTGAGCAGCCGGTACACTGGCTGGCGCTGCCGTCAGAACTGAAAAATGGCGGGATTAAAATCTCCCGCCAGGCGTTAAAGCAGTGGGTCAATGCCCTGTTGAGGGGCTAATCAGCCGATATCCGGCTGCGGTTTGTGCTGGCGTCGGCGGATCCAGCGCAGCACCGGCGGCACGACAATCACCATAATCGCCATTGCCAGCAGGATCTTCGTTACGCTGCTCTCCCACAGGATCCCCATGTTGCCGTTGCTGATGGAGAGGGCGCGGCGCAGGTTCTGCTCCAGCATTTCCCCCAGCACAAACCCTAAAATCAGCGGCGACATCGGGAAGTGCATCTTGCGCAGAATGTAGCCCAGCACGCCGAGCAGCACCATCAACACCAGGTCGAAGGTGGTGCTGTGCACCGCGTACACCCCAACCGCAGAGACGGCGGCGATGGCCGGGACCAGGAACCACAGGGGAATGGTCAGCATGCGGGTGAACAGGCCGATCAGCGGGATGTTCATTACCAGCAGCATCACGTTGGCGATCAGCAGGGCGGCAATCAAACCCCAGACGATATCGGGCTGCTCGGTAAACATCGCCGGACCCGGGGTGATGTTATAGAGCGTCAGCGCGCCCATCATTACCGCCGTGGTGCCGGAGCCCGGCACGCCGAGGGTCAGCATCGGGATAAACGAGCCGCAGGCCGAGGCGTTATTCGCCGCCTCCGGCGCCGCCACGCCGCGGATATCGCCTTTGCCGAAGCTGTCGCTGTTGCCGCTCAGCTTTTTCTCGGTCATGTAGGTGATGGCGCTGGCGATAGTCGCCCCCGCGCCGGGCAGAATGCCGACGAAGAAACCGATCACCGACGAACGCAGGGTGGCACCCACACACTGCGCCCCCTCTTTGGCATTAAAGAGCATACGTCCGGTTTTACGCACCAGCGTCTGCCCGCTGCTGGTATGTTCCAGCATCAGTAAGATTTCTGAGACAGAGAACAGACCAATCACCACGACGATAAACTGCACGCCGTCGGAGAGATGAACACTGTCGAAGGTAAAACGATAAACCCCGGTGTTGGCATCCACGCCGACGGTGGCCAGACTGAGGCCAATCAACGCAGACAAAAACGACTTCAGCGGATTCTGCGCCATCATGCTGCCGAGACAGGCGATAGCGAACACCATCAGGGCAAAATACTCGGCCGGACCAAACGCCAGCGACCACTGGGCCAGCGCCGGGGCGAAGAGGATGATGCCGCCAATGGCGATCAGGGAGCCAAAGAACGAGCTGACGGCGGAAATAGAGAGCGCCACGCCGCCGCGTCCCTGCTGCGCCATTGGATAGCCATCCAGCGCGGTCATAATGGCGGCGGCATCGCCGGGCACGTTAAGCAGAATCGAGGAAATACGCCCCCCGTATTCGCAGCCGATATAAACCGTCGCCAGCAGGATCAGCGCCGATTCCGCAGGCAGGTGCAGCGCAAAGGCCAGCGGCAGTAAAATCGCCACGCCGTTGATAGGTCCAAGGCCCGGCAGCAGGCCGACGATGGTCCCGACGAAACAGCCGATCAGGGCGATCACCAGGTTTTCCGGGGTCATCGCTACCGCGAACCCCTGAGAGAGATAGATCCAGGTATCCATAGCGTGCTCCGTTAGTTAAACCATGCGCCAAGCGGCAGGGTCACGTCCAGCAGGCGGTCGAAGGCGTACCAGAGTAAAATGCCCAGTACGACCCCGGAGATCCCCGCCGCAGGCAGCGAGGCGTTAAATAGTATGCCAATCACCATCGTCAGCAGGGCGGTGGCAATCGGGAAGCCGAGCCATTCAAAGCCCCACGCGTACATCAGCAGGACAATCACCATTACCAGCAGACGTTGCAGCGTTCGGCGTGGCGGCCACTCCACGGTATCCGGATGGCGCAGCAGCAGCGCTACCGAGCAGAGCAGCATCAGGCCGACAATGCCGACGGGAAAGGGGCGTGGCCCCACGGGTTCATAGCTGTATTCGCTGTGGATCTGCCAGGCGACGAACATGCCGCCAATGCAGAGCAGCAGCCATATCCCGGCAAAAATGCGATCGCTCATAGCGCCTCCGGTTATTTCGCCAGGCCAAAGGCTTTCGCCTGTTCGCGGTAGTCATTCACCTGTTTTTTGACATACTCGTCCAGCTGCTTGCCGTTCAGGTTGAACTCAAACAGCCCGCGCAGATCGCGCTGTTTTTTGAACTCCTCGGTTTGCTGAAGTTTTGCGAAGGTATCCACCCACCACTGGTATTCGGCGTCGGTCACTTTTGGCCCGACGAAGAAGCCGCGGATGATCGGCCAGACCAGGTTATAACCCTGCTCTTTGGCGGTTGGGACGTCTGCCAGCTGGCCCGGCAGACGGTTTTCTGAGAAGACCGCCAGCACACGGATCTTATCCCCGCTCAGGTAGGGCACCATTTCGCTGAGATCGCCCGATACCGCCTGGACGTGATTGCCCATCAGCGCCGTCACCGGCTCGCCGCCGCCTTCAAAGGCCACGTAACGCATCTTGTGCGGATCCACTTTGGCCTGCTGCGCCAGCAGCGCGGCTTTCATCCAGTCCTGGCTGCCGATAGAGGCGCCTGCGCCAATGACCACGCTGTTCGGATCTTTTTCCATGGCGGTCAGCAGATCTTTCAGGGATTTCCACGGAGAGTCCGCGCGCACGGCGATCATGCCGTAATCGGTGCCTACGGTGGCGAGCCAGCGCACGTCGTCCACGTCATAACGGCCAAATTTCCCCTGTGACAGATTCAGCAGCGAACCGCCGGAGAAGGCCACCACTGTGCCCGCTTCGGCAGGGCGCTGGGCGACGATGGCGTTATAGGCTACCGCGCCCACGCCGCCGGGCATGTAGGTAACGCGCATCGGTTTCTCAATGGCCTTCGTCTCTAGCAGGCTGACCTGAATCAGCTTACAGGTCAGGTCGAAGCCGCCGCCGGGTTTGGCCGGGGCGATACATTCGGTACGGGATGGCGCGTCCTGCGCCTGGACGACAGAGGCACTCAACAGCAATACGCTTGCAGCAAGGGTAGAAAGTAATTGTTTTTTCATCGTTTATCCTCACGCCGGAGAACCGGGAGTACGGGTACGGGTGTCTTTTTTCTGATTATGTGAACCACCTTGTAGCGGTTCCGTTGCGTGATTGTTAAAACAATAACCTTTCATTTCCCTTTCACTGCGACACCAACTTTACAGGATGTGATATGCGTCTCTTACTCGCGGAAGATAATCGTGAGCTGGCTCACTGGCTGGAAAAAGCGCTGGTACAAAACGGATTTGCCGTGGATTGCGTCAACGATGGACGGGCGGCCGATCATCTTTTGCAGGGAGAAAACTATGCCGTCGCGATCCTTGATATCGGCATGCCCGGTTTCGACGGGCTGGAGGTGGTGCATCGGCTGAGAAAGCGCGGGCAGACGTTGCCCGTGCTGTTTCTTACCGCCCGCAGCAACGTGGCAGACAGGGTTAAGGGGCTGAATGCCGGGGCGGATGACTACCTGCCGAAACCGTTCGAGCTGGAGGAGCTTGATGCCCGCCTGCGTGCGCTGCTGCGCCGCAGTGAAGGGCGAACCCAGGAGCGCCAGCGGCTGGGAGAGCTGGAGTACGATGATGAAGGCTTTTTTCTGCTGCGCGATGAACCCCTTTCCCTCACGCCGCGCGAACTCTCTTTGCTGAAGGTGCTGATGCACCGCCGGACCCGTCCCGTCTCCCGGCAACAGCTTTTCGACCAGGTATTCAGCCTGAACGACGACGTCAGCCCCGAGAGCATCGATCTCTATATTCACCGCCTGCGTAAGAAGCTGACCGGCAGCGGCGTGCGGATCACCACCCTCCGGGGGCTGGGCTACGTGCTGGAGTGCGGCGATGAAGTGGGTTAAGCCGCAGTCGCTTTACCTGCAACTTTTGCTTTTTCTGGGTTTGCCGCTGCTGCTGTTATGGGGGCTGTCAGCCTTTAACAGCTACGTTAGCGCGCTACAGGCGGCGACGCAGGCCTATGACCGCACGCTGTTATCCTCGGCGCGCACGGTGTCAGAGCGGCTGGTGGTGCACAACGGCAAGCTCCAGGTGAACGTGCCGTGGGTCGTGCTCGACAGCTTCGAGCTGAACATGAACGATCGCCTCTACTACAAGGTCGTGGACCCTGACGGGCGGACGATCTCCGGCTATGACGATCTGCCGAATATGCCCCCCTCCACGTCGCGGACCTCCCACTATCCGGCGCTGGCGTGGTTTTATCATACCGAGTATCGCGGGCAGGCGATCCGCGTGGCGAAGCTGCTCCAGCCGGTTAACGAGGAGAGTGTGTTCGGCATGGCGGAAATCTACGTCGCCGAAACGTTGCAGTCGCGGCGCTATCTGGCCACTCAGCTGCTGTTTTCCTCGCTCGTGTCGCAGGGGCTGCTGGTGCTGCTGACGCTGGTCCTGACCGCGTGGCTGCTGCGTCGCGTGCTGCGCCCGATGCGGCAGCTCTCTTCGCTGATGGTGCGCCGTGAGCCCGGGCTACTGGCCCCGCTGCCGGAGCTGCTGCCCTGGTCGGAAACGCGGCTGCTGATTGTGGCATTTAACCGCTATATCGACAGGTTACGCGGCGTGCTTTCGCGACAGGCGCGCTTTAATGCTGACGCCTCACACCAGCTCAAAACGCCGCTGGCGGTGCTGAAAACCCAGGTATCGGTTGCCCTGACGCGTAACGATCCGGCCCTGTGGCAGGAGAGCTTACGGGCGATGAACGTCACGCTGGATAACACCATCGTGCTGACGGAAAGGCTGTTGCAGCTTTCAGCGGTGAAGCGAAAAGAGCAGGGGGAGCGACAGTTTGCCCCTGTCGATCTGGTGCAGGTGGTGCAAAACTGCTGCTTTTCCCGGCTGACGCAGGCGCGCAGCAAGGGTATCGATCTCGGTTATGACGGCGTACAGCAGCCGGTAATGATTGAGGGTGATGACGTGCTGCTGGGTGAACTCTGCGCCAACCTGCTGGAGAACGCGATCAAATACACGCCGGAGCAGGGCATCGTGACGGTGTACCTGCGCACGGCTAACGATGCCGTTGAGCTGAGCGTGGAGGACAGCGGACCGGGTATTGCTGAAGACCAGATCTCCCAGGCCATGCTGCCGTTTCATCGTCTGGAAAACGTGGGTGATGCCGCCGGGTCCGGCATTGGCCTGGCGCTGGCTAACGATATTGCCCGCCTGCACCGCAGCCATCTTCAGCTGATGCCCAGTGAAAATCTGGGTGGGCTGAGCGTGAAAATGCGCTTTCTGATGCTGATATAAATGCCGATATTATCAAATCGTTACAAACTAATTGCCTGCCGCACGCGGAGTCCATTGATCACACAGGCAGGCAGGTTAAAATCTCGCGGTTTTTGGACATCTCTGAATAAATTGTGCGGGATCACGACAATGAAAAAAGTGGCATTAATGGGCTTAAGCGGCCTGATGTTTGTTTCAGCAGCGGCAAACGCAATTTCCTTCAACGGCTCGGCGGGACAAGATTATACCCATCTGGGCTTCGGTCTTGGCACGGACAGCGCAGGCCTGGCAATGACCGGCGGCTGGACGCATAACGACGACGACGGCGATGCGGCAAGCCTGGGCCTCGGCTTCAACGTGCCGTTGGGTCCCTTCCTGGCGACCGTCGGCGGTAAAGGCATTTACACCAACCCGAACGACGGCGACGAAGGCTACGCGGCGGCAGTGGGCGGCGGCTTGCAGTGGAAAATTGGCGACAGCTTTGGCCTGTTCGGTGAGTACTACTACTCTCCTGATTCCCTCTCCAGCGGCATCGACAGCTATCAGGAAGCTAACGCCGGCGCGCGCTGGACCATCATGCGTCCAATCACCATCGAAGCGGGTTATCGCTATCTGAACCTGGCCGGTAAAGACGGCAACCGCGACAACGCCCTGGCAGACGGCCCGTACGTTGGCGTTAGCGCCGGTTTCTAATCCTCTCGGCGCGGCGTTCAGTCGCGCCAGTTTCTCTCTTCCCCCAGTCTTTGATTGCGCTATAGTGTTTTGACCATTGAAATGGGAGAACACAATGATAAACGTGGAAATGTTATCCACTGGCGACGAAGTGCTTCATGGGCAAATCATTGATACCAATGCCGCCTGGCTCGCCGATCTCTTCTTTGAGCAAGGATTACCGTTAACGCGCCGCAACACCGTAGGTGACAACCTTGAGTCGCTGGTCAACGTTCTGCGCGAGCGCAGCGAACGCTGCGACGTGCTGATTGTGAACGGCGGGCTGGGACCCACCAGCGACGATCTCAGCGCGCTGGCCGCCGCCACGGCCAAAGGCGAAGGCCTGGTCCTGCACGAGGCGTGGCTGGCGCAGATGGAGCGCTTTTTCTCCGGGCGTGGCCGCGTGATGGCCCCCAGCAACCGCAAGCAGGCTGAAATTCCCGCCAGCGCGGAACTGATTGATAACCCGGTCGGCACCGCCTGCGGGTTTGCCGTTCAGTTGAACCGCTGCCTGATGTTCTTCACTCCGGGCGTGCCGTCGGAATTTAAAGTGATGGTCGAGCAGCAGATCCTGCCGCGCCTGCGCGCGCGCTTTACGCTGCCTGAACCGCCGCTGTGCCTGCGTCTGACCACCTTTGGTCGCTCGGAAAGCGATCTTGCTCAGAGCCTCGATCACCTGCAACTGCCTCCCGGCGTGTCGATGGGCTATCGCTCCTCCATGCCGATTATTGAACTGAAGCTGACCGGACCGGCGTCAGAGAAAGCCGCTATGCTGGCACTGTGGCCGGAAGTGCGGCGCGTCGCCGGGGAAAGCCTGATTTTCGAAGGCACGGAAGGGCTACCGGCGCAGATCGCAGCGCATTTGCAGTCCCGCCAGCTGAGCGTGACGTTAAGCGAGCAGTTTACCGGTGGGCTTCTGGCGCTTCAGCTTACCCGGGCGGGTGCGCCGCTGCTGGCCAGTGAAGTGGTGCCGTTCCAGCAGGAGACGCTGGCGCAGACGGCGCGCTGGGCATCCGAGCGCAGAGTGAAGCATTTCGCCGGACTGGCGCTGTTTGTGGGCGGGCTGGATGAGGAGCACCTCAACTTTGCCCTGGCAACGCCGGAAGGAACGCACGCCCTGCGCGTCAGGATGAGCATTACCCGCCACAGCCTGGCCGTACGTCAGGAGGTGTGCGCGATGATGGCGCTGAACATGCTGCGCCGCTGGCTGAACGGGAAAGAGGTCGCCAGTGAGCACGGCTGGATCAACGTCGTGGAATCGCTGTTCGTAGAGTGAGAGTGTGCCGGGGCAGTGTCCCCGGCAACGGTTACGCCAGCGCTTTTGCCAGCAAGGTAATGGGATGTTCACAGCGTTTGCTGGTGGACATCTCGATCTGCCACTTGCAGGTTTCACAGTCCGTCACCACGATATCTGCGCCGCTCTCTTCAATCTGCCGGAACAGCGGCGCGCCAATGGCCTGTGACGTTGGGTAGTTTTCACGCTTGAATCCGTAGGTGCCAGCGATGCCGCAGCAGCGTGAGTCCAGCACCGTCAGCTCCAGCCCCGGGATCAGCCGCAGCAGCTCAAGCGTATAGATCGACCAGCCCATCTTCTCCATATGACATGGCGTGTGATACACCACCTTCAGCGGCAATTTGCCCAGCGGTAACGTCTGCCCGCTGTCCAGCTTGCGCCAGAGAAAACGGGTCGCCAGCTCAATGTGCTCGCGCAGGCCGGTGTTATCCACATCCAGCAGATGCGGATATTCATCGCGCAGCGTGAAGGTACAGGTTGATGACGTCGCCAGTACCGGTATCCCTTTGTCGACGATCGCCTCACGTAAAGAGGTGACGTTGCTGCTCGCCTGCTTGCGCGCTTTGTCGATGAAACCGTTGGCAATCAGCGGAACGCCGCAGCACTTTTCTTTGCTCAGCAGCTGAACGCCCGTCCCCATGGCGTTCAGCACTTTCAGCAGGTCTTTTCCCAGCTGCGGATGGTTGTAGTTCACGTAGCAGCCGTGGAAGAAGGCGACCTGCTCAGCGAACTGCGCCTGTTCTGCCGCCACGGATTTATACCAGCGGCGGAAGGTGCCGTGAGAATATTTCGGCAGACTGCGGTGATGGTCGATTTTGAGCGTCGCATCCAGCAGCCTGCGCACCGGCTTCAGGGCGGTGGCGGCATTGACGACCGGTGCGAAAGGCGTCGAGAGGCTGCCCATTAGATCGGTGTGGCTCAGTATCGCGTCACGCAGCGTCGGTTTTTTCGTACTGTAGCGGGCGCGGGCGCGCTGGATGATATCGCCTATTTTCACGTCCGACGGGCAGGCAACTTCGCAGCGTTTGCAGTTGATGCAGTATTTCAGCGCCTCGTCGTAGAGCGCGCCATCCTTCAGGCGCAGACGCTCCCCGTCGGGACCGGCCTGTTTCGGGCCGGGATAGCGCGGATCGACGCCGCTGACCGGGCAAACCGTGGTGCAGACCGTGCATTTGATACAGCTTTCAAATCGGGTGTCGTTCATTGTGCTCTCTCCCTGCGCTGGATAATCTGCTCCGCGACATGCAGCGCGGTGACGGCGCAGACGCCGCCACCGCAGCCCTGCGCCACGGGATCGTACCCGCCCAGAACCGAGCCGATGGCGTAAAGATTTTCAACCGGTTCCCCGCCCAGCCGCGGGCGCAGTTGGCTGTCGACGATCACGCCGAACTGCTGCCAGGGCTGCGGGGTGAAGAAATCGCTTTGATACCAGTCCGCGCGGGAAGCGCTTTGCCGGACATCCAGCCCGAGTATTGCCTCACGCACGCCATCCCGGCTGCTCAGCAGACCGTTACTGAAGAAACTGCCGCTTGCCAGCACCGTAAAGCGTGCGCGAAGCGGGATGTCGCCGTGGTTGCGGGTCCAGATTTCGCTTACCGCGCCCTCAGCCAGGGTGATTTTTTTCACCTCGTCGCCTGCCATCCAGACGCCACCCTGGGCAACAAACTGACGCTGAAGCTGGGTGTGCAGACGAATGCCGGGCACGGAAGGGGGGAGCGTCGGCAGTAAACCGAGCGTACAGGGCAGGCGCGCCGAGAGCCAGCGCCAGAGCCGGTTGTCCGTTAAGCCAAAACAGGCGGGCATAAACAGGGCGTCGCAGGTCTCGCCGAGCGGTTGAAGCGCCGCGTACAGCTGCGGCCAGTAACTTTCATTATCCAGCAGGCGGGCAATGGTCACCGCACGAAACTCGCTGGGGTTTTCGCGCAGCACGTCGAGTTCGGGGAGAACAATCTCCGCCGTATCCACCTGAACACCCTGCTGTCTGAGAGACGCGGCGGCCAGATGTGGCTGGAAATCGAGGAAGCCGCTGATCCCCACCACCCGCACGCGCTCGGCAGCGATGGGAGCGACAGGCACCTCTTCCGGGCTAAGCCAGGCGGCGCGCAGGGTGCCGAGTGGCGTGACGCGCTGATGGTTTTGCTCGGCGTCACCCTGCATGCGTGCACCGCAGGTGGTGAGCAGGTGTTCGGTTTCGCAGGCAAAGCGGGCCATATTCTCTGCGCCCGTCAGGCGGTAGGGATGTTCAGGCGGCAGATCGGCGAACGATAGCGCGCCCAGTAAATCCAGCGAGCCGGAGGAGAAGTGCAGAGCACTCTGACCGCGAGTGACAATGGCGCAGCGCAGACCCCGCTGCGTCAGTTTGAGGCCGCACAGCAGGCCCGCCAGCCCCCCACCCACAATCACGGTATCAAATTTCATGGTTGTGCTCCTTCTCCAGACCGCAAAGCCCCTGATAGACCCAGCGGGTAAATTCGCTTTCGCGCAGGGCATCGCCCCAGGCGACGGGCTGAATGCCTTTCCAGCGCTCGTTTAAAAAATCGCTGAGTTGGGCAAGCGACTGGGTTGACGTGGTGGCGTGAAAACGTTGCAGCAGCCCGGCGGCACGGCAGGCGCACAGCTCGCCCTGACAGGTGCCCATCCCGACGCGCGTGCGGCGGCGTAAATCGAGCAGGTTGTTCACCGTCAGGTTTTCCACGGCATACTGCACCTCGCCTGCGGTCACGGCTTCGCATTCGCACACCAGGCTGCGGCTGAGTCGCCCTTCACCGAGCCAGGTCGGGGTGCGGTCGCCGTGGCGGTAAATAGCCGAACCGCGAAGCGGGGCAGGGAGTGAAATGATTTTGTGCAGCGTTTTTTCTGTCGATTGCTGCGAGCCGGGCAGGGCCTGTTCCGCCGTCACGCACGGCGCGGTGTTGCCGAGCTTACGGCAGACGGCATCGGTGGCCCATTGGGCCATCAGCCGGTAGGTCATCAGCTTGCCGCCGGTAATGGTGATAAACCCGTCCATGCCGTCGCGTTCGGCGTGATCGAGCAGCACGATGCCGCGGCTGACGTTACGCCCGCTCGGATCGTTATCGCTGGCGACGAGGGGACGCACGCCCGCGTAGGCACGCAGAATACGCGTCTGCGCCATCACCGGGGCCAGCTTTTCCCCTTCGCGCAGCAGGATATCCACCTCTTCAGCGGTGACGCGGTTGTAATCAATTTCGCTGTAGTCCACATGCATTGAGGTCGTGCCGATTAACGAAATGGTGTCCCCCGGCACGAGGATATCGGCGTCAGACGGTTTACGGCAGCGGTTGATGACATGGTTATTGATGCGGTGGTCGAGGATCAGCAGCGAGCCTTTCGCCGGGAACATGCGCACCGACAGGTCCGCGTATTCCGCGATGCGCTGGCCCCAGATCCCCGCCGCGTTGACCACGACGGCGGCATACAGCTCGCGGTGTTCGTTGTACTGCGCATCAAACACGCGCACTCCGCGCACGGTATTCCCTTCGCGAATAAGCCCGGTGACGTGATGCCCGGTCAGGATCTGGGCGCCATGTTCCCGCGCGTCGAGCATATTGGCGGCGGTCAGGCGGAAAGGATCAACGGTTCCGTCCGGTACTTTTACCGCGCCCAGTAACGCCGGGTTTACCGAGGGTTCAAGACGGCGCGCCTGCGCAGGATCGATCGCCTCGGCCTGAATGCCTGCCGCCGTGCAGGCGGTGATAAAGGTTTGCTGAAAGCCGAGGTCGTCTTCTGGAAGGGTGATAAAAAGACCGTTGGTCGGTTCAACGCAGTGGCGGGCGATGCGCCTGAGGATCTGGTTTTCAGCGATACACTCGCGCGCTGACTCAGCGTCAGTGACCGCATAGCGGGCGCCGCTGTGCAACAGACCGTGGTTACGTCCCGTCGCGCCGGTGGCGATATCGTGGCGTTCCAGAAGCGTGACGCTCAATCCCCGCAGGGCGCAGTCGCGTGCGATGCCGGCACCCGTCGCGCCACCGCCAATGATAATCACATCGCTGAAGCGTGGATCGTGAATTGTCATTGCCTTTCCTCTATGTTCGTTTTTTTGCATTTAGCCACATTGATCGTGTGGTTTGTTTGATTTCGAACATAAACGCGCGAAATTCGAAAGTGAAACGTGATTTCATGCGCTTTTTTGCGCATTCTGTCATATTTCTGTAACAATCTGTGCGTTGATTCACAGTAACATTCACCGTGATTTCTTAACATCGCCGCCTCTGTAGCCGGGCGCGAGATGCCCGGTCATTTTTTGAAAGGCCACGGAGGCTGTTATGCTCAGTATCTTTAAACCTGCGCCACATCGGGCGCGACTGCCAGAGGCAGAGATTGATCCTCTCTACCGCCGTCTGCGTTGGCAAATCTTCCTCGGGATCTTCTTCGGGTATGCGGCGTACTATCTGGTACGTAAAAACTTTGCGCTCGCCATGCCGTACCTGGTGGAGCAGGGCTTCTCTCGCGGCGATCTGGGATTTGCGCTGTCGGGGATCTCCATCGCGTACGGTTTTTCAAAGTTCATTATGGGGTCGGTGTCGGATCGTTCGAATCCGCGCGTGTTCCTGCCCGCCGGTCTGATCCTCGCGGCAGCGGTGATGCTGTTCATGGGCTTTGTGCCGTGGGCGACCTCAAGCATTGCCATCATGTTCGTGCTGCTGTTCCTCTGCGGCTGGTTCCAGGGGATGGGATGGCCGCCATGCGGACGCACCATGGTTCACTGGTGGTCACAGAAAGAGCGTGGTGGAATTGTATCGGTCTGGAACTGTGCGCATAACGTCGGGGGCGGGCTTCCGCCGCTGCTGTTCCTGCTGGGGATGGCCTGGTTCAACGACTGGCACGCGGCGCTCTATATGCCTGCCTTTGGCGCCATTCTGGTGGCGATTATCGCCTTCGCTCTGATGCGCGACACCCCACAGTCCTGCGGCCTGCCGCCGATTGAAGAGTACAAAAATGACTATCCGGATGATTACAGCGAGAAGCACGAAGAAGAGCTGACCGCGAAGCAAATCTTCATGAAGTACGTGCTGCCGAACAAGCTGCTGTGGTACATCGCGGTGGCGAACGTGTTTGTCTACCTGCTGCGTTACGGCATCCTCGACTGGTCCCCGACTTACCTGAAAGAGGTGAAGCATTTCGCGCTGGATAAATCTTCCTGGGCCTATTTCCTGTATGAATACGCGGGCATTCCCGGCACGCTGATCTGCGGCTGGATGTCGGACAAAGTGTTTAAGGGCAACCGTGGGGCAACGGGCGTGTTCTTTATGACGCTGGTGACCATCGCGACGGTCGTTTACTGGCTTAACCCGCCGGGTAATCCGGGTGTGGATATGGCCTGTATGATCGTCATCGGCTTCCTGATTTATGGTCCGGTTATGCTGATCGGCCTGCACGCGCTGGAGCTGGCACCGAAGAAAGCGGCAGGCACGGCTGCGGGCTTTACCGGTCTGTTCGGCTATCTCGGCGGTTCGGTCGCGGCGAGCGCCATTGTGGGCTATACCGTTGACTTCTTCGGCTGGGACGGCGGCTTTATGGTGATGATCGGCGGAAGCGTGCTGGCGGTACTGCTGCTGGTTGTTGTGATGATTGGTGAAAAACGTCACCACGCCGAAGTGCTGGCGCGTCGTCAATAAGGAGCATTGCGATGAAATTAACTCAGTTAGCAACCGGCCTGCTGCTGGCGGGCCTGATGACAGGCTCCGCGCTGGCGGCAGATAAGATCGTGATCGCCCACCGTGGCGCCAGCGGTTATCTGCCGGAGCATACGCTGCCGGCAAAAGCGATGGCCTATGCCCAGGGCGCGGATTATCTGGAGCAGGATCTGGTGATGACGAAGGACGACCAGCTGGTCGTCCTGCACGACCATTATCTTGACCGCGTGACGGACGTGGCAGAGCGTTTCCCGGATCGCGCCCGTAAAGATGGTCGCTACTACGCTATCGACTTCACGCTGGCGGAGATCCGCTCCCTGAAGTTCACCGAAGGCTTCGAGATTGAAAACGGCAAGAAGGTGCAGGTCTATCCGGGACGTTTCCCGATGGGCAAATCTGACTTCCGGATCCATACCTTCCAGGAAGAGATTGAGTTTGTTCAGGGACTGAACCACTCCACCGGTAAAAACATCGGCATCTACCCGGAAATCAAAGCCCCATGGTTCCACCATCAGGAAGGGAAGGACATTGCCGCGAAGACGCTGGAGGTACTGAAAAAGTACGGCTACACCAGCAAGCAGGATAAGGTTTTCCTGCAGTGTTTTGACGCCGCCGAGCTGAAGCGCATCAAAACCGAGCTGGAGCCGAAGATGGGGATGGATCTCAATCTGGTGCAGCTGATTGCCTATACCGACTGGAATGAAACCCAGGAGAAACAGCCGGACGGGAAGTGGATGAATTACAGCTACGACTGGATGTTCAAGCCGGGCGCGATGAAGCAGATTGCGCAGTACGCTGACGGCATCGGGCCGGATTATCACATGCTGGTGGCGGAAGGCTCAACGCCTGGCCACGTGAAGCTGACGGCGATGGTGAAAGAGGCGCACGCCAGCAAGATGCAGGTGCATCCGTACACGGTGCGTGCCGATCAGCTGCCGCCATATGCCACCGATGTGAATCAGCTTTACGAGGTGTTGTATAAGCAGGCGGACGTGGACGGGCTGTTTACGGATTTCCCGGATAAAGCGGTGACGTTCTTAAAATAGAAAAAGGGCCGTAAGGCCCTTTTTTACATCTCGATCTCAATATCGCCTTTTGCCCGGCAGCAGCAGGGCAAAATTTCCCCTTCATTGATAAAGGCCAGCGGTTCGGTCAGCCAGTCCACCTGGCCTGCGACCAGACGGCAGCGGCACGAACCGCAATAGCCTTCACGACACTGGTACTCTACCTCCACCTGATGCGCTTCAAGCGCCACCAGCAGAGAAGGATGCTCTTCCTGGCACAACACCTCTGTACCAGAAAGGCTCAGCGTTACGCGGCTCATCAGAGCTGGAAGTCGCTCAGGTCGTCGGTGTTGACTTCAGAATCAATCTGACCGACCAGATAAGAACTCACTTCCACTTCCTGCGGCGCAACCTGCACGTTATCGGACACCAGCCAGGTATTGATCCACGGAATTGGGTTAGAGCGCGTCTGGAATGGCAGATCGAGACCCACAGCCTGCATGCGGATGTTAGTGATGTACTCCACGTACTGGCACAGAATGTCTTTGTTCAGGCCAATCATGGAGCCGTCGCGGAACAGGTAGTCTGCCCACTCTTTCTCCTGCTGGGCGGCCTGCAAGAACAGGTCGTAGCACTCCTGTTTGCACTCTTCGGCGATTTCCGCCATCTCCGGGTCGTCCGCACCGCTGCGCAGCAGGTTCAGCATGTGCTGGGTACCGGTCAGGTGCAGGGCTTCGTCACGGGCGATCAGACGGATAATTTTGGCGTTACCTTCCATCAGCTTGCGCTCGGCAAACGCGAAGGAGCAGGCGAAGCTCACGTAGAAGCGGATTGCTTCCAGCGCGTTGACGCTCATCAGGCACAGATAGAGCTGCTTTTTCAGGGCCCGCAGGTTTACGGTAACGGTTTTGCCGTTCACGTTATGCGTGCCTTCGCCCAGCAGATGCCAGTAGCTGGTCATCTCGATCAGCTCGTCGTAGTAGTGCGCAATGCCTTCGGCGCGCTTCTGGATCTGTTCGTTGGTGACGATATCGTCAAACACCACCGCCGGATCGTTCACAATGTTGCGGATGATGTGGGTGTAAGAGCGGGAGTGGATCGTCTCGGAGAACGCCCAGGTTTCTACCCAGGTTTCCAGCTCAGGAATCGAGATTAGCGGCAGCAGCGCCACGTTCGGACTACGTCCCTGAATAGAGTCCAGCAGCGTCTGGTACTTCAGGTTGCTGAGGAAGATGTGCTTTTCGTGTTCCGGCAGCGCCTGGAAATCGATACGGTCGCGGGAAACGTCAACTTCTTCCGGACGCCAGAAGAAGGAGAGTTGCTTTTCAATCAGCTTTTCGAAGATGTCATATTTTTGCTGATCGTAGCGTGCCACGTTGACCGGCTGGCCGAAGAACATCGGCTCTTTGAGCTGGTCGTTTTTCGTCTGTGAAAAGGTGGTATATGCCATTGCGGTGAGTCCTGTGGTGTTATTTCCCCTCACCCCGGCCCTCTCCCACAGGGAGAGGGGGAAAGAGTTCCCTCTCCCTGTGGGAGAGGGTTAGGGTGAGGGAATTTATTAGATCTTACATGCGCCGCTTTCGCAGCCATCGTCCTGAATTGACGGCGCCAGGTCGTCCTGGGCGTCTTCCGCACCATCACGGGTGTTGTGATAGTACAGCGTTTTCACGCCAAATTTGTAGGCGGTCAGCAGGTCTTTCAACAGCTGCTGCATCGGTACCTTGCCGGACGGGAAGCGCGTCGGGTCGTAGTTGGTATTGGCAGAGATCGACTGGTCGATAAACTTCTGCATGATACCCACCAGTTGGAGGTAGCCGTCGTTGTTTGGCATTTCCCACAGCAGCTCGTAGTTGTCACCCAGCGTTTCGTAATCCGGTACCACCTGACGCAGCACGCCGTCTTTCGACGCTTTAATGCTGACGTGCCCGCGCGGTGGCTCAATACCGTTAGTGGCGTTGGAGATCTGCGAAGAGGTCTCGGACGGCATCAGGGCAGAGAGCGTGGAGTTACGCAGGCCGTGAGTCTTGATGGACTCGCGCAGGCCTTCCCAGTCGAGGTGCAGCGGCTCGCTGACGATCGCATCCAGGTCTTTCTTGTAAGTGTCGATTGGCAGAATGCCTTTCGCGTAGGTGGTTTCGTTGAACCACGGGCACGCGCCTTGCTCTTTCGCCAGCTCGTTGGACGCTTTCATCAGGTAGTACTGAATCGCTTCGAACGTCTGGTGCGTCAGGTTGTTGGCGCTGCCGTCGGAGTAACGCTTGCCGTTTTTCGCCAGCCAGTAGGCGAAGTTGATCACGCCGATACCCAGGGTACGACGCCCCATCGCACCGCGTTTCGCGGCCGGGATTGGGTAATCCTGGTAGTCCAGCAGGGCGTCGAGGGCACGAACAGCCAGCACCGCCAGCTCTTCCAGCTCGTCCAGGCTCTTAATCGCACCCAGGTTGAACGCAGAGAGCGTACACAGCGCGATTTCGCCGTTTTCGTCGTTCACATCGTCCAGCGGTTTGGTCGGCAGGGCGATCTCCAGGCACAGGTTGGACTGGCGCACTGGGGCAACCACCGGATCGAACGGGCTGTGGGTGTTGCAGTGGTCAACGTTCTGGATGTAGATACGGCCGGTAGAAGCACGTTCCTGCATCATCAGGGAGAACAGATCGACCGCCTTCACGCGCTGCTTACGGATGCTGTCGTCTTTTTCATATTTGGTGTACAGACGCTCGAACTCATCCTGATCGGCGAAGAACGCGTCATACAGGCCCGGGACGTCGGATGGGCTGAACAGGGTGATGTCTTCCCCTTTCAGCAGGCGGGTGTACATCAGCTTGTTGATCTGCACGCCGTAGTCCATGTGACGCACGCGGTTGCCTTCCACGCCGCGGTTGTTCTTCAGAACCAGCAGGCTTTCCACTTCCAGGTGCCACATCGGGTAGAACAGGGTCGCAGCGCCACCGCGCACGCCGCCCTGAGAGCAGGATTTTACTGCCGTCTGGAAGTGCTTGTAGAACGGGATACAGCCGGTGTGGAACGCTTCACCGCCGCGGATTGGACTGCCAAGCGCACGGATACGACCGGCGTTGATGCCGATACCGGCACGCTGGGAAACGTATTTCACGATGGCGCTGGAGGTCGCGTTGATGGAATCCAGGCTGTCACCGCACTCGATCAGCACGCAGGAGCTGAATTGACGGGTAGGGGTGCGCACGCCAGACATGATTGGCGTAGGCAGAGAAATCTTGAACGTCGACACCGCATCGTAGAAACGCTTCACGTAGTCCAGACGGGTTTCGCGTGGATAATTAGAGAACAGGCAGGCGGCCACAAGAATATAGAGGAACTGGGCGCTTTCGTAGATCTCACCGGTTACACGGTTCTGAACCAGGTATTTGCCTTCGAGCTGCTTCACCGCCGCGTAGGAGAAGTTCATGTCGCGCCAGTGATCGATAAACCCGTTCATCTGCTCGAACTCTTCTTCCGTATAGTCTTCCAGCAGATGCGTGTCGTATTTGCCCAGCTCAACCATTTTCACTACGTGATCGTAAAGCTTCGGCGGCTCGAACTGACCGTAGGCTTTTTTACGCAGGTGGAAAATCGCCAGACGCGCAGCGAGGTACTGATAATCCGGTGCGTCGCGGGAGATCAGATCTGCCGCTGCTTTGATAATGGTTTCGTGGATATCAGACGTTTTGATGCCGTCGTAGAACTGAATGTGAGAACGCAGTTCAACCTGGGAGATAGATACGTTGTTCAGTCCTTCTGCTGCCCAGTCGAGAACTCGATGGATTTTGTCCAGATTGATACGCTCGGTGGTACCGTCGCGCTTTGTCACCAGCAGACTCTGATTCATGTGGGTTTTTACCTGTCCGTGAAATAAAAAATATCCCCCGCTTATCCACAGACCCGTCTTGTGACTAACTCTGTGGATAAATACTACATATAGGGGTTTTGCGATAAGAAGAACGCTATATGGTGAGTATTCTAGTAAGGATTCTTTTCAGTACAAGGGTTGATTTTGACGTTAAATTGAGGTTGTGAAAGGGTATAAAAGGCTAAGTCCTCGTGCCGTAAGGCCTGGAAGAGATGTCAATAATTAAGAAAAAAAATTCAAAATTTGATCGAGTGCTGATTTCTTCAACGGGAGGTCAGAATTGCGCAACATGATGTCGCGCAATCTTTATAAGAATAACGAATGACGTTAGTCGTTTTTGGCGGTTGTGTGCAACATATAGTTAACATCCACGCCCGGGGCAAGTTTGAATTTATCGGTCAACGGGTTGTAGTGCAGGCCCGTCATGTGCTGCTCCTTAAGCCATGTCTGGTCAACCCAGCCCAGCAGTTCGGCAGGCTTGATGAACTTCTTCACGTCGTGCGTCCCTTTCGGCACCATGCGCAGCACATATTCCGCGCCTACCACGGCCATCAGCCAGGCTTTGCCGTTGCGGTTGATGGTCGAGAAGAAGACCTGTCCACCCGGTTTAACCAGGTTTGCACAGGCGCTGACGACCGACTGCGGATCGGGAACGTGCTCCAGCATCTCCATGCAGGTCACCACGTCATACTGGTGCGCATGTTTTGCCGCGTGCTCTTCCACGGTTTCCTGAACGTATTCTACCTGTATGCCGGACTCCAGCGCATGAAGACGCGCAACCTGTAGAGGTTCGAAGCCCATGTCCAGACCGGTGACGGTGGCCCCTTCACGCGCCATACTTTCCGCCAGGATGCCGCCGCCGCAGCCGACGTCGAGCACTTTCTTACCGAACAGACCGCCGGAACGCTCCGCGATATAGCCCAGACGCAGCGGGTTAATACGATGCAGAGGTTTGAACTCACCTTCGAGATCCCACCAGCGGGACGCCACCGCTTCAAATTTGGCAATCTCTTCGTGGTCAACGTTGTGAGCCACCGGGGATTTTTCGGCATTCATGGGCGCTTTTACTCCTTATTTAGCAAGACAAATGAGTATATCAGGCAATCCCTGTGAATAAAGCGTATAGGTTTACCTGTATCACCGCGGCTGTGTTATAATTTGCGACCTTTGAATCCGGGATACAGTAGAGGGATAGCGGTTAGATGAGCGACCTTGCGAGAGAAATTACACCGGTTAACATCGAGGAAGAGCTGAAAAGCTCCTATCTGGACTATGCGATGTCGGTCATTGTTGGCCGTGCGCTGCCGGACGTCCGCGATGGCCTGAAGCCGGTACACCGTCGCGTACTATACGCCATGAACGTATTGGGCAATGACTGGAATAAAGCCTACAAAAAATCTGCCCGTGTCGTTGGTGACGTAATCGGTAAATACCATCCTCATGGTGATTCCGCGGTGTACGACACCATTGTCCGTATGGCGCAGCCCTTCTCGCTGCGTTACATGCTGGTAGATGGTCAGGGTAACTTTGGTTCTATCGACGGCGACTCCGCCGCGGCAATGCGTTATACGGAAATCCGTCTGGCGAAGATTGCCCATGAGCTGATGGCTGACCTGGAAAAAGAGACGGTTGATTTCGTTGATAACTACGACGGCACGGAAAAAATTCCTGACGTCATGCCAACGAAGATCCCAAACCTGCTGGTGAACGGTTCGTCCGGTATCGCCGTCGGTATGGCAACCAACATTCCGCCGCACAATATCACGGAAGTGATCAACGGCTGCCTGGCCTACATTGACGATGAAGACATCAGCATTGAAGGGCTGATGGAACACATCCCGGGCCCGGACTTCCCGACGGCGGCAATCATCAATGGCCGTCGCGGTATTGAAGAAGCGTACCGTACCGGTCGCGGCAAGATTTACATCCGTGCCCGCGCCGAAGTGGAAGCGGACGCCAAAACCGGCCGTGAAACCATTATTGTTCACGAGATCCCGTATCAGGTGAACAAAGCGCGACTGATTGAAAAAATCGCCGAGCTGGTAAAAGAAAAACGCGTTGAAGGCATCAGCGCGCTGCGTGACGAGTCTGACAAAGACGGTATGCGCATCGTGATTGAAATCAAGCGCGACGCGGTGGGTGAAGTTGTGTTGAACAACCTTTACTCCCAGACTCAGCTTCAGGTCTCCTTCGGTATCAACATGGTTGCGCTGCACCATGGCCAGCCGAAGATCATGAACCTGAAAGAGATCCTGAGCGCGTTCGTGCGTCACCGCCGTGAAGTGGTGACTCGCCGTACCATCTTCGAACTGCGCAAAGCGCGCGACCGTGCCCATATCCTTGAAGCACTGGCCGTTGCGCTGGCGAACATCGACCCGATCATCGAGCTGATCCGCCGTGCGCCGACGCCAGCAGAAGCGAAGGCGTCGCTGGTTGCGCGTTCATGGGATCTGGGCAACGTGGCGGCGATGCTGGAACGTGCCGGCGATGACGCTGCGCGTCCTGAGTGGCTGGAGCCGGAATTCGGCGTGCGTGACGGTCAGTACTACCTGACTGAACAGCAGGCCCAGGCGATTCTGGATCTGCGTTTGCAGAAACTGACCGGCCTTGAGCATGAAAAACTGCTCGACGAGTACAAAGAGCTGCTGGAGCAGATTGCCGAGCTGCTGCATATCCTGGGTAGCGCAGAGCGCCTGATGGAAGTGATCCGTGAAGAGCTGGAGCTGGTTCGCGATCAGTTCGGCGATGAGCGTCGCACCGAAATCACGGCCAACAGCTCTGATATCAACATTGAAGATCTGATCAACCGCGAAGACGTGGTAGTGACGCTGTCTCACCAGGGCTACGTGAAGTATCAGCCGTTGACCGACTACGAAGCTCAGCGTCGGGGCGGTAAAGGCAAATCTGCGGCGCGTATTAAAGAAGAAGACTTCATTGATCGTCTGCTGGTGGCGAACACCCATGACACGATCCTCTGCTTCTCCAGCCGGGGCCGTCTGTACTGGATGAAAGTCTATCAGCTGCCGGAAGCAAGCCGTGGCGCGCGTGGACGTCCAATCGTCAACCTGCTGCCGCTGGAAGCGAACGAACGTATCACCGCCATACTGCCGGTACGCGAGTACGAAGAGGGCGTGAACGTCTTTATGGCGACCGCGAGCGGTACCGTGAAGAAAACCGCACTGACCGAGTTCAGCCGTCCACGTTCTGCCGGGATTATCGCGGTGAACCTGAACGAAGGCGACGAACTGATCGGCGTGGATCTGACGTCCGGTTCTGATGAAGTGATGCTCTTCTCTGCCGCCGGTAAAGTGGTGCGCTTTAAAGAGAACGCCGTGCGCGCAATGGGTCGTACGGCGACCGGCGTGCGTGGTATCAAGCTGGCGGGTGAAGACTCCGTTGTTTCCCTGATCGTTCCTCGTGGCGAAGGCGCAATCCTGACCGTCACCCAGAACGGCTACGGTAAACGTACGGCGGAAAGTGAATACCCAACCAAGTCACGCGGCACGCAGGGCGTTATCTCCATCAAAGTGACCGAGCGCAACGGTTCCGTTGTTGGCGCGGTGCAGGTGGACGACGCGGACCAGATCATGATGATCACCGATGCCGGTACGCTGGTGCGTACCCGCGTGTCAGAGATCAGCGTGGTAGGTCGTAACACCCAGGGCGTTATCCTCATCCGCACTGCGGAAGATGAAAACGTCGTCGGTCTGCAACGCGTTGCTGAGCCGGTGGATGACGAAGAGCTCGACTCTATCGACGGCAGCGTCGCGGAAGGGGATGATGAAATCGCCCCGGAAGCGGACATCGATGATGAAGCAGCGGATGACGCTGACGAGTAACGTCTCCTGACGCATAAAGGGCCGGTTTCCGGCCCTTTTGTTTTGCGCAAGCAGACAAGTGAACGTTGCGACAAGCCGCGTTTACCGCTACCTTAACCACATTCTTTTTGACCCCGACGGCGGAGCCTCGCCCCTTTGAAATACCTCGTCTCCTTTCGTACCACGTTAAAAGTCTCCCGCTATCTGTTTCGGGCGCTTGCGCTACTGCTATGGTTGCTGGTGGCACTGCTCTCGGTGTTTTACATCGTTAACGCGTTACACCAGAAAGAAGCGGAGATCCGCCAGGAGTTTAATTTGAGCTCGGATCAGGCTCAGCGCTATATCCAGCGTACGTCTGACGTGATGAAAGAGCTTAAGTATATTGCTGAGAATCGACTGACGGCGGAGAACGGCATTCTTGCCATCCGCGGTCGGGATGAAAAAACCGAAGTGCCTGATTTCGAACCGCTCTTCCCGGATTCCGATTGTTCCGCCATGGGCAAAGCCTGGCGTGGTTCACTGGAGTCCCTGTCATGGTTTATGCGCTACTGGCGCGATAACTTCTCGGCCGCTTACGATCTGAACCGCGTCTATCTGATTAGCAACGAAAATCTCTGCATGGCAGATTTCGGCCTGCGGGATATGCCCGTCGAACGTGAAGACGCGCTGAAAAGTCTGCATGAGCGCATAGTGAAATATCGCAATGCGCCTCAGGAAGAGCGCGGGAACAACATCTTCTGGATAAGCCAGGGGCCGCGCATGGGGGTCGGCTATTTCTATGCCCTGACTCCGGTTTACCTCGGAAACCGCCTGCAAGCGCTGCTGGGGATTGAACAAACCATCCGCATGGAAAACTTCTTCACGCCGGGCAGTCTGCCGATGGGCGTGACCATTCTGGATGAAAACGGCCATCCGCTCATCTCCCTTACCGGGCCTGAAAACCGCCTGAAGGTGGAACCCAGCTGGATGCAGGAGCGGTCATGGTTTGGCTATACCTCCGGGTTCCGCGAGCTGGTGCTCAAGAAAAGTTTACCGCCATCGTCGCTGAGCATTGTCTACTCGCTGCCGGTGGATAAGGTGCTGGAGCGCATTCGCATCCTGATCCTTAACGCCATTTTGTTGAACATCGCGGTAGGTGTCGCGCTGTTTATGCTGGCGAGAATGTATGAGCGGCGGATCTTTATTCCGGCGGAGGCGGATGCTCAGCGTCTGGAGGAGCACGAGCAGTTTAACCGTAAAATTGTCGCCTCGGCACCGGTAGGGATCTGCATCCTGCGTACTCAGGACGGGACAAATATCCTCAGTAACGAGCTTGCCCATAACTACCTGAACATGCTCACGCATGAAGACCGCCAGCGGTTAACGCAGATCATCTGCGGTCAGCAGGTTAACTTTGTGGATGTGCTGACCAGCACCCACACCAACCTGCAAATCAGCTTCGTCCATTCTCGCTACCGCAATGAAAACGTGGCCATTTGCGTGCTGGTGGACGTCTCTGCGCGCGTGAAAATGGAAGAGTCGTTGCAGGATATGGCGCAGGCGGCGGAGCAGGCCAGTCAGTCGAAATCGATGTTCCTCGCGACCGTCAGTCATGAGCTGCGTACGCCGCTGTACGGTATTATCGGTAACCTCGATCTGCTCCAGACCAAAGAGCTGCCGAAAGGGGTCGACCGGCTGGTGACGGCCATGAACAACTCGTCCAGCCTGCTGCTGAAAATCATCAGCGATATTCTCGACTTCTCTAAAATTGAATCCGAGCAGTTGAAAATAGAGCCGCGCGAGTTCTCCCCGCGCGAGGTGATGAACCATATCTGCGCCAACTATCTGCCGCTGGTGGTGCGTAAACAGCTTGGGCTGTACTGCTTTATCGAGCCGGATGTGCCCCTGACGCTGCATGGCGATCCGATGCGTCTGCAACAGGTCATCTCAAACCTGCTGAGCAACGCCATCAAATTCACCGATATCGGCTGTATTGTGCTGCACGTCTGTCGGGAAGGGGAGTACCTGACCATTCGCGTGCGCGACACGGGGGTGGGGATTCCGGCGAAAGAAGTTGTTCGCCTGTTCGATCCGTTCTTCCAGGTGGGAACCGGCGTCCAGCGTAATTTCCAGGGGACCGGGCTTGGTCTGGCTATTTGCGAGAAGCTTATCAGCATGATGGACGGGGATATCTCTGTCGATACTGAGCCGGGTATGGGCAGCCAGTTCACCATTCGTATTCCGCTCTATTCGGCGCATTATCCGGCGAAAACCACGGTCGACGGCCTGAGCGATAAGCACTGCTGGCTGGCGGTGCACAACGCCTCCTTACATGATTTCCTGACCTCAATGCTGACCAGCAGCGGCGTGCGGGTTTCGCGCTACGAAGGCCAGACGCCGGGCGCGGATGACATGCTGATCACCGACGTTGAGCCGGAACAGGCGTGGGCGGGGCGCGGCGTGGTGATGTTCTGCCGCCGTCATATCGGTATTCCGCTTGAGCGTTCGCCTGGAGTATGGGTGCACAGCGTGGCGACACCGCACGAGCTGCTGGGCTTGCTGGCGCGCATTTACAGCGTGCAGCTTGAAGACAGCGACGGCGCCACCGTGCTGGCTTCCCCTGATGAGCTGGCGTCGGTGAACGACGATATGATGATTCTGGTCGTCGACGATCATCCGATTAACCGTCGTCTGCTCGCAGACCAGCTTGGCTCTCTGGGCTATCAGTGTAAAACGGCCAATGATGGCGTGGATGCCCTGAATGTCTTAAGTAAGAACCATATTGATATTGTGCTCAGCGATGTGAACATGCCTAACATGGACGGCTACCGTCTGACGCAGCGTATCCGACAGCTGGGGCTGACGCTGCCGGTGGTGGGGGTGACAGCCAACGCGCTGGCGGAGGAGAAGCAGCGCTGTCTGGAGTCGGGAATGGACAGCTGCCTGTCGAAGCCGGTCACGCTGGATGTACTGAAGCAGACGCTATCCGTCTATGCGGAGCGGGTACGAAAAGCGAGACAATAAAAAAGGCCCGAAAGGGCCTTTTTTATGTGCCCGGCGGCGCTGCGCTTGCGCGGGCCTGCGGGGTTTGTAGGCCGGGTAAGCGCGAGCGCCACCCGGCATAGACAGCGAAGATCAGTCTTTGTCCGTTGCGCTCAGCGTCACGGAAGAGAGATAGTTCAGCAGGGCGATATCGTTATCCACACCCAGCTTCATCATCGCGGATTTTTTCTGGCTACTGATGGTTTTAATACTGCGGTTCAGCTTCTTGGCGATTTCAGTGACCAGGAAACCTTCAGCGAACAGACGCAGAACTTCACTCTCTTTAGGCGAGAGACGCTTGTCGCCATAACCACCCGCGCTGATTTTTTCAAGCAGGCGTGAGACGCTCTCAGGAGTGAATTTCTTCCCTTTCTGTAGCGCCGCCAGCGCTTTTGGCAGATCGGTAGGTGCGCCTTGTTTCAGCACAATCCCTTCAATATCGAGATCCAGAACGGCGCTCAGGATCGCCGGGTTATTGTTCATGGTCAGAACAATGATCGAAATGTCCGGGAAGTGGCGTTTAATGTATTTGATGAGCGTGATCCCATCACCGTATTTATCTCCAGGCATGGAGAGATCGGTAATGAGCACGTGCGCATCAAGTTTAGGCAGGTTGTTAATGAGGGCTGTGGAATCTTCAAATTCACCGACTACATTCACCCACTCGATCTGTTCAAGTGATTTGCGAATACCGAACAGTACAATCGGATGGTCATCGGCAATAATTACGTTCATATTGTTCATGTATAAGGCTACCTTGCTACAGCAAGCTCTTGACGTAAGCGTCAATGTCGCTGATGTATTTTTCAATGCCAGAGGCATCTTTCTCACGAATTAGATGTTCCAGCGTTTCACATAACTGCTTGCCGGGAACCAGATTAAGCATGGCAAACACCCCTTTAAGCCGGTGTGCTGTCTGTGCCAGCGCTGCAAAATCCTGCGCAGCGGACTCAGTATACAACCGCTTAACATCATCTGGTACTGTATCAACGAAGAGCGAATAATATCCGCTGGCATGGAGTTCGGCATTTTCATCGCCGCCTAACGGTGACTCCAGGATCTCTTCCTGCGCCAGATTCTCTTCAATCAGTTGTAATACAGCTTCCTGCATTGCATTGCTCATATTAAAATTGACGCGCAGCTGCCCAGGGCCGATTTTCCGCACGCCTGGCTCATCATCGCTTAAAAGCAAGCCTGAGGCAGTAAGATTAGACGGATTATCAGTTAAAAATAGATCAAATTCTTGACTCGCGAGCCTTTCGTCCGGGGTAATGCAGGACGCACCCCAGTTTTCCAGCTGACGTACGACGATATTTCGGATCTCACTGGAGGTCACATCCACCATCACCACCACATCGTCCAGCAGACGCTCTTCATCCTCTTCCTGTGGATTCGCCGCCATTTTAACGTGTAAAGAGTAGCGGGTGCCGAGGGATTCGCGCGCCTTAATGTTCAGATGACCGCCCAGCTTACGCGCCAGCTGATCGCAAAGCCAGAAGGTGAGGGCATTCGCCTTACCGTAGTGGTCGCGCTGGGTATCGTTCAGGAACGGGAAGTGCAGGTTATCAATTTCGCTCACGGTCACGCCTTCACCCGTATCAAGGATGCGGAACGTCAGACGATCGTCGGTGGACTCATCGGTGCTGACTTCAAGGGTGATCTTGCCGATCTGCGTCGTGGTGACGGCATACTGAATCAACATCATCAGGATGCGACGCAGGGCATCGCGATCGCCATGACGTTCGTCGTTGGCCGGTAAATGGTTGTTGATCAGCAGCTGGAGTCCCTTGCGCTTGATCACCGGCAGGACTTCCGGCACCACCTCATCAATCAGGTCCTGGATGGAGAAGAGCGTAGGGGTGCCCTTCCAGATGTCATTCTCCAGCATGTTCGCAAGCTGGATTTCGTCCACCAGACGAACCAGTGAATCGGCCTGGCTGCTTAGCTGTCGGCTTTCTGGCGTGCTCAGATCAGCAATCTGCGTGGCGAGTGACTTCAACGGCTGTTTAAAGGCATCGCCAATATTTTGCATAAACGCGGCGCGGCCATGCTGGTTTTTCTCGTACAGCCTTTGCGCCTGCTTGAGCTTTTTATTCACCAGCACTTCGCGATCCTGATCGCGAATGATGAAGATTTGCGTGCGCGACGCGACCTGACTGCGGAACTGACGGATCTCATACAGTTCATTATTAATGGTGGCCTGGATGACGCCCTGATGCTGGTCCGCCATGGCCGTAATATTTTGCAGGTTAAGATGCGGCAGAAGGTGATCGGCAATTTTATTGCTCATTACCGTGCGGTTTGCCTCCTGATCGTGAACGAGCACCCCAAGCGGCAGCACGGAAATAATCTCTTCATTCAGGGCACGAAGAATGCGCAGCTCGTTGCTGGTCCCGGCTGATACCGATGTCGAGTCGCTCTGGCGGCCCGACTGGAAACGGAAGGTGCTGTAACCAAACAGCGCCAGCGCCAGCAGGCCGATATTCAGCAGCAGCGGCAGCAGAATGTTTTGCAGAGTATCAAGCATCAGGGTGCCAAAAGGCACCTGCCACACCAGACGCATACCGGTTGAGTTGAGCGATGAGGCAATCTCAATCTTTGAGCCATTAAATGAGATGGCTACGCTGTCCGCGCCTTCTTTATCCGACGGCGAGCGCATATTTTGGGTGCTGTTGTCTGGCTCCAGACGGAAGCTGTCCAGCGGCATATCCGGTGGGATGAGATCGTTAATCGGCAGGTCGAAGGCAACCACGGTCGCCAGATGGCCCGGCTGGTTAAAGGTGGTTCGCAGCGTAAAGTAGTGACCATTCTGCCAGGCAAGACGGCGTAATGACGAGAAACTTTCGCGCTCGTCCAGCGCGTTGGCCTGTTGCAGCATTTCTGCCCGACGGGAATCGACAATACTGCCAACGGTGGTCTCTTTAAAGCCCGACGAGAGATCCTTAAGCGGCAGGGTCGAGATCAGGATCATGCTGTTGTCCTGACCGTTCAGGTAATACATGGACCACGGTACGGTCTCGGCGCCCCACAGGGTGTCCAGATAGGAGGAGATCCGCTGCGTCATCTCAAGCGTTGCGCTGTCGTGCGAGCCGAAAATCAGGGCTTCCGTCTTACGCTGCGGTTTTTCAAGGTAATACACATCCTGCTTAAGGCGCGTTTCCTGCAACCCTTCGCCTGATGAGGTGGCGGGCGCGGCAGCGATATTGTCGTAGATTTGCCAGGTCGCATAGCGCCACGTATCAATGCGCTTATGCACCGCATGGGTGATATCGACGATTTGATAGCTTTTATCTTTAAGCCAGGTGTTAACGGCGCTCTGGATCATCACTCCCATTGTGACTAACAGCACAACGATCAACAGAAGAAAGAAACGGGTGATGCTGCCCGGTAGAAGGGAGAATTTGCTCGGGGCGGTAGTTTCAGTCTGACTCATCGATGTGTTTAACCCGTAATGGCCGCGCGGTAATGGGATAGGGCAGTATAAAGGGTAATAACTGAATTTCCAGCGTCGTTATCGGTATAACCTTGACTTTTTATCCGGGTAACCGGCTTCAACGTCCCCGGGTGAAAGGTGTACAAAACCACATGAAATGTATAAATACGCCGTCGCACCGGCAGAAAAATAGCACGAATAAACAAGAAATTAATTTCTATAGCATAAAAACAATTAAGTGCAAGCCGTATTCGGGATTTAGTTAATAGTCGTTATCATTACCAAGCGGTAGCACATAAAATGTAGGTTGACGTAAAGAAAGGTAAAAAAAAACCGAATGCGAAGCATCCGGTTCAATTAGGGATAAACAGACATTCAGAACTGAATGACGGTAATAAATAAAGTTAATGATGATAGCGAGGGTTATTTTAGTGGTATTGAAGGGAATTTTTTTGTCATTCAGTGCTGTACTGTTTTTTACGGCAATTTGCTGAATTTAATGCGATATATTTTTGTTTTGATTATCCGTGCTATATTTTTAAACTATTAATGCTCTGTAAAAGTTCCTCCAAATTTACAAATTGAAACATCTTGATGGCAAAGTGAAACATCTTCAAAGTTTTCGTATCATATTCCTGTTGGATTATTCTGCATTTTTGAGGAGAATGAACTTGCCGACTGGTTAAGAGGGTTGACCAGTAAGCAGTGGTAAATAATAAGGCATATAACAGAGGGTTAATAAAATGAAAGTTAAAGTACTGTCCCTCCTGGTACCAGCTCTGCTGGTGGCAGGCGCAGCAAATGCGGCTGAAATTTATAACAAAGACGGCAACAAATTAGATCTGTACGGTAAAGTGGATGGCCTGCACTATTTCTCTGATGACGACAGTGCAGACGGCGACCAGACCTACATGCGTCTGGGCTTCAAAGGCGAAACTCAGGTTAACGACCAGCTGACCGGTTACGGCCAGTGGGAATACCAGATCCAGGGTAACTCTGGTGAGAACGAAAACAACTCATGGACGCGTGTAGCGTTCGCAGGTCTGAAATTCGCTGATGCGGGTTCATTCGACTATGGTCGTAACTACGGCGTTGTTTACGATGTAACTTCCTGGACCGACGTTCTGCCGGAATTCGGCGGCGATACCTACGGTTCTGACAACTTCATGCAGCAGCGTGGTAACGGCTTCGCGACCTACCGTAACCAGGACTTCTTCGGTCTGGTTGATGGTCTGAACTTCGCGTTGCAGTACCAGGGTAAAAACGGCAGCGCAAGCGGCGAAGGCCAGACCAACAACGGTCGTGAGGCACTGCGTCAGAACGGTGATGGCTACGGCGGCTCTCTGACCTATGATCTGGGCGAAGGCTTCGCTATCGGTACGGCAGTCACCAGTTCTAAACGTACTGCTGACCAGAACGCTGCGGGCTACTACGGTGAAGGCGATCGCGCAGAGACCTACACCGGTGGTCTGAAATATGACGCGAACAACATCTACCTGGCTGCACAGTATACTCAGACTTACAACGCGACCCGTGCGGGCGACCTGGGCTGGGCTAACAAAGCGCAGAACTTCGAAGTGGTTGCGCAGTATCAGTTCGACTTCGGTCTGCGTCCATCCGTGGCGTACCTGCAATCTAAAGGTAAGGACCTGGAAAACGGCTACGGCGACCAGGATCTGCTGAAATATGTTGATGTTGGCGCGACTTACTACTTCAACAAAAACATGTCCACCTACGTTGATTACAAAATCAACCTGGTTGATGAGAACGACTTCACTCGCGCAGCAGGTATCGGTACTGACGATATCGTCGCGCTGGGTCTGGTTTACCAGTTCTAATTGCTCATACAGCGACAAAGGGGCCATTAGGCCCCTTTTTTCATGCTTTTTTAGGGTCTTACAAATACGCTGTTTTAGTGTACTCTTGCCGCCCTGGCATGAGGATAATAACCAATGGATATGACTTTTTTACGCGCCAGCGTTCTGGCGACTTTTTTACTCCTGACCGCGTGTGACTCTTCCACACAGCCCGCAAAAATCGACGCACCCGCCGCGACGGTGCTGGAAGGGAAAACCATGGGGACCTTCTGGCGCGTCAGCGTGATGGATATTGATAAATCCCGCGCTGAAGAATTACGCGGTAAAATTCAGGCGCAGCTGGATGCCGACGATCAGCTACTCTCTACCTATAAAAATGACTCAGCGCTGATGCGTTTCAATCGCTCCAGCAGCACCTCGCTGTGGCCGGTGAGCGAAGCAATGGCCGATATCGTCACGGAAGCCATGCGCGTGGGCTACAAAACCAACGGCGCAATGGATGTGACCGTGGGGCCGCTGGTGAACCTGTGGGGATTTGGCCCCAACAAGCAGCCGGTGACTACACCCGATCAAGCCGCCATCGACGACGCCCGCGCGCGTACAGGGTTACAGCATCTGGCGGTGATCTCCCAGTATGGTCAGCAATACCTGCAAAAAGATATTCCCGACCTGTTTGTGGATCTCTCCACGGTAGGCGAGGGGTATGCTGCGGATCATCTCGCGGCCCTGATGGCGCAGGAAGGCATTCCCCGTTATCTGGTTTCCGTCGGGGGCGCGCTCGTCAGCCGGGGCATGAACGCCAGCGGCAGGCCGTGGCGAGTGGCCATCCAAAAACCAACCGATCAGCAGAACGCGGTGCAGGCGATTGTCGACATCAACGGGCATGGTATCAGCACCTCCGGAAGCTACCGCAACTATTACGAGCTGGATGGAAAACGTATCTCGCACGTGATTGATCCGCAAACCGGACGCCCGATTACCCATAACCTGGTGTCCGTGACGGTGATAGCCCCAACCGCGCTGGAGGCGGATGCCTGGGATACCGGATTGATGGTGCTCGGCACGGAGAAGGCCAAAGAGGTAGTGCGTCAGGAAGGGCTGGCCGTCTATATGATCACTAAAGAGGCTGACGGGTTTAAAACCTGGAGTTCGCCGCAGTTCAATAGCTTCCTGGTGAGCGAAAAAAATTAAAAAGCAAGGTTGCGGGTTTTTGTTCGGTGGCGTTCAGGCAAGCTGAGCGTATGCTTGTGAGAGGAGCCGATGATGAAAAACACAACCTATCTTACCTATGAGGATCGCTGGCAGGCCGTACTGGCCCGCGATCCGCGTGCGGATAACCAGTTTGTCTTTGCCGTGCAGACGACCGGCATTTATTGTCGTCCGTCCTGTCGCGCCCGCCACGCGCTGCGTAAAAATGTCTGCTTTTATCCTGATGCTCACCAGGCCGCGCAGGCGGGTTTCCGCCCCTGTAAGCGCTGTAGGCCGGACCAGGGCGACCCTATGGCGCAGAAAAAGGCCAACATTGCGCTGGCCTGTCGACTGCTTGAACAGGATGCCTCGCTGAACCTGGAGGCACTGGCGCAGCAGGTTGCCATGAGTCCGTTCCATTTCCACCGCTTGTTTAAATCCGTCACCGGCATGACGCCGAAAGCATGGCAGCAGGCCGCGCGTGAACAACGCCTGCGCACCCTGCTTGCACAGGGCGGTAAAATCACCGACGCCGTACTGGCCGCTGGCTTTCCGGACGGCAGCAGTTACTACCGTAAAGCCAACGGCGCGCTGGGCATGACGGCAAAACAGTACCGCAACGGAGAGGCTGCGGTCCGCTATGCCATCAGTGACTGCTCGCTGGGCCGCTGTCTGGTGGCGGAAAGCGAGCGCGGGATCTGCGCAATACTGCTGGGTGATGACGACGCCGGGCTGACGGCTGAGCTGCTGTCACTGTTTCCGCTTGCCGTCCGTGAACCGATGGAAGGCGCATTTGCCGGGCGTGTACGTCAGGTGATTGCCTCTGTCGACAGCCGCGCGACGCCGCTGACGCTGCCGCTGGATATCCGGGGTACCGCCTTCCAGCAGCAGGTCTGGCAGGCGCTGCGGACTATCCCCTGCGGAGAAACGGCAAGCTATCAGCAGGTGGCAAAGGCCATTGGTAAACCCAATGCCGTACGTGCCGTGGCGGGGGCCTGCGGTGCCAACAAACTGGCGATAGTCATCCCCTGTCACCGCGTGGTGCGTAACGACGGCGCGCTGTCGGGTTATCGCTGGGGCGCAGCGCGTAAGGTGCTATTGTTGAAACGTGAGGCGAACAACCCGGAGGAATAATGCTCGATCTTTTTGCTGATGCTGAACCCTGGCAGGAGTCGCTCGCGCCGGGGGCGACGATCCTGAGACGCTTCGCGCTTTCCCGCGCGGCGGCGCTGTTCGACGGCATTAAAGCCGTCACCGCCCGTTCGCCGTTTCGCCATATGGTTACGCCGGGCGGGTATACCATGTCCGTGGCGATGACCAACTGCGGCGAACTGGGATGGGCGACGAATGAGCGGGGCTATGTATATGCCGCGTACGATCCGCTGACGGATCAGCCGTGGCCGCCGATGCCGGAGGCGTTTCAGGCGCTGTGTCATGATGCCGCCGTGGCGGCCGGCTATCCTGATTTTCGACCCGATGCCTGTCTTATTAACCGCTATGCCGTTGGGGCAAAGCTCTCCTTGCATCAGGATAAGGACGAGCCGGACCTGCGCGCGCCGATTGTCTCGGTATCCCTTGGGCTTCCCGCTGTCTTTCAGTTTGGCGGCCTGCGGCGCAACGACCCGCTCAAACGGCTGATGCTGGAGCATGGCGATGTGGTGGTCTGGGGCGGGGAATCACGGCTTTTTTATCACGGTATTCAGCCGCTTAAACCAGGCGATCACCCGGTGGCGGGGGCGTTTCGCTACAACCTCACGTTCCGCCAGGCAGCGTACAGAGAATAAAAATAAGAATTATTCTTGATGTGTGTGAAAGGCAGTTTACACTGCTGGCTGATTTTTCTTGTCCGGATTGCTCTGCATGCAACTACTTCTTCTTGTCTGGCGGCAGTATCGCTGGCCTTTTATCGCGGTGATGGCGTTAAGCCTTGCCAGCGCGGCGCTGGGGATCGGCCTGATTGCCTTCATTAACGTGCGTTTGATCGAAATGGTCGACACGTCACTCTCCGTCCTGCCGGAATTTCTGGGTTTACTGCTGCTGCTGATGGCAGTCACGCTCGGGTCACAGCTGGCGCTGACCGCGCTCGGCCACCACTTCGTTTTCCGTCTGCGCAGTGAGTTCATCAAACGGATCCTTGATACTCAAGTGGAACGCATCGAACAGCTGGGAAGTGCTTCTCTGCTGGCGGGGCTGACCAGCGATGTGCGCGCCATTACCATCGCCTTTGTGCGCCTGCCGGAGCTGGTGCAGGGGATCATCCTGACCTTTGGCTCGGCAGCCTATCTCGCCTGGCTCTCCAGCAAAATGCTGGCGGTAACGGCGCTGTGGATTGTTATTACCATCTGGGGCGGGTTCCTGCTGGTATCACGCGTCTATAAGCACATGGCGGTGCTGCGCGAAACGGAAGACAAGCTCTATAACGATTACCAGACGGTGCTGGAAGGGCGTAAAGAGCTGACGCTGAACCGCGAGCGCGCCGAACATATCTTCAACCATCTCTATATCCCGGATGCGCACGAATATCGTCATCACATTATTCGCGCCGATACGTTCCACCTGAGCGCCGTGAACTGGTCCAACATCATGATGCTGGGCGCGATTGGCCTGGTGTTCTGGATGGCGAACAGCCTGGGGTGGGCCGATACCAACGTGGCGGCAACCTACTCCCTGACGCTGCTGTTTTTACGCACGCCGCTGCTGTCGGCCGTTGGCGCACTGCCGACGCTGCTGAGCGCACAGGTGGCCTTCAACAAGCTGAAGAAGTTCGACCTTGCGCCGTTTAAGGCTGAGTTCCCGCGCCCGCAGGCCTTCCCGAACTGGCAAACGCTGGAGCTGCGTAACGTTACCTTCCGCTATCAGGATAACGCCTTCTCAGTGGGGCCGATCAACCTGACCATTCACCGCGGCGAACTGCTGTTCCTGATCGGCGGTAACGGCAGCGGCAAATCCACGCTGGCGATGCTGCTGACGGGCCTCTACCAGCCGCAGTCGGGTGAAATTTTGCTGGATGGTAAAGCGCTGAGCGCGGAGAAACCGGAGGACTACCGCAAGCTCTTCTCGGCGGTATTTACCGACGTCTGGCTGTTCGACCGGCTGCTGGGACCGGAAGGGCAGCAGGCGGATCCGGCGCTGGTGGAGAAGTGGCTTGCGCACCTGCAAATGTCGCACAAGCTGGAGCTTCAGGATGGCAAAATCCTGAATCTCAAGCTGTCGAAAGGGCAGAAGAAGCGCGTGGCGCTGCTGCTGGCGCTGGCCGAAGAGCGCGACATCATCCTTCTGGATGAATGGGCCGCCGATCAGGACCCGCACTTCCGTCGCGAGTTTTATCAGGTCCTGCTGCCGCTGATGCAGGCGATGGGAAAAACCATTTTTGCCATCAGCCATGACGATCACTACTTCATTCACGCCGACCGTCTGCTGGAGATGCGCGACGGCAAGCTGAGCGAGCTGACCGGCGATGAGCGCGATGCGGCGTCACGGGACGCGGTGGCGCGTACGGCCTGATTGCAATTGTGCCGGGTGAACCCCGGCACACTAATTTTTCATATATGCCGTTTTTTTCTCCATCCCGACCCGCCGTTTATTCTTATTTACATATCCCCGCGCTATGCTTAACGCCAACTCATTTAATGGATTTATGATTGATGTCGGTATTAAAGAAAAACAGCGCCAGGCAGCGTGACCAGGAGCGTGCGCGGCTCATCTGGCTCCTGACGACCGATAAAGCGGTCACGTCAACGTTATTGGGTAAGCTAACCCTGGCTGAGCAATATGATGTCGGCACGCTGGCCGACGATATTGCTGAGGTAGGTGCGCTGGTTGCACATTTACCACCTCCGGATCTGGCGGACACCCTGGAGGCATTGCCTTCCGAGGAGCGCCACGCCCTGTGGCGGCTGGTGCAGGATCACGAGCGCGGTCAGGTGCTGCTGGAAGCCTCGGAAAACGTCTGGGATGACCTTATCGATGAGATGAGCGACCGGGACATTCTTGACGCACTGCAAACGCTGGATATCGATGAGCAGATTTACCTCGTTCAGCATCTTCCGCGCAACCTGACCGGACGCCTGCTGGCTTCCCTGCCTGCCGAAGAGCGGGCGCGCGTGCGTCAGGTGATGCACTACGAGAAAAACAGCGTCGGCGCGATCATGGAGTTTGGCGTCATCACCGTGCGTCCGGACGTCACCCTGGGTACGGTGCAGCGCTATCTTCGTCGCCTGGGCAGTATGCCGGACAACACCGATAAACTGTTCGTCACCTCGCGGGATAAAACCCTGCTCGGGGAGCTGGAGCTGAAAACGATCCTGCTGAACAGCACCCAGCAGCGGGTGAGTGAGGTCATGGAAACCGAGCCGATGGTCTTCTCGCCGGAAGACGATGCCGAAAAAGCGGCGCGTACTTTCGAACGTGATGACCTGGTGAGCGCGGCGGTGGTGGATTCGGTGGGCAAGCTGATGGGGCGTCTGACCATCGATGAGATCGTTGACGTGGTCTATGAAGAGACCGATAACGACCTGCGTGCCCTTGGCGGGATCAGTGCCGAAGACGATGTTCATGCCTCCGTCGGCAAGGCCGTCAAAACCCGCTGGGCGTGGCTCGCCATCAATTTATGCACCGCGTTCGTGGCGTCCCGCGTTATTGACGGCTTCGAACATACCATTTCCCAGCTGGTGGCCCTGGCGTCGCTGATGCCGATTGTGGCGGGGATCGGCGGGAACACCGGCAACCAGACTATCACCATGATCGTTCGCGCCCTGGCGCTGGAAAACATTCAGCCGGGTAATTTTTCGTGGCTGATTTTCAGGGAGATGGGCGTCGCGCTGATTAACGGCCTGGTCTGGGGCGGCATCATGGGCGGCATTACCTGGTGGCTGTACGATGATATGGCGCTGGGCGGGGTCATGATGCTGGCGATGGTGCTGAACCTGCTGGTGGCGGCGATGATGGGCGTGATTATCCCATTGACGATGACCCGGCTGGGGCGCGACCCCGCGGTGGGGTCGAGCGTGATGATCACCGCCATTACCGATACCGGCGGTTTCTTTATTTTTCTTGGACTGGCGACGATTTTTCTTCTCTAGCCAGTGCTTTTTGCTTAAGTCGGGCAGGGAGGATGAACATCATCACAATCCCGCCCAGCACGCCAATCGCCAGGTTGCCGGTGTAAACCGTTGCCACAACCGTCACCAGCATCACGACGGTTTCAGCCACCGGCGCGTTTTTCAGCGTTCCGGGCTGAACGCTATGCCAGCTAAAGGTCTTGACGGCCACAATGGCCATAATACCCGCCAGTACCGCCATCGGGATTTTGGCCATCACCTCGCTGAGCGCCGTAACCAGCACCAGCAGTACGATACCCGCCGCAAGGGTGGAGATACGGCTTCTGCCTTTCCCCATCTCCACGTTTACGATGGTCTGCCCAATCATCGCGCAGCCCGCAATGCCACCGTAGAACCCGGCCATAATATTCCCCACGCCCAGACCGATGCTCTCGCGACGCTTACTGGAGGGGGTCGCGGTCAGTTCATCCACCAGTTTTGCCGTCAGCAAGGATTCCAGCAGGCCAACGAAAGCGATACTTAGCGCGCACGGCCAGATAATGCTCAGGGTTTCCAGATTGAGCGGCACCAGCAGTTGCGTAAAGCCCGGCAAACCGCCGCTCATGGAGCCTTCATCCCCTACCGTCGGCAGAATTTGCCCGCTGGTGACGGTGAACAAAGTCAGCAGCACAATGGCAATCAGCGGGGAGGGCACGCTTTTGATATAGCGTGGCACCCACAGCACAATCAGCAGCGTCAGCACGAACAGGCCCACAATCAGCGGGCTTCGGCTCCAGAAATGGGGCACCTGGGCAAAGAAAATCAAGATGCCAAGGGCGTTAACAAACCCGGTCATCACCGACTGGGGAATAAAGCGCATCAGCCGCGCCATACCCAGCGCGCCGAACAGGATCTGAATCATGCCTGCCATCACCACCGCGGGCAGAATGTACTGTACGCCGTGTTGATGGACCATCGGGCCAATCACCAGCGCGACGGAACCTGCCGCCGCCGTCACCATGGCCGGACGCCCGCCGAGCAGGGAAAGGGCGAAACAGAGCACCACGGAGGCGATAAGACTCACTTTCGGATCCACGCCCGCGACCACGGAAAACGAAATCACTTCCGGGATCAGCGCCAGCGCGGTAATCACACCGGCCAGGGTTTCGCGCATCAGACGGTGAGGCGAACGTAAAACAGTGGCGACATGGCCTTCTTGAGGTACAGACGAGTGGGGTAATGACATAACAATTCGCTGGTAGGGGCAGGCTTCCGTGCGCGCGATCACAAAGTGCAGCATCATAGCCAGGAAAATCGTCGGGTGCCAGCCTGTCTGCCAAAACCCTACAAACAATCCATCATTAAATTTCACAATTACAATAATTTCGTAACCTTTAAACAATATTTAAAAGTTGCTACCGTGCCACCGCAGCGTGTTTCACCTGTAATTTCCACGCATCAAGCACTATTCAACTAAGGCATAAATGATGAAAAAAATGACTGCCGTGCTCTTTTCTCTGGCCGTGGGGCTGAACGCCGTCTCGCTGGCGGCGAAGGCTGACGCACCAAAAGAGCAGGAAACGGATGTCCTTTTAATTGGTGGCGGCATCATGAGCGCCACGCTGGGAACGTATCTTCAGGAATTAGAGCCGAACTGGTCCATGACCATGGTCGAGCGCCTCGATGGCGTGGCACAGGAAAGCTCTAACGGCTGGAACAACGCCGGGACGGGGCACTCGGCACTCATGGAACTGAACTATACGCCGCAGAAAAAGGACGGTTCCATTAGTATCGAGAAGGCGGTAGAGATCAACGAAGCGTTCCAGATCTCACGTCAGTTCTGGTCTCACCAGGTGAACAGCGGTGTGTTGCACAATCCGCACTCCTTCATCAACACCGTACCGCACATGAGCTTTGTGTGGGGCGATCAAAACGTCAACTTCCTGCGCGCGCGCTACGCTGCCCTACAACAGAGCACGCTTTTCCGCGGGATGAAATACTCTGAAGATCACGCTCAAATCAAAGAGTGGGCGCCGCTGGTCATGGAAGGCCGCGATCCGAACCAGAAAGTGGCGGCGACCCGCACTGAAATTGGTACTGACGTTAACTACGGTGAAATCACCCGTCAGCTGGTGTCCTCTCTGAAGAAAAAAGAGAACTTTAACCTGCAACTCAGCTCCGAAGTGCGTGGTTTCAAGCGCAATGCGGATAACAGCTGGAGCGTGACCGTTGCCGATCTGAAAAACAACGAAGCCGAACATGTGATTAAGGCCAAGTTCGTGTTTATCGGTGCGGGCGGCGCGGCGCTGAAACTGTTGCAGGAGTCCGGTATTCCGGAAGCGGACGACTACGCCGGCTTCCCGGTTGGCGGCCAGTTCCTGGTGTCGGAAAACCCGGAAGTGGTTAACCGTCATCTGGCAAAAGTGTACGGTCAGGCCTCTGTGGGCGCACCACCGATGTCCGTTCCGCATATCGACACCCGCATGCTGGACGGTAAGCGTGTAGTGCTGTTCGGGCCGTTCGCCACATTCTCCACCAAGTTCCTGAAAAACGGTTCCCTGTGGGATCTGTTGAGCGCGACCACAACGTCAAACGTCAAGCCAATGATGGACGTGGGGCTGGATAACTTCGATCTGGTGAAATACCTGATTAGCCAGGTGATGCTCTCTGATGAAGAACGCTTCGAGGCGCTGAAAGAGTACTATCCGCAGGCGAAGAAAGAAGACTGGCGTCTGTGGCAGGCAGGTCAGCGTGTGCAGATCATCAAACGCGATCCGAAAGAGGGCGGCGTGCTGCGTCTGGGTACCGAAGTGGTAAGCGATAAGGAAGGCACCATTGCCGCGCTGCTGGGGGCATCTCCGGGGGCGTCTACCGCTGCGCCAATCATGCTGCACCTGATGGAAAAAGTGTTTAAGGACAAAGTATCCAGCCCGGAATGGCAGGCGAAGCTGAAAACCATTATTCCATCCTACGGTACGAAGCTGAACGGTAACGTTGAGGCCACGGAACAAGAGCTGGAATACACCAGCCGCGTTCTGCAACTGCAATACGTCAAACCGCAGGCTGCGGATGCTGCGCCAAAGGCAGAGCTGAAGCCTCAGGCGGAAAGCAAGCCGGTAGCGGATATCGCGCTGTAAGATAAACGCAAAACGGTAACATCCGTTACCGTTTCTAGTGTTTTCTCCCTCTCCCGGTGGGCTGAGGGTTCCCCACAAAATAATGCCTGCACAGACGGCCCCCTCTCCCTTGAGGGAGAGGGCTGGGGTGAGGGGGAACATACGGCTCTGGTGGTCATTCCGTTCACGTTATGTTCCTTGCTACTCTGTCACGACATGACCGGTGAACGTGCCAGGGTGGCTCAGTCGCCACCACCCTGGCGACCCGGGCTTCCGGCGGTAAATCGCCGCTTCGCGGTGCCTTCGGCTTATTCCTTCCGGCTTATCGGGGACGGGCGGAGGTAACATCCCTGTAAAGCCCGCCCTCTCGGCGCATCCCTGCGCCTCGCCCCGGCCTACAGGACACGCCTCAGCGATTTACAGCCGGACCAGGGCATCGCTGAAAGCCTTCAGTTATTCTGAAGGCAACGTTATCGCTTTTGCTTTCAAATTACTGGGGACCCCTTTCCCCGGTGGGAGAGGGTTGGGGTGAGGGCACCAGAACGCACCCTTTCCTGGTCGGGTAAGCGAGAGCGCCACCCGACTTATTTTTAACGAACTACCGCTTGTCCTACCGTCTCATCCGCCTTCCATACGCGATATTTCACATCCACGTTTTCCGGCGTATATACGACGATCGGCAGCTTGCTGTTATAGCGCAGCAGACTGTTATCACCCAGATACGCGGTAATAAATTTCTTCTCTTTCTTGCCATCCGGGCACGCCATCATGGTGGAGACTGGCGAGGTTACTTTGTCGAAGACATAGTAGTCATAGCCCCAGCCTTCCAGCGTTTTGCTTTCCAGTTGGCCGCCCAGACGATGCTGGTTGCAGTCCACTTCCAGCGTCTGGCCGATTAACAGCTCAACTTTGAAATTTGCTTCATCCTGCTGAGCCGGGAGCTGAATAACCTGGCGCTTCATCCCTTTGTCCGCTTGCGGATACGGAGCAACTTTTTCCAGCGGCTGCTCTTTCTGGGTTTCGCTGGCGAAAGCACTGCTGCTGGCGCACGCAGCGGCGATGAGGGCGATGGCAAATTTAGGTGCGTTTTTCACTGTCATTCCTTTTTGTTAAAACGATCCTGGAAAGACTAACATAATATACGTGAATGGTTGGCGTAATTTACTCACATTTTCATTTTAAACGGAGTAATGAACTGCTTTTGTGTTCTTTTATTGGTGTTTAATGCTGTAGTGGAGTCGATGCGGCGATCGTGTTATTTTACGTGTTAATTATTGTTATTTATCTGTAAAGGGAGGAGAGATGGTACGGGAAAAACTGAAGACACCTGAAGGCCGCAAGTTCCTGCTGGCGTTACTGGTTGTGTTTATGATTGCTGCTGCATGCGTGGGGCGAGCAACCATTGTCGGTGTGATTGAGCAGTACAACATCCCGCTCTCTGCCTGGACAACCAGCATGTTTGTCCTGCAATCGGCGATGATCTTTGTTTACAGCCTGGTGTTCACCGTGCTGCTGGCGATTCCGCTGGGGATTTTCTTTCTCGGTGGGCGTGAAAAACACTAAGCATTGCGCATGCGGAGACAGGCAATAAAAAACCAGCCATAAGCGGCTGGTTTTTTTGTGTAGTTTTGGTCGGCACGAGAGGATTTGAACCTCCGACCCCCGACACCCCATGACGGTGCGCTACCAGGCTGCGCTACGTGCCGACGCATAAAAGGAATACTACTCTATTCCTTTTTGAATGCAAGGGGCAAGCAACGCTAACTGATTCATAAATAATCAGTTAGCGATAAAGCGCTTCTCGTCTGTCAGCACCTGCAACAGCAAACTGAGCTGCGGTTTCTGGTCTTTCAGCTTCTCACCTTCGAGGCTATACGTCTGGTAATTGCCGTTGCTGTTCAACACCAGGGACAACGTCGGTGTGGTCACCACCAGCGTGTTTCCGCCAGCAGCCGTGACCCAGTTATGACGCCGCGTGGCGCTAAAGAGGTCTTGGCCCTGCGAGTACTCAATTGCCGGTGTGCTGACGTGCAGCAGCCGCTGCATTAACGTGGTCATGACGTCTTTATGGTCGGTCAGCATGTTGATGCGCTGCGCGGGAGTGCCTGGCCAGTGGATCACCAGGGGAACATGCAAGTTCGGACGCGACCACTCCATGCCCTTCGCCTCGTCGCCGAGCGGCACGCCATGCCCCGCCGTGATAATCACGACCGTATTATCCAGCTTGCCCGCGTCGCGCAGGGCGGTCAGCACGCGGCCGATCTGCGCATCAACATCGCCCGCCGCACGGCTATAGCGGCGCGCGAAGCCTTTCTGATTGCTGTCATCAAGCGTTGTGCCGTTAAACGCAACCCAGGAGAACCAGCGGTTATCTTCCTGCGCATAGCGCTTCAGCCAGTCTATCCACTGGTCAGCGGTCCGATCGTCAGACTGGCTCTGCGCGGCGGGCAGTGAGAAATCAGACAGCAGCGCCTGGCGGTACAGCGAGCTGTTGAAACCATCAGAGGCGAACAGCCCCAGCTGGTAGCCCTGCTGATTAAGCCCGGTAATCAATGCCGCCGGAATACGGGCCGACAGCACGCCGTCCATATAGCTCGGTGAAATGCCATAGAACAGGCCGAAAATACCCGCGTCGGTCGAATTACCGGAGCTCATATGCTGAGTGAATACGATATTGTTCTCAGCGAATTCAGCCAGCGCTGGCATCTGCTTCTCATAGCGGGAATAGTTCAGGCCATCGACGGTAATCAGCAGCACGTTCTGACCGCGCCCCATGTCGCGATATTTCAGATCGCTCAGGGGATACTGCACGCTGACCGCTTCCGGATTACCCTGTTCGACCAGACGACGCTGATACTCCTGCGCGTCCAGCAGGCCGTGTTTTTCGAGGAAACGACGCGCCGTCATCGGATAGGAGAGCGGCAGGTTTGCGCGCTGCATGGTAATCGGGCGGTAGAAGTTCGCATCTGCCCAGATATACATCAGGTGCGAACCGATAAATGAGGCGAAAAAGAGCGCCGCGACGGGCTTCGCATAATGGCGGCGTCGGGTCAGACTGCGGAGTTTTTGCCAGCTCCACGTGGCGAACAGCATTTCGATCAGCAGGATAATCGGCACGCTGATAAACATCAGCTGCCAGTCGCGCGCGGTCTCGTTCTGATCCGGGTTAATCACCAGCTCCCAGACGACAGGATTCAGGTGCAGGTGGAATCGGGTAAAGACTTCGCTGTCGATCAGCAACAGCGTCATGCCCGCCGTTGCAAGAATGGCAGACAGGAAGCGCATCAGCCGCTGCGACATGACGATAAACGTCAGTGGGAACAGGATCAGCAGATAGGTGGCGAAGACCAGAAAGCTAAAGTGACCCACAAGGCTCATCCACGAGTAGACGCGCCCGGTTAATGTGGTTGGCCAGTCCGCCACAAACAGATAACGGCAGCCGAGCACCATCGCCAACAGAATGTTGAACAGGGCAAACCAGTGCCCCCAGCTGACCATCTGGGAGACTTTTTCACGGTAGCGCTGACGATTCGTCACCATAAACTGTTGTTCGTTTCCCTTAGTGTGCCTGGTCGTCGCTAACGGAGGACTGCAAAGCCTGGGCGAAAGATTTGGCGATCGCCTGACGCTGAGCCGGAGCAACGCTGGTATTGATCAGGTTGGTAACCATATTTCCCAAAACCATCAGGGAGAGATCGGTTGGCGTTTTATGTTTTTCCAGTACGTTGACCAGCTCACTGAGCAGTTGTTCAACGTGTTCGTCACTGTAGCGGGAATGTTGTGGCATAAATCAAAATCAGTTTGTTGGGAGAAGGGCGACATATTACCGTAGCAACAGCTTTTTTTCCCCTTTTTTATCTTCTGTTGCACACATGCGTTGGTGGTGGTTGAATACCGCCCGGTCTAAAAGGAGAGTTTATCATGAGTCTGGAAATCAACCAGATTGCCTTGCACCAGCTTATCAAGCGTGATGAGCAAACCCTTGAAGTGGTGCTGCGCGATTCGTTACTGGAACCAACGCCTACCGTTGTCGAGATGATGGCGGAGTTGCATCGCGTCTACAGCGCGAAAAATAAAGCCTATGGCTTGTTCAGCGAAGAGAGCGAACTGGCGGATAGCCTGCGCCTGCAACGTCAGGGCGAAGAGGATTTCCTGGCATTCAGCCGCGCTGCTACTGGCCGTCTGCGTGACGAACTGGCGAAATATCCCTTCGCCGATGGCGGTATCGTCCTGTTCTGCCACTACCGCTATCTGGCGGTAGAGTATCTCCTGGTCACCGTGCTGAATAACTTAAGCAGCATGCGCGTGAACGAGCAGCTGGATATCAGCTCAACGCACTACCTGGATATCAACCATGCGGATATTGTGGCGCGTATCGATTTAACCGAATGGGAAACCAACCCGGAATCGACGCGCTACCTGACCTTCCTTAAAGGTCGCGTGGGCCGCAAAGTGGCCGATTTCTTTATGGACTTCCTCGGTGCCAGCGAAGGGCTGAATGCCAAAGCGCAGAACAAAGGTCTCCTCCAGGCGGTGGATGACTTTACGGCTGAGGCGCAGCTTGATAAATCTGAGCGTCAAAACGTGCGTCAGCAGGTTTACAGCTACTGCAACGAGCAGTTACAGGCCGGGGAAGAGATTGAGCTGGAGTCGCTGTCCAAAGAGCTGGCAGGCGTCAGCGAAGTCAGCTTCCAGGAATTTACCGCGGAAAAAGGCTATGAGCTGGAAGAGAGCTTCCCGGCGGATCGCAGTACGCTGCGTCAGCTGACGAAATTTGCCGGTAGCGGCGGTGGGTTAACCATTAACTTTGATGCCATGCTGCTCGGGGAACGTATCTTCTGGGACCCGGCCACCGACACGCTGACCATTAAAGGCACGCCGCCGAATCTGCGCGACCAGCTTCAGCGTCGCACCTCAGGCGGTAAGTAACAGCCATAAAAAAACCCCGCAAACGCGGGGTTTTTCTCGACAGGTTTGCGATTACGCGCGAACGAAGTCGATGTGAGTCAGTTTTGGCTTGAACGCGTGACGCTGAACAGCCTGAACTTTCACTTTTTCTTCTTTACCGCCAACAACGATGGTCAGAACTTCGCTGTAGAACTCAGCTTTGGTCTGCATGTTCCATACTTTGTCGTGATCCAGTTCAATAGCAACTGGAGCAGCTTCGCCACCGTAAACGATAGCCGGGAACTTGTTTGCGGTACGCAGGCGGCGGCTCGCACCCTTACCCTGCACGTTACGTACTTCTGCTTCGATAGTGAACATTGATTTCTCTCTGTATTTAAAACCCTACTACAGGCGACCCAGCAGCAGGTGAGTGTTCTGCCTCACGGATGTGAAGCGGGCGGCATTTTATACTCAAATGGCTCGCGCATCAACGAAAAGTCCCGTTAACCGCGCAATTCGTTTGCCCGGCGAAAGCGTCCTTCATAGTCAAAGACCTTCTCACGTACCTGCCAGAACTGCCCTTTTTTGCGGGCGACAACAAAATCAGGATGCCGCAGCAACGCCTGCTGGCGCACGATATCGGCAACGGTTAGCCAGCGCAGCGGTACGCCAGGCGTGCGGGTATGCGGGCGGATAAAGAGCTGCTCGAACGCGGTGCGCTGGGCGGACGTCTGGACCCGGAACCGCTCGCTGACGTCTGCGCCATCCTCGTCGTAATAGGTGATTTTTAGCCACTCGCCTTTTTCATCCGCGCCGGGTTGTAAGGCCATGCCGGAACAGCGCAGCACCAGCGCATCCTTTAGTTTCAGCGCTGCTTTCAGCATGTCGTCCGGGTCGACCAGGACCGTGTCGCACTCCCGACAGCGGCGGGCGGCAATGTCGTTTTCAGCGTTGCACTGCGGGCAGTTTTTGAAGCGGAAGCGGAAATCACACTGTTCGCGATGGCCTTCATCGTCTTCAAACCAGCCCTGACAGCGGCGGCCAAAATGTTCAATCAGCGTGCCGTCGGCGGTGGTTTTCCCCCAGAAGGTGTTGGCAAACCCGCAGGCAGGGCAAAAAACCTGAACGGGAACGTTGTCGCTCTTGCCTTTTGGCGTGCCTACTTCTGGCGAATAGAGATCGTGCGGGTTACCGGCGTAATCAAGGATCAGACAGTCGGTTTTGCCCGGCGCCAGACGCAGCCCGCGGCCAACAATCTGCTGATACAGGCTGACGGATTCCGTCGGGCGAAGAATCGCAATCAGGTCGACGTGCGGGGCGTCAAAGCCGGTGGTTAGTACGGAGACATTCACCAGATAGCGGAACCGCTGAGCTTTGAAGTCCTCGATCAGGCTGTCGCGCTCCGGGCCGGGGGTTTCACCGGTAATTAACGCCGCGTCGTCGGCGGGCAGCAGCCCCGTAATTTCGCGCGCGTGTTCGACAGTGGCAGCAAAAATCATCACCCCTTTGCGCGTTTGTGCGAACTCTTCAATCTGGCTGATGATATGGGGCGTGATCCGCTTCTGTTTTTTCAGCTCATGGTTAAGATCTGCCTCGCTGAACAGCCCGTTGCTCTGCGCCTGTAAGCGGCTGAAATCGTACTGAACGACGGGCATATCCAGCCGCTCCGGCGGCGTCAGGTAGCCGTGCTTGATCATGTAGCGCAGCGGAAGCTCATAGATACAGTCGCGGAACAGGGCCTTTTCATCGCCACGCACCATGCCGTGATAATGAAACTGATAAATCCAGCCCTTGCCCAGACGAAACGGCGTGGCGGTGAGGCCAAGCAGACGGAGGTGAGGATTCACCTTTTTCAGATGAGTGAGGATTTGCTGATACTGGCTGTCGTCGTCATCGCTGATGCGATGACACTCATCGACAATCAGCAGGGAAAACTCGCTGCGAAACAGTTCCAGGTTGCGCGCAACGGATTGTACGCTGCCAAACACCACTTTTCCGTGGCTCTCTTTGCGCTTCAGTCCGGCGGCAAAAATGTCGGCCTCCAGGCCGAGCGCGCAATATTTGGCGTGGTTTTGCGCCACCAGCTCTTTGACGTGCGCCAGCACCAGCACGCGTCCGCGGGCCAGGCGCGCCAGTTCGGCAATCACCAGACTTTTACCGGCTCCGGTCGGGAGTACGATGGCGGCGGGCTCCCGATGCTTGCGAAACCAGGCGAGGGTGGCATCAACGGCTTCCTGCTGATAGGGGCGTAATGTGAACGTCATGGCTTCTCTATTCAGTTAACTCGCATATAGTATGCCACGAAACTTTTTCCCTTGAGTGGCGCAACCAGACCATTATACTGAACTGTTTCTGACTGCTTCTTTTTCGGACGCGTAGTCCGACTTCCAGCACCATTAAGGCTAAAAAGATTTCATGCGACTTGATAAGTTTATCGCTCAGCAACTCGGCGTAAGCCGCGCTATTGCCGGGCGTGAAATTCGCGCCAGCCGCGTAACCGTGGACGGCGACATTGTGAAAGACAGCGCTTTTAAACTCCAGCCTGAGCACCAGGTGGAGTATGACGGCAACCCGCTGACCCAGCAGAATGGCCCGCGCTACTTCATGCTCAACAAACCGGAAGGTTACGTCTGTTCAACGGACGATCCGGATCACCCGACGGTGCTCTACTTCCTCGACGAACCTGTGGCGCACAAGCTGCATGCGGCAGGGCGACTGGATATTGATACCACCGGCCTGGTGCTGATGACCGATGACGGCCAGTGGTCGCATCGCATCACCTCCCCGCGCCATCACTGTGAGAAAACCTATCGGGTGACGCTTGAGTCTCCGGTCTCGGATGACACGGCAGAGCAGTTCGCAAAAGGCGTTCAGCTGCATAATGAAAAAGATCTGACCAAACCGGCGGTGCTGGAAATCATCACTCCAACCGACGTGCGCCTGACCATCAGTGAAGGCCGCTATCACCAGGTGAAACGGATGTTTGCCGCCGTGGGCAACCACGTTGTGGGGCTGCATCGTGAACGTATCGGCGCGATTGCACTCGATCCAGACCTGGCGCCAGGGGAATATCGCCCGCTGACGGAAGAAGAGATTGCCAGCGTCGGGCTGCCTTCACGCTAAATTCAGGAGAACCCTGTGACCACCAGGCCACACTCGTCGTTTAAAATCGTATTTATCCTTGGCCTGTTGGCCATGCTGATGCCGCTGTCTATCGATATGTATCTGCCCGCGCTGCCGGTGATTTCCGCGCAGTTTGGCGTACCGGCAGGCAGCGCACAGATGACGCTCAGCACCTACATTCTTGGTTTTGCGCTCGGCCAGCTCTTTTATGGCCCAATGGCAGACAGCCTGGGGCGTAAACCAGTTATTCTGGGGGGGACATTGATATTTGCCGCGGCGGCGGTGGCCTGCGCGCTGGCGCAGAGTATCGATCAGCTGATTGTGATGCGTTTCTTCCATGGCCTGGCGGCGGCTGCGGCAAGCGTGGTAATTAACGCGCTGATGCGCGACGTCTACCCGAAGGAAGAGTTCTCACGCATGATGTCGTTCGTCATGCTGGTCACGACAATTGCGCCGCTGGTCGCCCCCATGGCGGGCGGGGCGGTGCTGGTTTGGTTCAGCTGGCATGCGATTTTCTGGATCCTGGCGATTGCCGCGCTGCTGGCCTCGGTGATGATCTTCGTCTTTATCGATGAAACGCTGCCGGTCGAGCGACGTCAGAAGTTCCACGTTCGCACCACGCTTGGCAACTTTGCCTCGCTGTTTCGCCATAAGCGTGTGCTCAGTTATATGCTTGCCAGCGGCTTCAGCTTTGCCGGAATGTTCTCGTTCCTGAGTGCGGGGCCGTTTGTGTACATCGAACTGAACCATGTGTCACCCCAGCATTTTGGTTACTACTTCGCGCTGAATATTGTGTTCCTGTTTGTGATGACCATTATCAACAGCCGCTTTGTCCGGCGGGTTGGGGCGCTGAATATGTTCCGCGCCGGGCTGTGGATCCAGTTCGTGATGGCTATCTGGCTGGTATTGAGCGCGTTGCTGGGCGTCGGTTTCTGGGCGCTGGTGGTGGGCGTGGCGGCGTTTGTCGGCTGCGTGTCGATGGTTTCATCCAACGCGATGGCGGTGATCCTCGACGAATTCCCGCATATGGCGGGCACCGCCTCGTCGCTGGCAGGAACGTTCCGTTTCGGGATAGGCGCGATAGTCGGGGCGCTGCTCTCGACGGCAACGTTTAATACCGCCTGGCCGATGCTGTGGGCGATTGCCCTCTGCGCGACCTGCTCCATTCTTTTTTATCTTTACGCCAGCCGGCCGCGAAAGACGGCGCATAAATGACCACTTAAGGCCCGATACGGGCCTTTTTGTTGACCCATATCAACCAACCCTACGTTCGTTTACCCTGTGTTTGTTTCTTTTATGTAAAATCTATTTATGTAAAAAGTCACATCATTGTATTTAAAAAGGTTGAGTTAGATCGCAGAAACGGGTACATATAGCGCCGACGCGAGCCTGCAACGCCTATAAAATCCGCTAAACAGTGCAGGTTGTCGATGATGTGTTACTATAAATGTAAATAAATTGTGAAGTAAATTTGCTTCCGGGGATCTGAACGTGAATACATTACAACTCTCCATTGTCCATCGCTTGCCCCAGAGCTATCGCTGGTCGACGGGTTTTGCAGGTTCGAAAGTTGAACCGATTCCGCAAAGCGTTGCCGGGGAGGATAATTGCCTGGTGGCGCTCAAACTGCTCAGCCCGAGCGATGAAAATGCGTGGCCGGTTATGGAACGTCTCAGCCAGGCGCTGACGGACATCGAAGTGGACAGCTCCGTGCTGGAATGCGAAGGTGAGCCGTGCCTGTTTGTTAACAGCCAGGATGAGTTTGCCGCCACCTGTCGTCTGAAAAACTTCGGCGTGGCCATTGCCGAGCCGTTCTCCGGTCAATACCCTTTCTGAGTGCTAGTCAGCGGACAATAGCTGGCGCGTGTAATCCTGCGTCGGCGCGGTGAATACGCGCTGGCACTCTCCCTGCTCCACGACTTCTCCCTGCCGCAATACCACCACCTGATGGCAAAGCGCACGCACCACCTGTAAATCGTGGCTGATAAAGATATAGGCCAGCCGATGCTTTTCCTGTAGCCCCTTCAGCAGCGCCAGAATTTGCGCCTGCACGGTGCGGTCCAGGGAAGAGGTTGGCTCGTCCAGCACGATCAGCTCCGGTTTCAGGATCAGCGCGCGGGCAATCGCTATACGCTGGCGCTGTCCGCCAGAAAACTCAGCCGGATACCGGTGCCGGGTCTCGGGATCTAAACCCACTTCCTCCATCACCCGCTTCACGTCGATTTCACGCTGTTGCGCCGTCATTGTCGGCTGGTGGACGCGCAGGCCCTCTTCAATAATCTGTAATACGCTCAGGCGCGGGTTAAGCGAAGAGTTTGGATCCTGAAATACCACCTGCATCCGCGGGCGGACAGGAAGCATCATCCGGCGATTCAGGTTTTGCAGCGGCATGCCGTCAAAGACAATGCTTCCCTGAGAGGCGATCAGGCGCAGCAGCGCCAGGCCGGTGGTGCTTTTGCCCGAGCCGGATTCGCCCACAAGCCCAAGCGACTCACCCGGACGCAGAGCGAAACTCATGTCTTTCAGGACATGATTGTGATCGACCACGCGACGGAGAATGCCTTTGCGGATCGGGAATGACACCGACAGCCCCTCAACGCTCAGCAACGGCGCGCAGTCAGCGTTAAGCGGAACCGGGTCGCCAGCGGGTTCGCTATCGAGCAGGCGCTGTGTATACGGGTGCTGAGGCGCGCTCAGCAGGGCGGATGCCCGGTTCTGTTCCACGCAGCGGCCGTTTTGCATCACGGCCACCGTGTCAGCAAGCTTTTTCACGATGCTCAGGTTGTGCGTAATGAACAACAGGCTCATGTTCAGCTCGTCGCGAAGCTCGCGCAGCAGTTGCAGAATTTGCGCCTGCACCGTGACGTCCAGCGCGGTGGTGGGTTCATCGGCAATCAGCAGTTCGGGGCGTGTGAGCAGGGCCATTGCGATCATCACGCGCTGGCGCTCGCCGCCGGAAAGCTGGTGCGGGAAATCGTTCAGCCGTTTCGCCGCATGACGAATACCGGTGCGTTCAAGGCAGTCCAGAATTTCACCCCGCGCTGCCTCTTTACGCATTCCCCGATGAAGGGACAGCACTTCATAGAGCTGTTTTTCCAGCGTATGCAGAGGGTTGAGCGACACCATCGGCTCCTGAAAAATCATGGCGATGTTATTGCCACGAATGCCGCGCAGGGTTTGCTCGTCAGCGTTCAGCAGCGATTGTCCATGGAACAGAATATCCCCCTGCGGATAGCTGACCGGCGGGGAGGGGAGCAGGCGCAGCACCGAAAGTGCCGAGACGCTTTTACCGGAACCGGATTCCCCGACCAGCGCCAGCGTCTCTCCGCGCTGGATCTGCAACGATAAATCCGTCACTACCGTGCGTGATTCGCCCTGCTTTGAAAACGCAATCGACAGGTTTTCTATGCTCAGAAGAGGCCGGGTCATGTCATACCGCCTTGTTGGGATCGAAGGCATCGCGCACGGCTTCGCCAATAAAAATCAGCAGGGAAAGCAGCACCGCCACGGAGAGGAATGCGGTGATGCCCAGCCAGGGGGCCTGGAGATTGTTTTTGCCCTGCAACAGCAGTTCGCCAAGGGACGGTGAGCCCAGTGGCAAACCGAAACCAAGAAAATCAAGCGACGTCAGGGTGGTAATGGAGCTGCACAAAATAAATGGCAGGAAGGTGAGGGTCGCCACCACCGCATTGGGAAGCATGTGGCGGAAGATAATTGCGCGATCGCTCACGCCTAACGCTTGCGCGGCGCGAATATAGTCGTAATTCCGCGTGCGCAGAAACTCCGCGCGCACCACGCCGACCAGCGCCATCCAGCCGAACAGGACGGTGATCCCGAGCAGCCACCAGAAGCCAGGCTGTACCACACTGGACAGCAGGATAATCAGAAACAGCGTTGGCATACCGGACCAGACTTCAATCACGCGCTGTCCCCATAAATCTATTTTACCCCCGTAATAGCCTTGCACGGCGCCCGCCACAACGCCCATTACGCTGCTAAAGAGCGTCAGCATCAGCCCAAACAGGAGCGAGATGCGGGTGCCATAGAGGATACGCGCCAGCACATCGCCGCCGTTGGCGTCCGTTCCCAGCCAGTTTTGCGCGGAAGGCGGCGAAGGGAAGGGGGTAGACGTGGCGAAGTTAATACTGTTCGCGCCAAAACGAATCGGTGCCCAGATAGCCCAGCCGTGCTGCGCTATCTGCTCACGTAACCAGGGATCCTGGTACTCGGCTGGCGTCACAAATGGGCCGCCAAAATCGCTTTCGCTATAGGTAGTAAGCACCGGTACATACCAGCGGTCTTTGAAATGCACCAGCAGGGGTTTATCGTTGGCAATCAGTTCCGAACACATACTTAAAGCGAACAGGACGGCGAAGATCCACAGCGACCAGTAGCCGCGACGGTTGTGGCGAAAGCGCGCCCAGCGGGCCTGATTGACGGGGCTTAAACGCGACATCAGCGGCCCTCAAAATCGATACGGGGATCGACCAGCGTATAGCTGATATCGCTGATGATGTTCAGCAGCAGGCCGATCAGGGTGAAAATGTAGAGTGTGCCAAACATCACCGGATAATCACGGGAGACGGTGGCCTCATAGCCCAGCAGCCCTAATCCGTTGAGCGAGAACATCACTTCTATCAGCAACGAGCCGGTAAAAAACATACTGATGAACGTGGCGGGGAAACCTGCAATCACCAGCAGCATGGCGTTACGAAAAACGTGCTTCCACATGATCTGCTTTTCACCGACGCCTTTGGCGCGCGCGGTGACGACGTACTGTTTGCGGATCTCATCAAGAAAGGCGTTTTTGGTCAGCATCGTAAGCGCCGCAAAACCGCCGATGACCGTCGCCAGCACCGGCAGCGTGATGTGCCAGAAGTAATCGGTGATTTTCTGATACCACGGCAGCGTGCTGAAATCCGCGGAGACCAGCCCGCGCAGCGGGAAGAGGTCGAAATAACTGCCGCCTGCGAAAAACACAATCAACAGCACGGCAAACAGAAACGCCGGAATAGCGTAGCCGATGATAATAAACGTACTGCTCCAGATATCGAAACGGCTACCGTTGTAGACCGCTTTCCTTATCCCCAGCGGAATGGAGACCAGATAAATAATCAGCGTCCCCCACAGTCCGAGCGTGATGGAAACCGGCAGGCTTTGTTTGATCAGGGTTAACACCGAGGCGCTGCGAAACAGGCTGTCGCCAAAATCGAAACGGACATAATCCCATAGCATCCTGAAATAGCGCTCGTGCAGCGGCTTGTCAAAACCATAGCGATGGGTGATCTCGGCGATCACCTCCGGATCCAGTCCCCGACCGCCCCGGTAGTGGCTTTCGCTGATGTTGCCCACGCCCGTCCGGGCATGGCTGGCCCCCATTCCTTCGCCGCCGCCGCCCGGCATGCCGCCAGCGTGACCAAATTCTATTGCCGCAATCGCCTGGTCCACCGGACCGCCGGGGGCGATCTGGACGATAAAAAAGTTAATGGTAATGATGGCCCACAGCGTCGGGATCACTAACAGCAGCCGGCGGATAAGATAAGCGCCCATCGTCACTCCTTAACGCCGCTCTGCGGGCAATTTTGCGGCTTTATTCACGTCATACCACCAGGTGTCAAAGCCGAGGGTGTAAACCGGGCGAACGGCAGGCAGGGAGAATTTATCCCAGCGGGCCACGCGATCTTCGCCCATATACCACATCGGCAGCATGTAATAGTTCCAGGTTAATACCCGATCGAGCGCGCGGCCAAGCGGCAGAAGCTTGTTCTTATCGCCCTGAGCGGCCACAATTTTTGCAATCAGCGCATCAATCACCGGGCTCTTTACGCCCGGGGCGTTGTAGGAGGAGTCGATATACCCCGATGCCCAGGAGATTTGCAGATCTGAACTCGGCCACGGCTGGGCGGCCCACAGGGTCTGCATCATATCGTAATCGCGACTGCGCTTGCGGTTAGTCAACTGGGCCATATCGACCTGGCGGATATTCATAGTGACGCCAAGCCGGGCAAGGTTCTTCTTAAACGGCAGCACCCACTGATCGTTTGCGCCAGAGGCAATCAGCAGTTCGAAGCTGAGCGGTTTACCGGTTTGCGCATTAACCCGTTGCCGATTTTTCAGCACCCAGCCAGCGTCATCCAGCAGGTTGCTGGCTTTCAGCAGGTTGTCCCGGTCGAACCCGTTTCCGTCGGATTTGGGCGGTTCAAATATGCGGGTGAACACCTCCGGCGGTAGCTCCGCTTTCATTGGCGCCAGCAAAACCAGCTCGTCCGCGTGGGGATAATCACGGGCGGCATATTCAGTATTCTGGAAATAGCTGTTCGCCCGGCTGTAGGCTCCGTAAAACAGCGCTTTGTTCATCCATTCGAAATCAAACGCCAGGGTAATGGCTTCACGCACCCGACGATCGGAAAAAAACGGGCGCTGAATATTAAACGCCAGCCAGCGCGTGTCCTGCGCGGATTCGTTTTTGTGTTCGTCTTTAACGATATAGCCTTTCGCGAAATTTTTTCCGATATAGCGGGTCGCCCAGTTTTTGGCGCTGTTCTCGACACGTAAATCAAATGCGCCTGCCTTAAATGCCTCGAAGGCCACGTTATCATCCAGGTAGTAGTCGTAGCGGATTGTATCGAAGTTCCAGCGGCCCCGGTTTACCGGCAGCGTGGCTGCCCAGTAATCTTTCACACGGGAATAGATCACATACTGGCCCATTCGCCAGTCGGTAATGCGATACGGCCCTCCGGCCAGCGGCGGGGTAGAGAGGGGATCGCTCAGCTTATGGTTTTTCCAGAAGGATTCGGGCATGACGGGCAGGGAGAACAGGCTCAGCATATTCTCTTTGTTCGCCTCAGGGAGTTCGATTCGCACGGTCAGCGGGGCGATGGCTTTCACCGTGGTGCCCTTGTACACCAGACGAAACTGTGGCACGCCTTCGGTCATAAATTTATGAAAGGTGAACGCCACGTCGCGGGCGCTAACCGGCGTACCGTCGTGAAAACGCGCCCGCGGATTAATCGCGATTTCTGCCCAGCTGAAATCTTCGGCGTAACGTACGTTCTCGGCGACCAGGGGATAATAGCTGCCGGGCTCGTCGTCGGAGGTGACGAACAGCGTGTCATAGAGGGATTCGGTACGCGCTGCCGCTACGCCGCGCAGGGCAAAGCGGTTAAAGTTGTCAAATGTTCCCGTGGCGGAAAGCGTCACGTTTCCGCCTTTCGGGGCGGCTGGGTTGACGTAATCGTAGTGGTTAAAGTTAACCGCGTACTTCGGCTCGCCAATGACGGCAAAGGCCGTGCTCTCTTTGATGGTCTGCGCCTGGCTCGACAGGCTCACCAGCGCCAACAGCGTCAACACAACGCGCATAATCATAGTGCGGCGGATCCCTTTGTTCACAGACAGGCTCGGTTGAACAGAATAATAAGGGACAGCGCCGTGATTGTGAAATTATTCCCCGAGCGTGATATCGGGTTGCCACGTCCTGAACTGCTCCAGCGGCATCGGGCGGCCAATCCAGTAGCCCTGAAGATAGTTTACGCCATGCTCGCGCAGCCACGCCGCCTGCTCGGGCGTTTCAACACCCTCGGCGACGGTTATCATATTCAGACGTTCTGCCAGCGTCAGCACCGCGTCAAGCACTGGCGAGGTGACGGTTTCAGTCCCGATGGCATTCACGAAGCCACGGTCAATTTTCAGGTAATCCATCGTGAAGCGTTCCAGATAGATCAGCGCGCTGTGGCCAGTGCCAAAATCATCGATAGCGATTTCAAAACCTTCATTGTGCAGCCATTCGAACAGCTGATTTGCCTCGCGGTGGTTAATCATGTCGCGCTCGGTTATTTCCAGCACAATCTGGAAGTGATCGGGCGGAAGGGCGGCGAGAAACGCGCGCATATCACCTTTAAAGCTTTCCGCATGCAGATGCCCGGGCGCGATGTTGATCCCAAACTTGGCCCCAGGCGGGAGCACCGTTTGCAGAACAGGGGCATCGCGGATAATCAGGTCAAAAAGATGCAGCGTCAGCGGGACAATCAGCTTCTGCGCTTCAGCGAAGTTAATAAAGGCATCCGGTGGAATTTCGCCCATCACCGGATGCTTCCAGCGCATCAGGACTTCCAGCCCGGTCATTCTGAGCGACTGCGCATCCACGACGGGTTGATAGACCACGTAAAACTGGTCGTGCTTGATGGCCGTGAGGATCTCTTTTCCCGGATTGAGACGGATAGTAAGAATATAGAAATTCAACAGGCCCGCCGCGATACCGCAGACCAGGCCGAAAAACACCGCGTAGAGCAGTTCATCGGTTGTCCAGGCTTGCGCATAAACGTTAACGGTCAATGGAATATTTTTCAGCGTGGCGCTACGGGCAGGGACGTCAGGCAAATCCCGCGCCTGGATCAGCATTCCGGACTGTGTAGATAACGCGGAATCGCCAATGACGATCGATATCCCGGCAAATTCATCCTGACGTGACGTATAGAGAAGATAAGGCGACAGGTTGAGGTTGACGGACGTAAACACGCCGCCGTCTTTCACCAGCGGATTGCGATACCAGATGGCGATCGCGGGCTTATCCGGCAGCATTGGCGTGCCCGGCAGGAGCGCGATATCAACAGGTTTGCTGATATGTAGCTGAGGGATAAGCTTTTCCATCGGGGTATTCATCGGGCCTGTTGCCGAGGAGCAGAAGGCCTGTTTATCCCTGACCAGCAAAAAGGCGCGCACGTTGATGCTAAAGGCCGCCCGGGAGGTCAGGGCGGCACTCACTTCCTCGCAGCTGTTCAGCGTGAGTGGCTGGAGCGTATCAATCGACATTTTGAGCTCATCGAAATAGCTCTCCATGTAAACGCTTAAATCGGTAATGAGAGTATCGAATCTGACGTCTCGCTTGTGATAACTCCAGTAAAACTGTAATGCTCCCAGAAGCAGGGCAGTGAATAACCCTGTAAGGAAACTGATAAACAGTATCTTGCGGTTGCTGGAGAAGTAGCGGGTTAACATAGATGTCGTGATTCCTGAAATGCCGCTGGATAGTTATCAGTGTAACGGGCAAAAAAAAACACTGCCGGAGCAGTGCTTTTTTTATCGTATCGCCAGCCAAGGGATAACCAACGATACGACAACAATATTAACTACGGCTCAGAACGCGGCGAGCTTCGTTGTAGCGTTTCTTCCAGTAAGGTTCGTTCATGCTGGAAATCGTCACACCGCTGCTGGTGGAAGCATGGACAAACTGATCGTTACCGATATAGATGCCAACGTGTCGACCGGTTGAACCTGCTCTGAACAGGACTAAATCGCCCGTGCGTAGTTTAGTACGCGAAATGGACTTGCCCATTTCCTGCTGTTCATAGGTAGAACGCGGAAGGTCTAACCCAAACTGCTCACGGAACGTACGCTGTACGAAAGCGGAACAATCGATGCCTTTCTTGGTGCTGCCGCCCAGACGGTAACGCACGCCTTTCCAGTCAGCATACTGATCCATAATACGCGACTTAACGTCGAGATTACGTACCATATTTTCAAATTCATCCTGAGAGGCTTGCAGTGAAGAGGAATCTTCCATTCCCACAACACGCGTCTCAGGATGCATATTCTTCGCGGTATTCGTCGTACTACATGCCGAAAGCAGAACCGCCACTGCAATCGCCGGGATCCCCCGCAAGATATATCTCAAGATTGGTTGAGATTTGACCATTTTGTTTGTTTTCCCTTGAAGTCCTTAACGAAAATATCGTTATAAAAATGCCAACCGTGACGAGACTAATTATCTGTTCACAATGAGACAATTCTTTATGGTGAAAACTGTGGCTCAACGCACAAAATTATTCACCATGATAATAATTATCTCAGTGGGGCAAAACGAGTTCGAGGTTAACCGATTGCACGGGGTATTGCGAGCAAAAAAGTCCGATTTTTTATAAGAAAATGTGATACACAAAGTTACAGCGCGGAATTGCTCAAAATGCCGCCATTCATACCGATAATCCCTGCAATTGCTTCATTTTTATCACGAATTGTATGACAGGATGATGACAGCGTTGAATGACGCCGGAAAGAAGAGACTCAGGGACCGAAAACGATCCCCGATGAATGGTGTTAATTTGCGTTATTTATTTGTTTCTGACTTGTTTAAATTTACCGGGAAGATAGCGATCAAAAATACCTATTACGCGATCGCTCAGTGGGGTCATCAGCACCCACGGTAAACCAATTAACACCGCCGTGAGGGAGCCTACGGCGATATCTGTCAGCCAGTGAGCACCAATCATCACTCGCGGGAATGCAAATACCACCACAATAACCAGGGCGATGGCGAAGGCTTTTTTACCAAAATAGCGCAGCATGAAGCCTGCAAAAATTAGCAGCATCATACCGTGGTCGCCCGGGAAACTGTCCTTCGAGGCATCTTTGGTTGGAATATGAAGCAGCTCGCTGACGCGGTTAATATTCGGGAAAAAGAGCGACGGACTGGCGCGTTTAACCGGCATCAGATGCTGCGCCAGCTGGTTGATAATCACGGCCGTCAGCAGCATCACCAGGCCGATAATCAGAATACGGCGACGACCCGTTTTGTCTTCCTTCAGCCAGAAGGAGAGCATCAGACAGCCCATTGCCAGCAGCGAACAGCCGTCAAACGCGCGGTTGTTGGTGATCGCCACCAGCCACAGGAAGGCTTCACTCTTCGCCAGCGCCTGGTTAAAGAAGTGGAACAGCCCGGAATCCAGCGGGAACCAGAAACCGTGATCCGCCGGGATATACCAGGAGAAAAAGAGCGCCAGACCGGCAGCGTTGAGCAATAAAATAGCAGGAAGTCGAGTCGTCATAGTCTTCAGCAATGTGTGAAATCAGGGGCAACGTTAGCCGCCCAAACTTAAACGAAGCTTCAACAGGCTTGACTGGAGAGCATTCCAGTCGGTTTTAACCGCACTAATTAACTCTATCCGGCTGTCGGGTGGCGCGACATTCTGGGTTTCAATAAAGAAATCCTCGCCCTGACGGTTAATGCGCACCAGACCATCCGGAGTGCGCATGATCCCTTTTACCCGCTCAACCGGCGCCAGTCTCGCCCATTCCAGTATACCAATGGTGTCGAAAACCGTATCGGCATCGAAGATCCACCCGCAGGCCTGGTGCCCCTGACCGCTGTTCAAATTTCGACGCCAGCGCTGATGTTCCGGCAGGCTCAGTGCAGCCAGGCCTTGCTTCGCGCCGTGGCTATGCGAATGCTCTGCGCTGGCAGGCAGTTGCGTCTGGTTGAGGCGGGGAAGATCGAGCAGGGCGCCATCAATGTTGCCCTGGGTGGTCTGCACGTATTGACGTCCACCGCCAGCCTGCTGCCACCAGGACTCGAACGCGGCCTGACTCTCAGCCGTCGCGCGATCGGATTTATTCGCCACGATAATATCTGCCGAGGCGAGCTGGTCGCGGAAATTGTCGTTGTTGATCGTTTTTTCATCCAGCAGCTGGCGGGGGTCGAGCAGGCAAAGCGTCGCACGCAGCTCAAGCCACGGCTCGTAGACCGGGGCGGTCAGTAAATCAAGGATTTGCTTAGGATGACCCAGCCCGGTAGGCTCAATCAGCAACCGGTCCGGCTTGCCCTGACGCAGCAGCGTATTCAGCCCGACCTGCATCGGCAGACCATTCACGCAGCACATACACCCGCCCGGGATCTCTTTCACCATCGCGCCGCTGTCGGCGAGCAACGCGCCGTCGATGCCGACTTCGCCAAATTCGTTGACCAGCACGGCCCACTTTTCCGCCGGATCTTTATTGGCCAGCAAATGCAGAATGGACGTAGTTTTACCGCTGCCGAGAAAACCGGTGATCAGGTTGGTTTTGGTCACGTGCGCTCCGATAAATAATTGTGATGTAGTAACAACTACCTATCATCCTGACGAAAAAATCGGGCATTGAGAAGAGGGAGGGCGAACGGAGCGTAATGCCGTTCGCCATAAACGCAATAATCGCTAAATTTTTAACGTTTCGATAACGGCCTGGTGCGCGCCGAGCCGGACGAGGCGCTGGTACGCGCCGGTAATTGCCTCGACAAAGACAGGGTTTTGCGGCAGGTCGTCGCCAAAGATTTCATTTAACGTCAGCAGGGCGCTAACGCGTTCTGCGTCGCTGCTGGTGGCGACAATGGCCTGGAACTTGTCGCTCAGCGGATCGCGGACGTCAATGGCGTTGCCCTGTTCGTCCGTCCCGCTGACGTAGCGCATCCAGCCCGCCACCCCCAGCGCCAGTAATGGCCAGGCGGTGTTACGCTCAAGATGCATGCGGATCCCATCCAGCATGCGTTGCGGCAGCTTCTGGCTGCCGTCCATGGCGATTTGCCATGTACGATGCTGTAGGGCCGGGTTGGCGAAGCGGTCAAGCAGGCTGTCAGCATAGGCTGTCAGATCAACGTTGGTGATGCGCAGCGTAGGGGCCTGCTCATTCAGCATCAGCCTGCGGGCAGCCTCGCGGAAGCTGTCGTCCTGCATACATTCATTTATGTGTGCGTAGCCGGCAAGGTAGCCCAGATACGCCAGGAAGGAGTGGCTGCCGTTCAGCATCCGCAGCTTCATCTGCTCCCAGGGCAGGACATCCTCAACCATCTGTACGCCTGCCACCTCCCACTCCGGACGTCCGGCGACAAAGTTATCTTCCACTACCCACTGAATGAACGGTTCACAGCTGATGGCGCAGGGATCTTCAACGCCAAGTTCCTGGGTGATTTCCGCGAGTGAGGCGTCGGTGGCGGCGGGCACGATCCGGTCGACCATGGTGCCAGGGAAGCTCACGTGTGCCTCGATCCATGCGGCCAGCTCTGCGGAACGCTTTCCGGCCATGCCGAGAACAGCATTTTTCACCACGTGGCCGTTGTCGGGAATATTGTCGCAGGAGAGCACGGTAAACGCCGGCAGGCCACGCTCGCGGCGGCGATGAAGCGCTTCGACCAGAATACCCGGTGCGGAATGTGGTTCAGACGGATGCTCGAGATCGTGCAGGATGCGGCTGTTCTGCATATCCAGTTTTCCCGTCGCCGGATCGATGCAGTAGCCTTTTTCGGTAATGGTGAGGGAGACAATTGCCACCTGTGGTTCGCAGAACTTCTCAATAATGGCTGCCAGCGAGTCGAGTTTGGCGTTCAGGCACTCTTTTACTGCACCGATAATAATGGGCTGATTGCCTTCGGCACCTTTCTCCAGAACGGTAAACAGATGATCCTGCGCCCGGAGCTGGCGCATAAGGACATCGCCGCTAAAGAGGCTAATCTCACAAATTCCCCAGTCGCCTCCTCTGGCATTTAGTACCCGGTTTGTTAACAACGCCTGATGCGCCCGGTGGAACGCGCCAAAACCGAAATGGACGATGCGGGAGCGTAACTGCTCGCGATCGTAGCGGGGCTGCTGGACATGAGCAGGAAGCGCGGTGGAGGCAATAGTCTTCATGTAGTACACACCTGATTAACCATTAATTAACAATGCCAGTGTAAAGTTATATGACAACAAATTAAATTGGTAAGCCGTAAATATCCCTGTTATGTGAGTTTGATCAATCAATGTCACGCGCTGTATTGACCACTTCGATTAAACATGTATGGTAGTCGTCATTGAGGTAACACATATTGGTATAACAACTTGAGAGGGTGGGGCAATGGAACAAACCTGGCGTTGGTACGGGCCGAACGATCCGGTTTCTCTTGATGATGTGCGTCAGGCTGGCGCAACGGGTGTGGTCACGGCGCTGCATCATATTCCGAACGGTCAGGTGTGGCCGGTGGAGGAAATCCAAAAGCGTCAGGCTCAGCTGGCAGAGAAGGGGTTAACCTGGTCTGTTGTGGAAAGTATTCCGGTTCACGAAGATATCAAAACCCACTCCGGTGAGTGTGATACCTGGATTGCGAATTATCAGCAGAGCATTCGTAACCTGGCAGCCTGCGGTATTGATACCGTCTGCTACAACTTTATGCCGATTCTGGACTGGACGCGTACCGACCTGGAATATGTAATGGCCGATGGTTCGAAGGCGCTGCGTTTCGATCAAATCGCTTTTGCGGCTTTCGAGCTGCACATTCTGAAGCGTCCGGGTGCGGAAGCAGACTACACCGCCGAAGAGCAGCAGCAGGCGCTGGCGTGGTTCAATGCCGCCAGTGAAGCGGACATTGAGAAGCTGGTTCGCAATATCATCGCGGGCCTGCCGGGGGCGGAAGAGGGCTATACCCTCGATCAGTTCCGCGCGCGCCTGGCGGAATATGGCGATATCGATAAAAACCAGCTGCGTGAAAACATGGCGCGCTTCCTGCGCGCTATCGTGCCGGTGGCAGAAGAAGTCGGCGTGCGGCTGGCGGTTCATCCGGACGATCCACCGCGTCCTATCCTCGGCCTGCCGCGTATTGTGTCTACGATTGAAGATATGCAGTGGCTAAAAGAGACGGTGGATAGCATCTACAACGGCTTTACCATGTGTACGGGCTCGTATGGGGTGCGGGCGGATAACGATCTGGTGCGGATGATCGAAACCTTCGGCGATCGCATTCATTTCACCCACCTGCGTGCAACCTGCCGTGAAGAGAATCCAAAAACCTTCCACGAAGCAGCCCATCTTGGCGGCGACGTGAACATGGTTGCGGTGGTGGATGCCATTCTCTCTGAAGAGGTTCGTCGTAAGCAGGCAGGAGATGTTCGTCCTATCCCGTTCCGTCCGGATCACGGGCACCAGATGCTGGACGATCTGCGCAAGAAAACGAATCCAGGGTATTCGGCGATTGGCCGTCTGAAAGGGATGGCGGAAGTGCGCGGTATCGAGCTGGCGCTGAAAATGACGAAGTATCCTGAACTTCTTTAAGTCTCATTGCCCGGTGGCGCTACGCTTACCGGGCCTACGAAAAACCGGCTCTGAGGCCGGTTTTTGTGTTTTTGTAGGCCGGGTAAGGCGTAGCCGCCACCCGGCAAATGCCACAATCAGTCAGCACGACCCATATAGCGTTTTTCTTCGATATGGATACGGATTTTCTCGCCCGCCGACAGGTACTCTGGCACCTGTACGACCAGACCGGTAGTCAGGGTAGCCGGTTTGTTACGCGCACTTGCAGACGCGCCTTTGATGCCCGGTGCCGTTTCAACAATTTCCAGATCAACGGTCTGCGGCAGTTCCAGCGCCAGCAGCACGCCATCCCAGGTCAGCACCTGCATGTCCGGCATCCCACCTTCAGGAATAAACAGCAGCTCTTCTTCGATCTGATCTTTGGTGAAGATATACGGGGTGTAATCTTCTTTATCCATGAACACGTATTCGTTGCCGTCAATGTAGGAAAAATCAACGTAGCGACGGGTCAGGGTTACGGTATCGACGATATCGTCGCCTTTAAAACGTTCTTCCACTTTCAGGCCGGTGCGGACATCGGAGAAACGCATTTTGTACAGCGTTGCTGCGCCACGGGCGCTGGGTGCCTGAATGTCGATATCTTTCACAATCAGCAGTTTGCCGTTGTAATTCAGTACCATACCTTTCTTAATTTCGTTCGCTCTTGGCATTGCAGTAATCCTGTTTACGGGAGGTAAAAAATATCGCGCCAAATTACTCGCGCGCGGCCTTTCAGGCAAGCGGAATTCGTGGGTTTTGCTATCAATACATAAAAGGTGTTACTGTGCGCGCAATGCCCGACTGCGCGGGCATCTGCCACCAACAGAGAGCATGTATGGATTGTCGTTCCGACTGTGGCGCGTGCTGTACCGCACCGTCCATCTCAAGCCCCATTCCAGGCATGCCGGAGGGCAAGCCTGCCAATACCCGCTGCGTTCAGCTCTCTGACACTAACCTGTGCATGATCTTTGGCTCGCCTTTACGCCCGAAGGTGTGCTCCGGGCTCCAGCCAACCGCCGAAATGTGCGGCAGTACGCGCCAGCAGGCCATCACTTATCTGCTTGAGCTGGAAGCGCTCACCGCGCCTTAAACGTCTTTGATTCGCGTCAGGCAGCTCAGCGTCATGACGCACATCACCAGCGCAATCCAGAACACTGTATGATAGTTCCAGATTTCAGCCACAACGCCCGCCAGTGAGCCTGCAATAATCCAGCCCACGCGGGTGGTATTCGTATAAAGGGTGGTGGCAGAGCCTGCCTGACCCGGCATCAGGTCCTGAAAGTAGAGCATGCCGATACCGGCCAGAATACCGATGTAAATGGCGTTCAGCAGCTGTAAAGCCAGAAGCAGGGCTGGCGTATGAACCGTCAGCATACCGACATAAAACAGCAGCCCGGCTACGGCGGCGACGCGCATCAAAAAGCGCTTGCCGAAGCGCTTCGCGTAATAGCCCGCAATCAGCATGGTGGGGATCTCAAGCCCCGCAGCGGTTCCCATCATGATCCCGGCCAGCTTCTCCGGCAGATGCAGCTCATCAATAATAAACAGCGGCATATTAATGATATAGAGGCTGTTCGTTCCCCACATCAGCGTACAGATAATGAATAACAGCAGCGCGTCGCGGCGGTTGCGTCGCGGAGCTTCCAGCGTACCAGTCGCCACTTTCGGCTCTTTGCGCATGGAGGGCAGGAAGAACCAGACCATTGCGCCGCACACAACGAAGGCCACGGCTGCGCTGAGGTACATCACCGTAAAGCCAAAACCCATCGCCAGCGCGTAGGCTAACGGGGGGCCAATCACCCACGCCAGCGACACCTGCGCGCGCAGTATCGAGCTGAACATCACCGCTTCCCGCCCGGTGCGGTCGGCGTGCTCGCGGGCAAGGGCGAACATCTGCGGGTTGGCGGTCGAGCCGAAACTGCTCAGGAAGACGCCCACGAACAGCAGAATGAAGTAGTTACGGTTCCAGGCAAACAGCAGGCAAGCAAATACCCCGAGCAGGCAGCAAAAAACGATCAGGCTTTTGCGATCGCCTTTGCGGTCTGAATGACCGGCAAGAAACTGGCTGACAAAAATGCCAATGATGGCGCTCCCGGTAAAGAAGAAGCCAACCATCGCCGGGCGGGCGTGGACTTCGTTGGTCAGAAAGAGGCTCAGCGTAGGCGTTTGTAACGCACCGGCAATACCGGTGAGGAAAGCAACGATCAAAAACGCCGTTGACGTCAAATCAAAAGGCTTTGGTGAGGCGGCAGCGGGGGTGTTATGCATGTTCAGTCTTTGCGAGTAACAGAGAGAGGCGGAGTTTACGCCGCCCGTCATTAAATAAACAGAGGGCAAAATCAAGATTGCCACAATAAATCAAAATAGCATTTCAGTTTATCGCCGTTTCGCTGAAGCGTGCTGAACCTGTTTGCTGAACATCAGCAAAAACCTCCCGACTGAAGAAGAAATGTGCTGCACTTCTAAATTCTGCAACAAGAAATGTAACTTTTCTTGCAACCTTTTGTAGAAAAGACAAGACTTCTTGAAACGTTTCAGCGCTATCTTGCATGTCCTGAAGAAGCAGGTTAGCGCCTATTTTCTCAGTTAAGCTGAAACGATTCAATTTCAGCAGGAGAGGAGAATCATGTTCCAGTTATCTGTTCAGGATATTCACCCGGGCGAACAGGCCGGGAATAAAGAAGAGGCTATTCGCCAGGTCGCCGCTGCGCTCGTGCAGGCTGGCAACGTGGCTGACGGCTACGTCAACGGCATGCTGGCGCGTGAACAGCAGACCTCCACCTTCCTCGGTAACGGTATTGCAATTCCGCACGGCACCACGGACACCCGCGATCAGGTGCTGAAAACCGGTGTGCAGGTCTTTCAGTTCCCGCAGGGCGTGCTGTGGGGCGAGGGTCAGGTGGCTTATGTGGCGATCGGCATCGCGGCCAGCGGTGACGAACACCTGGGCCTGCTGCGTCAGCTGACGCACGTACTGAGTGATGATGCCGTCGCGGAACAGCTTAAATCCGCCACCACTGCTGAAGAACTGCGTGCCCTGCTGATGGGCGAAAAACAGAGCGAAGCGCTGAAGCTGGATAATGAAACCCTGACGCTGGACGTCGTTGCGTCCGATCTGGTAACGCTCCAGGCGCTGAATGCGGCTCGCCTGAAAGAGGTCGGTGCGGCAGATTCCGCTTTTGTGACGCGCGCAATCAATGATAAGCCATTAAACCTGGGTCAGGGCATCTGGCTGAACGACAGTGCTGAAGGTAACCTGCGTAGCGCTATCGCGGTCAGCCGTGCTGCGGTTGCCTTTGAGACAGACGGCGAACGCGCCGCGATGCTGGTAACGGTTGCCATGACTGACGATCAGCCGGTTTCCGTGCTGAAGCGTCTGGGCGATCTGCTGCTGAACAATAAAGCTGAAAAACTGCTGAACGCAGACGCGGCGACGGTGCTGGCTCTGCTGACCAGCGACGATGCGCTGACGGATGACCTGCTGAGCGCAGAGTACGTGGTGCGTAACGAACATGGCCTGCATGCCCGTCCGGGCACCATGCTGGTGAATACCATTAAACAATTTGAAAGTGAGATCACCGTGACCAATCTGGACGGTTCGGGTAAACCAGCCAACGGGCGCAGCCTGATGAAAGTTGTCGCGCTGGGCGTGAAGAAAGGCCATCGTCTGCGCTTTACCGCGCAGGGTGCGGATGCTGAACAGGCGCTGAAAGCGATTGGCGACGCCATCGCGGCCGGTCTGGGGGAGGGCGCATAATGAGCAGACGTGTTGCGACCATTACGCTGAACCCGGCTTACGATCTGGTGGGCTTCTGCCCGGAAATTGAGCGTGGCGAAGTTAACCTGGTGCGGACGACCGGCCTGCATGCCGCAGGAAAAGGGATTAACGTGGCGAAGGTGCTGAAAGATCTCGGCATCGACGTCACCGTTGGCGGTTTCCTCGGTAAAGACAACCAGGACGGTTTTCAGCAGCTGTTCAGCGAGTTGGGCATCGCCAACCGTTTTCAGGTTGTGCAGGGCCGTACCCGCATTAACGTTAAGCTGACCGAGAAAGACGGTGAAGTGACCGATCTGAACTTCTCCGGCTTCGAAGTGACCCCGGCTGACTGGGAGCGCTTTGTTGCCGATTCCCTGAGCTGGCTGGGCCAGTTTGACATGGTGTGCGTCAGCGGCAGTCTGCCCTCCGGCGTCAGCCCGGAAGCGTTCACCGACTGGATGACGCGCCTGCGCAGCCAGTGCCCGTGCATTATTTTCGACAGCAGCCGCGACGCGCTGGTCGCCGGTCTGAAAGCCTCTCCGTGGCTGGTTAAGCCTAATCGCCGCGAACTGGAGATCTGGGCGGGCCGTAAGCTGCCAGAATTAAAGGATGTGATTGACGCTGCCCATGCGCTGCGCGAGCAGGGTATCGCTCACGTGGTGATTTCGCTGGGTGCAGAAGGTGCCCTGTGGGTTAACGCCTCCGGGGAATGGATTGCCAAACCGCCTTCAATGGAGGTGGTCAGCACCGTGGGTGCCGGGGATTCGATGGTTGGCGGTCTGATCTACGGTCTGCTGATGCGCGAATCCAGTGAACATACCTTACGTCTTGCTACCGCCGTTGCGGCCCTGGCCGTGAGCCAGAGCAATGTCGGTATTACCGATCGTACCCAGTTAGCCGCGATGATGGCGCGCGTTGACTTAAAACCTTTTAACTAACAGCAGGAGAGGAATAATGAAAACGCTGCTGATCATTGACTCCGGTCTCGGACAGGCTCGTGCCTATATGGCGAAGACCCTGCTGGGCGCGGCGGCACAAAAAGCGCACCTGGATATCATTGATAACCCGGGTGATGCTGAAATGGCGATTGTTCTGGGCGACAAAATCCCCGCTGACAGCGCCCTGAACGGCAAAAAAGTGTGGCTGGGTGATATTAATCGCGCGGTGGCACATCCTGAACTGTTTCTGAGCGAAGCAAAAGGTCATGCGACGGTTTACAGCGCACCTGTTGAGGCGGCGCCGGTTGCCGCCGTTGGGCCGAAACGCATTGTTGCGGTAACGGCCTGCCCGACAGGTGTGGCGCACACCTTTATGGCGGCTGAAGCCATTGAAACCGAAGCGAAAAAACGTGGCTGGTGGGTGAAGGTTGAAACTCGCGGCTCTGTTGGCGCGGGCAATGCCATCACGCCTGAAGAGGTGGCGGAAGCCGATCTGGTGATTGTGGCGGCGGATATCGAAGTGGATCTGGCGAAGTTTGCCGGCAAGCCGATGTACCGTACCTCTACCGGCCTGGCGCTGAAGAAGACCGCGCAGGAGTTTGATAAGGCGCTGGCAGAAGCCAAACCGTATCAGGCAACCGGTGCGGCTAAAACTGCGACTGAAGGGAAAAAAGAGTCTGCGGGTGCGTATCGTCACCTGCTGACCGGCGTGTCCTACATGCTGCCGATGGTGGTGGCGGGCGGCCTGTGTATTGCGCTCTCCTTCGCCTTTGGTATCGAGGCGTTTAAAGAGCCGGGCACGCTGGCGGCCGCGTTGATGCAGATTGGCGGCGGCTCCGCGTTTGCGCTGATGGTGCCAGTGCTGGCGGGCTTTATCGCCTTCTCCATTGCTGACCGTCCGGGTCTGACGCCGGGTCTTATCGGCGGTATGCTGGCCGTGAGCACCGGTTCTGGCTTTATCGGCGGTATCATTGCCGGTTTCCTCGCCGGTTATGTGGCGAAGCTGATCAGCTCGAAGCTGAAGCTGCCGCAGAGCATGGAAGCGCTGAAGCCTATCCTGATCATCCCGCTGATTTCCAGCCTGGTGGTCGGTCTGGCGATGATTTACCTGATCGGTAAGCCGGTCGCGGGCATTCTGGAAGGTCTGACCCACTGGCTGCAAACCATGGGGACGGCGAACGCGGTGCTGCTGGGCGCAATCCTCGGCGGTATGATGTGTACCGACATGGGTGGTCCGGTGAACAAAGCGGCATATGCGTTTGGCGTTGGCCTGCTGAGTACCCAGACCTACGCGCCGATGGCGGCGATCATGGCGGCAGGTATGGTGCCACCGCTGGCGCTTGGCCTGGCGACGATCATTGCCCGTCGTAAGTTCGATAAAGCGCAGCAGGAAGGCGGTAAAGCTGCGCTGGTGCTGGGCCTGTGCTTCATCACCGAAGGCGCAATTCCGTTTGCGGCGCGCGATCCAATGCGTGTTCTGCCGTGCTGTATCGTGGGTGGTGCGGTGACGGGGGCTATCTCCATGGCCGTAGGTGCGAAACTGATGGCGCCGCACGGCGGTCTGTTTGTCCTGCTGATCCCTGGCGCCATCACGCCGGTGCTGGGTTATCTGCTGGCGATTGTTGCCGGTACGCTGGTGGCGGGCCTCTCTTACGCGGTGCTGAAACGTCCGGAAGCGGAAGTTGTGGCGAAAGCAGCGTAAGCGGTAAGCAATAAAAAAGCCGGGTGCTAATGCAACCCGGCTTTTTTTATGCCGCCTGTTCAGCGGTTTGCTGTGCCTTCAGCCAGGCAATCTCTTCTGCCCAGATGTCCGGATTGATGGTTTCCAGCACCATCGGAATACCGTCGAAGCGAGCGTCCTGCATGATAAAGCGGAACGCATCGTGGCCGATGTTGCCTTCGCCCAGGCTGTGATGGCGGTCAACGCGGCTACCAAAGGCGCTTTTCGCATCGTTTAAGTGCATACCGCGAAGATATTTAAAACCAACAATACGCTCGAACTCCTCGAAGGTATTTTTTGTGGCCTCGGTTGTGCGCAGGTCATAACCGGCCGCAAACGCGTGGCAGGTATCAATGCACACGCCCACGCGGGATTTGTCTTCCACGCCGTCGATGATCGCCGCCAGATGCTCAAACTTAAAGCCGAGGTTGCTGCCCTGACCGGCGGTATTCTCAATCACCGCCGTCACGCCCTGGGTTTTATCCAGCGTCATGTTAATTGACTCGGCGATGCGCGCCAGACAGGCGTCTTCGTCAATTTGCATCAGATGGCTGCCGGGATGGAAATTCAGCAGCGTTAGCCCCAGTTGCTCACAGCGCTGAACCTCATCCAGGAACGCTTCGCGGGATTTTTCCAGCGCCTCGGCAACCGGGTGACCGAGGTTAATGAGGTAGCTGTCATGGGGAAGGATCTGGCCAGGCCCGTAGCCGTATTTCTCGCAGGCGGCTTTGAAGTCATCAATCACTTCCGCGGTGAGGGGAGCTGCGCGCCACTGGCGCTGGTTTTTGGTGAACAGGGCGAAAGCGGTCGCCTCGATTTCGGCGGCGCGAATGGCGGCATTCGCAAGGCCACCGGCAGCGCTGACGTGCGCTCCAACATATTTCATAAAAAGACTCCTGTTAACCCGAAATGCCTATGATAACGGGTTAACAGGAGAAGGACGAGATGGTTTATGCCAACAGGCTGTGTACCGCAAGGTTAATCGCACCGCCGCCAACTATCAGCCAGATGAACAGCACCAGCGCCATCAGCAGCGGTTTCGCCCCGGCTTTTTTCAGCGCGCTGACGTGCGTGGTGATGCCCAGCGCCGCCATTGCCATCGCCAGCAGGACCGTATCCAGCGTGACCAGCATATCCACCATCGCTTTTGGCAGCAGGTGGAAAGAGTTGAAGACAGCGACCACGATGAACAGGATCGCAAACCACGGAATGGTGATTTTGCTTTTCTCGCTGCCGCCTGCCGGAGCAAGCTGTTTAACCCGCGCCGCGAGGAAAATCAGGAACGGGGCCAGCATCATCACGCGCAGCATTTTGGCGATGACCGCCGCGTTTTCCGCTTCCGGGTTAATGGCGTGACCTGCCGCCACCACCTGCGCCACTTCGTGCATGGTTGAGCCGATATAAATGCCGTAGGTTTCCGGACTAAACCAGTGCGCCACCAGCGGATACATGGCCGGATACAGGAAGATCGCCAGCGTACCGAAGATAACTACCGTCGCGACGGCAACCGTGACTTTACTGGCTTCGGCTTTAACGACGGGTTCTGTTGCCAGTACCGCCGCCGCGCCGCAGATGCTGCTACCCGCACCGATCAGCCAGCTGGTCTGTTTGTCCAGCCCAAAGATCTTCTGGCCGATAAAGCACGCCAGTAAAAAGGTGCTCGAAAGGGTCAGGACGTCAATGGCAATCCCGCTGACCCCCACATCCGCAATCTGCGAAAAGGTGAGACGGAAGCCATAAAGGATGATCCCGAGACGTAATAAATGCTGCTTGGCGAAAATCACGCCGCCGTCGCAGGATTTCCAGATGTGCGGGTAAACGGTGTTCCCGACCACCATGCCGAGCAGAATGGCCAGCGTCAGGGCGCTGAACCCTGCACCGGCAACCGCCGGTATACTGCCGCCCCATAAGGCCACGCCGGTAACCACGGCGCTGAGCGCGAGACCCGGCACGAAGTGCCACACTGTACGATGATGTTGTAAGGTGATTTCTGACATAACCTTCTCCTTTGTCTGGCTAAAGGTTACGGCGCTCTGGCTTAAAAATAAAATTGATTATATATTTATAATCAATCTTTATAAGTGGTAAGCAACCATGCACATTACATTGCGTCAGCTGGAAGTTTTTGCCGAGGTGCTGAAAAGCGGCTCGACAACCCAGGCGTCACAAATGCTGGCGCTCTCGCAGTCCGCCGTTAGCGCGGCCTTGACCGATCTTGAAGGGCAACTGGGCGTCCAGCTTTTCGACAGGGTAGGGAAGCGGCTGGTGGTGAACGAACATGGCCGCCTGCTGTATCCGCGTGCCCTGGCTTTACTGGAGCAGGCGACGGAGATCGAACAGCTGTTCCGCGAGGACAACGGCGCTATTCGCGTCTACGCCAGCAGCACGATCGGTAACTACATCCTGCCGGAAGTGATTGCCCGCTACCGCCGGGATTTTCCGACCCTGCCGCTGGAGATGAGCGTCGGCAACAGCCAGGACGTGATCAACGCGGTGATTGATTTCCGCGTGGACATCGGGCTTATCGAAGGGCCGTGCCACAACGTGGATATCATTGCGGAGCCCTGGCTGGAGGATGAGCTGGTGGTGTTTGCCTCTCCGGCCTCTTCTTTACTCCAGGGCGAGGTCACGCTGGAGCGGCTGGCGCAAGCGCAGTGGATCCTGCGAGAGCAGGGCTCCGGCACGCGTGAGATTGTCGATTATCTGCTGCTGTCCCATCTACCGCAGTTCCAGTTAGGGATGGAATTAGGTAACTCCGAGGCCATTAAGCATGCCGTACGCCATGGTCTGGGCATTAGCTGTCTTTCCCGACGGGTGATTGCCGAACAGCTGGAAACCGGCTCACTGGTTGAGATCCCCGTTCCGCTGCCGAAGCTGGTGCGCACGCTGTGGTGCATCCATCATCGTCAGAAACACCTTTCCAGCTCGCTCCAGCGTTTTCTGCGCTACTGCGAGATGTAAAAGCGCCCCTCACCCTGGCCCTCTCCCCAAAGGGGAGAGGGAAAAATTATGCTTTACTTATAATCCTGGCCGAGTCATGAAGCTCTCTTATAACTGAGTATTTCTGCCGGAAGCAACGCAGATCGTCTGCTACAATCGCGCCTCATTTATTGAATGGACAGCATTTTCACATGGTTTCAGAAACTAAAACCACACAAGCGCCCGCGCTACGTCGCGCACTTAAGGCGCGTCACCTGACGATGATCGCCATTGGCGGCTCCATCGGTACGGGTCTTTTCGTTGCCTCTGGCGCAACAATTTCGGCAGCCGGCCCGGGTGGGGCATTATTCTCTTATATCCTGATTGGCCTGATGGTCTACTTCCTGATGACCAGCCTGGGCGAACTGGCGGCATACATGCCGGTGTCTGGTTCGTTTTCGACCTACGGACAAAAATACGTTGAGGAAGGCTTCGGCTTCGCGCTGGGCTGGAACTACTGGTACAACTGGGCGGTGACCATCGCCGTTGACCTCGTCGCGGCACAGCTGGTAATGACCTGGTGGTTCCCGGACACGCCCGGCTGGATCTGGAGCGCCCTGTTCCTGGCGGTCATCTTCCTGCTGAACTACATCTCCGTGCGCGGTTTCGGCGAAGCGGAATACTGGTTCTCTTTGATTAAAGTGGCAACCGTCATCATCTTTATCGTCGTCGGTGTGGCGATGATCGTTGGTATTTTCAAAGGGGCTGAACCGGCGGGCTGGAGTAACTGGACAATAGGCGATGCGCCGTTTGCCGGGGGCTTCTCGGCGATGATTGGCGTGGCGATGATTGTCGGCTTCTCCTTCCAGGGTACCGAGTTGATTGGTATCGCGGCCGGTGAATCCGAAAACCCGGAGAAGAATATTCCGCGCGCGGTGCGTCAGGTGTTCTGGCGTATCCTGCTGTTCTATGTGTTCGCGATCCTGATTATCAGCCTGATCATTCCGTATACCGACCCAAGCCTGCTGCGTAACGACGTAAAAGACATCAGCGTCAGCCCGTTCACGCTTGTCTTCCAGCACGCGGGTCTGCTCTCAGCGGCGGCGGTGATGAACGCGGTGATCCTGACGGCGGTACTGTCTGCGGGTAACTCCGGGATGTACGCCTCCACCCGCATGCTCTACACCCTGGCCTGCGACGGTAAAGCGCCGCGTATTTTCTCGAAACTGTCTCGCGGTGGCGTGCCACGCAACGCGCTGTATGCGACCACGGTGATTGCGGGTCTCTGTTTCCTGACCTCCATGTTCGGCAACCAGACGGTCTACCTGTGGCTGCTGAACACCTCTGGTATGACGGGCTTCATTGCCTGGCTGGGCATTGCCATCAGCCACTACCGTTTCCGTCGCGGGTACGTCAAGCAGGGGAATGATCTGAATAACCTGCCGTACCGGTCAGGATTCTTCCCGCTGGGGCCGATCTTCGCCTTCGTTCTGTGCCTGATTATTACCCTGGGTCAGAACTATGAGGCCTTCCTTGCGGACACCATTGACTGGGGCGCCGTCACGGCCACCTATATTGGCATTCCGCTGTTCCTGATCATCTGGTTTGGCTACAAACTGACGAAAGGAACACGCTTCGTTCGCTACAGTGAAATGGATTTCCCGGAACGATTTAAATAATAACCGCACTTCCTCTCTTTTAGCCCGCTCAGTTGAGCGGGCTTTTTTATGGGCAGATCAGAAGCTGTAGGTCATGCCAACGGTATAGCGGCGGCCATCCAGCACGGTGTCATACGTATCGTAATCAATCTGCTTATCGAGCACGTTATACACACCGGCAGTAACCAGCAGGTTTTTGTTGGCGTTGTAGCGCATACCGACATCAATCTGAGTGTAGGACGGCGTACCCTGGGACATTGACGTGCGGCTCAGGTACTCAGACGTTTTACCGCGCAGGTTCAGACGGCTCCAGAACCCGACGTCTGGCGTCGCCTGCCAGTCCAGGGTGGTGTTGAACATGTGTTTCGGCATTTTGTTCAGCGGCTTGCCGGAGAACTGGCCGCTCTTCTGCTCGGACTCTGTATAGGTGTAGTTTGCAGTCCAGTTCACATCACGCGTGATCTTCCACCCGAAGGAGGACTCCACACCGCGCATGTTGGCTTTGTCCACGTTGACGCGATCGCTGACGAAATCATAGCTGTGACCGCCAATCGTACAGGCGGGATCGGCGCTGCTGTTACAGCGGCGAACTTCCGTAATTTTGTCCTTGAAGTCGGTATTAAACAGCGTTACGCCGGCATTCAGGTTATCGTTGTTATCCCAGAGCAGGGCGAGCTCTTCGCTCAGGCTCTTCTCTGGTTTCAGATCCGGGTTGCCGACGATGATACCGTCAAGACGGCCGCCACCTGTCACCTGGCCCCAGCTGGCAGACGACTGACGCAGATCCGGCGCACGATAGCCAGCAGAAACCCCGCCTTTCAACGTCCACTGATCGGCCAGGTGCCATACGCCGTAACCGCGCGGCGTCCAGTTAGTACCGTAGTTTTGGTCTTTGTCCATACGCAGGCCGCCGGTCAACGTAAAGCTTTCCGTCATTGACCATTCATCTTCGGCAAACAGGGCCCAGCTCCAGCGCGTCAGTTTGTTCAGGCCGTCAGCAGCTTCCAGCTGATTACCGTTGTCGCGCAGTTTCTCATAGCGATACTGCCCGCCGAGGGTCAACGTATGATCGCCGAGGAAAATCTGGTTCTGGTTGTTGAAGGTGGTGTTATAGGAGCGCATTTCGCGACCTGGATTATTGGTCTCTTCCTGCTGGATATAGCTGGTGGTATTGAAGTCTTCGTAATAACCACTGTGGGTTAACGAGTAGGTCGTGTGTTCATAGCGCGAGTCGCTTTTAGTATTTGGCGTACAGGTTGTTCCCCGGCAGGTTTCAGCCGCTTTCGACATCCCCGGGGTGCTGTTTCTGTCCTGAAGTTCGCGAGCAAAGTCGAGGTCGAAATCGTTCTTCTCGTCCGGCGTGAAGTTCAGCGTAATGCCACCGTTACGCATTTTCTGCTCGTTATAGCCGTTCACGATTTTATCTTCTGCGCGGCGTGACAACAGCCCCGTCACCTTTGCGCCCAGAAGTCCGTCGATCAGGGGACCAGAGGCGTAGGCGTTGGTCTGGAAGATATCGCCGGAATCATGATTTTCCTGGAAGGTTGCATCGCCATGCAACGAACCGGTCCAGGCTTTGGTGTTCGAGACTTTTTTGGTAATGACGTTAATGACGCCACCCATCGCATCGGAGCCGTAAAGCGAGGACATCGGGCCGCGGATGACCTCGATGCGCTCAATGGACTCCAGCGGCGGCAGCCAGCCTTGTTCAATACCCGAGTTGTCGCTGTTGGGGCGGGTGCTTCGCGTACTGACGCGTTTGCCGTTCACCAGGAACAGGGTGTACTGAGAGGCCATGCCGCGAATACTGATATCACTGCTGCTCCCGCCGCCAGTGACGACAACACCCGGGACATCTCTCAGGGCATCGGTAACATCACGGTAGGCTTTATCTTCAATCTGCTGTTTTGAAATCACAGAGATGGAGGCGGGGGCATTCTGGATCTTTTGTTCAAAACCCGTTGCAGTGACGACAACGGTGTCCTGATCGGCTGCGTGAACGAAGGGGGAACATGTGGCAGCGCCAATGGCGACGGCCAGGAGCTTAATGCGTGGTATTGTCATTTGTACATTCCGTATAAAAATGAAAAAAACTCCATCGGGATAACCCTGAGAACTGTATGTTTTTGTCTTGTAAGAACTCTTTGAGATGGAGAAGAGCCTGGAATTGTACAAAAGAATGTAGAATTGTAAACACAAATGATAATTGAAATCATTTGTGTTTGAGTGATGACGACGGAAAACAGGCTGGATTCAAGCGGATAGAAGTATGTAAAGAGGGGGAGGGGAAAGACCCGGCAGGCAGGAGGCGCTACCGGGTAAAAGGCGGAACTTACCTGAACAGATGTTCCGCATGGAAGCGGAGATGATCCTCAATAAAGGACGCCATGAAGTAATAGCTGTGGTCGTATCCCGGTTGAATGCGCAGCGTTAGCGGCCAGTCCTTCTGGCGCGCGGCTTCCGCCAGCACCGCAGGCTGTAACTGCCCGGCGAGGAACTGATCGGCATCACCCTGATCCACCAGCATCGGGATAGCGTCTTCTGACTGGCTCGCCAGCATCAGCGCGCAGCTATCCCATTCCTGCCATTTCTTTACATCTTCACCCAGATAGTGCCTAAAGGCTTTTTGCCCCCAAGGCACCTGCGTTGGGTTCACAATCGGCGCAAATGCGGACACGCTGGTGTATTTCCCCGGATTTTTCAGCGCCATTATCAGCGCCCCGTGGCCACCCATCGAATGTCCGCTTATCGCGCAGCGCTCGCTGACCGCGAACTGAGAGTGCACCAGGGCAGGCAGTTCATCGCGAATGTAGTCATACATGCGGTAATGGCTCGCCCACGGTTGTTCCGTGGCGTTGAGATAGAAGCCAGCGCCTTTACCCAAATCGTATCCGGCATCGTCGGCCACGTCCTCGCCACGCGGGCTGGTATCTGGCATCACCAGCGCAATGCCCAGTTCGGCGGCAATACGCTGGGCGCCCGCTTTGGTGGTGAAGTTTTCGTCGTTGCAGGTCAGGCCTGAAAGCCAGTACAGCACCGGTGGATTGTCCGCAGGGGGCAGGAAAATGCTGAACGTCATAGCACAATTCAGCGTGGTGGAGTCGTGCCGCCAGCGCTGCTGTCGACCTTCAAAACAACGATGCTCTTCGAGCAGTTCCATGCAGGGCTCCTTATACGAAAGACTATTCATACAACGCATAATACAGAGTTTTCATTGACCTGTGAGCAACTTTCACTTTCGCAGGACGGCGAGATGTTGCATCATAAATTTACTTTTCTTTAACAATTGGAGCGATCATGGCGCTGCGTATCGCGCTCAGCGGATTTGTGGTTCTGGTCGTGGCGATGGGGATAGGACGCTTCGCCTTCACACCTCAGGTGCCGCTGATGATAGCCGCCGGGCAACTCACGCTTACCAGCGCGGGGCTGGTGGCGGCAATGAACTATCTGGGCTATCTGGTAGGGGCATGGGATGCCATGCGCGCCCATCGCTTCGTTGAAACACGTCTCTGGCTTGGCATCACCGGTGCGGTGGCGCTGACGCTGCTCTCCGCGGCGGCAGAGAATGCCGTTGTTCACGGTCTGCTGCGCTTTGTGATCGGCTGCATGAGCGGCTGGTCGATGGTGCTGATTGCCGCCTGGACCAACGAGCGGCTGGGGCAGCTGGGCAAACCGGGACTCAGTGCGGCCGTCTTTGCCGGACCCGGGGCCGGCATCGCCCTGAGCGGCCTGCTGGCGGTCTATATTCAGGCGAAATCCTTGTCCGCCGGGGCGGCATGGCAAATCTACGGCGTACTGGCGCTGGTGCTGATCGTACTGGTGGCGCGCTACCTGCCGCGCGCAGGTCAGCTTCATCGCCCTGGTACCGCGCCTGAGCCGTTGCTGCTGACTGCGGATCTCCGGCGTCTGGTCTGGAGCTACAGCCTGGCAGGGTTCGGCTATATCCTCCCGGCGACCTTTTTATCGCAAATGGCGGCGGTGCGTTTTCCCGGCAGCCTGTTTGCCCAGTTTGTCTGGCCAATATTTGGCGCCGCCTCGGTGGTGGGGATTGCGCTGAGCATTGCCCTGCGGCATACATCAAGCGCTAACCGCAGGCTGGCGATTGTTCTTTGGTTACAGGGGATTGGCGTGCTGGCGGCCTGGTTGCTGCCGGGCATAGGCGGCTTGCTGACGGGTGGGCTGCTGGTGGGCGGCGGGTTCCTCTGCGCCGTGCAGCTCTCTCTTCTGTATGGTCGCGAGCTGGCGCCAGACCACACGCGTTACATGGCGGGACTGCTCACCACCGGGTATGCCATTGGTCAGCTGGTGGGTCCGGTCACGTCGGCTCTGTCGACCTGGCTCACGCACCGTCTGGAACCTGCGCTGGGGCTGGCGGGGATCGCGCTGTTCGTTGGCGGAGCGTTAGTCTGGAACCGTCAGGCTGAAAGGCAACAGCAATTGCAATAATTATCGTCGTGAATACTGGATTATGTGCGTCGCCTCACGCACAATGAGCGCATACTTTTGCCACAACGAGGGCAAAAGACGCCACACCTGCAGGAGAAAAGAATGTCATCACTCAGTAAAGAAGCAGCCCTTGTCCATGAAGCGCTGGTTGCGCGCGGTCTTGAAACGCCACTGCGCCCGCCCGTGCAGGAGCTGGACAATGTTACCCGCAAGCGTCTGATCGCCGGCCATATGACGGAGATCATGCAACTGCTGAATCTCGATCTGAGCGACGACAGCCTGATGGAGACGCCGCACCGCATCGCGAAGATGTACGTCGACGAAATTTTCTCCGGCCTGGATTACGCGAACTTCCCGAAAATCACCGTCATTGAAAATAAGATGAAGGTCGATGAGATGGTGACGGTACGCGATATCACGCTGACCAGCACCTGCGAGCATCACTTTGTGACCATCGATGGTAAAGCAACGGTGGCCTATATTCCAAAAGATACGGTCATTGGCCTGTCCAAGATCAACCGCATTGTGCAGTTCTTTGCCCAGCGTCCGCAGGTGCAGGAACGTCTGACGCAGCAGATCCTGACCGCACTGCAAACCCTGTTGGGGACTAACAATGTGGCGGTGTCTATCGACGCGGTGCACTACTGCGTGAAAGCGCGCGGCGTGCGTGATGCTACCAGCGCAACCACCACCACTTCGCTGGGCGGCCTGTTCAAATCGAGCCAGAACACCCGCCAGGAGTTCCTGCGCGCCGTGCGTCACCACAACTAATCAGACAGGGCAGGGACCATGGAGCGAAACGTCACGCTCGATTTTGTTCGCGGCGTCGCCATTCTCGGTATCCTGCTGCTGAATATCAGCGCCTTCGGTCTGCCGAAGGCCGCCTATCTGAATCCTGCGTGGTATGGCGACATCACGCGTAGCGACGCCTGGACGTGGGCAATCCTCGATCTCTTTGCACAGGTGAAATTCCTGACCCTCTTTGCGCTTCTGTTTGGCGCGGGACTTCAGCTTCTGCTCAAACGCGGTACGCGCTGGATCCAGTCGCGTTTAACGCTGCTGGTTATCCTCGGTTTTATTCACGGGCTGCTTTTCTGGGACGGCGATATTCTGCTCGCGTATGGTCTGGTGGGCCTGATTTGCTGGCGGCTGATCCGCGACGCACCCGGTGTGAAAAGCCTGTTTAACACCGGCGTGATGCTCTATGTCATGGGACTGGCCGTGTTATTGCTGCTTGGCATGATTGCCGATGATTCCACCAGTCGTTCATGGATCCCGGATGCGGCCAACCTGCAATATGAGCAGTTCTGGAAGCTGAAAGGCGGCATGGAAGCGATCGGCAACCGGGCCGATATGCTCGGCGATAACCTGCTGGCGCTGGGCGCGCAATACGGCTGGCAGCTGGCGGGGATGATGCTGATGGGTGCAGCCCTGATGCGCACCGGCTGGCTGAAAGGGGAATTTAGCCTGCGACACTATCGTCGTACGGGTGCAGGGCTGGTGCTGCTCGGCGTGATCATCAACCTCCCGGCGGTGATGATGCAGTGGCATCTACAATGGGATTACCGTTGGTGTGCGTTCCTGTTGCAGGTGCCGCGCGAACTGAGCGCGCCGTTCCAGACCATTGGCTATGCGGCGCTGATCTATGGCTTCTGGCCCCAGCTTTCTCGCCTGTGGATCGTCAGTGCGGTGGCCTGCGTCGGGCGGATGGCGTTAAGCAATTACATCCTGCAAACGCTGATATGCACCACGCTTTTCTACCGATTCGGCCTGTTTATGAAATTCGATCGCCTGACGCTGCTGGCGTTTGTTATTCCGGTCTGGATTGTTAACGTGGTGTTTTCAGTTGTCTGGCTGCGTTTTTTCCGTCAGGGCCCGCTGGAATGGGCATGGCGACAGTTAACCGCTCGTGCTTCGGGCGTGTCATTGCGTAATACATCCAGATAACGATCTGGATCACAATCATTAACAAAACGGATGTAAGCGTTTTCATCTGTGTGAGCTTCTTCACGTAGTCTCCTCTATCTCGCTGCCAGAATAGCCACCTTGCTAAACACAGGGGGTGTCTGTGAGTTGCTGCAATCCTTTAAAGGGTGGTGAATATGATCACCATTCGTGACGTCGCCCGCCAGGCGGGTGTTTCTGTTGCTACTGTCTCCCGTGTGCTGAACAACAGTGCGCTGGTCAGCCCTGAAACGCGTGAAACCGTAATGAAAGCCGTGACCCAGCTGGGGTACCGGCCAAACGCCAATGCCCAGGCGCTGGCGACGCAGGTCAGCGATACCATTGGCGTAGTGGTGATGGACGTGTCGGACGCCTTCTTCGGCGCGCTGGTCAAAGCGGTGGATGTGGTTGCCCAGCAGCACCAGAAATATGTGCTGATTGGCAACAGCTATCACGAGGCTGAAAAAGAGCGTTATGCCATTGAGGTACTGATCCGCCAGCGCTGTAACGCCCTGATTGTGCACTCAAAAGCCCTGAGCGATGAAGAGCTGGCCGGGTTTATGGAGCAGATCCCCGGCATGGTGCTGATCAACCGTATCGTCCCCGGCTACGCGCATCGCTGCGTCGGTCTGGATAACATCAGCGGCGCGATGATGGCGACGCGGATGCTCATCAGCAACGGCCATCAGCGCATAGGTTATCTGGCTTCCAGCCACGGTATTGAAGACGACATGATGCGCCGCGAGGGCTGGCAAAACGCGCTGAAAGAGCAGGGCATTGCGCCGCTGGAGAGCTGGGTAGGTACCGGTTCGCCGGACATGCAGGGCGGTGAAGCGGCAATGGTTGAACTGCTGGGGCGTAATCTTCAGCTGACGGCCGTGTTTGCCTATAACGACAGCATGGCGGCAGGTGCGCTTACCGCGCTGAAAGATAATGGCATTGCGGTACCGCAGCATTTATCGCTGATCGGTTTTGATGATATCCCCATTGCCCGTTACACCGATCCGCAGCTGACAACGGTGCGTTACCCTATTGCGTCGATGGCGAAACTGGCGACAGAGCTGGCGTTACAGGGGGCGGCTGGGCTGTTAGATCCTGACGCAACGCATTGTTTTATGCCGACTTTAGTACGCCGCCATTCGGTCGCTATCCGGCAAACTGTGGCTCCGATCACTAACTGATAACATCACGTGATGTAACCGTTTTCAATCTGTGAGTAAATTCACAGTATCTTAACAAGCCGCTGTCTATGATGTCAGCGTTTTAGGGGCTGAAACACAATGTAACGGTGATTATTCACTTTTACCGTTATCACAATGCCTCAAACAACGAATAAAACGCATTTCTGGAGCGTTACCGAACACGGAAGCTGGACATTTTATAAGTGAACTTCGGCGATCAGTAACGTTTTATTAACATCTGCCCGCCGACCGTTTTTCACAAGAACTACCCTGCATAAAAAAAACCGGAGATACCATGAATAAGAAGGTGTTGACTCTGTCTGCTGTCATGGCAAGCATGCTTTTTGGCGCAGCAGCACACGCAGCGGATACCCGTATTGGCGTGACTATCTATAAATACGACGATAACTTCATGTCCGTTGTGCGTAAAGCAATTGAAAAAGATGCTAAATCAGCGCCAGACGTGCAACTGCTGATGAATGACTCCCAGAATGACCAGTCCAAACAGAACGATCAGATTGACGTTCTTCTGGCAAAAGGCGTGAAAGCGCTGGCTATTAACCTGGTTGACCCGGCTGCGGCAGGCACGGTGATCGAGAAAGCGCGCGGCCAGAACGTGCCAATTGTCTTCTTCAACAAAGAACCTTCCCGTAAAGCGCTGGACAGCTACGACAAAGCGTATTACGTGGGTACCGACTCCAAAGAGTCCGGGATTATCCAGGGCGATCTGATTGCGAAACACTGGGCGGCGAACCCAAACTGGGATCTGAACAAAGATGGTCAGATTCAGTTCGTTCTGCTGAAAGGCGAACCGGGCCATCCAGATGCTGAAGCACGTACCACCTACGTTATTAAAGAGCTGAACGACAAGGGCCTTAAAACCCAGCAGCTGGCGTTAGACACCGCAATGTGGGATACCGCTCAGGCGAAAGATAAGATGGACGCGTGGCTGTCCGGCCCTAACGCCAACAAAATTGAAGTGGTCATTGCCAACAACGATGCGATGGCAATGGGTGCGGTAGAAGCGCTGAAAGCACACAACAAATCCGCCATTCCTGTATTCGGTGTGGATGCCCTGCCAGAAGCGCTGGCGCTGGTGAAATCTGGCGCTATGGCCGGTACCGTGCTGAACGATGCCAACAACCAGGCGAAAGCCACCTTCGATCTGGCGAAAAATCTGGCCGATGGTAAAGGTGCCGCTGACGGGACTAACTGGAAAATTGACAACAAAATCGTTCGCGTTCCTTACGTGGGCGTAGACCAGTCCAACCTGGCTGAGTTTATCGGTAAATAAGTTATCTGCATTGTCTTCACTGGGCGCAATTCGTTGCGCCCTTTTATAACGCGATATGCGAGGCCAACAAGGTATAATTATGGTCAGCACAACTACTCAGTCGTCCGGTGAATACTTGTTGGAAATGACCGGTGTCAATAAGTCATTCCCCGGTGTTAAGGCGCTCGATAATGTTAATTTAAAAGTTCGTCCTCACTCTATTCATGCATTAATGGGTGAAAACGGTGCGGGTAAATCAACATTATTAAAATGCCTTTTTGGGATCTATCAAAAAGATTCTGGCAGCATTCTTTTTCTGGGAAAAGAGATCGACTTCCATTCAGCGAAAGAAGCGCTGGAGAACGGTATCTCGATGGTACACCAGGAATTAAACCTGGTCCTGCAACGTTCAGTTATGGATAATATGTGGTTGGGTCGTTATCCAACCAAAGGTGTCTTTGTCGATCAGGATAAAATGTATCGCGACACCAAAGCCATTTTTGATGAGCTGGATATTGATATCGACCCGCGCGCCCGCGTCGGGACATTATCCGTTTCCCAGATGCAGATGATCGAAATTGCCAAAGCGTTCTCATATGATGCGAAAATTGTGATCATGGATGAACCTACATCGTCATTAACGGAAAAAGAGGTTAACCACCTTTTTACCATTATTCGTAAGCTGAAAGATCGCGGCTGTGGCATTGTCTATATCTCACATAAAATGGAAGAGATCTTCCAGCTGTGCGATGAAATCACCATCCTGCGCGACGGTCAGTGGATTGCCACCCAGCCGCTGGAAGGGCTGGACATGGACAAGATCATCGCCATGATGGTTGGCCGTTCTCTGAACCAGCGCTTCCCGGATAAAGAAAACAAGCCAGGCGAAGTGATTCTGGAGGTGCGTAACCTGACCTCGCTGCGTCAGCCGTCTATCCGCGATGTCTCTTTCGATCTGCACAAGGGGGAGATCCTTGGCATCGCTGGGCTGGTGGGCGCTAAGCGCACCGATATCGTGGAAACCCTGTTTGGTATCCGTGAGAAAGCCGAAGGCACCATTACGCTGCACGGTAAGAAGATCAACAACCACAACGCCAACGAAGCCATTAATAATGGCTTTGCGCTGGTGACGGAAGAGCGTCGTTCCACCGGTATTTACGCTTATCTGGATATTAACTTTAACTCGTTAATTTCTAATATTCGCAATTACAAAAACAAGGTCGGGCTGCTGGATAATTCCCGCATGAAGAGCGATACCCAGTGGGTGATTGACTCCATGCGCGTGAAAACGCCGGGCCACCGCACGCAAATTGGCTCACTTTCGGGAGGAAACCAGCAGAAAGTCATTATTGGTCGCTGGCTATTAACCCAGCCTGAAATTCTGATGCTGGATGAACCTACGCGCGGTATCGACGTGGGTGCAAAATTCGAGATTTACCAGCTTATCGCAGAGCTGGCGAAAAAAGATAAAGGGATCATTATTATTTCTTCCGAAATGCCGGAATTGTTAGGGATCACAGACCGTATTCTGGTTATGAGCAATGGTCTCGTTGCCGGTATTGTTGAAACCAAAACGACAACGCAAAACGAAATTTTGCGTCTTGCGTCTTTGCACCTTTAAGATCAGGGGCTCCTCATGAGTGCGTTAAATAAAAAAAGTTTTCTCACTTATCTGAAAGAAGGCGGTATTTACGTTGTTCTTTTAGTCTTGCTGGCGATTATTATTTTCCAGGACCCTACGTTCTTAAGTCTGCTGAACTTGAGTAACATTCTGACCCAGTCTTCCGTCCGTATTATTATCGCGCTTGGCGTGGCGGGGCTTATCGTTACTCAGGGGACTGACCTTTCGGCAGGGCGCCAGGTGGGTCTGGCGGCGGTCATTGCGGCGACCCTGTTGCAGTCGATGGAAAACGCCAACAAGGTATTCCCGGAGATGGCGACCATGCCGATTTTCGTGGTGATCCTGATCGTGTGTGCCATCGGCGCGGTAATTGGCCTGATTAACGGCATCATTATTGCTTACCTGAACGTGACGCCATTCATCACTACGCTTGGCACGATGATCATCGTTTATGGTATCAACTCCCTGTACTACGATTTCGTCGGCGCGTCTCCAATCTCTGGCTTCGACAGCGGCTTCTCGACCTTCACGCAGGGGTTTGTTGCGCTCGGCAGCTTCCGTCTCTCCTATATCACCTTCTATGCTCTGATTGCGGTGGCATTCGTCTGGATCCTGTGGAACAAAACCCGCTTCGGTAAAAACATCTTTGCTATCGGCGGTAACCCGGAAGCGGCGAAGGTCTCCGGGGTCAACGTGGCTCTGAACCTGCTGATGATTTATGCCCTGTCCGGGGTCTTCTACGCCTTCGGCGGGATGCTGGAAGCAGGCCGTATCGGCTCTGCAACCAACAACCTCGGCTTTATGTACGAACTGGATGCGATTGCGGCCTGCGTGGTTGGCGGCGTCTCCTTCAGCGGCGGCGTGGGTACCGTGCTGGGCGTGGTGACCGGTGTGATCATCTTCACCGTTATCAACTACGGCCTGACCTACATCGGTGTGAACCCGTACTGGCAGTACATTATCAAGGGTGCGATCATCATCTTCGCGGTTGCCCTGGATTCACTGAAGTACGCGCGTAAGAAGTAAGTTCTTCAGAATGAAAAGGCCCGCTCACGTAGCGGGCCTTTTTTTGCCCGGCGGCGCGACGCTTACCGGGCCTACAAAATCGCGATCGTAGGTCGGGTAAGGCGAAGCCACCACCCGACATCAGTTATTACTTCTTCTGCATTTCCAGCAGCTGCTCTGGCGTTACCGCCGGATAACCCTGCGCATCCTCCGGCACTTCGTGCATCGTTGGGATCGGCACCAGCGGGCCTAAAAAGCGCGGTTCACGTTTGAACAGGTACAGGTCAGCCAGCGCGCCGAAACGGGCGCCAAACTCACGCACGCGCACGCTCAGCATATCTTTTGGCGATGGCACCGCATAACACTGCGCCTGAATGCCCATATGCAGGGCGATAAACAGCGCCCGCTCGCAGTGGAAACGCTGGGTAATGATGATGAAATCATTGGTGTCGAACACCTTGCGGGTACGCACGATGGAATCAAGCGTGCGGAATCCGGCGTAGTCGAGCACGATATCGGCCGGGTCGACGCCTGCGGCAATCAGATCTTTGCGCATCGTCACCGGCTCGTTATAGCTTTGCAGCGCGTTATCGCCGCTCAACAGCAGATAGTTCACCTTGCCGCTGTTATAGGCGTTCAGCGCGCCCTGAATACGATACCGGTAATACTGATTTATGACGCCGGTGCGGTAATACTTGGCGGTGCCAAGCACCACGCCAACCTGACGGTAGGGGAGGTCCTGTAGGTCATCAAAAATGTAGGGGGCTGTTTTCCAGCTCATCCAGCGGTCGAGACCCAGCACGATCAACAGCAGTATGCCGACCAGGACAGACAGGCTGTAAAACACGCGCTTTAACATGCAGATGGCTCGTACCGATGATGAAATTTCCCTCAGGCTACTGTACCCGCCTGGTTAGCGCAAGAAACAGCGATTCAACTGAGGGGTTTTTCGTCAGACTGGCGGGCAACTCTGCCCGCCGAACAGATTATGCCAGCAGCACGCGGTCAATGGTTGAACAGCCCAGCGCTTTCAGCGTGGCTGCGGTCGCGTCCCACTGGATCAGCGGCGCATCGGCCTTTTCAGCCAGGATTGCGCGCTGAATATCCGGGTAGTCATACCCGTTCAGGCTAAGCAGGTTCAGGGCGCCCTGAAGCGGAGGCAGCGTCGGGTTAAACGCGGCGTTCTCTGCGTAACTGCCGGTGAAGATGCGGCCGTCGCGGCACTGAAGGGCGACGCCGCTTGGAGATTTGCTGTATGGCGTGTGGCTTTTATTGGCGGCGGCAATGGCCGCTTCGCTCAGCTCATCCCCTGAGAGCGCATAACCGTGGTCCTGCTCGTCCATCAGCAGGGTTTTGATCTCAAGATCTTTCGGGCCGAAAGCATCCGGCAGGTAATCACGCAGCGTATGCGGTGCGCGTCCCGGCAGGTTGATACGCAGTTCAAGACCGCTGTTCAGCTCATTCATAAACTGGCGGCAGTGGCCGCAAGGGGTATAGTTGACGGTGATGGCGCGCAGGGCTTTTTCGCCGCGTAGCCAGGCGTGACTGATGGCGCTCTGCTCCGCATGGACGGTTTGCTGCATGGTCGCACCGAGAAACTCCATGTTTCCGCCGAAGTACCAGGTCCCGCTCACACCGCGCGCAATTGCGCCTACGTTAAAATGGGAAAGGTCAGCGCGGGCGCAGGCAGCCGCCAGGGGCAGCAGGGCGAAAGCCAGCGCGTCTTCGTCCAGCCCCGTTGCCTGTTTAAGCGTCGTGACCTGATCTGCCGTCAGCAGGGCGGGGAAATGCGCATCCGCCAGAACCGGAGCCAGGGCTGATTGCAAATTCTCTGCAAGCTGAGAGAAAGCAGCTTGAAAACGTGGATGCATGACGTTGCCTCATCAAGGTTAATGGATCGGTAGTGTACGGAGCCGTACGGCCTTTATATGTGATCCAAATCTCATTATGTGTGCAACTTATGAAATGAAAATGAAATTTGCGCGACGCATCGCAAATTTTAGCCCATTACTGCCAGAATAATCGGGAAGATAAACGGCGCGACCAGGGAAGTGATAATCCCGCAGATCACCAGCGCCAGCGAGCTGAATGCCCCTTCCTGATAATCCAGTTCCGCGCAGCGTGCGGTGCCCAGCGCGTGCGAGGCGGTACCCATCGCCAGACCGCGTGCCGCTTTGGTACGAATTTTCATGATATTCAGCAGCGTATGACCAAACACCGCGCCCAGGATACCGACGAAAATCACGCACACGGCGCTGATGGCCGGAATGCCCCCGATGCTGCCGCCCACGGCCATGGCAATCGGCGTGGTGACGGATTTAGGCAGGATAGAGGCGGCGATCTGCGGCGATGCGCCCATCATTAAGGCCACCGAGGTGCCGGTGATCATCGCAACAAGGCTCCCCACGAAGCAGATGGTTATGATGGATTTCCAGCGCGCGCGGATCTGATGCAGTTGCTCATATAAAGGAAACGCCAGCGCCACCACGGCAGGCTGCAACAAATCGTTAAGGATCTTGCTCCCGGCGAAGTAACGCTCATAAGAAATGCCGGTGAGCAGCAGAAAAGGAATAATCACCACCATGGCGACCAGCAGCGGGTTGAGCAACGGCATTTTGAAACGCACCGCAAGCTTACGCGCAGCAAAGAACACCACCAGGGTTAACGGCAGGGACCACCAGATATTCGCCATCATTTTTTTGTTTTCTCCCCGACGACCTTACGTTCGCCATGCACAATGTGTGAACTCCAGCTGACGACGAGGAAAACCACCAGCGTACTGATGGCGCAGGAGACCACAATCGGGCCGAACTGCGCTTTAAGCACATCGTAATACTGCATAACCCCAACGCCGATAGGCACAAAAAGCAGGGCCATGTAGCGAATGAGAACGAAGCACCCTGGGTTGACCCATTTTGCGGGCAGCACCTGTAATGCCAGCAGTACAAACAGGATCAGCATGCCGATAATGCTGCCGGGTATCGTAATCGGCAGCAGCGAAGCGATAAAAATGCCGGCGTACAGGCAGGCATAAATGAGGACGAAGGCGCGAAGGTATTGCCAGATAGTATTCAGTGATTTGCTCATGGTGAAAGTCCTTGCTGAGACGTATTCATCATACAATTAAACCTGAAAATGTGCCACGGATCACATCATGAATTTTGGGCATACCAGACATTCCGGAATGGAACGCCGGGCTTTCAACATACATAGAGAGCAGCTACTATAGCGCGTCTTTTTTCACAGGTACTCAGAATGCGTGTTTTACTGGCCCCGATGGAAGGCGTGCTCGACTCTCTCGTGCGCGAGCTGCTTACCGAGGTGAACGATTACGATCTCTGCGTGACGGAGTTTCTGCGCGTGGTCGATATGTTGCTGCCAGAAAAATCATTTTATCGTCTCTGTCCGGAACTGCATCGTCAGAGCCGCACGCCGTCCGGTACGCTGGTGCGCGTCCAGCTGCTCGGCCAGTATCCTGAGTGGCTGGCTGAAAACGCCGCCCGCGCGGTAGCGCTTGGTTCGTACGGCGTCGATCTTAACTGCGGCTGTCCGTCAAAGCTGGTCAACGGCAGCGGCGGGGGGGCGACGCTACTTAAAGATCCGGAGCTGATTTATCGCGGCGCAAAGGCCATGCGTGAGGCAGTGCCATCGCATCTGCCGGTGACGGTCAAAGTCCGTCTGGGATGGGACAGCGGCGATAAGCAGTTTGAAATTGCTGACGCGGTGCAGCAGGCGGGCGCCACCGAGCTGGTGGTGCACGGGCGAACCAAAGAGGATGGTTATAAAGCCGAGCGCATTAACTGGCAGGCGATTGGCGAGATCCGCAAACGGCTTACGATTCCGGTGATTGCCAACGGCGAAATCTGGGATTACGAGAGCGCGCAGGCCTGCCTCAAAGAGACCGGCTGTAATGCCGTGATGATTGGCCGCGGTGCGCTGAACGTGCCGAACCTCAGCCGGGTGGTGAAATATAATGAGCCGCGGATGCCGTGGGCGGATGTGGTGAAACTACTGCAAAAATACACGCGGCTGGAAAAGCAGGGCGATACCGGCTTGTATCACGTCGCGCGCATTAAACAGTGGCTGAGTTATTTGCGTAAGGAGTACGACGACGCGCTGGGATTATTTCAGGAGATCCGTACCCTACAGACGTCTGCGGATATTGCCCGGGTGATCCAGTCGAAGTCCTGAGCGAAGTGTGAAGAGTTTGCCCGGCGCGGAGCCGGGCAACGGAATCAGAAAATCAACTTGAATACGCCGGTTACCACCAGCAGCCCTATCAGAAATATAATCAAAATAACCCACAATAATATTTTCATTCGCCTCTCCTGCGTATGTCTGTCGAAGTAAGTGTAGCAGTCAATTCATAATTAGCATGAATACATGAAATTAACTCATTGTCTTGGGGAATAAATTTCCGGATATGAAAATGTATAACAATATGCGGATTGCCACGCGTTACTAAAAAACGGAACGTCAGTAAGCGTAAGTTGCGCCTTTATTTTTTTTGAGTTCATGGCGTAATGAAACGTTCTCTTACTTTATCTCTGAGTGCTCCTCTTGTTTTTATGCTGGCCGCCTGCGCGCCGGAACATGCCACGGTGTCTCCAGTAAAAACGCAAGCCGCCGCCGCAACTGTAAATACCCAACTGCGTCATGCCGACTGGCCAAAAAGCGAATGGTGGAAAGACTTTAACGACCCCCAGCTCAACGCGCTGATCGACAAAGCGCTGGCGGATGCGCCGGATATGCAAATTGCCCGTCAGCGTATCACCCTGGCGGAAGCACAGGCGAAAGCCGCTGTCGCTGCTGAGGGTCCACAACTGGATTTTTCCGCAGATGTGGAACGGCAAAAGATGTCGGCAGAGGGGTTGATGGGGCCATTTGCACTGACCGACCCGGCAGCGGGGACCACCGGCCCCTGGTATACCAACGGCACCTTTGGTCTGACGGCGGGTTGGGATCTGGATTTATGGGGTAAAAACCGCGCCCAAATTGAGGCCCGCATCGGTAAGGTGAATGCGCAAAAAGCGGAGCTGGAGCAGACCCGCCAGCTGCTCGCCAGCAGCGTCGCGCGGCTGTACTGGGACTGGCAGACCGAGGCCGCGGTGGGTGACGTGCTCGCGCAGATCAAACGGGAGCAGGAAAATATCATCGGTGCCGATCGGGAGCTTTATCAGCACGGCATTACCTCCTCGGTGGAAGGGGTTGAAACGGATATCAGTGCCAGCAAAACCGATGAACAGCTCGCTGACGTGCACGGCAAAATGAAGGCCATTGAGGCGCGTCTGAATGCGTTGACCAATACCCCTTCAGTCACGCTCGCACGGCATGCCTTACCTGACGCAAAGGCATCGCTGCCATCAACGCTCGGTTATGAACTGCTGGCTCGGCGCCCGGATTTGCAGGAGGCGCACTGGTATATCGAAGCATCCATGAGCGAAGTCGATGCCGCCAGAGCCGCGTTCTACCCTGACATCAATTTGATGGCGTTTTTGCAGCAGGATGCATTGCACCTGAGCGACCTGTTCCGCTCATCTGCGCAGCAAATGGGCGTAACCGCGGGGCTGACGCTGCCAATTTTTGACAGCGGTCGGTTGAATGCGAACCTGGATATCGCCCAGGCGCAAAACAACCTCTCCGTGGCGAACTACAACAAGGCCGTGGTAGATGCCGTAAACCAGGTCGCCCGGACGGCCAGCGAAGTGGAAACGCTGACCGCCAAAAATCAGCACCAGCAGCAGATCGAAAAAGATGCGGCGCGCGTCGTCGCGCTGGCGCAGGCGCGCTTCAGGGCGGGGATCATTGCCGGCTCCCGGGTGAGTGAAGCAAAAATTCCGGCGCTCAAAGAGCGTATTGCCGGGTTGATGCTGAAAGGTCAGTACGTGGATGCCACGCTCCAGCTCACCTCCGCGCTGGGTGGCGGATATCATCACGGCTAACATTGCGCATTATCTATACTTACCTCTTTGCAGATTTTCAGGAGGTGAGTATGACGCGAGTCGCAATTGTTACCGCATCGGATTCAGGAATTGGCAAAACGACGGCCCTGATGCTGGCCGAGCGCGGGTTTGATATCGGGGTGACCTGGCACTCAGATGAGGAAGGGGCGCTGGCAACCTGCCGTGAAATTGAAGCGCGCGGGCAGCGTGCCGAGGCCATTCAACTCAACTTAAGCCATTTACCGGAAGGCGCAAAGGCCATTGAAACCCTGATTACGCGTTTCGGGCGGCTGGATGTGCTGGTTAACAATGCCGGGGCGATGAATAAAGCGCCATTTCTGGACCTGTCGTTTGACGACTGGCGGCACATATTCACCGTTGACGTGGACGGCGCGTTTCTCTGCTCGCAAATCGCGGCGCGTCAGATGGTGAGGCAGGGGGAAGGGGGGCGGATCGTGAACATCACCTCGGTGCATGAACATACGCCATTGCCGGACGCCAGCGCCTATACGGCGGCCAAACATGCGCTGGGCGGGTTAACCAAGTCGATGGCGCTGGAGCTGGTTAAACATAAGATTCTGGTGAACGCCGTTGCGCCCGGTGCGATCGCCACGCCGATGAATGATATGGACGACAGTGAAGTGAAAGAAGGCTCAATGCCGGAAATCCCGCTGGCACGGCCAGGGCATACCAAAGAAATTGCCAGCCTGGTGGCGTGGCTGTGTGACAGTGACGCCAGCTACACCACCGGGCAGTCGTTTATCGTTGACGGCGGTTTTATGCTGGCGAATCCGCAGTTTAAGCCGGAAGGGTAGATACCCTTCTCCCTCTCCCTGTGGGAGAGGGGCGGGGTGAGGGCAGCAGGCCGAACTCACTCTTCATCCCGCCGCTTTTCACGATGCTTCAGCCACAGCCGTACCCCAATCACCACCGCAACCACCAGGATCAACCACGCCCAGTGCTTCAGGTGCTGGTCAAGATTATGCAGCCATGGGCCAATCACTTCGCCACCCGCGTAGCCAAGCGTGGTGAAAATCAACGCCCAGGCAATCGCCCCGAGAATGTTCAGCGGCAGGAAAATTTTCGGTGGTAAACGACTCGCGCCAATCAGTATCGGCCCAATGATGCGAAAACCGTACATAAAGCGGGTGCCAATCACAAACAGCCAGGGACGTCGCTGGATAAGCCGCTGAGCACGGCGAATTTTCTTTTGATGCCTGGCAAAACGTTGCAAAAGCGTCGGGCCAAAGCGCAGCCCCAGAAAATAGAGCAGCTGATCGCCAATCATACCGCCCAACGCGACGGCGGCGACCACCAGCGAGAATTTCAGCAATCCCTGGTGTGCGGCCACCCCGCCCAGCAGCGTGATAGTTTCGCCTTCCGCCACGCTGCCGATCACCAGCGCGGCGTATCCATATTGTTCAATAAGACCGTTGATATCCATTACGTAAACGTCGTCTCCCTTACTTTGCCTGCGTTAATCATATACCCCATCCATTAACCGCGCGGCAATCAACGGAAATTTCCCACTGTACATAAAATAATCTAAAGCCTGCATTATACTTAAGCTATCGCTGACGGGCCGACAACAAGGGGGCGTTATGAACCATGTCTGGGGACTTTTCTCCCATCCCGATCGTGAAATGCAGGTCATCCGTAACGAGAACGAAACGGTCGCGCATCACTATACCCACCATGTCCTGCTGATGGCAGCGGTGCCGGTGGTCTGCGCATTTATTGGTACTACGCAGATAGGCTGGAACTTTGGTGACGGCACCGTGGTTCAGCTTTCCTGGTTCACCGGACTGTACCTGGCCATTCTGTTTTATGGCCTGATGCTGGCCGGGGTGGCGGTGATGGGGCGGGTCATCCACTGGATGGCGCGCAACTATCCGCAGCGCCCGTCGCTGGCACACTGTATGGTCTTCGCCGGATACGTCGCGACCCCGCTGTTTTTAAGCGGTATTGTCGCGCTCTATCCACTGGTCTGGCTGTGCGCGCTGATCGGTACGGTTGCCCTCTTTTATACCGGTTATCTGCTGTATGTAGGGGTGCCAACCTTCCTCAATATCAATAAAGAAGAGGGCCTGAGCTTCTCCAGCTCTACGCTTGCCATCGGCGTACTGGTCCTGGAGGCGCTACTGGCCCTGACAGTTATTCTTTGGGGTTATGGATACCGTCTCTTCTAAGTTCCCTGCATTGCTGGCGTAAATGCCAGCAATGCAGCATCTGGTTATGATTCTCCGCTGGCGACAACGCACGGTGACCGCTATGATGCCGAAGCCAGCCTGTGTTTATCCGTCGACACAGGCGGTGTACGTCATAACGTGCGTGAATCATTATCAGAAGTCTCATCATGCTGAAATTTCGAGTGTCACTCCTTAGTCTTGCGCTGCTGTTGGGCGTCTACGCTACCGCGCCAGCCATCGCCAAAACGACCGCAGTCGCCACCGCTGCTGCGCAACCCCAGATTGCGTCCGGCAGCGCGATGATCGTTGACCTGAATACCAACAAGGTGATCTACGCCAGTCATCCGGATCTGGTGCGCCCGATCGCTTCCATAACCAAAGTCATGACCGCGATGGTGGTGCTTGATGCACGACTGCCGCTGGACGAAAAGCTAAAAGTGGATATCAGCCACACGCCAGAGATGAAAGGGATCTACTCTCGTGTGCGTCTGAAAAGTGAAATCAGCCGTAAAAATATGCTGCTGTTGGCGCTGATGTCCTCAGAGAACCGCGCGGCGGCGAGCCTTGCCCACCATTATCCTGGCGGTTACGACGCGTTTATCCGCGCGATGAACGCCAAAGCCAAAGCGCTGGGGATGAAAAATACCCATTTCGTGGAGCCAACCGGTCTGTCGATCCATAACGTCTCGACGGCGCGTGATTTAACAAAGCTGCTGATCGCCAGTAAGCAATACCCGCTGATTGGTCAGCTCAGCACCACGCGTGAGGAGATGGCGACATTCTCGAACCCGGCGTATACGCTGCCGTTCCGCAACACTAACCATCTGGTGTATCGCGATAACTGGAATATTCAGTTAACCAAGACCGGATTCACCAATGCGGCAGGACACTGCCTGGTGATGCGCACCGTATTTAACGGTAAGCCAGTGGCGCTGGTGGTGATGGACGCCTTCGGCAAATATACCCACTTCGCGGATGCCAGCCGCCTGCGTACCTGGATTGAAACCGGGAAAGTGCAGCCGGTGCCGGCTTCAGCGCTGGCGTATAAAAAGCAGAAAGCGGAACAGATGGCGACGGCGCAGAACGATTAGGAAAAAGCAAAACGGTAACGCATGTTACCGTTTTTTATGTTTTCTCCCTCTCCCTGTGGGAGAGGGCCGGGGTGAGGGCACCAGACCGCACTGCGTTTATTCCGGCAGCGTCCAGTCCCCGTCGTTGAGCGGGCGCTGCATCATCACCGTGTCCCGCCAGTCGCCTTTTTTATATCCCACACTTCTGAGCTGACCCACAATTTCGAAACCGTGCTTTTTATGCAGCCGCAACGACCCGGGGTTATTTTGCCCGTCGCCGACCACGGCAATCATCTGCCGCCACGGTCCTTGTTCACAACGGGCGATCAGTGCCTGGAGTAAGGCCGAGCCAAACCCGCGGCCGGTGGTGCTGGCATCCACATAAATGGATTCTTCAAGGGTATAGCGATAAGCCTGGCGTGGACGATAAAACGTGGCGTAGCAGTAGCCGACAACAATGCCGCGATACAGCGCAACCAGCCACGGTAAACCGCTGTCGGTCACGCTCTTCATCCGCTGACGCATCTCATCGACGGTGGGGGGAACTTCCTCGAAGGACGCACGGCCATGAAGCACATGCCAGGCGTATATCGCCGAGATGGCATGCGCATCGTCAGGAAGGGCGTCGCGCACCTCGATTTCAGTTTCGGGGAAAGTTTCTACAGCCGACATGTTCTGCCCGCTCCTTGTTTGGAAAGCCAGAGAAACGTTTCTCTGGCAACAGGCAGATACTCTAGTACGTTTGAGGAGAGCTTAACAATCTCTTAAATTTGGCTATATGAGTTCATCAGAGGCTTGCGTATTGTGCTGCTCTGATTCGGCACTCTCTTTCCAGTATTTCTTCCGCGTTGTCTTACCAATGCCGGGGTTCATACTGTTTGTAGGGTCATTTTTGCGATAAAACTGTTTAAGCGTCTCCGGCGCTTTATACAGGTGTCCCACGTTGTGCTCGGCAGGATATTGCGCGCCACGCTCGTGCAGCAGCGCCAGCATCTGTTCTTTCAGCGCGTGTGCATCAACCCCTTTTTTCACGATGTAATCCTGGTGGAAGACATAGCACATAAAGTGGCCGTAATAGAGCTTATGCACCAGCTTGCTGTCGATCTCCGGCGGCAGATGTTCAAACCACTCGGTATCGTTGCGACGCAGGGCGATATCCAGCGCCAGAATATCCTCCACTTCTTCGGAATGCACCGCCTGATAACGGATAGCGGCACCCGCCGCGGCGAAACGATGCAGGAAGGCTTTGCTGCCTTCTTCCGGCGTGCAGGCAAAGAAATCCCCGTCGGCGGTTTTGAAGAATTCGGTGAGCCAGCTCTGCGCTTCGTCAATTCCGTCCCCGGCCATTTTCAGCAGCAGATGGTGCTCATACTTGTCGCGCCAGGTCTTCATCCGCTCCGGTAAATGCGCCGGGAAGACGTTGCCCAGCTTCTGCATAAAGCGGTCGGTGAAGTGCGGCTTGAAGAGCGACACTTTCTCCAGCATCGCATCGGTGCGGCCCTTCATGGTGAAGAAGAACGGCATTTTGTCGGTGCCGAGCTTGTCGATCATCAGGAAGGTATCTTTGCCGTAGCGCTCGGCGATGTCGTAAATGTCCCGGTGCATATACTCGCCCGCCACCGGCAGGTGAGTGAACTCGGCCAGAATATGACGGCGGATCTCCGTCAGCACCTCCGGCTGATTGGTGCCGATGTAAAACACCTGCTGCTTTTTCTCTGCCGGGAAGGTATCGAGGCGCACCGCAAAAACGGCCAGCTTGCCCGCGCAGCCGGAGGATTCAAACAGGCGATCCGGATCGGCGTTATAGCGCGCCGGTGTATCGGCATTGATATCGCGCACGCGGGTGATGTAATCGTGGTCATGCGCGTGACGGCCATCGTGCTGAACGTCTTCGTCCTTCACGCGGTCATCGTCAAGTTTGCTGAGGATCTGCTCTGGCGTTACGCCCAGATCGATCCCCAGATGGTTAACCAGCGTCAGCTTGCCGTTTTCATCGATACGGGCAAACAGCGACATCTCCGTGTAGGCCGGGCCGCGCTGCACCAGCGAGCCGCCGGAGTTATTGCAGATCCCACCGATCACCGAGGCGCCAATGCACGACGAGCCGATCACCGAGTGCGGTTCGCGACCCAGCGGCTTAAGCGCCTTTTCCAGCGAGTAGAGCGTGGTGCCGGGGAAGGCGAGTACCTGTTCGCCCTTGTCCAGCAGGTGCAGTTTGTCGAGGCGCAGGGTGCTGATAATCACGATGTCACGATCGTAATCGTTGCCGTTCGGCGTGGAGCCTTCAGTCAGGCCGGTGTTAGCAGCCTGCATTAAAATAATCTTGTCTGCCGCAACGCAGGCGCTGAGCACGCGCCACAGTTCGAGCAACGTACCGGGGAAGACCACCGCCAGTGCCTCGCCCTGACCGGAGCGGAAGCCCTTGCGGTAGCGGGCGGTTTTAGCCGGGTCGGTAAGCAGGTGAGAGTGACCAACCAGGCGCGACAGTTCGTTAATAAATGTAGTGTTATCGTCAGTTCGAACAGAAGACATCTTCCACTCCTTGTGGTGGGGCAAATTTCTCGCTGTAAAGCATAGCGCGATTAGCCGTTGAGCGGTCGGGTATTCATGAGAAAAATCAGAGAATAACCCTGCAAGGTTTTCAGGCTTTGTGGCACACTGCGCTTTTCGCACGGTCTGGCCGGGTGCTTCCCGCGGTTATTGATGAGAGAGAATAACAACATGAAATGGCTATGTTCTGTAGGTGTCGCCGTCAGCCTGGCGCTGCAACCTGCGCTGGCAGAGGATTTGTTTGGTAATCACCCGCTCACGCCCGAAGCCCGCGACGCCTTTGTCACGGATTTACTCAAAAAAATGACGGTCGATGAGAAAATCGGCCAGCTGCGCCTGATCAGCGTCGGCCCGGATAACCCGAAAGAAGCCATTCGCGAGATGATCAAAGACGGGCAGGTAGGCGCCATTTTTAACACCGTTACCCGCCAGGATATCCGCAAGATGCAGGATCAGGTGATGGAGCTGAGCCGCCTGAAAATCCCACTGTTCTTCGCTTATGACGTGGTGCACGGCCAGCGTACCGTCTTCCCGATTAGCCTCGGCTTAGCCTCCTCTTTTAATCTTGATGCGGTGAAAACCGTCGGGCGCGTATCGGCATATGAAGCCGCAGACGACGGCCTGAACATGACCTGGGCGCCGATGGTTGACGTCTCTCGCGATCCGCGCTGGGGCCGCGCTTCGGAGGGCTTTGGAGAAGACACCTATTTAACCGCCACGATGGGCAAAACCATGGTGGAAGCGATGCAGGGCAAAAGTCCGGCAGATCGTTACTCGGTGATGACCAGCGTCAAGCACTTCGCCGCCTACGGCGCGGTGGAGGGCGGTAAAGAGTACAACACCGTCGACATGAGCCCGCAGCGCCTGTTTAACGACTACATGCCGCCATACAAGGCAGGGCTGGACGCGGGCAGCGGGGCGGTGATGGTAGCGCTGAACTCTCTCAACGGCACGCCTGCCACCTCCGATTCGTGGCTGCTGAAAGACGTGCTGCGCGACCAGTGGGGCTTCAAGGGCATCACCGTTTCTGACCACGGCGCGATTAAAGAGCTGATCAAACACGGCACGGCGTCTGACCCGGAAGATGCGGTACGCGTGGCGCTCAAGTCCGGCATCAACATGAGCATGAGCGACGAGTACTACAGCAAATACCTGCCGGGGCTGGTGAAGAGCGGCAAGGTGACGATGGCAGAGCTGGACGACGCTGCTCGCCACGTGCTGAACGTGAAATATGACATGGGACTGTTTAACGATCCTTACAGCCATCTGGGGCCGAAGGATTCAGACCCGGCGGACACCAATGCCGAAAGCCGTCTGCACCGTAAAGAAGCCCGGGAAGTAGCTCGCGAAAGCCTGGTGCTGCTGAAAAACCGTCTCGACACGCTGCCGCTGAAAAAATCCGGCACCATTGCCGTGGTCGGTCCGCTGGCCGACAGCAAGCGCGACGTCATGGGCAGCTGGTCCGCCGCAGGCGTGGCGGATCAGTCCGTTACCGTGCTGACCGGCATTAAGAGCGCCGTGGGTGATAACGCAAAAGTGGTTTACGCCAAAGGTGCGAACGTCACCGACGATAAAGACATCGTGACCTTCCTCAACCAGTATGAGGAAGCGGTGAAGGTGGATGCGCGCACGCCGAAAGAGATGCTCGACGAAGCGGTTAACGCCGCGAAGCAGTCCGACGTGGTGGTCGCCGTGGTGGGTGAAGCGCAGGGGATGGCGCACGAAGCCTCCAGCCGTACCGATATTACCATTCCGCAGAGCCAGCGCGATCTGATCGCGGCCCTGAAAGCCACCGGCAAGCCGCTGGTGCTGGTGCTGATGAACGGGCGTCCGCTGGCGCTGGTGAAAGAAGATCAGCAGGCTGACGCCATTCTGGAAACCTGGTTCGCCGGAACCGAAGGCGGTAACGCCATTGCCGACGTGCTGTTTGGCGATTACAACCCGTCCGGCAAGCTGCCGATGTCCTTCCCGCGCTCCGTCGGGCAGATCCCGGTTTACTACAGCCACCTGAACACCGGTCGTCCGTATAACGCCGACAAGCCGAACAAGTACACGTCCCGTTACTTCGACGAAGCTAACGGCCCGCTCTATCCGTTTGGCTATGGCCTGAGTTACACCACCTTCAAGGTGTCTGACGTCAAAATGTCGGCGCCGACCCTGAAGCGTGACGGCAAAGTGACCGCCAGCGTAGAGGTGACCAACAGCGGCAAACGCGAAGGCGCGACGGTGATCCAGATGTACGTTCAGGACGTCACGGCCTCCATGAGCCGTCCGGTGAAACAGCTGCGCGGCTTCGAAAAGGTCAACCTGAAACCGGGCGAAACCAGAACGGTCAGCTTCCCGATTGACGTAAATGCGCTGAAGTTCTGGAATCAGCAGATGAAATACGATGCTGAGCCTGGCAAATTCAACGTCTTCATCGGCGTGGATTCCGCCCGCGTGAACAAAGCCGAGTTCGAACTGCAATAATCTTACCTTTCTCCCTTTCCCCCGCCTGGCGGGGGATGCCTCTCATCTTGTACGAAAAACGGTTAAATTCACTGTTTTAAGCTACGCTTTTCTCTCAAGCCTATGAAAAAGGCCACAAAATAATGAGGAAAGCAGAATGACGATGATTAAGGGGATAACAGGGTCGGCGGTGCTTCTGGCGGCGCTGAGCCTGCCGTTACAGGCCGCAGAGCCGGTTAAGGTGGGTTCCAAAATTGATACCGAGGGCGCGTTGCTCGGCAATATCATTTTGCAGGTACTCGAAAGCCACGGCGTGAAAACGGTCAATAAAGTACAGCTTGGCACCACGCCTGTCGTGCGCGGTGCCATCACTTCCGGCGAGCTGGATATCTACCCGGAATACACCGGCAACGGGGCATTCTTCTTCAAGGATGAAAACGATCCGGCCTGGAAAAATGCCAAAGCCGGGTACGAAAAAGTCAAAAAGCTGGACGCAGAAAAAAATAAGCTGGTCTGGCTAACGCCGGCACCGGCCAACAACACCTGGACCATCGCGGTGCGCAAAGATATCGCCGAGAAAGGCAAGCTCACCTCGCTTGACGATCTCAGCCGCTACCTGAAAGAGAAGGGCGAGTTTAAGCTCGCGGCCTCGGCAGAGTTTATCGAGCGCGCTGATGCCCTGCCAGCGTTTGAAAAAGCCTATGATTTCAAGCTCGATCAGGCACAGCTGCTCTCTCTGGCAGGCGGCGACACGGCAGTGACCATTAAGGCGGCGGCGCAGCAAACCTCCGGCGTCAACGCGGCGATGGCCTACGGCACAGACGGCCCGGTCGCGGCGCTTGGCCTGCAAACCCTGACCGACCCGAAAGGCGTTCAGCCTATTTACGCCCCAACCCCGGTCGTGCGCGAGGCGGTGCTGAAAGCCTACCCGGATATTGCGGAATGGCTCAAACCGGTATTTGAAAAACTGGATGCGAAAACGCTGCAACAGCTGAATGCCAGCATTGCCGTTGAGGGGCTGGATGCCAAAAAAGTGGCTGCCGACTTCCTGAAACAACAAGGGCTTGTGAAGTAACGGGATAAGGCTGTGCCAATAAAATGCCATAACCGCGTCCTGCTGCTGTTGGCCTGTGTGGCCATCGCGGCGGTCGCGTTACCTTTTGTGAATGTCGCGCCAAACCGTCTGGTGTCGGGCGAACCGCGCGCGCTCTGGCAGATCTGGGCATTTACGCCGCTGCTGCTGGGCGCGGCGCTGGCGAGTACTGTTGCTTTAGCCTTCTGGCCGGGGCGAACCGCCCTGTGGCTGACGTTTTTGCTCAGCGAAGCGCTGTTTATCGTACTGTTCTGGAGCGCGGGACAGGCGGCAACGCAGATGGCCGCGGTTGAAAGCCCGCTGGCGCGCACGTCGGTTGGTAGCGGGCTGTGGCTGTGGCTGGCACTTTGTCTGCTGGTCTGTAGCGATGCCATTCGCCGTCTGACGCCGCAACCCGTCTGGCGCTGGCTGCTGAACGCGCAATTCTGGGTTATCCCTCTGCTGATCCTCTTCAGCGGCGATCTGAATCAGCTCTCGCTGTTAAAAGAGTACGTCAACCGCCAGGAGGTATTTGACAACGCGCTGGCGCAACATCTGACGATCCTGTTCGGGACGCTGATCCCGGCGCTGCTGCTGGGCGTGCCGCTGGGCATGTGGTGCTACCGACATACCAGCCGCCAGGGCGCCGTCTTTACCGTGCTCAACGTTATTCAGACCATCCCCTCCGTCGCCCTGTTTGGCCTGCTGATTGCCCCCCTCGCCGGTCTGGTGAAATCCTTCCCTGCGTTGGCTGCGGCAGGCATTGCCGGAACCGGGCTGACGCCAGCGCTGATTGCCCTTGTGCTGTATGCGCTGCTGCCGCTGGTGCGCGGCGTGGTGGCGGGGTTAAGCCAGGTTCCGCCCGACGTGCTGGAAAGCGCCCATGCGATGGGGATGAGCGCGCGCCAGTGTTTCTGGAAAATACAGCTGCCGCTTGCGCTTCCGCTGCTGGTTCGCAGCCTGCGGGTGGTGACAGTGCAAACCGTGGGGATGGCGGTGATTGCCGCGCTGATCGGGGCGGGCGGCTTTGGGGCACTGGTCTTCCAGGGGCTGCTCAGTAGCGCGCTGGATCTGGTGTTGCTGGGCGTCGTGCCCACAATTGCGCTGGCGGTCGTACTGGATGCCCTGTTTGCCCTGTGGCTCGCGCTGCTCAGGAGAAGAGCCAATGATTGAATTTCATGATGTGAGTAAAACCTTTGCGGGCCGTCCGGCGGCAAGCCACCTTAATCTGCATTTTGCCGAGGGGGCGTTCTCGGTATTGATCGGGACATCGGGGTCGGGAAAATCCACGACGCTGAAGATGATCAATCGGCTGGTGGAACACGACAGCGGGACGATTCGCTTTGCCGGAGAGGAGATCCGCAGCCTGCCGGTGCTGGAGCTGCGGCGGCGTATGGGCTACGCCATTCAGTCCATCGGCCTGTTTCCCCACTGGACGGTGGCGCAGAACATTGCCACCGTGCCACAGCTGGAAAAATGGTCCCGGGGGAAGATCAATGAGCGTGTCGACGAACTGATGGCGCTGCTGGGCCTGGACGCGTCGCTTCGTAACCGCTATCCGCACCAGCTTTCCGGCGGACAGCAGCAGCGGGTCGGGGTGGCGCGCGCGCTGGCCGCTAACCCGCAGGTACTGCTGATGGATGAGCCCTTCGGCGCACTGGATCCGGTCACCCGCGGCGCACTTCAGGCCGAGATGAGCCGCATCCACCGTATTCTCGGGCGCACCATCGTGCTGGTGACGCATGATATCGACGAAGCACTGCGGCTGGCCGATCGTCTGGTACTGATGGATCACGGCGAAGTCGTCCAGCAGGGTACGCCGCTTGAGCTGTTAACCTCGCCGGCGAATGATTTTGTGCGTGAATTTTTTGGCCGCAGCGAGCTGGGCGTCAGGCTGCTCTCGCTGCGCACCGTCAGGGACTATCTGCGTCCGCAGGATGCGCAAATCGGTGGTGAACCGCTGCACGATGGGATGAGCCTGCGCGATGCCCTGTCGGCGTTTGTCGCCCGGCAGTGTGAGGTGTTACCCGTTTCGGACGGGCAGGGGACACCATGCGGGACGATCCATTTTCGCGATCTGCTGGCGGGGGAGGTGACGCGTGAAGTGGGTCCGTGATCCGTTACTCTGGCTGATAGGGCTGTTTATCGCCTTACTCTACCTGATGCCGCACAGCGCGGCGCTGTTTAATGCGCTTATTCCCGGGCTGCCACGTCCGGTATACCAGCAGGAGAGCTTTGTTAATCTCACCCTGGCGCACTTCTGGCTGGTGGCGGTGTCAAGCGTGATTGCTATCGTGCTGGGCACAGGCGCCGGTATTGCGGTGACGCGGCCTGCGGGCAGGGAGTTCCGTCCGCTGGTGGAGACCATCGCCGCAACGGGGCAGACCTTCCCGCCGGTGGCCGTGCTGGCGATTGCCGTGCCGGCGATCGGTTTTGGGCAGGAGCCTGCCATCATTGCGCTGATTTTGTACGGCGTGTTGCCCATTCTGCAAGGGACGCTGGCAGGGATTGCGGCGGTGCCTGCATCGGTGCTGAGCGTAGCGGAAGGAATGGGGATGAGCGCCTGGCAGCGGCTGGTGAAGGTCGAACTGCCGCTGGCCGCTCCGGTGATTATCGCTGGCGTGCGAACGTCCGTGATAATCAACATTGGTACGGCAACCATCGCCTCGACGGTCGGAGCCAATACGCTGGGAACGCCGATCATTATCGGGTTAAGCGGGTTTAATACGGCTTACATTATTCAGGGGGCGATTCTGGTTGCGCTGGCGGCAATTGTGGTGGATCGCCTGTTTGAACGCCTGGCCGGATACCTCAGCCAACACCGCCGCGAACAATAAATGAATAACCTGCAAGCATAACGCCACCGATACCGCTGACAGCCATCAGTGCAAAAAGGGTAATTACGGCCAGTTTCGTTGCCTTCATCATGTGCTCCTGTTGTTAACGGAACAATTATACGGTGAAGCGCAGCTGTTAATGAACCATTAAATGCCGTTACGACGCATTTGGACCCAGTGAGTAAACGGGATAACCATGTTCGCGCCACTCCGTAAGGAGCTGCTGCTGGGAAGCGGAGGGGACTTCGCCGCACCAGACCAGCAGCGTCTGTCCCTCAAACAGTTCCGGCCTGAGCTGGGCCAGGGAGTGGGCAAGCACGTCAACGCGCCAGCCCTGCTGGGTGGCAATCCAGGCTTCGAGCCACAGCCGGGTGGTATCGTGTACGTTCCAGCCGATCACCAGTGCATCTTTGCTGTTTTTATTCCGCGCTGAGGCAAGACAGACGGAAATATAGTTAATCAGCACGCCATCAAGCATGCTGAGCAGCGCCTGTAAGGTGGTTTGCTGACACTGAAGCCGACGCCGTAGGGGAATAAAAAGATGAGTGATCAGGGTTTGCGCCGGGTAGTCTCGACCCTGTTCTTTGATCCAGCCGCGCAGACGCTGCAAATTGCCACTCTGCAACAGCCTCAGCAGGGTTTCCTGCTGCTCGCGCCAGAGATGCTGCGTATCAGGATCGTCCTGGCTTAGAAGCGATTTTACCTTGCCGACCTGTACGCCGTTGTCGATCCAGCTTTTGATCTCGCGGATCCGGTCAATATCCGCATCGTTAAACAGGCGGTGCCCGCCGTCCGTTCTTTGCGGCTTAAGCAATCCATACCGTCGCTGCCACGCCCGTAGCGTAACGGGATTGATATCACACAGGAGTGCCACTTCACCTATTGTGTAAAGCGCCATTTTCGCCCCCAGGCTTGCGCGTCCCCAGCTTAACTGTAGACCCACTTTGCGGAACCAGGAAGATTTGATTCTTTTTTGTACAAATTATACGAAAGACAGGTTATCTCCGGCAAAAGGTGTGATGACGGACACGATTTATCGCTTTTTTGGCACGTTTCAAAGAAAGTTAACCGCTATCAGTGTATGTTACGCGTTTTTAGAATGTGCGGTTTGTGAGTATGTACGAGTTTAATCTGGTGCTGCTGTTGCTTCAGCAGATGTGCGTGTTCCTTGTCATCGCCTGGTTGATGAGCAAAACGCGCCTGTTTATCCCGCTGATGCAGGTCACCGTCCGTCTGCCGCACAAATTCCTCTGCTACGTCGTATTTTCCATATTCTGCATTATGGGGACCTGGTTTGGTCTCCATATTGAGGATTCCATCGCCAATACGCGCGCCATCGGCGCGGTAATGGGCGGGCTGCTCGGAGGCCCGGTTGTCGGCGGTCTGGTGGGGTTAACCGGCGGCCTGCACCGCTATTCGATGGGCGGTATGACGGCGCTAAGCTGCATGATCTCCACCATTGTCGAAGGGCTGCTCGGTGGTCTCGTCCACAGCTATATGATTAAGCGCGGACGGCCGGATAAAGTGTTCAGTCCCCTTACCGCCGGGGCGATCACCTTCGTGGCGGAAATGGCGCAGATGGCGATCATCCTGCTGATCGCGCGCCCGTTTGACGATGCGTTACATCTGGTCAGCAGTATTGCCGCACCGATGATGGTCACCAATACCGTAGGTGCGGCGCTGTTTATGCGCATTCTGCTCGACAAACGCGCCATGTTCGAAAAATACACCTCGGCATTTTCTGCCACCGCCTTAAAAGTTGCGGCGTCGACGGAAGGGATCCTGCGGCAGGGATTCAACGAGGAGAACAGCATGAAGGTGGCGCAGGTGCTGTATAAAGAGCTGGATATCGGGGCCGTGGCGATTACCGATCGCGAAAAGCTGCTGGCGTTTACCGGCACCGGCGACGACCACCATCTGCCGGGCAAACCGATCTCATCGGCCTATACCCTGCGCGCTATTGAAACGGGTGAAGTGGTGTATGCCGACGGGAATGAAGTGCCGTACCGCTGTTCCCTGCATCCGCAGTGCAAACTCGGCTCTACGCTGGTCATTCCCCTGCGGGGCGAAAATCAGCGCGTTATGGGCACCATTAAGCTTTACGAAGCCAAAAACCGCCTGTTCAGCTCCATCAACCGCACGCTGGGGGAGGGGATCGCCCAGCTGCTTTCGGCGCAAATCCTGGCGGGGCAGTATGAACGGCAAAAAGCGCTGCTGACGCAGTCAGAAATTAAGCTCCTGCACGCTCAGGTGAATCCGCATTTCCTGTTTAACGCGCTTAACACGCTGAAGGCAGTGATCCGCCGCGACAGCGATCAGGCCGCGCAGCTGGTGCAATTTCTGTCGACCTTTTTCCGCAAAAATTTGAAGCGTCCCTCGGAGATCGTCACCCTCGCGGACGAGATTGAGCATGTAAACGCCTATCTGCAAATTGAAAAAGCGCGCTTCCAGTCACGTTTACAGGTGTCGTTATCCGTCCCGGATGAGCTGGCGTATCAGCATCTTCCGGCCTTTACCCTGCAACCGATTGTAGAGAACGCCATTAAGCATGGGACCTCGCAGCTGCTGGGTACCGGAGAAATCATGATTTCCGCGTCCCGTTTTAACCACCATCTGGTGCTGGATATTGAAGACAACGCGGGGCTGTATGAAGCTTCCGCGTCAGGCGGTCTGGGCATGAGCCTGGTGGATAAACGCCTGCGCGCGCATTTTGGTGACGACTGCGGTATCACCGTCGCCTGTGAGCCAGACCGCTATACCCGAATTACCTTACGATTGCCGCTGGAGGAGAACGCATGTTAAGAGTGCTGATTGTTGATGATGAGCCGTTAGCACGGGAAAACCTGCGTGTCCTGTTGCAGGAGCAGAATGATATCGAGGTTGTGGGGGAATGTGCCAATGCCATTGAAGGCATCGGTGCGGTGCATAAACTGCGCCCTGACGTGTTGTTCCTCGATATTCAGATGCCGCGCATCAGCGGGCTGGAGATGGTCGGCATGCTCGACCCAGAGCACCGTCCCTATATCGTCTTTCTGACGGCCTTTGATGAGTACGCGGTAAAGGCGTTTGAAGAGCACGCGTTTGATTATCTGCTGAAACCGATTGAAGAGAAACGGCTTGAAAAGACCCTGACCCGTCTGCGCCAGGAGCGTACCGCGCAGGACGTGACGCTGCTGCCGGAGCATCAGCAGCCCCTGAAGTTTATCCCCTGTACCGGGCACAGCCGGATTTACCTTCTGCAAATGGACGACGTTGCTTTTGTCAGCAGCCGTCTGAGCGGGGTATACGTCACCAGCGCCGAAGGCAACGAAGGCTTTACCGAGCTGACCCTGCGCACGCTGGAGAGCCGCACGCCGCTGATCCGCTGCCATCGTCAGTATCTGGTGAACATGGCGCACCTGAAGGAGATCCGCCTGGAAGATAACGGCCAGGCCGAGCTGGTGTTACGTGCCGGGCAAACCGTTCCCGTCAGTCGTCGCTACCTGAAAAGTTTGAAAGAGGCGATAGGGCTGTAAAACTGGTACACTGCGCGCCATTGCATCATCGACATTCGAAGGCTCTATGCTAAGTAACGATATTCTTCGTAGCCTGCGCTACACCCTGAAAGCGAACAATAATGACATGGTGCGCATTCTTGCGCTCTCCGACATGGAATCCACGTCCGCCGGGTTCGACACCTGGATGACTAAAGAAGATGAAGAGGGTTTTGTTCGCTGCCCGGACATCATTCTGTCGGGCTTTCTGAACGGCCTGATCTACGACAAGCGCGGCAAAGATGAATCTGCTCCTGAGCTGGCGCTGGAGCGTCGGGTGAATAACAACACGGTGCTGAAAAAGCTGCGTATTGCTTTCTGCCTGAAAACTGACGACATTCTGGCGATCATGACCGAGCAGAAATTTCGCGTGTCGATGCCGGAAATCACCGCCATGATGCGCGCGCCGGATCATAAGAATTACCGCGAGTGTGGGGATCAATTTCTGCGTTATTTCCTGCGTGGGTTGACGCAGCGGGTGCATAACCAGAAGGGGTGATTTTTAGCCGGATGGCGGCTTCGCCTGACCCGGCCTACAAAACCCGTCGGCCCGTGCAAGCGTAGCGCCGCCAGGCAAAAAAAAGCCGGATTCTCATCCGGCTTTTTTATTACTTCACCTGCTGACCCGGCTTCGCGCCTTCGTCAGGGCTTAACAGGAAGATGTCTTTTCCGCCCGGGCCTGCGGCCATCACCATCCCTTCGGAGATGCCGAAGCGCATTTTACGCGGCGCCAGGTTTGCCACCATCACGGTCTGACGACCGATCAGCACCTGCGGATCAGGGTACGCGGAACGAATGCCGGAGAAGACGTTACGTTTCTCGCCGCCCAGATCCAGCGTCAGACGCAGCAGTTTGTCAGAGCCTTCCACGAACTCCGCGTTTTCGATCAGCGCCACGCGCAGGTCGACTTTAGCGAAATCATCAAAGGTGATGGTCTCCTGAATCGGATCGTCCGCCAGCGGGCCGGTCACCGGTGCGGCAGCCGCTTTCACCTCTTCTTTGGATGCTTCCACCAGCGCGTCAACCTGCTTCATCTCGATGCGGTTATACAGCGCCTTGAAGGTGTTCACCTTGTGGCCGAGCAGCGGCTGCTGGATGGCATCCCAGGTCAGTTCGGTGTTCAGGAATGCTTCCGCGCGGGCTGCCAGCTGCGGCAGAACCGGCTTCAGCCAGGTCATCAGCACGCGGAACATGTTCAGACCCATGGTGCAGATCGCCTGCAAGTCGGCGTCGCGACCTTCCTGTTTCGCCACCACCCACGGCGCCTGCTCGTCCACATAGCGGTTGGCCACGTCTGCCAGCGCCATGATTTCGCGAATGGCTTTACCGAATTCGCGGCTTTCCCAGGCCTCGCCAACCGCAGCGGCGGCGTCGGTGAAGGTTTTATACAGCTCAGGATCGGCCAGTTCGGCAGAAAGCACGCCGTCAAAGCGTTTGGCGATAAAACCTGCGTTACGGGACGCCAGGTTCACCACCTTGTTGACGATGTCCGCGTTCACGCGCTGCACGAAATCTTCCAGGTTCAGGTCGATATCGTCGATGCGGGAAGAGAGCTTCGCGGTGTAGTAGTAGCGCAGGCTGTCCGCGTCGAAGTGGTTCAGCCAGGTGCTGGCCTTAATAAACGTCCCGCGAGATTTAGACATCTTCGCGCCGTTCACCGTTACGTAGCCATGTACGAACAGGTTGGTCGGCTTGCGGAAGTTGCTGCCTTCCAGCATTGCTGGCCAGAACAGGCTGTGGAAGTAAACGATGTCTTTACCGATGAAGTGATACAGCTCGGCATCGGAATCTTTCTTCCAGTATTCGTCGAAGCTTACGGTGTCGCCGCGCTTGTCACACAGATTCTTGAAGGAGCCCATGTAGCCAATCGGCGCATCCAGCCAGACGTAGAAATATTTGCCCGGCGCGTTCGGGATTTCGAAGCCAAAGTATGGCGCATCGCGGGAGATATCCCATTGTTGCAGACCGGATTCGAACCACTCCTGCATTTTGTTCGCGACCTGCTCCTGCAATGCACCGCTGCGGGTCCACGCCTTCAGCATTTCGCTGAACGACGGCAGGTCGAAGAAGAAGTGCTCGGAGTCACGCATCACCGGCGTCGCGCCGGAAACCACGGATTTCGGTTCGATAAGCTCGGTGGGGCTGTAGGTCGCGCCGCACACTTCGCAGTTATCGCCGTACTGGTCCGGGGATTTACATTTCGGACAGGTGCCTTTAACGAAACGGTCCGGCAGGAACATGCCTTTTTCCGGATCGTACAGCTGAGAAATGGTGCGGTTTTTAATGAAACCGTTCTCTTTCAGACGGGTGTAGATCAGCTCTGACAGCTCGCGGTTTTCGTCGCTGTGTGTGGAGTGATAGTTGTCATAGCTGATGTCAAAGCCAGCAAAATCGGTCTGATGCTCCTGACTCATTTCGGCGATCATCTGTTCCGGGGAAATGCCCAGCTGCTGCGCTTTCAGCATGATCGGCGTGCCGTGGGCATCGTCCGCACAGATAAAGTTCACCTCGTGGCCGCGCATTCGCTGGTAACGGACCCAGACATCAGCCTGGATATGCTCCAGCATGTGGCCGAGGTGGATTGAGCCGTTGGCGTACGGCAGGGCGCACGTTACCAGAATTTTTTTCGCGACTTGAGTCATAGTAGGCATTACTTCTTTTAACTGTGAAAAGGGTTTTCGATATTACCAAAAGGGGCATTATTAAGTAAGCACAAACCGCGGCCTTTCAGGTAAACTTGTTTGTCTAAGGTCTTATTCACAAGAACAAAGGAGTCGGGATGAGTTCTCAATCCCAGGCCAAATCACCGGAAGCCTTACGAGCAATGGTCGCCGGGACGCTGGCTAATTTTCAGCATCCAACCCTGAAGCACAATCTCACGACGCTGAAAGCGCTTCATCACGTCGCATGGCTGGACGATACGCTTCACATCGAGCTACAGATGCCGTTCGTCTGGACCAGCGCCTTTGATGCCCTGAAAGAGCAAACCAGCTCTGAGCTGCTGCGCATTACCGGCGCAAAAGCAATTGACTGGAAGCTAAGCCACAGCATCGCCACGCTCAAGCGCGTGAAAAATCAGCCGGGCGTTAACGGCGTGAAGAACATCATCGCCGTCAGCTCTGGCAAGGGCGGGGTGGGTAAATCATCTACCGCCGTGAATCTGGCGCTTGCACTGGCGGCAGAAGGGGCGAAGGTCGGCATTCTGGATGCGGATATCTATGGCCCGTCCATTCCAAACATGCTGGGGGCGGAAAACCAGCGTCCAACTTCGCCGGACGGCACCCACATGGCGCCAATCGTGGCGCACGGTCTGGCGACCAACTCCATTGGATATCTGGTTACTGACGATAACGCGATGGTCTGGCGTGGCCCGATGGCCAGCAAAGCGCTGCTGCAAATGTTGCAGGAGACAATGTGGCCTGACCTCGATTATCTGGTGCTGGACATGCCGCCGGGCACCGGTGATATCCAGCTGACGCTGGCGCAGAACATTCCGGTTACCGGCGCCGTCGTAGTCACCACGCCGCAGGATATCGCGCTGATCGACGCCAAAAAAGGCATCGTCATGTTCGAGAAGGTAGAGGTGCCGGTACTGGGTATCGTCGAGAACATGAGCATGCATATTTGCAGCAACTGCGGGCACCATGAGCCCATCTTTGGTACCGGCGGTGCGGAGAAGCTGGCTGCGCAGTATCACACCCAGCTGCTGGGGCAGATGCCGCTGCATATTTCCTTGCGTGAAGACCTGGACAGCGGGAAACCAACGGTGGTCAGCCGCCCGGACAGCGAATTTGCCCAGATGTATCGCCAGCTTGCAGGGCGCGTTGCGGCGCAGCTCTACTGGCAGGGGGAAGTGATCCCGGGTGAAATCGCCTTCCGCGCGGTGTAACGCCTCTGCGCGTTAGTGCCGGGTGACGGCTTTGCCTTACCCGGCCTACCTCGATTTTGTAGGTCAGGTAAGCATAGCGCCACCTGACTTTACCCAAGCCGATAGTGCATCAAATAATACTCCCCGTCCGGAGAATCTCCCGTCGCTTCAATGTGCCAGCCGTGGCGATGGTAAAACGCAATAGCCCGTTCATTCTTCACCAGACACTTCAGCGCGCCTGTACTGGTAAACGTCTTCTGTACCTGTTCCAGTAACAAATGACCCACTCCCAGACGCTGATACTGCGGATCGACAAACAGGTTGTGCAGAAAATTATCGTTCGTCCAGACTGAGGCAAAGCCAAGTCGGTGCCCATCCTGCTCCGCCACCCAAATCTCTTCGTCCAGGGTTGCCGCGTCAAAATCTTCAAGCTGCCACGCAGAACTGTCCAGCCACGGCCAGGCTTCACGCCGGGCGTGGAGGAACAGCGTGCGCAGGAAAGGGCGATCGCTCTCCTGCCACGGACGGATTAGGATCGTATCAGCGGTGATAGAAAATATCTCCGTTATAGGCTTTGTAGATTTTGCCATCGGCATCGCCAATCAGAACATAATTCTCGCCCATGTAGGTCCAGTGTGTGCCGGCATCGGGCGCAGGAAGGTTACGTAGCTGGTACTGTTTGATGGTGTACTCGGGCGTCTGATACTGCGCGGGCGCGGTGTCGCCAATTTTGAACTTCGTAAAATCGGCAATAAACTCTTGTTCTTCGTAGGCCTTGATGCCGGAAGGCGCTGTCGACGCTTGCGGTGCAGCGTGCGCGGCCCCCGCCAGTGACACTAATACACCCAGAAGCAACAATTTACGCTTAGCCATTTTTTCTCCAGTCATATCGTTACTGATACTTTTTGTGTGCAGATCCGCAAACGGATGGCAGACAGTTCATTTTAAGTATCCTCACAGGGTGAGTTTGCAAAAAATGTAACAAAAGCGCACGGTTTTGTGTAGTCGCAACCGTCATTAATTATTTCTTCGATGAATAAATATTGGCTTACGCAGATAACATAATTATGGGTTTATTAATTAATTCTGAAAAAACTTTTTCAAAGCAAATTTACAAAGATCCAGGCATGCATTAAACGAATAGAACATTTAAGATTGCCCGAAACCCTCTTTCCTAATCCGTAAGTCAGACGATGCATGGCTGTAAAAGCCAGGCCGCAGGAATGCTGTGGTTTTTTTAAATATTACTGCCATCACTGTTAATTAATTTAGCGGTAAGGGGTTGTTTTAGAATGGAAAGAATCATTTCGGTACGTATTCGATAATCAATACTATAAAAAGATATTTTTACTCAATGAAAAACACAACAGTCTTTTCGATATTGTTTTTAATTATTACGCCATTATCTGGCTGCGTATTTTCACCGGGTCAGCATCTGGATCTTGCTGGAAAACAGGTGATGGCCACAGAAAATGCAAACGATCGTCTGGAGAAGCGGATTGATGTTTATCCTCTTACGCCTTCGTTAATTGAAAAATTGCGACCATCGGCCCTGAAATCTCAGGCAAATCCTAAGCTGGATGAACAGGTCAAAAACTGGGAATACCGTATCGGCGTTGGGGATATTTTGACCGTCACCGTCTGGGATCACCCTGAACTGACAACCCCGGCAGGGCAGTATCGCAGCGCCAGTGACACCGGTAACTGGGTTAATGCCGACGGTACGCTTTTCTATCCTTATGTCGGTAAATTGCAGGTGGCAGGCAAAACGGTCGCACGGGTACGCGAGGAGATCACGGCCCGGCTGAACAATGTCATTGAAAGTCCGCAGGTGGACGTCAGCGTCGCCTCTTTCCGCTCGCAAAAAGCCTATGTGACGGGCGAGGTGGTGAAGTCGGGGCAGCAGGCTATCACCAATATTCCGTTAACGGTAATGGATGCCGTGAACGCCGCAGGGGGGCTCTCTGCCGACGCGGACTGGCGCAATGTCGTGCTGACGCATAATGGGAAGGATATGCGCCTCTCGCTATATGCGCTGATGCAGCATGGCGATCTCACCCAAAATAAGCTGCTCTATCCCGGCGATATTCTGTTTGTCCCCCGTAACGATGCGCTGAAAGTGTTCGTCATGGGCGAGGTCGTTAAACAGAGCACGCTGAAAATGGATCGCAGCGGCATGACCCTGGCCGAAGCGCTGGGCAATGCGGGTGGGCTGAACCAGAATATGGCCGATGCCACCGGAATTTTTGTCATTCGTTCGCTGCCGAAAAGCGAGCGTTCAGAGAAAATTGCCAACATCTACCAGCTCAATGCTCAGGACGCATCAGCCATGGTGTTAGGCACCGAGTTTCAGCTTGAGCCTTATGACATTGTCTATGTCACCACTGCACCACTGTCCCGCTGGAATCGCGTGATATCACAGCTTGTTCCGACCATCAGCGGGGTGCATGACCTTACCGAAACGGTTCGTTACATCAGATCGTGGCCGCAATAATGTTCAAATCAATACTCGTGGTTTGCACCGGAAATATCTGCCGTTCTCCGATTGGGGAGCGGCTTTTACGCCAGCACCTGCCCGACAGACATATCGCCTCGGCGGGGATATACGGGCTTGAGGGGTGCCCGGCGGATGACAGCGCCCAGGACGTCGCCTGGCGGCATGGGATCTCCCTCGACGGTCATGTGGCGCGCCGGCTGACACGCAATCTGATGCAGGGATCCGATCTTATCCTGGTGATGGAGCCGGAACATCTTCGCTTCATTGCGGCCATGGCGCCGGAGAGCAGGGGAAAGTCGCTGCTTTTTGGGCAATGGCTGGAGCCGCAGGATATCCCCGATCCCTACCGTAAAAGCCGGGAAGCGTTTGAATATGTGTTCGGGCTATTGGGTAAAGCCAGCCAGGAATGGGCACGTCGTTTAGGTCAGAAAGGAATGAAGCATTAATGTCGTCTTACACAACAGACAATTATGGTGCAGCGGCACCCCAACAACATGAAGTCGATCTCGTTCGTTTGCTCGTCGAGATGATCGACCACCGCACGATGATTCTGTGCGTAACATTCCTGTTCACTCTATGCGCCGGTCTCTATGCCTGGGTTACGCCCCCTGTTTATCAGGCGGATGCCATGGTGCAAATAGAAAGCAAACAGGATAACAGTCTGCTTAAAGGGTTGAGTCAGCTGGGCACCGATGTTTCGCCGGATGTTGCCCCTGAAATTTTACTGCTGAAATCACGCATGATCCTCGGCGAGACCGTCGACAAATTAGGTCTGACGCAGCAGGCAAAGCAGCGCGTTTTGCCTGTGGTGGGGCGTCTCTGGCAGCGTCTGCAAGGGCGTGGGCAGGGTAAGATCACGTTAGGCGAACTCCAGATCCCGCAGGTGGAAGGCAAGGCGCAAGAGCTCACGCTGACCGTACAGGAAGCGGGAAAATATCACCTGACGGGCGAAAACATTGAGGCAGACGGTCGGGTTGGGAAAACGCTGGTCACGCAAGGGATCGTTCTGCTGGTGACGTCGATTGAGGCGACGTCAGGCACGCAATTTTCGCTTAAATCGTTGACGCGGCTGGAGACGATCAACGCCCTGAAGAAGAGCCTCACGGTTGCGGAGTCGGAGAAACAGAGTGGTATCGTGACCTTAACCCTGACGGGTGAAGATCCTGACAACATCGCCCGGGTGCTGAATGCGATTGCTGACAATTATCTTCAGCAAAATATCGCGCGCCAGGAGGCTCAGGATTCTCGTAGTCTGGATTTTTTACAAGAGCAGTTGCCGAAAATCAGAGCGGATCTGGATCACGCTGAAGCACGGCTGAATGCTTATCGGGCGCAGCGTGACTCGGTGGATCTGTCTTTAGAGGCAAAATCCGTACTGGATCAGGTAGTGAACGTTGAGAACCAGCTAAATGAGCTGACGTTCCGGGAGGCAGAGATCTCCCAGCTCTTTAAAAAGAGTCACCCTACCTATCGTGCATTGCATGAAAAGAGACAGACCCTTGAGCGGGAACGGGATCGCCTGAATAACCGTGTGTCAGCTATGCCCTCCACGCAGCAGGAGATTTTACGCCTGAGCCGCGATGTTGAGTCGGGCCGCACCATTTATTTACAGCTATTGACGCGTCAGCAGGAGCTGAATATTTCCCGCTCCAGCGCTGTCGGGAACGTGAGGATCATTGATGAGGCGGTTACGCACCCGGATCCGATAAAGCCGCGAAAAGCGTTAATCATCATTCTTGGCGCGCTGTTCGGCCTAATGCTCGCAATGGGGACCGTGCTGGTACGCCAGGCGTTCAAACGTGGGATCACGCTTTCCGAGCAGCTGGAAGCGCAGGGGCTGCCGGTTCTGGCTACGTTGCCACGTTCCCAGTGGCTGTGGAGTAAAACGCATTTGCGCAGAAAAAATCCGTTCTCTCGTCGCTGGAAACACAAAACCTCGGATGTGCCTTTCCTGCCCGTCGATCGCCCTGCTGATATGTTTGTTGAAGCGGTACGCGGGCTGCGAACCAGTCTGTATTTCGCCATGATGGAGGCTGAGAACCGCATTGTGATGATTTCTGGCCCCACTCAGGACTGCGGAAAAACGCTGGTGGCGACGAATCTGGCGGCCGTCGCCGGGCAGAGCGGTCAGCGGGTGCTGTTTATTGATGCGGATATGCGCCAGGGCTATGTTCATAATATTTTTGGCCTGGAGAACCGCTACGGATTGTCCTGCCTGCTCGAAGGGAAATGCGACTTTACAGAGGTCATTCAGCATGCTGAAAAAGCGGGAATTGACGTCATCACCTGCGGCCCGGAACCCCTGCGTCCGTTAGAATTGCTGTTAAGCGAACGCTTCCTTGACATCATGTCCTGGGTTAACGAGCAATATGACATTGTCATCATTGATACTCCGCCGGTCCTGGCCGTCACCGATGCCTCGCTGGTCGCCAGAGCAGCCGGAACAACGCTAATGGTTGCCCGTTTCGATAAAACCAGCGTGAAAGAGATGGAGAATACTGTTAAACGTCTCCAGCATGTTGGTGTGAAGGTCAGCGGCACAATCCTCAACGATATTGTTAAATCCGCAGCGCTGTTTTACAGCTCGGGGTACAGCCAGTGTGATTACGGTTATGCTTCGAGGAAAAAAGGAGACAGGCGTTAGCGCGGGAAAAACAATCCCTCTCCCGGGTGGGAGAGGGATAAGCATTACTTCGCCATCACTTCCTGCGCGGTACGCTCAACCAGAGACAGCAGGACTTTAACATCCTCCAGCGTCACGGTTGGGTTCAGCAGAGTCAGCTTCAGGCAGGTGATACCGTTATGCTCGGTCACACCGACGTTTGCACGGCCAGACTCCAGCAGCGCATCGCCAATTTTCTGGTTCAGCAGGGCAATACCGGCGTCATCCATTTGCGCCTGCGGACGGAAGCGGAACAGCACGCTTGCCAGCTGGGGTTGCATCACCAGTTCCAGAGCAGACTGCTCTTTCACGTAAGCCGCAACCTGCTGTGCCAGCGTCACGCCGTGATCGATGATTGCCGCGTATTGCTCCTGACCCAGCGCTTCCAGGCTCATCCACAGTTTCAGCGCGTCGAAACGGCGCGTGGTTTGCAGAGATTTGGAGACCAGGTTAGGTACACCTGCTTCTTCATCGAACTCAGAGTTCAGATAGGCCGCCTGATAGCGCATCAGCTCATAGTGACGCGCTTCCTTCAGCAGGAACGCACCGCAGCTGATGGTCTGGAAGAACTGCTTGTGGAAGTCCAGGGTGACGGAATCCACCAGCTCGATACCGTCCAGGTAGTGACGATACTGCTCAGACATCAGCAGCGCGCCGCCCCAGGCCGCATCAACGTGCACCCAGATATTCTGTTTCGCAGCCAGCTCAGCAATAGCACGCAGCGGATCGATAGCACCCGCATCGGTCGTACCGGCCGTGGCCACAATCGCCAGGATCTGCTCGCCGTTCGCGTTGCACTGTTCGATTTTCGCCGTCAGATCGGTGAGATCCATGCGGGAGAATTCGTCCGTTTTCACCTGCACCACGGACTGGTAGCCCAGACCCATCAGCGCCATGTTTTTCTGCACGGAGAAGTGTGCGTTTTCCGAGCACAGAACGCGGATCTTACGCAGATCGCCTGTCAGACCGTCCTGCTGAACAGAATGGCCCTGACGCGCAAAGAACGCGTCACGCGCCAGCATCAGCCCCATGAGGTTACTCTGGGTACCGCCGCTGGTGAAGACGCCTGCGTCGCCAGCCTGATAACCCACGCGGGTACGCAGCCACTCGATCAGTTTGATCTCGATGATGGTTGCGGACGGGCTTTGATCCCAGGAGTCCATACTCTGGTTGGTGGCGTTAATCAGTACTTCCGCCGCCTGGCTAACCACCAGGCTTGGGCAGTGTAGATGCGCCACGCACTGCGGGTGATGAACGGACAAGCTGTCTTTCAGGAAGAACTCCACGGCGCGTTCAATCGCCGCTTCGTTACCCAGCCCTTTCGGGTTGAAATCCAGCTTAATACGGTCGCGCAGCTCCGCGACCGTTTTGCCCTGGTACATCTCAGGCTGTTTCAGCCACTGCATCACAGCCTGAGTGCTTTGTTCAATCGCCTGCTGGTAAGCTTCAATGCTCTGCGCAGAGGAGAACAAAATTGGGTTTGAATCAGACATCGTAATCAATAACTCCGGTTACGCCGGGCTAACGCCCGCAGCAAGCAGTGCCTGCTCGAATTTATCCAGGAAGACTTTCAGCTCGTCATCGCTGATCAGCAGAGAAGGCAGCAGACGCAGAACGATACCGTTACGGCCGCCACGCTCCAGAATCAAGCCTGCTTCGAAGCACTTCTTCTGAATCAGTGCAGACAGCTCGCCGTCGCCCGGGAAGCAACCCATGTGGTCAGCGGCTTCGTGCGGCTTAACGATCTCAATACCGATCATCATGCCCAGACCGCGAACGTGACCGATAACCGGATAGCGTTTCGCCATCTCTTTCAGCTGGCCTTTCAGCCATTCGCCCTGTGCGGCCACTTTGCTCGCGATATTCTGGTCTTTCAGGATCTTCAGCGTCGTCAGACCGGTTGCCATCGCCAGCTGGTTGCCGCGGAAGGTACCGGTATGGTGGCCTGGCGCCCATGCATCGAACTGCTTTTTGATACCGAGCACGGCCAGCGGCAGACCGCCACCGACTGCTTTAGACATCACGATGATGTCTGGCTCGATACCTGCGTGTTCGAAGGCAAAGAATTTACCGGTACGGGCAAAGCCAGCCTGGACTTCGTCGAGGATCAGCAGGATACCGTGTTCCTGAGTGACTTTACGGATGCGCTGCAACCACTCAACAGGTGCCGGGTTCACGCCACCTTCACCCTGAACGGCTTCGAGGATCACCGCGGCAGGTTTACGCACGCCGCTTTCAACGTCGTTAATCAGATTTTCGAAGTAGTAGGTCAGCGCCTTCACGCCCGCTTCACCACCGATACCCAGTGGGCAACGGTACTCGTGTGGGTAAGGCATGAACTGGACTTCTGGCATCATACCGTCAACCGCTTCTTTAGGAGACAGGTTGCCGGTGACGGACAGTGCGCCGTGGGTCATACCGTGGTAACCACCAGAGAAACTGATGATACCGCTACGACCGGTCACTTTTTTCGCCAGCTTCAGCGCCGCTTCAACGGCGTCAGCCCCGGACGGGCCAGTGAATTGCAGGCAGTACTCTTTGCCCTGACCAGGCAACAGAGAGAGAAGGTATTCTGAAAACGCGTCTTTCAGCGGCGTGGTCAGATCCAGGGTATGTAACGGCAAGCCGCTGGTAATGACATTTTGGATGCTTTTCAGCACATCAGGATGATTGTGTCCAAGCGCGAGGGTGCCTGCGCCTGCTAAACAGTCAAGGTATTCTTTATTATCTGCATCGGTGATCCACACGCCTTCTGCTTTTGTGATCGCTAAAGGCAGTTTGCGCGGATAACTCCTGACGTTAGATTCAAATTCGGCCTGACGGGCCAGATAGGTTTCGTTGCTTTTGTGGGCATCTACGGTGTCAATACGGACTTTATCCGTCATCATATCACTCCTACAACCGCCGCTTCGTTATGAGCCACGATTGAATAAAAAGTTAAAAAACAGATGGGGCCTGAAAAAAACGCCGCCAATATAGAGCCTTTTGTCACCGGGCTCAATGGTTAATTTGTTTACTGTTTTGTGACACAGGGCACAGGGCAGGGAAGAACGCCGTTTGTATGGGGAAGATTGCACTTTATGCTAAATAAAAACAGCAGCTTACGTATGATTTGTCAGCATTGTAAAATCAGACAAAAGAGTGTGACAAATCGTGCGATTGGCAGGCGAAAAGGAGGCAGAGAGCCTCCTTACGCTGTTTATTTCTGACTAACGCGTAAAACGCCGTGTTCGCGTCCCTTCGTTTTATTCCATGACGCGTCCGTAATACCGTTTTCATCCAAGCTTATCGATATCACAAAACCGTTACCATGGATCTCATAGAAATTCGCATTCAGACGTTTAACGCTGGCTTTTTTGCCGTTCACGGTAGCGCTAAAAAAGCCGTTAGAAAGCGTGGCGTTAACCGTATCCGACGAGAACGAGGCTTCACGCAGGGGATCGTGAACGGATGCCGTTGGTTCGTGTTGTGCCGTGTTTTCCGCTTTGGTTTTGCTGACATCGCAAGAGCCATCGCCAGCGCTAATTTGCGTGCATCCCGAACGTTCTAATTGAGCGCGATAATGGGCGTTTATGGCGTGCGCAGGCGAGACACAACCTGCAAGCACGGTACCACTTATGACTAACATCATTAATTTTTTCATTTTATTGCCTTAAAAACGACACAAATACCAGGAGACATACATCACGCCGATCCAGATCCCGACCGAAATCAGCATTAGATACAGGGCTACCGAAATAAAAATATATTTAGACATCTTTTTGTATCAACGAAATGCTCATCCGCAAAATGAGGCTTTATACTTGTCCCGACGATTTTTTTACGCTTTAAAAGCCCATACCAATCCCAACCGAAGCGCCCATATTATTCGCAGTGTCATCTGAGAAGCTCACTTTCGCGATGACATGGGAATTAAAGTTAACGGACGCACCGACAGCAAGCGCGCTCTCACCGTTGTAAGTCGCACCACCAGCAGAGAACATGACGCGCTGATTGGTTTGCACTTGTGGCAAACCCGCCATCGCCATCGCCCCTGAAATACCGGCATTAGCCTGCTTCTTATTCTTGTCCACTTCATCACGCAGAGATTTAAATTGCTGGCTGATGTTAGTATTCATTGCCTGTAATGACTGCCTGGTGGCTTGCAGATCCTGCGTGGCGGCAGTAACAGCCAGGCTATTTTTAGCGACCTTCGCCTGGGTAGCCGTATCCAGCTGTCGTTGTGTCACGGTGGTTGTCACACCATCTTTACCGTTATGACCGTCTGCACCGTCGCGACCGTTTCTTCCCGCAATGCCTTGTGCGCCAGTATCACCCTTATCACCTTTCATACCTGTCGCGCCAGCATCGCCTTTTTCACCCTTCGCGCCAGTTACACCGGTATCCCCTTTATCGCCCTTTGCGCCAGTCGCGCCGGTATCCCCTTTATCACCTTTCGCTCCATCTGCACCGTTGATGGGTTTAGGTGCATTTTCGAGAGCAGTAAGGCGGCTATCCTGAATATTATCGACGTGTTGAAGGTTGATAATGGCTGTGCCGTTAGTCGCCACACCCTGTAAGGCCGTCTCACTTTTCAGACTGGCGGTATCGGCAAGTGCGCCAGCAAGCAACGCTTTCTGATGTGCGTCGTTAGCCATTTTATCCACGACTAACACGCCCAGTTTTGTGGACTGAAGGTCGTCGTTAACCTGCGTTAAGCGGTTATCCGTTGCGCTATCACGGTTAATACTATCAGCGTTGTTTTGTGTAATTTGATCCTGATGGTCATTTACAATATTAGTGATTTGCTGATCGTCCCAAACCGTATTCGCGGCTTCAGCCTGGCTCATTGTACCCGCTAAGACAATGCCCATTACAAAAATAGCAGTAAAGTTTTTATTCATAGATTTCATTTAAAAAGCTCACATCATTAATTATCGAAAATACTGAAGCTGAACAGCTTTATTTTTTGGATTTAAAAAACGGTTGAAGGTTGTCTAAATCTTATTTAGTAACGCGAGTGAACTATCAATTAAACGCAGATCAATGATGTTGATCTAAGTCATAAATACTATGAATAGTTCCGAGGGCGTAAAAGTCATTTTGCGGTTGTTATTAATGTAAACATTAAAGTGAAAATGACGAGGGAAATGAGAGGGTCAGATTAAGTAATTGACAGAAATAAATTTCTGCAAAATAAATGTTTACATTGATGCCTGAGTTTATTTCATACGAAAGCAGGTGGGCTGTCTTATAAAATCACTCCCGGTGAGTCATTATGGATAAAAATAAAATTTCTCAGCACAGAAAGTGAATATTATATTTAATGAGTTCTTAACAAATATGGCGGGATAATTAACTGAACAATAATGTATACATATTGAGCGTAGTTAATATCTTGTCGTTTATTGTTCGTTACAGGGGGTTAACGGACAGCCCAAAACTCCTTGCACCCGGGTTACCCCCCGGTTACACTACATGACTACGAAATGCCATTTTGTAAGTAACTGTTTTATAAGTAATTTGACTCGGGGTGCCCTTCTTTGTGAAGGCTGAGAAATACCCGTATTACCTGATCTGGATAATGCCAGCGTAGGGAAGTCAGATGCCTACCCGGTCATCGCTTCTTCACGCACGGCAGGAGCGAAACCATGCAGCCTGACCTGCTCGACTCACACGTTTTACATCAATTCCGAACCCGTTCCCCGCTCACGCACTGTATGACCAACGATGTCGTGCAGACCTTCACCGCCAACGTGCTGCTCGCGCTGGGCGCTTCCCCGGCAATGGTGATCGAAGCCGAGGAAGCGGAACAGTTTGCCGCGCTTGCCGATGCTCTGCTCATCAACGTGGGTACACTCACCGCACCGCGCGCCCAGTCGATGCGTCGGGCTATTGAGAGCGCTGTAGCCGCGGGCACACCCTGGGTTCTGGATCCGGTTGCGGTTGGCGCGCTGGCGTTCCGCACCCGTTTTTGCCAGCAAATATTATCCCTTAAACCTGCGGCCATTCGTGGAAACGCCTCCGAAATCCTCGCCCTTGCCGGAATGAGTGCGGGCGGGCGCGGGGTTGATTCCACCGATACGGCAGCGAGCGCGTTGACCGCTGCGCAGACGCTCGCCCGTCAGACCCATGCCGTTGTGGTCGTCACAGGAGAAGTGGATCATATCACTGATGGTCAGCGAACCCGTACGGTCGCGGGCGGCGACCCGCTGATGACCCGCGTGGTAGGAACTGGCTGTGCGCTCTCGGCGGTCGTCGCTGCCTGCTGCTCGCTGCCTGGCGACAGGCTTGATAACGCGACGGCTGCCTGCGGCTTCATGAAGCGCGCAGGGTCAGTTGCCCTGACTCAAAGCCGGGGGCCCGGCAGCTTTTCCTCCGCGTTTCTGGACGCGCTTTACGCGCTGGAGGAACAGGTATGACACGCATAAATGCCCTGACTATTGCGGGAACCGATCCCAGCGGCGGAGCGGGGATCCAGGCAGACCTGAAAACCTTCTCTGCGCTCGGCGCTTACGGATGTTCGGTTATCACCGCGCTGGTGGCGCAAAACACGCGCGGTGTACAGTCGGTGTATCGCATTGAGCCGGATTTTGTCGCCGCACAGCTGGATTCGGTATTCAGCGATGTACGTATCGACACCACCAAAATTGGCATGCTCGCAGAGGCGGACATTGTTGAAGCTGTTGCTGAACGTCTCAAACGTTATCAGATAAAAAACGTGGTGCTCGATACCGTGATGCTGGCCAAAAGCGGCGATCCGCTGCTCTCCGCCTCGGCCGTCGACACCCTGCGTAAAAAGCTGCTGCCGCAGGTGGCGCTGATCACGCCAAACCTGCCTGAGGCCGCCGCGCTGCTGGATGCGCCACACGCGCAAAACGAACGTGAAATGAAAGAGCAGGGCAATGCGCTGCTGGCGATGGGGTGTCGCGCGGTGCTGATGAAAGGCGGCCATCTTGATGATGCAGAAAGCCCGGACTGGCTCTTCACCCACGATGGTGCGCAACGTTTCACCGCCCCGCGCGTACAGACCAAAAACACCCACGGCACGGGCTGTACGCTCTCGGCGGCGCTGGCGGTGCTGCGTCCCCGAAACGCGAACTGGGCGGATACGGTACAGGAGGCGAAGATCTGGCTCTCGGACGCGCTGGCAAAAGCCGATTCTCTGGAAGTGGGTCACGGTATTGGGCCGGTTCACCATTTTCATGCATGGTGGTAAGCCGTATACTGGCATAAAACCTTATGCCAGAGAAAAACAGAGATGGAACAAGCGCATACCCGGTTAATTACTCAACTCAAGGAACGAATTGCCGCACCGGACAACACGCCGTTGTACCTGAAATTTGCCGAAACGGTTAAAAACGCGGTACGCAGCGGCGTGCTCGCGCACGGTAATATTTTGCCTGGCGAGCGCGATCTGAGCCAGCTGGCCGGTGTGTCGCGCATTACGGTGCGTAAAGCGATGCAGGCGCTGGAAGAGGCTGGCGTCGTCACCCGCGCGCGTGGATACGGGACGCAAATCAACAATATCTTTGAATATTCGCTAAAAGAGGCGCGCGGGTTTTCTCAGCAGGTGGTGCTGCGGGGCAAAACGCCCAACACGCTGTGGGTTAATAAACGCGTCGTGAAATGTCCGGAGGAGATCGCCCGCCACCTTTCCCTTGCGCCAGACAGTGATGTATTTCTGCTTAAGCGCATCCGCTATGTGGATGACGATGCAGTATCGATAGAGGAGTCCTGGGTACCAGTAGGATTAATTCCCAACCCGGACGACATTGGCGTCTCGCTTTATGATTACTTCCGCAGCCAGAATATCTTTCCGCAGCGCACCCGGTCCCGCGTCAGCGCCCGGATGCCGGACAGCGAGTTTCAGGCGCATATCAAGATGGACGATAAGATACCGGTGCTGGTGATCAAGCAAGTCGCGCTCGATCAACAGCACCGGCCAATTGAGTACAGCATCAGCTACTGCCGCAGCGACCTATACGTCTTTGTGTGCGAGGAGTAGGGCCTCGCGCGTGGGGGCGCAGTCGCCACCGCGATGGCTGACTACCCAGGCGGCTACGGCATTGCCAAGCTGCACCGCCTCTGGCAGTGACCATCCCGCGGCCAGACCGGCAAGGGTACCTCCCGCATGGCTGTCACCCGCGCCGATGGTATCGACCACGGTAGCAGGAAACGCCGGAACGTGTCCGGAAGCGTCACCGTCATACCAGACCGCCCCGTCTTTATCATGGCGTACGATCAGCGCAGCGCCAAACCTCTGCTGCCACCGTGTGCCGAGCTCTTCCACGCTTACGCCAAGCCATTCTGCGGCAAGTTCCGCCTCCTGACGATTAAGCGAGACAATCGGTTTGCAGGCCATAATCCTTGCCATCAGCGGGTCGGGAATATCCGCGATGCGCGGACCGAAATCGATAAAGAGCGTCGCATCCTGAAGACTTTCCAGCCAGGCCGTCAGCAGCTCACCGCTGGGGGACGCCAGCTGGTAGCCGGACAAAGAGATCAGGCTCCCTGCCGGCACGCTTAACCCGTCCAGCCAGCGCTGCTGCCACTGATTCTCCACGCCGCTGAACGACATAAAGGTCCGTTCACCGTCAGGCTCCACCAGCGCCAGGCACCAGCCGTTATCGCCCGTTTCCGCTTCCACGGCGCTGTGCAGATCCTGCTTCGCCATGGCGTTACGGATAATATCGGCCCACACGCCGTGGCCGACAGGAAGCGCGTTTTGCGCAGCAATGCCGAGCCGCTTCAGGGCGATGGCGATATTCAGCGCGCAGCCGCCAATATTCACTCCCTGTTGCTTCAGTTCGATATCACACCCGCGCCAGGGCAGAGCGTAGGCGTCGGCAATCACGTCGATGACCGCCGCGCCGAGCACCGTTACGGGACGCGTGGCGTGAAGGGTTTCGAGACGGCGGGCAAAAGCACTCATACGCCCTCCCTGTGCTCCCGGAAGTGCAGCAGTTTTTCACAGTAGTGGCCGAAATCGAGCCGGTTTACGGCATCAAGTTCGTTTTTGAGTGCCGGATCAATGGCCTGTACACCGTGCAGCGCGCCGCAGATGGCTGTTGCCATCGCGCCGATAGTGTCAGTATCACCGCCCAGGTTGGCGCATAACACCGCGCAGCGGTTCGGATCGGTACCCGCGAGTTCGACCATCGCAATCGCCGCCGGAACGGACTCAAGGGTGCTCGTGCCTGCGCCAATAAGCTGATAGATCTGCTCGCTGGCGGTCTCGGTACCGTTGGCTTCGCGCACGGTTTTCAGGGCCAGCTCAATACGAGCGGAAAGCGATGCGCTGAAGGTGGTCGTGTTCGCCTCCTGTGCCGCACGGGCAATACCCGGCAGGGCATCGGCGATGTTCTGCCAGCGCTCGCCGTCGATAGCGCGTGAAACCGCCCAGGCGATCACCACCGCACCGGCGATAGCGAGATCCGATTTATGGGTCGGGCTGGAGGCTAACGCAACCTGTTCCACAAAGTGCGCCAGACGCGTGGCCGGCAGCAGGCATCCCAGCGGGGAGGCGCGCATCGCCGCACCGTTGGTGACGCCGTTGTTCTCCAGCTGGCTCACCGGCTTGCCGTCACGGATGGCGTTCAGGGCAATTTTGGAGGTCGGGCCGAGCACATTCTTATTGAACGCGTCAAAATCCAGCGCCCAGTCCAGAATATGCTTACCGATAACGTCAGGGTTAATTTCCCCCTCGCATTCGATAATCGCATCGGCCAGGCACAGCGCCATCGACGTATCATCCGTAAATTCGGCCTGCTTAAAGTAACAGGCGGCATTATTCTCAGCCGGGCCGGGTAAGAAACGGTCGATCCAGCCGAAGTGCGCTTTCACCCGCTTGCGCGGCCACAGCTCCGACGGCATCCCCATCGCATCCCCTAACGCCTGCCCGTAAAGAGCACCGAGAATACGGTCTTGTTTCATTTAACTTCCCCTCGTGTCAGCGCGGTATCGCCATCAACCACCTCAATTGCGGTGATCTCTTTATCCGATTCGCGGAAAAACAGCATAAACAGCACGGCAATCACCACAATCATGATTGCACCAAACGTCCACATTCCGGCCCAGTTGAAGGTCAGCCCATTCACCGGCTCTTTATATGCGAACATTTTTTCCATCATCACGCCGCCGAGACGGTAACCTAGCAGGCTACCAAAGCCCTGACAGCACAGCGTGATCAAGCCCTGCGCCGCGTTGCGCATATGCACGGGCGCTTTTTTATCCACGTAGATGTACGCGGTGACGTAATAGAAGTCATAGCTTACGCCGTGCAGCAGAATGCCGAGGAACAGCAGGGCGTAGGTGAAGTATTGCTCGGCGCCGCCGTAAACAAAGAAACCGTAGCGAATGGCGGCGGTGATCAGACCCAGCAGCAAGACCTTCTTAATACCAAAGCGTTTGGTAAAGAACGGCAGAGCGAGCATGAAGAAGATTTCAGAGAACTGGCCGAGGGTCATCCAGCCGGTGGCGTTTTTCATCCCCACTTCGGTGAGATAGCCGTTGGCAAAGATGTAGTAGAAGGCCAGCGGCATGGCGAACAGGAACGAGCAGAAGAAGAACACCAGGAAGTTTTTATCGCGCAGCAGGATCAGCGCATCCAGCCCCAGCATCACTTTGAAATCCAGCTTGCCGGTACTCTTCGGCGGGGTATTCGGCAGGAACAGCGCGAAGACGCCAAGCAGAAGGGAGCTGGCAGCGGTCATAAGCAGCGGGATATTGGTGTCAGAGATGTCGCTATAGCCCATCATCTGCGGCAGGAAGCCGCACGCCAGGCCGGAGGCAATCCAGCCGATGGTGCCCATCACGCGGATGCGCGGGAAATCAGCCTCTACGTCATCGACGTTCGCGAAGGCGATGCTGTTGGTCAGCGCGATGGTCGGCATATAGGTCAGGGAGTAGGCCAGCAGCAGCGGGAAGAAGGTGCTGAACTGGGTTTGCTGCGCTGCGAAATACATCAGAATCGCGCCAGCGAACATCAGCACGGCCAGCACTTTCTGGGCGGCGAAGAAACGGTCCGTCAGCGAGCCGACCAGGATAGGAGAGAGGATCGCGGCAATCGCGGTACAGGCATACGACCAGCCAATTTCCCCGGCGGTAAACCCGCTCTTACTCAGCCACAGCCACAGCGGCACAAACCATGCGCCCCAGATAAACCATTCAACGAACATCATGAATGACAGTTGGACTTTCGTTTTCATTTTTTAATCCTGCATGTCAGAGGTACGCATGTAACATACCATGTGATAATACCTTTTAAATACCTTTAAGGCGATTGTTTGATCAGTGTAACAAAAATGTTGTACACGAAACGAGCCAGCAGATTGTGCTTAAAAAAGTTGCAAATGGTGGAAAATAGGTTAAGTCGGTACCAGGCTTAGTCTGCCTGCAAAAACGTGGGCTTGGATCACACGCTCCGACATCATGTCGGACTTACGGGAGCATCACTATGACTGATATTGCGCAGCTGCTTGGCAAAGACGCCGACAGCCTTTTACAGCATCGTTGTATGACCATTCCAGCCGACCAGCTTTATCTGCCTGGCCATGATTACGTAGACCGGGTCATGGTCGACAACAACCGTCCGCCTGCCGTACTGCGAAACATGCAGACGCTTTACAATACCGGCCGTCTGGGCGGGACCGGCTATCTCTCCATTCTGCCCGTTGACCAGGGCGTAGAGCACTCGGCGGGAGCGTCGTTTGCTGCTAACCCGCTCTACTTTGACCCGAAAAACATTGTCGAGCTGGCGATTGAAGCAGGGTGTAACTGTGTGGCATCGACGTATGGCGTGCTGGCCTCCGTTTCTCGCCGCTATGCTCACCGCATTCCGTTCCTCGTCAAGCTGAACCACAACGAAACCCTGAGCTACCCAACCGAATATGACCAGACGCTGTACGCCAGCGTCGAGCAGGCGTTCAACATGGGCGCGGTGGCGGTCGGGGCAACCATCTATTTCGGCTCTGAACAGTCGCGACGTCAGATTGAAGAAATCTCCGCGGCGTTCGAGCGTGCCCACGAGCTGGGCATGGTAACCGTGCTGTGGGCCTATCTGCGTAACGCGTCATTCAAGAAAGACGGCGTGGATTACCACGTATCAGCGGATCTGACCGGTCAGGCAAACCACCTGGCGGCAACCATCGGCGCGGACATCGTGAAGCAGAAAATGGCCGAGAATAACGGCGGCTATAAAGCGGTGAACTTTGGCTATACCGACGACCGCGTGTACAGCAAGCTGACCAGCGACAACCCGATCGATCTGGTGCGCTACCAGCTGGCGAACTGCTACATGGGCCGCGCCGGGCTGATTAACTCCGGCGGTGCGGCAGGCGGTGAAACCGACCTGACCGACGCGGTGCGCACGGCGGTCATTAACAAACGTGCGGGCGGTATGGGGCTGATCCTGGGCCGTAAGGCGTTTAAAAAATCCATGGCCGACGGCGTGAAGCTGATTAATGCGGTTCAGGATGTCTATCTGGACAGTAAAGTCACGATTGCCTGACGCCACCGTATCCCTCTCCCCCGTGGGCTGAGGGTTCCTCACAAAATAATGCCTGCACAAACGGCCCCCTCTCCCTTGAGGGAGAGGGTGGCTCAGTCGCCACCACCCTGGCGACCCGGGCTCCCGGCGGTAAATCGCCGCTTCGCGGTCCCTTCGGCTTATTCCTTCCGGCTTATCGGGGACGGGCGGAAGTAACATCCCTGTACAGCCCGCCCTCTCGGCGCATCCCTGCGCCTCGCCCCGGCCTACAGGAAACGCCTCAGCGATTTACAGCCGGACCGAGGCATCGCTGAAAGCCCTCAGTTATTCTGAGGCAACGTTATCGCTTTTGCTTTCAAATTACTGGGGAACCCTCAGCCCTGTGGGGAGAGGGCATTATCGCGCACGCTGTAAAAAATCAGCGCAACAGCACGCAGTCCGGCGGCAATCGGCACTGCAACGCCCCGGGCAACACCTCAATGCGGAATCGCTCGCCGCTGAGCGGCTCTCCGTCGAGGTTAAAGGTCATGCCGTGTGGGGCGATCACTTCAAACCACGCGGATTTCCCGTCGATGATATTGGGGCTCTCCTCTGGCTGCGTCAGCGTCGTAAACAGCGCAGGCAGCAGCCCGTCGCCGGTAAAAATACGCAGCTGTAGTTGACCGTCGTTGATCAATGCTTCCGGGCAAAGCTGCTGACCGCCCCCCGCCTGCCGCCCGTTGCCGATACCAATCACCAGCGCGTCGCCCTGCCAGTGGAAGTTCTCACCGTGAATTTCACAGCTGTCGGGCTTGAGGGTGTCCATGCGCATTAGGCCATGGATGAGATACGAAACGCCGCCCAGCGCGGCTTTCAGTTTTTCCGGTGTTTCGCTGGTGATCCGCGTGCCGAAACCGCCCGTTGCCATATTGATAAAGCAGGTTCTTTCATTCACCTGCGCAATATCGACGGCGGTCGCTTTCCCGAGGATAGCCAGCTGTAGCGCTTTTCCTACATCCTCCGGAATACCAGCGCTGGTGGCAAAATCGTTGGCGGTACCGAGCGGTAAAATCCCCATCGCCGGGCGATGGGCTGTGTCGAGATCAATAAGCGCGCCAGCGATCTCGTTGATCGTTCCGTCGCCGCCGCCGGAAATGATGGTCTGAACACCTAACCTGATGCCCTCATCGATGTAGCGCGCCGCATCGCCTTTTTCAAACGTTACCCGCACGTGTATGCATGCTCCGTCTTCACGCAATTCGGTAATCGCCTGGCGCAACAGATCGTTGCCTGCACTCTTGCCGTTAAGAATTAATAAACTGTCTGGATAGGTTGCCATCCGGGTTGCTCCCTTTTTTAGCTATAGAAAGAGTGTATCCCAGAGAGGGAAAAAGCGGGTAAGAACAGGATGAAAGGCAAAAAATAAGCCCGCGTAAGGGCTTTGAAATCGACTAAAGAACCCCGTAGCGCTTACAGTGCATACTACTGCCGCTCAATTGACTATTGTGGTCAACGTTTGAGGTGTGACATTGGCCTTGCCTCGATTTTGAGCTGCTTACGCCAGACCCGATTATGTAGCGTTAGCGCAATGGAGCGGTAAAAAATCGATGAATTCATCCACATAATGTTCAGAAAGAAAAATCCCAGCCCCAGCAAAGAGGTTATTTGCGGTGTGTAGTTCTCAACAGGGCCGAATAAAAGCGAAATCCCCGTCCAGATGAAATAAATGATGCTCATTATGCCTGTCAGCGTAATGACGAAAATATGCAGTTTATATCCAGGTAAAGAACCTCGTGTAGTCAGAAACATCGTGCTCATCACTACCAGACAATACACAATCGCTGCAATGAATACTCCCATCATAACCTTAAATTCGGGTAAGCCGAGCCAGCGAAACAGCAACAACCAGAGGGACACTTGCAGCATGGCGTAGCAAAAAATAGCCAGTAACGTGCTCACTGCCAAAGGAATTCCTGTCATATGGACGCCCACAGGAACGCCGAACCGATCTTTTAACTGTTCTTTTAATGTTTCAAGCTGGTTGAGATCATCGGTCGCCATTTTACTTTTAACCAAAGCACTTAATGCAAGGCTATCTCTAATGTATTTCATCATGGACGGGTCAATAATTTCCTGTAAATGAAAAAGACTGAATTAAACCAAAAATGTATTTACCCGTTTGTGCAACATTCTGTGGATTTCTGATATTTCCTGAGATGGCACTTCCAACGAAGGCAGAAGAATTTGAAATGGTATTCAGCAACTCACGCTGTAAGAGCAACTGCAACGCTTCTGACGGATAACGTTTGGGATACACGCCTGCCTTCATTGCTGCTTTTACACCTGAATTCGAGATGCCGGGATTGCGGATACGAATAATCTCCTCTGTTAATCGCGTACGGTCGGCCCGGCTCATTTTTTGTAATAAGGAGAGCAAACTCTCAGACGATGAACGGTTAAGAAGGCGATATGTTAATGCAGCGCTTTTTAAACCCGCAGCAGCCCCGGCAAGAGAAATCGCATCCAGGGCTGTGTTGGTTGCTGTATACCACTCCTGGGAATCCATCCACGCAACGTAATCATCATGATTCATAGCAATCAACGATAGTCGGCCAAGCCCATTTGCACATTGAATTCCAGTTGCTACACCACCGGCTAAAATCACAGCGGCTATAGCACCGGAAGACCCTGCAGTGAGAGGTATAGCCATACCGGCCCCTGCCGCAAGTACAACAGTAAGAATTGCGGCTCCGCAGGAAATGGCCGTTGAACCAATTTCAGTTGCCAGGGAAGGGGAATTAATCGTCGCCGTTGTTGCCTGAACAGGGTTAACTAATGAGGCATTTACTTTGGTTATGACTACATGACTAACCGAGCTTTCGTTTGGTGTAGCAATCCTTCTTGATGGCCGTACTAGCCACTGACGTGTACCGTCTGAGTAGATAATCCCGGCCTGGCTAAAATTTCTGCTACAGTCCAGTTGACCTGCAAGTGCTGTGAAATTTATATCGCCGCCAGAGGCAAGACCAAGACTGCGTGCGAGTGCGTAATCTGGAAGATCCTTTGAAAATTGTCCTGTGAATGTCACTTCATCTCTCCGTCCGTGTGAAATGTTGATTGTTAATAAAACAAGAGTAAAGGTCCTGTTAACACTTAAAATTAGGAATGTTCCGAATAGTGTTCATCCCTCTCAAATCCATTAAAAAATGTGATTAGGATCCTTTGTTCGTTCGATTTGCTTAGATGATACGCCTAATGCTGACACAACCTTTCCCGGGTCAATGCAACGCCATATTTATCAGGGGGAAAAATTTCAGGAGTTAACAAAAAAATAAGCCCGCGTAAGGGAGATTACGCAGGCTAAGGAGGTGGTTCCTGGTACAGCTAGCATTTATGGGTTATGTTTTTCAGCGGGGGGGATAATACCCGTATTGAACGAAGCGGTATGTGATCCGATTCTAAGAATTATCCCAGCGTGAAAAAATCCCGTTGATTGACTATTTGCCGTGTGGATTTCGGGTATTTTCACCTTCAAAATTACGCATCAGCAGCGCAAACTCCAGCTCCACCTCTTCAGGAACCGGCAGCCAGACCACATGGCCGTCGCCAGGTGCGACCTCAATCGCCTCACCTTTTTTGTTTTCCAGGTGCTCCAGTCGGAAGTTCATGTTGCCCTGCGGCGTCATCAGCTCCAGGCTGTCGCCTTTAGTGAATTTGTTTTTTACGGCGACGGCGGCCAGCGGGCCTTTACGCTCGCCGGTGAAGTCGCCTACAAACTGCTGGCGTTCGGAAATCGAATAGCCATGCTCGTAGTTCTGGTAGTCGTCGTGAGTGTGACGACGCAGGAAACCTTCGGTATAGCCGCGATGCGCCAGACCTTCCAGCGTTTCCAGCAGGCTGGTGTCGAACGGTTTACCGGCAGCGGCATCGTCGATGGCTTTGCGATATACCTGTGCGGTACGGGCGCAGTAGTAGTAAGACTTGGTGCGGCCTTCAATTTTCAGGGAGTGTACGCCCATCTTGGTTAAACGCTCGACGTGCGCGATGGCGCGCAGATCTTTAGAGTTCATGATGTAGGTGCCGTGCTCGTCTTCGAAGGCGGTCATGTACTCACCCGGACGTTTGGCTTCTTCGATCATAAACACGCTGTCGGTAGGCGCGCCAATTCCCAGCGTTGGCTCAACGTTGGTGACCGGAATCGGCTCGTGTTTATGCACGATGTTACCGATGTCATCCTCTTTGCCTTCCTGAACGTTATATTCCCAGCGGCAGGCGTTGGTGCAGGTGCCCTGGTTCGGGTCACGCTTGTTGATATAGCCAGAGAGCAGGCAGCGGCCGGAGTAGGCCATGCACAGTGCGCCATGAACGAAGATTTCGATCTCCATATCCGGCACCTGGGTGCGGATCTCTTCGATCTCTTCGAGGGACAGCTCGCGGGACAGAATGACGCGGGTCAGCCCCATCTGTTTCCAGAATTTCACCGTTGCCCAGTTGACGGCGTTAGCCTGCACTGAGAGGTGAATGTCCATCTCCGGGAAATTCTCCCGAACCAGCATGATTAAACCCGGGTCCGACATGATCAGCGCGTCCGGCCCCATCTCCACGACCGGCTTCAGGTCACGAATGAATGTTTTCAGCTTGGCGTTGTGCGGCGCGATGTTCACCACCACGTAGAATTTTTTGCCCAGGGCATGCGCTTCATTGATGCCGAGCTGAAGATTCTCGTGGTTGAATTCGTTGTTACGCACGCGCAGCGAGTAGCGCGGCTGGCCCGCGTAGACGGCGTCGGCGCCATAGGCGAAAGCGTAACGCATATTTTGCAGCGTTCCCGCCGGGGAAAGGAGTTCCGGTTTAAACATGTTTGTTCTCGTTCTGATGACAGGTCAGATCCGCATGCACCTGATGCAGCGGTAAGGGGAGATCCCCCACTTTAAGGGCGGGCATTGTAGCGCTGCGGGGAAGAGAGGTAAAGCTTTGCCCCTCACCCTAACCCTCTCCCCTTTGGGGCTGAGGGTTCCCCACAAAATAATGCCTGCACAGACGGCCCCCTCTCCCTTGAGGGAGAGGGCTGGGGTGAGGGGGAACATACGGCTCTGGTGGTCATTCCGTTCACGTTATGTTCCTTGCTACTCTGTCACGACATGGCCGGTGAACGTGCCAGGGTGGCTCAGTCGCCACCACCCTGGCGACCCGGGCTTCCGGCGGTAAATCGCCGCTTCGCGGTGCCTTCGGCTTATTCCTTCCGGCTTATCGGGGACGGGCGGAGGTAACATCCCTGTAAAGCCCGCCCTCTCGGCGCATCCCTGCGCCTCGCCCCGGCCTACAGGAAACGCCTCAGCGATTTACAGCCGGACCGAGGCATCGCTGAAAGCCCTCAGTTATTCTGAGGCAACGTTATAGCTTTTGCTTTCAAATTGCTGGGGAACCCTCTCCCTTTGGGGAGACGGCAGGGTGAGGGGGGTTATTCAGGCAATCCTGCACGCATCCGCTTCCCAGCGATACCCCACGCCGTACACCGCGCGAATAAACGACTGGTCGGCGTCCAGCGCCTCCAGCTTGCGGCGCAGGTTTTTGATGTGGCTGTCGATGGTGCGGTCGGTCACCACGCGGTAATCGTCATACAGATGGTTAAGCAGCTGCTCGCGGGAAAACACTTTGCCCGGCTCGTGGGAGAGCGTTTTCAACAGGCGAAACTCTGCGGGGGTGAGATCCAAAAGTTTGCTGCGCCAGCTCGCCTGGAAACGGCTTTCGTCGACGATCAGCGGGCTTTGCGCATCCAGCACCTGCAATTCACGCTGCGGCTTACAGCGGCGGAGGATGGTTTTCACGCGAGCGACCACCTCCCGCGGGCTGTAAGGCTTGCAGATGTAATCGTCGGCGCCGATTTCGAGCCCCAGCAGACGATCGATCTCTTCGATTTTGGCCGTCACCATCACGATGGGCACATCGGAGAAACGACGAATTTCGCGGCACAGGGTTAGGCCGTCGGTACCCGGCAGCATCAGATCCAGCAGGATCAGATCCGGCGGCGTCTGGCGCACGTAGGGCAGCACCTGGTCGCCGTGGCTGATAAGCGTTGGCGCGTAACTCGCAGCGCGCAAATAGTCGATCAGCAGTTGCCCAAGTTTAGGCTCGTCTTCCACGATCAAAATACGCGGTGTGTTGTCGTCAATCGGTAACTCGGTCATGCTTCCCTCGATAAATCCCGTTCCAGAGGTAACTCTACTGTAATGCTAACCCCGCCAAAAGGCGAATGGGCGGCGCGGATGGTGCCGCCATGGGCCTCCACAATGTTAACGCAAATGGCCAGCCCAAGGCCGGAACCGCCGCTGGCGCGGTTGCGTGAACCTTCGGTGCGATAGAAGCGCTCGAACAGTTTTTCCAGCTGCGCATCCTTCACGCCAGGGGCGGAGTCCGCAAAGGTCAGGGCAAAGCGCCCGTTTTCCTGCCTGCCGGAGATATGCAGCGCGCCGCCGCCGTCGGTGTAGCGGAGGCTGTTCTCCAGCAGATTATTGAACAGCTGCATCAGGCGATCTCTGTCGCCGAACACCACCGCACTGTCCGGCAGCGAAAGGTTGATTTTCAGGTCACGGCTGGCGAAGCGCTCGCGGAATGCGCCGGTCACGACTTCAAGGATATTGATCACATCGATCGGTGCTTTCTGGTAAGCCAGGGCGCCTTCGTCGGACATGGAAAGCTGATGCAGATCGTCCACCAGTTTGGTCAGCGTACCGACTTCCGCCTGAAGCGAGGCCACCGACTCGGGGGTGAACTGCCGCACGCCGTCCTGAATCGCCTCCAGCTCGCCGCGCAGCACCGCCAGCGGGGTGCGCAGCTCGTGCGAAATGTCGGCCATAAAATCGCGGCGCATCTGCTGGTTTTTTTCCAGCGTGCTGGCGAGCTGGTTGAAGTCCTGCGCCAGCTTGCCCAGTTCATCCTGGCTGCGGGTGTCCACGCGGGTCGAGAAATCACCCGCCGCCAGCTTGTGCGTGCCTTCCACCAGGCGCTTAACCGGCGCCAGCAGGCCGCGCGCCAGCGGGAAGGTGGCGAGCGCCGCAAGCAGGGTAGAAAGCGCGACAATCAACCAGCTGGTCTGACGCTGCTGGCGGTCAAAGTTGATGTCGGTGTTGCGCGTCAGCCGCTCGACCGGGGAGGCGATAACCCAGCCCACCGTGGCGCCGTTCGAGGTAATGGCGCGCTTTGTGCCGTCCGGCGGTACCGGAGAGCGTGGGCCAACGAGCACGCGCATCTCCTGATCAATCACCCAGAACTGGGTGCGCCAGCCGTGCGGCGGCATGCCCGGTCCCGGACGGTCGTCGTCATTATCGTGCTCCAGCGAGCGCAGAATTTGAAATATAAAGCGATCGTTGTTGCGCAGAAAACGCCAGTTACCGTGCAGGCTATACTGTTCCCCCAGCGCGTCGCTTAAGCCCTGTAAACGCTGTTCGTTACCGTGCTTGATGTAGTCAATAAAGCCGCGCTCAAAGCTGACCCGCACCGCCCAGTGCATAGTAATCAGCAGGACGATACAGGTGGCGAAAATCGCCACAAAAAGCTTACCGGTGATCCCCGGACGCCAGAATTTCATGGTGCACTCCTTTTGCCGCGTCGGATCACGACGTTTTTGGTCGTGTCATTCGGCACTCTGGCAAAGATAAAAGCGGGCAGAGCGATAATTACCGCCATGCTGAGGTAAGTGTATAAAAAGACCTGATGCGCGACGGGGGTGTCGGCGCTGAGATGGTGCTGACCGTACATGCCGAGCAGCAATCCGGCAACCGTGACCCCCACGCTCATGGAGAGCTGCATGATCATCGACAGCAGACTGTTACCACTGCTTGCCAGCTCGTCCGGCAGATCTTTCAGCGTCAGGGTGTTCATCGACGAGAAGCGCATGGAGTTGATGATCCCCTGGCAGAACAGCACCAGCGGCAGGATGTAGTACCAGCCCAGCAGCGCCACGGCCATAAACAGCAGGCAGACCAACGCCAGCCCGATCGTGGCGGCCACCAGCACGCGGCGATAGCCAAAGCGGTTCACCACCTGCACCACAATACGCTTCATCCCCATGCTGCCAAGTACCATCGGGATCATCATCAGCCCGGCATGGAACGGCGAGAAGCCCATCCCAATCTGTAAAAATACCGGCGTCATAAACGGCAACATGCCGCTGCCGATGCGTCCGGCAAAGCTGCCGAACAGACCAAGACGGTAGGTGGGATTCTTGAACAGATTTAGGCTGAACAGCGCGTTAGCGTTACCTCTGGCATGCCACAGATACCAGAGAATGGCGGTGACACCCAGCGCTACCAGCAGGGCGAGCGACAGGGAGGAGATCCCCAGCCCTTTTTGCCCGTCGAGCGCGAGGGTAAGCGTCGCCATGCCAGCTGCCAGCAGGATGAAGCCAAAGAAATCAAAGCGCCGGGTCTGCATTTTATAGTTCGGCATCAGCGTCAGGGTGGCAATCGCGCCGATAATACCGACCGGCAGGTTGATCAGGAAGATCCAGTGCCAGGAGGCATACTCCACCAGAATCCCGCCCAGCGCCGGGCCAAGCAACGGGCCGACCTGACCGGGCAGGGTGACGAAGGTCATCGCCGCCATATACTGCGCGCGCGGAACAATTTTCATCACCGTTAACCGCCCGACGGGTACCATCATCGCGCCGCCGACGCCCTGTAGCACGCGCGCCATCACCAGCTGGTCGAGGGTATTGGCCTGGGCGCAAAACAGCGACCCGGTGGTAAACAGCACAATGGCGGTGAAGAAGATGTTTCGCACGCCGACTTTATCCGCCAGCCAGCCGCTGGCAGGCAGCATCACGGCGACCGTCAGCACATAGGCGACAATCACCATATGCATGTGCAGCGGGCTCTCCCCCAGGCTTTTCGCCATCGAGGGGAGGGCGGTGTTCACGATAGTCGTGTCCAGCGACTGCATAAAGAAGCCGAACGCGACGATCCACAATTGCCAGCGAACGTTACTGGGTAGGTCGGTCATTTACTCGGTCACCGTGGTTCTCTTTTTACGCGAAAAACGCAGCCGCAGGCGGTCAAAGAACAGATAGACTACCGGCGTCGTGTAGAGCGTCAGCAGCTGGCTCATCACCAGGCCGCCAACGATCGTGATCCCCAGCGGCTGGCGTAGTTCAGAGCCGTCACCGCCGGATATGACCAGCGGCAGCGCGCCGAACAGCGCGGCCAGCGTGGTCATCATGATCGGGCGAAAACGCAGCAGACAGGCCTGGAATATCGCCTCGTCCGGCGTCAGGTTGCCGTTGCGCTGGGCGTCCAGGGCAAAGTCGACCATCATTATCGCGTTTTTCTTCACGATGCCAATCAATAGCATGATCCCGATAAGCGCGATAAGACTGAATGGGGCACCGAACAGCTCCAGCGCCAGCAGCGCCCCCACGCCCGCAGAGGGAAGCGTGGAGAGAATGGTCAACGGGTGCACGTAGCTTTCGTACAGCACGCCCAGCACGATATAAACCGTGGCAATGGCCGCCAGAATCAAAATAACCTGCGAGTTCATGGTGTCCTGGAACACCTGCGCCGTACCGGCAAAGCTGCCGCGCACCGAGGAGGGCACCCCGAGCTGGGTCATGGCGCGATTAATGGCATCGCTGGCCTCAGACAGCGACGAGCCGGTTGGCAGGTTAAACGAGACGGTCGAGGCGGCGGAAAGCCCCTGGTGGTTCACCGACAGCGGGGCGTTCGACGGCTGCCAGCTGGCGAAGTACGACAGCGGAATCGCCTTACCGTCATCATTGATCACAAACATCTTGTCCAGCGCGCTGATGTCCTGGGTGTAGCGCGGATCCACCTCCATCACCACCTTGTACTGGTTCATCGGCTGATAGATGGTAGAGACTTCACGCTGCCCGAAGGCGTTGTTCAGCAGGCTGTTGGCCGCCTCCACGTTAATGCCCAGGCGGGCCATGGTTTCACGATCGTAGGTGAGCGCCATCTCCGCACCGTTGTTTTGGCTGTCAGAGTTCACGTCCGCCAGCTGCGGCAGCGCGGCCAGCGCTTTACGGATCTTCGGCTCCCACTCGCGCAGGGCGGCTAAGTCATCCGAGAGCAGGGTGTACTGATAGCTGGCGTTAGCCTGTCGTCCGCCGACGCGGATATCCTGAACGGCCATCAAAAACAGATTTGCCCCCGGCTCTTTGGCAAGCTTCAGCCGCAGGCGGTCAATGATCTGCTGCGCCGTTTCGTGACGTTCACCGCGCGGCTTAAGGGTAATAAACATCATCCCGCTGTTAACGCGCGAGCCGCCGGTAAAGCCGGTGACGTTATCCACGGCCGGATCTTCCCGGATGATTTTCATAAAGTCTTGCAGTTTGCCGCGCATCGCCTGGAACGAAATGCTCTGGTCCGCCTGAATACCGCCCATCAGCACCCCGGTATCCTGCTCCGGGAAAAAGGTTTTCGGGATGGTGATATACATCCAGACGTTGAGGACGATGGTGCCGATCAGCACCAGCCCGACAATACGCGTGTGGTTCAGCACCCATTTCAGCGATTTGCCGTAGCCGGACTGCATCGCCATCAGGACGCGGCCAAAGCCTTTCCTGCGCGGCTGCGAGTGCGGTTGGCTGCGCTTTAGCATCCAGCCGCACATCATCGGCGTCAGCGTCAGCGAAATCACCAGTGAGATACCAATGGCGACGGAGAGCGTGACGGCAAATTCGCGCAGCAGTCGCCCCGGCAGGCCGCCCATCAGCAGCAGCGGCAGGAATACCGCCACCAGCGACAGGCTCATGGACAGGACCGTGAAGCCCACTTCGCGCGTCCCCTGAAGCGCCGCCTGGAGCGGCTTCATGCCCGCTTCCAGATGGCGCGAGATATTCTCCAGCACCACGATGGCGTCATCCACCACAAACCCGGTGGCAATCGTCAGCGCCATCAGCGACAGGTTGTTAAGGCTAAAGCCGCACAGGTACATGGCGGCAAAGGTGCCTATCAGCGATACCGGCACCGCCACCGCCGGGATCAGCGTCGCGCGCCCCGAGCGCAGGAACAGGAACACCACCAGGATCACCAGCGCGACGGAGATGATCAGCGTTTGCTCTACCTCCTCAAGCGAGGCGCGGATGGTGGGGGAGCGGTCCTGCGCAATCTGGAGATCGATGGCCGCCGGAATCGTTTCCTGAAGCTCCGGCAGGCGCGCGCGGATGCTGTTCACCGTCTGAATGATGTTGGCTTCCGGCAGCTTGCGGATCATCAGCAAAATCGCCGGTTTGGCGTTGGTCATCCCGGCGTTACGCACGTCCTGCACCGAATCGGTGACGCTGGCGACGTCGCTCAGGCGCACCGCCGCGCCGTTGTTGTAGTGAATAATCAACGGCTGATACTCGGCGGCGGTTTTCAGCTCGTCGTTAGTCTGGATCTGCCAGCGGTGGCTGTTGTCCTCAATCGCGCCCTGCGGCTTACGCACGTTGGCGTTGCTGATGGCGGAACGCACGTCGTCCAGCGACACGCCCTGGTTAAACAGCGCCTGCGGATTCAGCCCCACGCGCACGGCGGGCAGGGAGCTGCCGCCGACGTCCACGTCGCCCACGCCGTCAATCTGGGCGATGGTTTGCGCCAGCTGGGTGGAGGCAAAATCGTACAGCTCGCCCTGGGAGTAGGTCTCTGACGTAAGCGTCAGGATCATGATCGGCGCGTCGGAGGGGTTGGCCTTGCGATAGGTTGGACGGCTCGGCATGCCGCTCGGCAGCAGGCTTTGGGCGGCGTTAATCGCGGCCTGCACGTCACGCGCCGCGCCGTTGATGTCCCGGTCGAAATTGAATTCCAGAATGATGCGCGTGCTGCCCAGCGAACTGCTGGAGGTCATCTCGTTAACCCCGGCAATTCGACCAAGCGAGCGCTCAAGCGGCGTCGCCACCGATGAGGCCATGGTTTCCGGCGAGGCACCCGGCAGCGAGGCGCTGACCATGATCACCGGGAAATCGACCTGCGGCAGCGGGGCCACCGGCAGCAGCCGGAAGCCCAGCACGCCGCACAGGGTGATAGCGACGGAGAGTAAAATCGTCGCCACCGGACGGTAAATGAAGAGGGCGAAAAACTTCACTTACGCCTCCTCTTCACGTTTCGGGAAGCGGCTTTTCGTCCACAGGGCCAGACGGTCAAACAGCAGGTAGATAACCGGCGTGGTAAACAGCGTCAGCACCTGGCTTACGAGCAGGCCGCCGACCATCCCGATGCCCAGCGGACGGCGCAGTTCGGCCCCCACGCCGGTGCTCAGCATCAGCGGCAGCGCGCCCAGCAGGGCGGCGAGGGTGGTCATCAGGATCGGGCGAAAACGCAGCAGACAGGCCTGGTAAATGGCCTCGCGCGGCGCCATACCCTGCTCGCGCTCGGCGGCCAGCGCAAAGTCGATCATCATGATGGCGTTTTTCTTCACGATGCCGATAAGCAGAATGATGCCAATGATCGCAATCACGTCCAGTTCGCTCCCCGCCAGCATCAGCGCCAGCAGTGCCCCCACGCCCGCCGTCGGCAGGGTGGAGAGAATGGTGATCGGGTGGATAAAGCTTTCATACAGCACGCCAAGCACGATATACATCGCCACCACCGCCGCGACAATCAGCCAGACGGTGCTGCCCAGCGCGGCCTGGAACGCCAGAGTACTGCCCTGGAACTGGGTCTGAATATCGGACGGGAAGCTGAGTTCTTTCTCCGCACCCAGAATGGCCTCCACCGCTTCGCCCAGGGAATAACCGTCCGGCACGTTGAACGAAATGGTGGTGGATGGGAACTGATCGAGATGGTTAATCGACAGCGGGGTGTGACGCTCTTCCACGCTGGCAATGGCGCTGAGCGGCACAATCCCGCCGTCTTTGCTGGTCAGGCGTATCGAGTCCAGCGCGGCAAGCCCGGGCGTGTTCTCGGTGTTATGTTCCAGCACCACGCGATACTGGTTCGCCTGGGTGTAAATGGTGGAGATAAGGCGCTGGCCAAAGGCGTTATACAGCGCGTTATCCACGTCGGACATGGTAATGCCCAGACGGCTGGCGGTGTCGCGGTTGACGTTTACGTACGCCGCCAGCCCTTTATCCTGCCAGTCGCTGCTTACGTCAGAAATCTGCGGCAGTGCTTTCAGCTTGTCCACCAGCTGCGGCACCCAGGTGCTGAGTGCATCAAGCGAGGTGGCCTGGAGCGTAAACTGGTACTGCGTGCGGCTCACCTGCGTATCAATGGTTAAATCCTGGATCGGTTGCAGATACAGCTCAATGCCCGGTACGCGCGCCACAGCGCTTTGCAGACGCTCAATAACCGCGTTGACGCGATCGTCACGGTCATCGAGCGGTTTAAGGTTAATTTGCAGGCGCGCGCTGTTAAGCGACGGGTTGGTGCCGTCCACGCCCACGTAGGCAGTCAGGCTTTCCACCGCCGGATCTTTCATGATGATCTCAGACACCTGCTGCTGGCGCTGCGCCATGTTGGCGAAGGAGACCGTCTGTGGCGCCTGAAGCGTGCCCTGAATAATGCCGTTGTCCTGAATCGGGAAGAAGCCTTTCGGAATGAAAATCCACAGCATGACGCTGAGCGCCAGCGTGCCGAGGGCCACGCCGAGCGTCGCCCAGGGATGGTTCAGGACTTTCGCCAGCACGCGGCCGTAGGCGGCAATAATGCGCTCGAACATCCGCTCGGAGGCGAGGGAGAAGCGGTTTTGCTTGCGCAAAGATTCGTGGCTCAGCATGCGGGCGCACATCATCGGCGTCAGCGTCAGCGACACCACGGCAGAGATCAGAATGGCGACCGCCAGCGTCACGGCAAACTCGCGGAACAGCCGCCCGACGATATCGCCCATAAACAGCAGCGGGATCAGCACCGCAATCAGCGAGAAGGTGAGCGAAATAATGGTAAAGCCGATCTCCCCCGCGCCCTTCAGCGCGGCGGCTAACGGCTTTTCACCTTTCTCGATATAGCGCGAGATGTTTTCGATTACCACGATGGCGTCGTCCACCACAAACCCGGTGGCGATGGTGAGCGCCATCAGCGTCAGGTTGTTAATCGAGAAGTCGAGAAATACCATTACCGCGAACGTCCCGACCAGCGAGAGCGGCACGGCAACGGCGGGAATAATGGTTGCCGGAACGTTGCGCAGGAACAGGTAGATGATCATCACCACCAGCGCAATCGCCAGCATCAGCTCGAACTGGGTGTCAGTCACTGACGCGCGAATATTCGTGGTGCGGTCAGAGAGCACTTTCACGCTGACCGATTTTGGCAGGCTTTCCACCAGCTGCGGCAGCATGGTGCGAATGCTGTCGGCGGTATCAATAATGTTCGCGCCCGGCTGGCGCTGAACGTTCATGACAATCGCCTGCTGCTTATTAGCCCACGCCCCGAGCCAGCTGTTTTCCGCGCCTTGTTCGACGGTTGCCACGTCGCCCAGGCGGATCGGTGCGCCGTTCTGGTAGGCAATGATCAGCTGACGGTATTCATCGGCGGACTGCATCTGGTCGTTGGCGGAGAGCGTGACCGCGCGGGTCGGGCCGTCCAGCGAGCCCTTCGCTGAGTTAACGTTGGCGCTGCTGATGGCGGTGCGAATGGTTTCGCTGGTTAACCCCAGCGCGGCAATGGCCTGGGCATTGAGCTTAACGCGCACCGCGGGGCGTTGTCCCCCTGCGAGCGTCACCAGCCCGACGCCTGTCACCTGCGAAATCTTCTGCGCCACGCGGGTTTCGACCATGTCTTCCACCTGCGTCATCGGCATGGCGGAGGAGGTGACGGCAAGCGTCATGATCGGCGGGTCTGCCGGGTTCACCTTGCTGTAAACCGGCGGGTTCGGCAGGTCAGACGGCAGCAGGTTGGTGGCGGCGTTAATGGCGGCCTGCACCTCCTGTTCCGCGACGTCCAGCGACAGTGCGAGCTGGAACTGAAGCGTGACGACCGAGGCACCGCCCGAGCTCTGGGAGGACATCTGCTTCAGGCCAGACATCTGGCCAAACTGACGCTCCAGCGGGGCGGTGATGGCGGACGTCACCACATCTGGACTGGCGCCCGGATAGAGGGTGACAACCTGAATAGTCGGGTAGTCCACTTCCGGCAGCGCCGACACGGGCAGAAAACGGTAGCCAATGATCCCGGCCAGCAGGATCGCCACCATCAACAGGGTCGTCGCAACCGGTCGTAAAATAAACAGGCGTGATGGCCCACCTGTAGAGCTCGGCGGCATCACCTGCATCAGGCTTTTGCTCCTGTATTCTGCGCTTCCACCACCTCGACCTGCGCCCCTTCGGTCAGCCGGTCAATACCGTCGGTTACGACGCGGTCGCCTGCGGACAGCCCGGCGCTGATCACCACCGTCTGACTGTCCTGGATCCCGGTTTTCACCAGGTGTTTGCTGACCTTGTTTTCGCTGTTCAGCACCCAGACAAAGTTGCCTTCACTGCCCATTTGCAGGGCCGCCGTCGGGATCACCACGGCGTTTTCTTCGGTCGCGACCAGCATTCGCGCATTGACGAACTGATTCGGGAACAGGGCATCGTCCTGATTGTTGAAGCGTGCTTTTAGCTTGATGGTGCCGGTGGTGGTGTCGATCTGGTTATCCAGGCTCAACAGCGAACCTTCGCTCAGCTTCTGCTTGTTGGTGCGATCCCAGGCTTCAACCACCAGCGATTTTCCGGCCTTCTGCGCCTGTATCACCGTCGCAATGTCGCTTTCCGGCAGGGTAAAGACGAGATCGATAGGGTGCGTCTGGGTGATCACCACGATGCCCGTGGTATCGCCGCTGGAGATTTGGTTCCCGATATCAACCTGTTTCAGGCCCACGCGGCCGTCAATCGGCGCGGTGATCCGGCTCCAGTCGAGCTGGAGCTGGGCGCTGGCGACCGCGGCTTCGTCGGCCTTGATGGTGCCCTGAGATTCACTGACCAGAGATTGCTGGGTATCCAGCTCCTGGCGCGACACGAGGTTGGTTTTTACCAACTGCTGATAGCGGGCTAAATCGCGGCGGGCATTGGCGAGGGTGGCTTTGTCTTTCGCGAGTTGCCCCTGCGCCTGCGCCAGGGCCACCTTAAACTGGCTTGGATCGATTTCCGCCAGCAGATCGCCCGCTATCACCTGTTGACCTTCCTGGAAGTGGATGGCCATCAGCTGACCGTCTACGCGGCTACGTACCGTCACGGTGTTGGCGGCAGTGATGGTTCCCAGCCCGGAGAGATAACGAGGCACCGCTTCATTCACCGCCGTTGCCGCCTGCACCGGTGCCAGCGCACCGCCGCGCATACCGTGGCGCCCGCCGCCCGTTGGGCGTTGTGAGGGGCTACTGGCGCCAGCAGGTGCCGTGGAGTTCGCGGACTGGCTGTGCCAGTACCAGGCGGCGGCCAGGACCACCACAATCAGACCAGCGGCGATTGCCCAGCGGGATTTGTTACTGCCTTTCATCGTTATACGTTCTCATCCTGAAACTCTTTCGGGGAATGATACTAGTTTAGTCAGGTAACACAGTGGAAAAATGGAGGAAATATGGAAGACTGTCAGGAATGGTCTGAGTGTGGTGCCGCGGTTTCGCCTTCGCCGGGTGGCGCTGCGCTTACCCGGCCAACGGTTGGAGGATCTTGTTGGCCGGGTAAGGCGAAGCCGCCACCCGGCACAACTCCATTAGCTAAACACCACCTGCGCCCAGCGCGCCAGCCCTGCTGTAACGGAGCCAAAGTCATCGCCGCCGGCAATCGGGATCCCCGGCAGCTGTTGCGCCAGCGCTTTCTTGATCAGCGGCGAACGGGCGCTACCGCCGGTCAGGTAAATCACGTCCGGCTTCACTTTGCCATTCTCAAGCGCCAGCTGCACCTGCTCCAGAATACGCTGAAGCGGCTGAGTCAGCGCCATTTCCAGCCCTTCCTGGGTGATAGCCGTAGCCAGATCGTCACTGATAAACGGCAGCGAAACCGCATGCTCAGGACGATCGGAAAGGGCGATTTTGCTCTCTTCGGCGGTGCGCACCACGCGGTAGCTCAGGCGCTGACGCCACACCTTATACAGCAGCGCGACCTTCTCTGCATCCTGTGCATCACGCACCAGATCGTTGAGGAAACGGCCATTCGCGGTGCTGTAAAAATCACTCTGGGCAGGGACGTCGTTGATGGCAATCGCGTTCCACCACGGCAGGATCGGCAGGGCGATGCCTTTCTCGGTTTGACCGCCCATGCCGAGCAGCGGCATCAGGCTCTTGAATGCCAGGGCAATATCCAGATCGTTACCGCCCACTCGGCAGCCGCTGTGCCCCAGCAGACTATTTTCACGATCGCGACGGTGATGCCACTTCGGACCCATCAGCAGTAATGAGCAGTCCGTCGTTCCGCCGCCGATGTCCACTACCAGCACCCGTTGTTCTTCCGTCAGCGTGGCTTCAAAATCCAGTCCCGCTGCAACCGGCTCATACTGGAATACCACGTCACGGAAGCCAGCCCGGTGCGCTGCACGCTCAAGGATCCCCTGCGCCTGCTGGTTGGCTTCGTCGCCGCCCAGCCCCTGGAAGTTGATCGGACGGCCAATTACCGCCTGGGTGATGGCATCCGGCACCTGGGACTGCGCCTGATTGCGGATGTGCAGCATCATCGCGCAGACCAGATCTTCAAACATCGCCACTTGCTGTGGCTTCAGGCCGCTGGCGCCGAGGAAGGATTTCGGCGATTTAACGAAGTAGACCTCTTCCGGATCTTCAATGTACTGCCCGAGGGAAGAGAGGCCGAACTGCACGCTGGAAGGGGTAACGTCGATATTTTCCTCGCGGTTAAAGCTGACCGCACGGCGCAGCAGCGCCTGGGTTTCCGCTGCGGTAGCAGGAACCTGATGATGGCGGAACAGCCACTCGCTCACCGCTTCACGCGTCGGCGCACAGAGCATTGACGGCAACAGCGTACTGCCGTTTTCCATTTTCAGGAGCTGCGGTTGTCCGTTTTGCATTATCGCAACCGAGCAGTTTGCGGTGCCGTAGTCGAATCCAATAAACACAATAAATCCCCATGCCGGTGAGAAGGGGCGAGACTTTAGCGAAATGTCTGCCAGGCGACAACAGGAATATGAAAGCAAGGCGCAACGCGATCTTTCGGTTTATGCTGAGGTAAATACAAAAGGAGAGACAATGTACACCCTGAACTGGCAACCGCCTTACGACTGGTCGTGGATGTTTGGCTTTCTTGCCGCGCGTGCGGTCACGGGGGTTGAGACCGTTACGAAGGATTACTACGAGCGCAGTTTTGGCTATGCCGGGCACCAGGGCGTTTTCCGGGTTACGCCAGACAGCGCAACCCATACGCTTGCGGTGTCGCTTAGCCCTGGCCTGATCCCGGTGGCGGATATCTGCCTGGACCGCATCGCCCGCCTTTTTGACCTCGATTGCGACCCGCAGCACATTGCACAGACCCTCGGCGATCTCGGCGCGGCGCGGCCGGGGTTACGTTTGCCCGGCGCAATGGATGCTTACGAGCAGGGCGTGCGCGCCATTCTTGGACAACTGGTAAGCGTGGCGATGGCGGCTAAACTGGCGTCACGGGTGGTGGCGCTGTGCGGTGAACCCATCCAGGACGCGCCGGGCTACCTCTGCTTTCCTCCGCCAGAGGTACTGGCCGCGGTGGATCCGCTGGCGTTGAAAGCACTCGGGATGCCGCTCAAGCGTGCGGAGTCGTTGATTCATCTGGCGCAGTCGGTGGTGGACGGTGAATTCCCGCTGTTCCCGCCCGCGAACGTTGAGGACGGGATGAAGGCGCTACAGCAGCGCCCCGGCATCGGGCGCTGGACCGCGAATTATCTGGCCCTGCGCGGCTGGCAGGCGAAGGATGTTTTCCTGCCGGATGATTATCTGATCAAACAGCGCTTTGCCGGTATGACGCCCGCGCAGATCCGTCGCTACGCCGAGCGCTGGCAGCCGTGGCGCTCGTATGCGCTGTTACATATTTGGTACACCGACGGCTGGTCGCCATCAGTTGATGGCGAAATAGCTGGTATTCAGCAGTAGATCGAGCGGCTGCGCTTCCCCAATGGTGTCGCCGTAGATAAAGTCAACGCCGATGCCCGACAGCGTATTCATCATGATCGACTGATGGCATGGCCCGGCAATGGTTTTTATGCCCAGACGCTGGGCATGGCCCTGAATGATGGTCACCATCATCTCGTCCATCAGATTGCCGTGGACGTTGGTCACCACGTCTGCATCCAGCAGCAGATAATCAGCGGTGTTGGCGCTGAGCTGGCTGAAGACGTTCATATCGCGTCCAACCCGCGTCAGCACCACGCGACAGCCAGCCTGACGAAGCTTTTGCAGACCCTGCTGCACGTTTTCATCCGTATTGCTCAGCACATCAGCGGCGATCGCCAGATGCAGCAGCCGCGCCGGCAGCGGACCTTTGGTAATGAGGTCGAGCAGCTCATCCACCAGCGTGACGCTGGCTAAACCCGCTTCTGAGAGCGGCAGCGCGACGCCCATTCCTTTGGCCGCCACCTGTGCGGCATAGGTACGGAAGAATTCGCTGAAGATACGTCGGTCCAGGGCGTGCAGCAGCTCCGGCTCCGCCAGCCCGGCGCGGAAGGCATGCTCTTCCAGCACTTCCCCCTGGCTGGTCCACAGCCGCAAGGAAATCAGCCAGAAGCTACTGCTCTCGGGAATGCGCGGCGAGGCGACGCTGCGGGCGATCATCAGCAGATGGTTATCTTTAATCATGTGCCACTGCTCATCCAGCGACATCATGCTGCGCGTGCTGTGGATCCGCTCCTGCTGGGGTTCGTAGACGGTGACTACACCGCGCCCGCTGTTTTTCGAGGCGTAGCAGGCGATATCGGCCTGAGACATCACTTCCGCAGCCTGATAATTGGTGTCGTCAATCAGCGTAATCCCCGCACTAGCACCAATGCGGTGCAGGCGTCCTTCCCAGGAAAAATGATAGTTGTTGATGGCGTCGATCAACCGGCCCGCAATGTAGCGTGCGCTTTCGACGTTGCAGTCCGGCAGCAGCAGGCCAAACTCGTCGCCGCCCAGACGCGCCAGCACGTCGCTGGAGCGCAGCATGGTCAGCATCAGCGAAGAGAGTTCGCGCAGGAGCGCGTCGCCCGCCGCGTGGCCTGCCGTATCGTTCACCGCCTTAAAACGGTCAAGATCGATAAAGACCAGCGCGTGATGCTGATGGGTCTCCTGTATTGTCTGCAACAGACGCTTCAGATGGTTTTCAAAGCTGACTCGGTTCGCCAGGTGGGTTAGGGCGTCATGTGAGGCGCTGTAACTCAGCTGGCGCAGCATTTTGCGCGACTCGGTCACGTCCTGAATCACCAGCACCGAGCCGATGGTGTTACCTTCCAGAGTGCTGAGGGGGGTAATGCTGTAATGAATGTCGAAACTGCCGCCATTGCGGCAGTTAAGCACCACGTCCTGTTCGATATCGGTACGGGACATATCGCCGCTGTGGATGTTTTCCATTAACGGACCGTTCTCGCCAAAGGTAATGTGCAGCACCTTCAGAACGGGCTGACCCAGCGCTTCGCTTTGCGACCAGCCGCTCATCTTCTCGGCGACCGGGTTCATAAAGGTGATGTTCATGTCGATATCGGTGCACAGCACCGCTTCGCCGATGGAGTCGAGGGTGATATGCAGGCGCTCTTTTTCCTGGAACAGCGCCTCGTTCAGCTGCTTCACCTCGGTCATATCCATGTTGATCCCTAACAGCCGCTCCACTTCGCCCTGTTTGTTCAGTACCCGGTTCGCCAGCGAACGAATGTGGCGGATGCCATCCTTGACGCGAATGCGAAATTCCAGCTTGAAAGGCACCCTGGCCTGAAGGGATTCTCGCAGCACCTGTTCGGCGTGGGGGCGATCTTCAGGCACCATGGCCGCATGCCAGAGCTGCCAGGTGGGTTTAATGTGCGGGGGGATCTCGTACAGCTCAAACATCCGCTTATCCCAGCTGATCACGTCCGGCTCGAGATCCCACTCCCATATCCCGATGCCACCGGCTTCGTTCGCGAGGGTGATACGCTCCATCAGACGCTTATTGACCCACTCGGTCTGTTTCAGGTCGTTGATATCTTCAATCTGGGCAATAAAGTAGAGCGGGGTGCCGTCGGCATGGCGCACAACGGAGACGGCCAGCAGCGCCCACACCACCTCTCCGCTGCGAGTGTAGTAGCGTTTTTCGAGGCTGTAGCTATTGATCTCCCCGTTAATCAGCTGTCCCAACTGCTCCAGGTCGGTATTTAAATCTTCTGGCCAGGTTAACTGCTGAAACGTGAGCGACTGGAGTTCAGACTGGCTGTAACCGAGGAAATTGCACAGCGCCTTGTTGGCCTGGAGCCACTGGCCCTCAATGCCCACCAGCGCCATACCAATCGCGGAATATTCCATCGCATTACGAAAACGTTCTTCGCTTTCCGTAATATGTTTACGCTCGGCCCGGAAGGCATACATCACCATCGTCATAATATTGGCGGGGAGCAGCATCATCAGGAAGGGGAGCCACGGCGCGTTGAAGGTGACGATCATGGAGGAGGGCGTCATGGAGAGCGGATTTCGCGCCATCATCAGGGACACCATCATGATGGTGAATAAAAATATCAGGAACGCTTCCATACGCGGCAGACGAACCGCGCTCCACATCAGCAGAACGATGATGCAGGTGAATGGCCACGGCAGCCAGGTGATTGCCGTCCAGCAAAGAACCAGCGTAACGACCAGGGTCACCAGCGTTTCCAGCAGCAGTTTCGGATTGCGGTGGCGCAGCAGGTAATGCGGTTTAAACAGCAGACCTAAAGGCACCAGCGCCAGCGCGCCAATGGCCTCTGAAAGTACCCAGACAAGGAAATTACGCAGCGGCTCCGCGCTCGGCACCAGAAAATGAACCAGAACGCCCCCCACCAGCGGCGGCACAAGGGCACTGCCGAGGGCAAGCCGGACCCAGTCGTTGAGGTTTTGCAGCGGATTATACCAGGGGAGCAGTTTACGCAGTAACAGCGCGCCAACCGTGGCCTCAATGATATTAATCGCCGTGTAGGTGATGTTGAGCGATTCCCATGAGAAGAGCATCCACGAGGCAAAGATATTGCCAAAAGAGCAGGCGAGGGCAATGCCGGGCCACATTTTTCCCGCGTGGCGGTAAAACGCTACCATCATTATTGAAGTCGGGAACCACAATGGCGCCAGCAGCGTACCGAAGCGAGTCAGTTCGAGGGAAAATAAGGTGAAGATGAACGTGACCAGACCCAGACAGACAAGCCGCAGTAAAGGATGTGGGGTAGTATCCAAAACCCGCTGGTATTGTTTATTCATTACCGCTCTATCCAGGGACGCCATGTTGTCAGGAGCCAGGTCCGGACGCGTGAAATTAATAATTTGGTTTATGCTAGTACAAACATTTTACAATTCATATGCCGAGTGCTCAGATTTTGACTTCATAGACTTATAAAATAGTTACTCTGCGAAGAATGGTGATGAAATGGTGAAAATCCGCGCGTAAAAATTTCGCTAAAGGCGTGAAACGTCGCTTTTCAGCCCGCCTCGCATAACCTGCGCATTCGACTGGTATCACGCCCCCGAAATCCCTATAATTGCCGCGTTTGACGCTCCGGCGTCGTCCTTCCTTACATCCAGGTTAATCAGGTCGCTAAATTTATGACTGATAAGTCTCATCAGTGCGTCATCATAGGCATCGCCGGCGCATCGGCTTCAGGTAAAAGTCTTATTGCCAGTACCCTTTATCGCGAACTGCGTGAACAAGTGGGTGATGAGCATATCGGTGTTATTCCCGAAGATAGCTATTACAAAGATCAATCCCATCTTTCGATGGAAGAGCGCGTAAAAACCAACTACGACCACCCCAGTGCGATGGATCACAGCCTGCTGTTCCAGCATCTGGAAGCGCTAAAGCGCGGCGAGGCAATTGAGCTGCCCGTCTACAGCTACGTGGAACATACTCGCACCCAGGAAACGATCCGTATCGAGCCCAAGAAGGTGATTATCCTTGAAGGGATTTTGCTGCTCACCGACGCCCGTCTGCGCGAATCAATGAACTTCTCGATTTTCGTCGACACTCCTCTGGATATCTGCCTGATGCGGCGTATCAAACGCGACGTTAATGAACGCGGCCGCTCCATGGACTCGGTGATGGCGCAATATCAGAAAACCGTTCGCCCGATGTTCCTGCAATTTATTGAGCCTTCGAAACAATACGCCGATATTATCGTGCCTCGTGGCGGTAAAAACCGTATTGCCATTGATATCTTAAAAGCGAAAATCAGTCAGTTTTTTGAATAAGCCGTGTGAATTGTGTACCGTTCAGAGATAACCTGGTTTTGCCCTGACGCCGTAAGGCTTCAGGGCGCGATGCACGAAAGGAGAAAGTGCCATGCGTCTTTGTGACCGCGATATAGAAGCCTGGCTGGATGAAGGCCGCCTGTCTATCACCCCGCGTCCGCCGGTTGAGCGTATTAACGGCGTGACCGTCGATGTGCGTCTGGGGAATAAATTCCGCACCTTCAGCGGCCACACGGCACCGTTTATCGACCTCAGCGGGCCGAAAGACGAAGTCAGCGCGGCGCTGGATCGCGTCATGAGCGACGAAATCGTCATCGACGAAGGAGAGGCGTTTTATCTCCATCCTGGCGAACTGGCGCTGGCGGTGACCTTTGAATCGGTCACGCTGCCTGCGGATCTGGTCGGCTGGCTTGACGGACGCTCTTCCCTGGCGCGTCTGGGCCTGATGGTGCACGTCACCGCGCACCGTATCGATCCGGGCTGGTCGGGCCGTATCGTGCTGGAGTTCTTTAACGCCGGTAAACTGCCGCTGGCGCTTCGTCCGGGAATGATGATTGGTGCGTTGAGCTTCGAACCGCTGACCGGCCCGGCAGACCGTCCTTATAACCGCCGTCAGGACGCAAAATATCGCGACCAGCAGGGTGCGGTTGCCAGTCGTATCGATAAAGACTGATCTGTGAGTTCACTGAGGAAGCCATGAGAAGAGTTCTGACAACGCTGATGATTTTGCTGGTGGTGCTGGTGGCTGGCCTTTCAGCGTTGGTGCTGCTGGTTAACCCGAATGACTTCCGGGCCTACATGGTGCGGCAGGTGGAAGCGCGCAGCGGGTATGAACTCAAGCTGGACGGGCCCCTGCGCTGGCACGTTTGGCCGCAGCTCAGCATTCTCTCCGGACGTATGTCGCTCACCGCGCCGGGCGCCGCGCAGCCGCTGGTGACGGCGGATAACATGCGTCTTGATGTTGCGCTCATCCCGCTCTTATCCCATCAGCTCCAGGTTGAACAGGTGATGCTGAAAGGGGCGGTGATTCAGCTTACGCCGCAAACCGAAGCCGTTCGTCAGGCGGATGCGCCGGTCGCACCGCGTGAAAACACCTTGCCTGACGTCCCCTCTGATACCGGCTGGTCGTTCGATATTGGTAATCTGAAAGTTGCTGACAGCGTGCTGGTTTTCCAGCATGAGGATGACGAACAGATCACCGTACGCAATATCAATCTCAGGATGGAGCAGGACGCCAATCATCACGCCACCATGGAGTTCTCCGGGCGGATCAACCGCAATCAGCGCGATCTCAACCTGTCGATGAACGCAAACGTGAACGCTTCTGACTATCCGCACCAGCTGACGGCGGACGTTCAGCAGCTCAACTGGCAGCTGACCGGCGCGGATTTACCCGCGAAGGGGATTGCCGGCCAGGGCACGATGCAGGCGGTGTGGCATGAAGAGCGCAAACAGCTCGAACTGAACGCGCTCAACCTTCAGGCCAACGACAGTTCCCTGAAGGGGCAGGCGAGCGTCACGCTTGATGAGAAACCTAAGTGGGTGCTGGATCTGCAATTCGACAAGCTGAATCTCGAGAACCTGCTTCCGCTCCAACCGGTGAACGCGACCGATGAGGGAGCCACGCAGGTAGGGCAAAGCCAGGCCACGCAGTCGCGTCCGGTGATCTCCTCAAATCTCGATCTGCCTGACTACAACGGCCTGCGCGGATTTACCGCCGACATTCTGCTGAAAGCGAACAGCGTGCGCTGGCGTGGAATTGATTTTACCGACGTCAGCAGCCAGATGTTCAACCACAACGGCCTGCTGGTCATCTCCGAGCTCAGCGGAAAAATGGGAGCAGGGAACCTCTCGCTGCCGGGCACGCTGGATGTACGCAAAGACGTTGCCAGCGCCGCGTTCCAGCCGCGTCTGGAAAACGTTGAAATTGGCACCATCCTGAAAGCCTTTAATTACCCAATTGCCCTCACGGGGCAGCTGTCGCTGGCAGGGGATTTCTCTGGCACGAAGATTGATGCGGATGCCTTCCGTCGTAGCTGGCAGGGGCAGGCGCACGTTGAGCTGAAAGATACGCGCATGGAAGGGCTGAACTTCCAGCAGCTGGTGCAGCAGGCGGTAGAGCGCAGCAGCAGCGTGAAAGCGAATGAAAACTACGACAGCGCAACCCGTCTCGACAGCTTTACCAGTGAGCTTGCCCTCGACAACGGTCAGCTCTCGCTTGACGACATGCAGGGCACTTCGTCACTGCTGGCGCTGACCGGAACCGGCGCGCTGGATCTGGTGAAAGAGACGGCAGACACCCGCTTCAACGTCCGCGTGAAGGCTGGCTGGGAAGGCGAAGGCCAGCTTGTAGAGTTCCTGAAAGAGACGCCGATACCGCTGCGCGTTTACGGAAAATGGCAGGCGCTGAATTACAGTTTGCAGGTCGATCAGATCCTGCGTAAGCACCTTCAGGATGAAGCGAAACGTCGGCTGAATGACTGGGCGGACCGCAATAAAGAGACTCAGTCAGGTAAGGACGTGAAAAAACTGCTCGATAAGCTGTGATGCCTGTTGTGCCGGGTGGCATGTACGGCCTGATGCCCTCACCCTGGCCCTCTCCGACGGGGAGAGGGAGCAAACACTAAAAACGGCAACGAGGTTGCCGTTTTGCTTTTTACCTACACCTCAAAATCCATCTCATCTTCACCGCGCAGCGGTATCAGCTGCACCTTCTGCACGCGATGGCTCTCTACCTGCAAGGTTTTGAGCATGTAATCCCCCACCTGAACCTCTTCCCCCGGCTGCGGAATACGTTGCAGATTTTCCATCAGCAAACCGGCGATGGTGTGATATTCGCGCTTCTCGTCCAGCGGAAGCGGAACGAACTGCACCAGATCTTCGAGCGGCATGTGGCCGTTGGCGGTCCAGCTGCCGTCGGCGTTTTTCTGAATATCGTGGCGCGCATCGATCTCATCCACCTCATTAGGCAGATTACCAGCGATGGTTTCCATCACGTCGCTGAGCGTCACCAGCCCTTCCACAGAACCAAACTCATCAACGACAAACGCGAAGTGGGTGCGCGCGTTGCGGAACTGCTCCAGCGCGGAGAGCAGCGGCAGCGCTTCCGGGAAGACCAGCGGCTGGCGCACCAGCGCGCGCAGGTTTAGCGGCTCGCCGTGAAGCTGCTGTTGCAGCAGGTCAATCACGTGTACCACGCCCAGCAGCTCTTCTTCCTCTTCACCGCCGGTCACGACCACGCGGGTGTGCTGGTTTTTATCCAGCAGGGCACGGATCTGCTCTTCCGGCGCCGTCAGGTCAATATGCTCAATGTCATGGCGGGAGGTCATGATACTGCTCACTGTGCGCTGGTTGAGGTTAAGCACGCGCTCTATCATCCGGCGTTCCTGCGGGTTGAAGATCTGCCCGTCGCTGTGGTCGGCAAGCATCGCCGCGGATTCAGCATCCAGCTCGGCATCCTCTTTTTTGCCGCTCAGCAGGCGCATCACCGTATCTGCGGTGCGCTGACGTAATGTCTGGTTCGCGGAGAGAAAACGGCGACGGTTGAAAATGGCCAGTTGGTTGAGAAATTCAATCAGCACCGAGAAACCAATGGCGGCGTACAGATACCCTTTCGGGATATGGAAGCCAAAACCATCCGCTACCAGGCTAAAGCCAATCATCAGCAGGAAGCTCAGACAGAGGATGACGATAGTCGGGTGACTGTTCACGAAGCGCGTCAGGGCTTTACTGGCGAGCACCATCAGGGTGATGGCGATGATCACGGCGGCCATCATCACCGCCAGATGGTCAACCATCCCGACGGCCGTGATCACGGAGTCGAGAGAAAAGACGGCATCCAGCACCACTATCTGTGCGACCACCGGCCAGAATTTAGCGCCGCGTCGCTGGGTGGGGTTTTCACTGTCTTTACCTTCCAGCCGCTCATTAAGCTCAACCGTGGCTTTGAACAGCAGGAACAATCCGCCGAAAAGCATGATCAGGTCGCGGGCGCTAAAGCTCAGACCCTGCACGCTGAATAAGGGTTTGGTCAGCGTCACCAGCCACGAGATTGAGGCCAGTAACAGCAGACGCATCACCATGGCGAGCAGAAGACCCGTCACGCGGGCGCGGTCGCGTTGTGAAGGGGGTAATTTATCGGCAAGGATGGCGATAAACACCAGGTTATCAATGCCGAGCACTAATTCGATGACGACCAGCGTCACCAGCCCGGCCCAGATTGATGGATCGGCAATCCATTCCATAGTAAATGCAATACCTTCTGTTATATGACTAATGTCACACTTCGATCATGGATAAAGCCGACGGAAATTGCAATGCCGGGGTGAGATTTCTCTTAATGCTACACTCAGGTAAACCCCATTTGCCCGGCGGTGTAAATAAGTTAATTGCGAAGATTTAATTACAGAAGTCGTTATTTAGGAAATATCGCAATAAATGGTCCGGCGATCTATTTTGTCAATATAAAGAAAATCCGAAAACCTTAAAACTTTGCTCTTAATATTAATCTTAAAAACGAATATTAGGACGGTTGTCTCCTTGCCTGCTATTAGGTTAGCTGCAACAATTCTTCCAGCATCAAATGTTAAAACTCCTTGTTGCTATTTTTGTTTCGGTCTTTGGTGAAGGTTATACATTATCAATCGCCCCTGTGAGGCGTTTGATATATTTCGCAAAAGGCCTTATCCAAGAGGGTGTCCAACCATAACGCATTGTTTAGTCAGTGGATTGGTAACTGAAAGCCAAGGGCGGTAGCGTGCCTGAAAGCGTGTGAATCAGCCTCAATTATTCTGTCAATAGCCAATGGATGAATAAGCTTTTTTTAGGACTGATGCCAGTTATATTGCTAAATGATTAACTGCATTCTGATTGTCACCACGACCCGCGCTTATTTTAATTGCACAGGATAATTACTCTGCCAAAGTGATAAATAATCAATGATGAAATCCAAAATGAAATTGATGCCATTATTGGTGTCTGTGACCTTGATGAGTGGTTGCACGGTCTTTCCCGGCAGCAATATGTCGACAATGGGCAAGGATGTGATTAAACAGCAGGATGCTGATTTTGATCTCGACAAAATGGTGAATGTGTATCCATTAACCCCACGTCTGGTGGAACAATTACGCCCACGTCCAAATGTTGCTCAGCCAAATATGTCTCTGGACCAGGAAATTGCCTCTTACCAGTATCGCGTGGGTCCGGGTGACGTCATTAACGTGACCGTCTGGGATCACCCGGAGCTGACCACGCCTGCGGGCCAGTACCGTAGCTCAAGCGACACCGGTAACTGGGTACAGTCCGATGGCACCATGTTCTATCCCTACATTGGCAAAGTGCACGTCGCGGGTAAAACGCTTGCTGAGATCCGTAGTGATATTACCGGCCGCCTGGCGCAGTACATTGCTGACCCGCAGGTGGACGTTAATATCGCCGCGTTCCGATCCCAGAAAGCCTATATCTCTGGCCAGGTCAATAAATCCGGCCAGCAGGCCATCACTAACGTCCCGCTCACCGTTCTCGATGCGATCAATGCCGCAGGCGGCTTAACCGACGGCGCTGACTGGCGCAACGTGGTGCTAACCCACAACGGCAAAGAGCAGCGCATTTCGCTTCAGGCGCTGATGCAAAACGGTGACCTGACCCAGAACCGCCTCCTCAATCCGGGCGACATTCTGTACGTGCCGCGCAATGACGATCTGAAAGTGTTCGTGATGGGTGAAGTGAAGAAACAGAGCACCCTCAAGATGGACTTCAGCGGTATGACCCTGACCGAAGCGCTGGGCAATGCGGAAGGCATCGATCTGACTGCCTCCAACGCCAGCGGTATCTTCGTGATCCGTCCTATCAAAGGCGAGAACGCGAAGGGCAAGATTGCCAACATCTACCAGCTGGATATGTCCGACGCGACGTCCCTGGTCATGGCAACGTCGTTCCGTCTCCAGCCGTACGATGTGGTCTATGTCACCACCGCGCCGGTTGCCCGCTGGAACCGTCTGATCAACCAGTTGCTGCCTACCATCAGTGGCGTTCGCTACATGACGGATACGGCGAGCGACGTTCATAACTGGTAAGCCGCGATGTTTAACAAAATTCTGGTGGTGTGCGTGGGGAACATTTGCCGTTCCCCCACGGCTGAAAGGCTGTTGAAAAATTACCAGCCTGCGTTAACGGTCGACTCCGCAGGGCTGGGCGCGCTGGTCGGAAAAGGTGCCGACGAACGTGCCGCAAGCGTTGCCCTTGAGCATAACCTCTCACTCGACGGGCACGTTGCCCGTCAGGTCTCTGGCCGGATGTGCCGGGAATATGACCTGATCCTCGCGATGGAAAAACGCCACATTCACGCGCTGTGCGATATCGCACCGGAGATGCGCGGCAAGGTGATGCTGTTTGGTCACTGGGATGGTGAGCGCGAAATTCCCGATCCGTATCGCAAGAGCCGCGAGGCCTTTGAGGCGGTATACACCTTACTAGACCAGTCTGCCCGTCAGTGGGCGCAGGCACTGAAAGCTCAGCAGGGATAACAATGACAGAAAAAACAAGACCTTCTGCCGCCCCGACGTCGGGCAGTGATGAAATCGATATCGGTCGCCTGGTCGGGACCGTTATTGAAGCGAAATGGTGGGTGCTGGGTATTACCGCCATCTTTGCCGTGGCGGCGATCGTTTATACGCTGTTCGCGACGCCTATTTACAGCGCCGACGCGCTGGTGCAGATCGAACAAAATACCGGTAATTCGCTGGTTCAGGATATCGGCTCGGCGCTGGCCAACAAGCCGCCGGCATCGGAAGCCGAAATTCAGCTGATTCAGTCGCGCCTGGTACTGGGCAAAACGGTTCACGACCTGGGGCTGGATATCGCGGTCACCAAAAACACCTTCCCGGTGTTTGGCGCAGGCTGGGATCGCCTGATGGGGCGCAGTAACGATACGGTAAAAGTGACCGACTTCGTGATCCCAAAAGGGGCAGGGGACCAAACCTTTACCCTGACCGTGCTGGGACCAAAACAGTATCAGCTGACCAGCGACGCGGGCTTCAGCGCGCGCGGCGAGGTGGGGCAGATGCTGACTAAAGAGGGCGTCAGCATCAAGGTCAGCGCAATTCAGGCGCATGAGGGCGGGGAGTTTACGGTCACCAAATTCTCGACGCTCGGGATGATCAACAACCTGCAAAACAACCTGACCGTCACCGAAAACGGCAAGGACACCGGCGTTCTGAGCATGACCTTCACCGGTGAAGACAAGGATCAAATTCGCGACATCCTCAATAGCATCACCCGCAACTATCTGGAGCAGAACGTTGAGCGCAAGTCAGCGGAAGCCGCAAAAAGCCTGGCGTTTCTCAGTAAACAGCTGCCGGAGGTGCGCGCCCGTCTGGATGACGCTGAGAACAAGCTGAACGCGTACCGTCAGGACAAGGATTCCGTCGATCTGCCGCTGGAGGCGAAATCGGTTCTCGACTCCATGGTGAATATTGATGCGCAGCTGAACGAGCTGACCTTCAAAGAGGCGGAGATTTCCAAGCTCTATACCAAACGTCACCCGGCGTACCGCACTTTGCTGGAGAAACGTCGTACCCTGGAAGAAGAGAAGGCGAAGCTGAATGACCGCGTGACCGCGATGCCGAAGACGCAGCAGGAAATTGTACGCCTGACGCGTGATGTGGAATCCGGCCAGCAGGTTTACATGCAGCTGCTGAACAAACAGCAGGAGCTGAAAATCACCGAAGCCAGCACCGTCGGCGACGTGCGTATCGTTGACCCGGCGATTACCCAGCCGGGCGTGCTGAAGCCGAAGAAGGCGCTGATTATCCTCGGCAGCATTATTCTCGGCCTGATGCTTTCCATTGTCGGCGTGCTGCTGCGCTCGCTGTTCAACCGCGGTATCGAAAGTCCGCAGGTGCTGGAAGAGAACGGGATCAGCGTGTACGCCAGCATCCCGCTCTCCGAGTGGCAGAAGTCCCGTGACAGCGTCAAAACCGTTAAGGGCGTCAAGCGTTACAAACAGAGCCAGCTGCTGGCCGTGGGTAACCCGACTGACCTGGCGATTGAAGCGGTGCGCAGCCTGCGTACCAGCCTCCACTTCGCCATGATGCAGGCCAAAAACAACGTCCTGATGATGACCGGCGTTAGCCCATCAATCGGTAAAACCTTCGTCTGCGCCAACCTGGCGGCGGTGGTGAGCCAGACCAACAAGCGCGTGCTGCTGATCGACTGCGACATGCGTAAGGGCTACACCCACGAGCTGCTGGGGACCAACAACGTTAACGGACTGTCGGAAATCCTGCTCGGTAAAGGGGAAATCAGCGAGAGCGCCAAGCCGACGTCGATTCCGAAATTTGACCTGATCCCGCGTGGCCAGGTGCCGCCGAACCCGTCTGAACTGCTGATGAGCGAGCGCTTTACGCAGCTGATTGAGTGGGCGAGCAAAAACTATGACCTGGTGCTGATCGATACCCCACCAATTCTGGCGGTCACCGACGCTGCCGTGGTAGGGCGTCATGCGGGCACCACGCTGATGGTCGCACGCTATGCGGTGAACACCCTGAAGGAAGTGGAAACCAGCCTGAGCCGCTTTGAGCAGAACGGTATTGAGGTGAAGGGGGTCATTCTGAACTCCATCTTCCGCCGCGCGACCGGGTATCAGGATTACGGCTATTACGAGTACGAATACAAGTCTGACAGTAAATAACAAAATGCACCCCACACCCCTCACCCTAACCCTCTCCCCAAAGGGGAGAGGGGACTGTTCGGTGCTGGATTTGGGGGACGAACGTAATGATAACCACTGGATGCCTTTCACCCTCTCCCCTATGGGGAGAGGGCCGGGGTGAGGGGAAAATATGACCACACAACGCCCTTTGATTTCTATCTATATGCCGACATGGAATCGTCAGCAGCTGGCGATCCGCGCGATTAAATCGGTCCTGCGTCAGGATTACGATAACTGGGAACTGATTATCGTGGATGACTGTTCCTCCTCTTACGAACAACTGCAAAAGTTTGTTGAAGACCTGAACGACCCGCGCGTGGTGTACACCCACAACGCCATCAACTCCGGGGCGTGTGCGGTGCGCAACCAGGCGATTATGCAGGCGAAAGGGCAGTATCTGACCGGTATCGACGACGATGACGAATGGACGCCAAACCGTCTGTCGATCTTCCTGTCGCACAAAGCGCAGCTGGTGACCCACGCGTTTCTGTATGCCAATGACTATGTCTGCCAGGGCGAGGTCTATTCGCAGCCGGCCAGCCTGCCGCTGTATCCGAAATCACCGTATTCCCGCCGCCTGTTCTACAAGCGCAACATTATCGGCAACCAGGTGTTTACCTGGGCATGGCGCTTTAAGGAGTGCCTGTTCGATACCGAGCTGAAGGCCGCGCAGGATTACGACATTTTCCTGCGGATGGTGGTGGAGTACGGCGAGCCGTGGAAGGTGGAAGAGGCCACGCAGATCCTGCACATCAATCACGGGGAGATGCAAATCACCTCGTCGCCGAAGAAATTCTCGGGCTACTTCCATTTTTACCGCAAGCACAAGGACAAGTTTGACCGTGCCAGCCGGAAGTATCAGCTCTTCACCCTGTATCAGATCCGTAACAAGCGCATGAACTGGCGCACGTTGCTGACGTTGCTGTCGGTACGTAACGGCAAGCGTCTGGCTGACGGGCTTCGGGGGAAATAATGTTTCTGGAAGATTGTCGCGCTAACAGCTGGAGCCTGCGCCCGTGCTGCATGGTTCTGGCCTACCGTATTGCGCACTTTTGCTCGGTGTGGCGCAAAAAAAATGTGCTGAACAATATCTGGGCCGCGCCGGTGCTGGTGCTGTACCGCATCATCACCGAATGCTTTTTTGGCTATGAAATTCAGGCCGCAGCCACCATTGGCCGCCGCTTTACCATTCATCACGGTTATGCGGTGGTCATCAACAAGTTCGTCGTCGCGGGTGATGATTTCACCATTCGCCACGGGGTGACGATCGGCAACCGCGGGCCGGACAGCCTGGCCTGCCCGGTCATCGGCAATAACGTCGAGCTGGGCGCCAACGTGGTGATGATCGGGGACATTACCGTGGGCAATAACGTGACGATTGGCGCAGGCAGCGTGGTGCTGGACAGCATTCCGGACAACGCGCTGGTGGTGGGCGAGAAAGCCCGCGTGAAGGTGATAAAATGAACATTCTGCAATTTAACGTACGCCTCGCAGAGGGCGGGGCGGCAGGCGTAGCGCTGGATCTGCACCAGCGCGCGCTGCAAAAAGGATTACAGTCGCGCTTCGTTTACGGTTACGGCAAAGGTGGCAAGAAAAGCGTCAGCCATGATAACTATCCGCAGGTGCTGAAGCAGACGCCACGTCTGACCTCCATCGCCAATATCGCGCTGTTCCGCCTGTTCAACCGCGACCTGTTCGGCAACCTGAATAATCTCAACCGCACCGTCACCCGCACTCGCGGCCCGGTTGTGCTGCACTTTCACGTGCTGCACAGCTACTGGCTGAATCTGGAAGAGGTGGTGGCGTTTTGTGGCAAGGTGAAGGCGCATAAGCCGGATACCCGATTCGTCTGGACGCTGCACGACCACTGGAGCGTGACCGGACGCTGCGCCTTTACCGACGGCTGCGAAGGCTGGAAAAATAACTGCCAGAAATGCCCTACGCTCAGCAACTACCCGCCGGTGAAGGTCGATCGCGCGCATCAGCTGGTTGAGGGTAAGCGTCAGCTGTTCCGCGATATGCTCTCGCTCGGCTGCACCTTCATCTCTCCAAGCCAGCACGTGGCGGATGCTTTTAATAGCCTGTACGGAGCAGGGCGCTGCCAGATCATCAACAACGGTATTGATGTGGCGACGGAAACGATCCTGGCCGAACTGACGCCCGTAGCCGTTACCGCCGGTAAGCCGAAAATTGCGGTCGTCGCCCATGACCTGCGTTACGACGGCAAAACCAACCAGCAGCTGGTGCGCGACATGATGGCGCTCGGCGACAAGATTGAGCTGCATACCTTTGGCAAATTCTCCCCGTTTGAAGGCGCTAACGTGGTGAACCACGGGTTTGAAACCGACAAACGCAAACTGATGAGCGCGCTGAACGGTATGGACGCGCTGGTGTTCAGCTCCCGCGTGGACAACTACCCGCTGATCCTGTGCGAAGCGCTCTCCATCGGCGTGCCGGTGATTGCCACCCACAGCGACGCCGCGCGGGAAGTGCTGGAGAAATCGGGCGGTAAAACCTTCAGTGAAAACGAGGTGCTGCCGCTGGTGCAGTTGTCGAAGGCTGATATCGCGCAGGCTGTTTTTGGCACTGACCTGGAATCGTTCCGCAACCGCAGCCGTAAAGCGTACAGTGGACAACAGATGCTGGAGGAGTATGTCTCGTTCTATCAGAATCTGTAGTTATCTGCTGCTGCCGCTGATCTACCTGCTGGTCAACGTTAAGATTGCCCAGCTCGGTGAAAGCTTCCCGATCACTATCGTCACCTTCCTGCCGGTTCTGCTGTTGCTTTACGTTGACAAGCTTAACCTCAAAAAGCTGATGATTGCGCTGGGCATCGGGTTTGGTCTGACGGCGTTTAACTACATCTTTGGTCAGTCGCTGGACGCCAGCAAATATGTCACCTCCACCATGCTGTTTGTTTATATCGTTATCATTATTGGCATGGTGTGGAGTATTCGCTTTAAAACTATTTCTCCGCACAATTATAGGAAAATCCTCAGGTTCTTTTATATTGTCGTCGGGCTGATTGTTGTGCTTGCGGCAATGGAGATGGCGCAAATTATTCTCACAGGCGGCAGTAGCCTGATGGAAATAATTTCGAAATATCTTATATACAGTAACAGCTATGTACTGAACTTCATTAAGTTTGGTGGCAAGCGTACAACCGCGCTCTATTTTGAACCGGCGTTTTTTGCTCTGGCATTAATCTCAATTTGGCTCAGCATCAAACAGTTCGGTATCAAAACCCCCAAGACCGATGCTATGATTCTTGCAGGAATCGTTCTGTCAGGGTCGTTCTCCGGGGTAATGACGTTTATTCTGTTTTACCTGCTGGAGTGGGCGTTCCAGTACCTGAACAAAGAGGCGATTAAGAAAAAACTGCCGCTGGCGATAATCTCTCTGACGGTATTTTTAGTGGGCGTGATATTTGCGTTTCCGTACATTTCTGAGCGTCTGGGTGATTTGGGAACGGAAGGGTCATCGTCCTATTATCGCATCATTGGTCCACTGGTGATGGTGGGTTATTCCTTAACCCATATAGATGGCGTAGTAAGATTCGGCTCACTTTATGAATATGTTGCATCATTCGGAATCTTTAACGGTGCGGATGTCGGTAAAACCATAGACAATGGTCTGTATCTGTTAATTATCTATTTTTCCTGGTTCGCCGTACTGTTGACACTGTGGTATCTGTTTAAAGTTTTCAAAATGATGATTAACGCGTTTGGTGATAACCAGAACTTTCGCGTGCAACTTTATCTGTTCACACCGGTGTCGTTGTTTTTTACCGGGTCAATATTTAGCCCGGAATATGCATTCTTAATTGTATGTCCGTTTATTTTGCGCAAGGCGCTGAATATTACGAGCGTATGACGAAATGAGGTGATTTATGTTTCTTAGCGTCATTACTGTCGCCTTTCGTAACTACGAAGGGGTGGTAAAAACCTGGCGCTCGCTGCGCAACCTGGCGCGCGATCCGAGCCTCACGTTTGAGTGGATCGTGGTCGATGGCGGCTCGAACGACGGCACGGCGGAGTTCCTGGAAAAACTCAACGATGAGTTTAACTTACGTTACATCAGCGAGAAAGATAAAGGCATTTACGATGCCATGAATAAAGGCATCAACATGGCGCAGGGGCGTTACGCCATCTTCCTCAATTCCGGCGATGTGTTCCATGAAGATGTGGCGCTGTTTGCCCGTCAGCTGGTGCGCCAGAAAGAAGATGCCATGTTTATCGGTGATGCGCTGCTTGATTTCGGCGAGGGGAAAAAAGTGCTGCGCGGTGCGAAACCAGGCTGGTATATCTACCACAGCCTCCCGGCCAGCCATCAGGCTATTTTCTTCCCAATGAGCGGCCTGAAAAAACAGCCTTACGATTTGCGCTATAAAGTGTCATCAGATTATGCCCTGGCCGCCAGCCTTTACAAATCTGGCTACCCGTTCCGTCGAATTAAAGGACTGGTATCTGAATTTTCAATGGGCGGCGTGTCAACCTCAAATAATCTGGAACTGTGCCAGGATGCAAAAAACGTGCAGCGTAAAATATTACGCGTGCCAGGGTTCTGGGCGGAATTATCTTATTTCTTACGTCTGAAAACGACGGGTAAAGCGAAAGCCTTATATAACAAAGCCTGAGATATAAGGAAACGTAATGCAGGAATTAAATGGATTCTCCGTACCGAAAGGTTTTCGGGGCAGGAGCGGTATTAAAGTTCAACTGTGGTGGGCTGTACAGGCAACGTTATTTGCCTGGTCGCCGCAAATACTGTACCGCTGGCGCGCATTTTTACTGCGTCTGTTTGGCGCAAAAATAGGAAAAAACGTAGTCATTCGACCTTCGGTGAAAATTACTTATCCCTGGAAATTAACACTTGGGGATTACGCCTGGGTTGGGGATGACGCGGTGTTATATACCCTTGGTGAGATTACGATTGGCGCAAATTCGGTGGTTTCACAGAAGTGTTATTTGTGCACCGGTAGCCACGATTTTATGAGCCCGCATTTTGATATTACCGCTTCGCCTGTTGTGATCGGTGAAAAATGCTGGCTGGCAACAGACGTCTTTGTTGCACCCGGTGTTTCTGTTGGCGATGGCACGGTAGTCGGTGCCCGCAGCAGCGTTTTTAAATCGCTTCCGGCAAATAAAATTTGCCGTGGCAACCCCGCAGTGGTGATACGCGAACGCGTTGAAACTGATTAAATTCATAAGTAGAGGAATATAAACATGTCTAAAGTCGCTCTCATCACCGGCGTTACCGGGCAGGATGGTTCTTACCTGGCAGAGTTACTGCTGGAAAAAGGGTATGAAGTTCACGGTATTAAGCGTCGTGCCTCTTCATTTAATACCGAGCGTGTCGATCATATTTACCAGGATCCTCACGCGGCGAACCCGAAATTCCACCTGCATTACGGCGACCTGACCGATACCTCCAACCTGACCCGTATCCTGCAAGAAGTACAGCCGGATGAAGTGTACAACCTGGGGGCGATGAGCCACGTTGCGGTTTCCTTCGAGTCCCCGGAGTACACCGCTGACGTGGACGCCATGGGTACGCTGCGTCTGCTGGAAGCGATTCGCTTCCTGGGTCTTGAGAAGAAAACCCGTTTCTACCAGGCATCCACCTCTGAGCTGTACGGTCTGGTGCAGGAAATTCCACAGAAAGAGACCACGCCGTTCTACCCGCGTTCTCCGTACGCTGTGGCGAAACTGTACGCCTACTGGATCACCGTGAACTACCGTGAATCCTACGGCATGTACGCCTGTAACGGCATTCTGTTCAACCACGAATCTCCACGTCGCGGCGAAACCTTCGTGACCCGCAAAATCACCCGCGCGATCGCTAACATCGCTCAGGGCCTGGAGTCTTGCCTGCACCTCGGCAACATGGATTCCCTGCGTGACTGGGGCCATGCGAAAGACTACGTGAAAATGCAGTGGATGATGTTGCAGCAGGAGCAGCCAGAAGACTTCGTGATTGCGACCGGCGTGCAGTACTCCGTACGTCAGTTCGTTGAGATGGCTGCGGCACAGCTGGGCATCAAGCTGCGCTTCGAAGGCACCGGCGTGGAAGAGAAGGGTATCGTTGTTTCCGTGACCGGCCATGACGCACCGGGCGTGAAGCCAGGCGACGTGATTGTCCAGGTTGATCCGCGTTACTTCCGTCCTGCTGAAGTGGAAACCCTGCTGGGCGACCCAACCAAAGCGCACGAGAAGCTGGGCTGGAAACCAGAAACCACCCTGCAAGAAATGGTATCCGAGATGGTGGCCAAAGATCTTGAAGCAGCGAAAAAACACTCCCTGCTCAAGTCTCATGGCTACGAGGTTGCCATCGCGCTGGAGTCCTGAGAATGACAAAACAACGTATTTTTGTCGCCGGTCATCGCGGAATGGTGGGTTCCGCGATTGTTCGCCAGCTGGAACAGCGCGGTGACGTGGAGGTGATTGTTCGCACCCGCGACGAGCTGAACCTGCTTGACAGCAAAGCGGTGCAGGACTTCTTCGCCAGCGAACGTATCGACCAGGTGTATCTGGCGGCGGCGAAGGTGGGCGGCATCGTCGCTAACAACACCTACCCGGCGGATTTCATCTACGAGAACATGATGATTGAGAGCAACATCATTCACGCGGCGCATCTGCACAACGTGAACAAGCTGCTGTTCCTCGGCTCATCTTGTATCTACCCGAAAATGGCGAAGCAGCCGATCGCCGAGAGCGAACTGTTGCAGGGCACGCTTGAAGCCACCAACGAGCCGTATGCGATTGCCAAAATTGCCGGGATCAAGCTGTGTGAATCCTACAACCGTCAGTATAACCGCGACTATCGCTCGGTGATGCCGACCAACCTGTACGGACCGCACGACAACTTCCACCCGAGCAATTCCCACGTGATCCCGGCGCTGCTGCGTCGTTTCCACGAGGCGACTGCCGAAAACGCCCCGGACGTGGTCGTGTGGGGCAGCGGTACGCCAATGCGCGAGTTCCTGCACGTGGACGATATGGCGGCGGCCAGCATTCACGTCATGGAGCTGGATCGCGAAGTGTGGCAGGAAAACACCGAGCCGATGCTGTCGCACATTAACGTCGGGACCGGCGTGGACTGCACCATTCGCGAGCTGGCGCAGACCATCGCGCAGGTGGTGGGCTACAAAGGACGCGTGGTGTTTGACGCCACCAAACCGGACGGCACGCCGCGCAAGCTGCTGGACGTGACCCGTCTGCATCAGCTGGGCTGGTATCACGAGGTCTCACTGGAGCAGGGGCTGGCCAGCACCTACCAGTGGTTCCTGGAAAACCAGCACCGCTTCCGGGGGTAATGATGTTTTTAAGTCAGGAAGATTTTGCCACGGTAGTGCGTTCCACTCCGCTCATCTCAATTGATTTGATCGTGGAGAACGAACGCGGCGAGTTCTTGCTGGGGAAACGAACCAATCGTCCTGCACAGGGCTTCTGGTTCGTGCCCGGCGGGCGCGTGCAGAAGGATGAGACGCTTACCGATGCGTTTGAGCGTCTCACTCTGGCGGAACTGGGCCTGCAACTGCCGATGGCAGCGGGCCAGTTTTACGGGGTCTGGCAGCACTTCTATGACGATAACTTTTCAGGCACCGGGTTCACCACGCACTACGTCGTGCTGGGGTTCCGCCTGAAGGTGAGTGAGGCAGACCTGCGTCTGCCTGATTCTCAGCATGACGATTACCGCTGGTTAACGCCAGAGGCGCTGCTGGCAAGCGACAACGTCCATGACAACAGTCGGGCGTACTTCCTTGCGGAACGTCAGGCCGAGGTGCCAGGTCTATGAAAATCCTCGTCTACGGAATTAACTACTCGCCGGAGCTTACCGGTATCGGGAAATACACCGGCGAGATGGTCGAGTGGATGGCGAGCCAGGGACATGACGTGCGGGTGATTACTGCCCCGCCGTATTACCCGGAGTGGAAGGTAGGCGAACGCTATTCCAGCTGGCGCTACCGCCGCGAAGAGGGCGCCGCGACCGTCTGGCGCTGCCCGCTCTACGTGCCGAAACAGCCCTCGACGCTGAAACGTTTAATTCATCTGGGCAGCTTTGCCCTGAGCAGTTTCTTCCCGCTGATGGCGCAGCGTCGCTGGAAGCCGGATCGCATCATCGGCGTGGTGCCGACGCTGTTCTGCACGCCAGGCATGCGCCTGCTGGGAAAACTCTCCGGCGCGCGCACCCTGCTGCACATTCAGGATTATGAAGTGGACGCCATGCTCGGGCTGGGTATGGCCGGGAAAGGCAAGGGCGGCAAGGTGGCGAAGCTCGCCAGCGCCTTTGAGCGCAGCGGCCTGCACAACGTGGATTACGTCTCGACCATCTCGCGCTCGATGATGAACAAGGCGCAGGAGAAGGGCGTCCCGGCGGAAAAAGTGATCTTCTTTCCGAACTGGTCCGAAGTGGCGCGCTTCCGCGATGTGACAGACCAGGACGCGCAGGCGTTGCGCGCGCAGCTCGGGTTGCCTGCTGAGCAAAAAATCATTCTTTACTCAGGCAACATCGGCGAAAAACAGGGGCTGGAGAGCGTGGTTGACGCCGCGCTTCAGCTGAGCGAACACCCGTGGATGTTCGTAATAGTCGGGCAGGGCGGTGGTAAAGCGCGGCTGGAAAAAATGGCCAGCGAGCGCGGACTGACCAACATCCGCTTCTTCCCGCTTCAGTCTTATGACGCGCTGCCCGCGCTGCTGAAAATGGCGGACTGCCATCTGGTGGTGCAAAAACGCGGCGCGGCGGATGCGGTGCTGCCGTCCAAGCTGACCAACATTCTGGCAGTGGGCGGAAATGCGGTGATTACGGCAGAAGCCGCAACAGAATTAGGCCAGCTGTGCAACAGCTACCCGGGCATTGCCGTTTGCGTAGAGCCTGAATCGGTTCCTGCGCTGGTGACCGGAATTGAGCAGGCACTCGCCATGCCAAAAGAGAACACGGTGGCACGTGAATATGCCGAACGCACGCTCGAGAAAGAGAACGTGCTGAGCCAATTTATTGCAGATATACGGGGATAAATCATGAGTCAAACCACTTTGTATCCGGTCGTAATGGCGGGTGGATCCGGGAGCCGGTTGTGGCCACTGTCCCGCGTGCTTTATCCAAAACAATTTCTGTGCCTGAAAGGCGACCTCACCATGCTGCAAACGACGGTTAACCGTCTGCACGGCGTGGAGTGTGAAAGCCCGGTGGTGATCTGTAACGAGCAGCACCGCTTTATCGTTGCCGAGCAGCTGCGCCAGCTGAACAAACTGACCGAAAATATCATTCTGGAGCCTGCCGGACGCAACACGGCGCCTGCCATTGCTCTTGCGGCGCTGGCAGCAAAACGCAGCAGCCCGGACTGCGACCCGCTGATGCTGGTGCTGGCGGCTGACCACGTCATCCAGCAGGAAGAGGCCTTCCGCGACGCGGTACGCGCCGCGATTCCTTACGCTGAGAACGGCAAGCTGGTGACCTTCGGCATCGTGCCGGATCTCCCGGAAACCGGCTATGGCTACATTCGCCGCGGCAGCGTTACGCCTGGTGAAGGCGACAGCGTGGCCTTTGACGTGGCGCAGTTTGTCGAAAAACCGAATCTGGAAACCGCGCAGGCGTATGTCGCCAGCGGTGAATACTACTGGAACAGCGGCATGTTCCTGTTCCGCGCCGGGCGCTACCTGGAAGAGCTGGAAAAATATCGTCCGGATATCTTAAGCGCCTGCGAAAAAGCGATGGCGGTGGTGGATCCGGATCTCGATTTTATCCGCGTGGACGAAGAAGCCTTCCTCGCCTGTCCGGAAGAGTCCATTGACTATGCGGTGATGGAACGTACGGCAGATGCGGTAGTGGTACCGATGGATGCGGGCTGGAGCGACGTCGGCTCCTGGTCGTCACTGTGGGAGATCAGCGCGCATACCCCGGAGGGTAACGTCCATCACGGGGATGTGATCAGCCACAAAACGGAAAACAGCTACGTCTACGCCGAATCTGGCCTCGTCACCACGGTAGGGGTGAAAGATCTGGTGGTCGTGCAGACCAAAGACGCGGTGCTGATTGCCGACCGTAATGCCGTGCAGGACGTTAAAAAAGTGGTGGAGAAGATCAAGGCCGATGGCCGTCACGAACACCATATTCACCGTGAAGTCTACCGCCCGTGGGGCAAATATGACTCCATCGACGCCGGCGAGCGTTATCAGGTGAAACGCATCACCGTGAAGCCGGGAGAAGGGCTGTCGGTGCAGATGCACCATCACCGCGCCGAACACTGGGTGGTGGTGGCAGGGACCGCCAAAGTGACCATCGACGGTGAAGTGAAGCTGCTCGGTGAAAACGAGTCCATTTATATTCCGCTGGGCGCCACGCACTGTCTGGAAAACCCGGGGAAAATTCCGCTCGACTTAATTGAGGTGCGTTCCGGCTCCTATCTGGAAGAGGACGACATCATCCGCTTCCAGGATCGCTACGGGCGCGTGTAGCACTCCGCATCATGCCCGGTGGCGCTGCGCTTACCGGGCCTACGAATGAAAAAAATAAATTTGGCCATTACATGGTCAGGGCCAACTGTTGCCTGAAAAAGGGGTCATCATGGAAAAATTAACCTGTTTTAAAGCCTACGATATTCGCGGCAAGCTGGGCGAAGAGCTGAACGAAGACATTGCGTGGCGCATCGGCCGCGCGTACGGCGAATACCTGAAACCACAAACTATCGTGCTTGGCGGCGACGTGCGTCTGACAAGCGAATCCCTGAAGCTGGCGCTGGCGAAAGGGCTACAGGACGCGGGCGTCGATGTGCTGGACATTGGCCTTTCCGGTACCGAAGAGATCTATTTTGCCACCTTCCACCTGGGCGTGGACGGCGGTATCGAAGTGACCGCCAGCCATAACCCGATGGACTACAACGGCATGAAGCTGGTGCGCAAGGGCGCGCGTCCTATCAGCGGCGACACCGGTCTGCGTGACGTGCAGCGTCTGGCCGAGGCCAATGACTTCCCGCCGGTGAACGAAGCGAAGCGCGGCAGCTATAAGCAGATTAACCTGCAAAAAGAGTACATCGACCACCTGCTGGGCTACATCAATGTGGCAAACCTCAAACCGCTGAAGCTGGTGATTAACTCCGGCAACGGCGCGGCAGGCCCGGTTGTAGACGCACTTGAAGCCCGCTTTAAGGCGCTGAACGTGCCGGTGACCTTCGTCAAAGTGCACAACACGCCAGATGGCAACTTCCCGAACGGTATTCCTAACCCGCTGCTGCCGGAGTGCCGCGACGACACCCGCAACGCGGTGATTGAGCACGGCGCCGATATGGGTATCGCCTTTGACGGCGACTTCGACCGCTGCTTCCTGTTCGATGAGAAAGGGCAGTTTATCGAAGGCTACTACATCGTTGGCCTGCTGGCGGAAGCGTTCCTCGAGAAAAACCCGGGGGCGAAAATCATTCACGATCCGCGTCTTTCCTGGAACACCGTCGACGTGGTGAAGGCCGCGGGCGGCGAGCCGGTGATGTCCAAAACCGGCCACGCGTTTATCAAAGAGCGTATGCGTGAGGAAGACGCCATCTACGGCGGCGAGATGAGCGCCCACCACTATTTCCGTGATTTTGCCTACTGCGACAGCGGGATGATCCCGTGGCTGCTGGTGACCGAGCTGCTGTGCCTGAAAGGGCAGAGCCTGGGCGAACTGGTGCGCGACCGCATGGCGGCGTTCCCGGCGAGCGGGGAGATCAACAGCAAACTGGCGCAGCCCGCTGAGGCCATTGCCCGCGTAGAGCACCACTTTGCCATTCATGCGCTGGAGATTGACCGTACCGACGGCATCAGCATGGCGTTCCCGCAGTGGCGCTTTAACCTGCGCTCGTCCAATACCGAGCCGGTGGTGCGCCTGAACGTGGAGTCCCGCGCCGATACCGCGCTGATGGAAGCCCGAACGAAGGACATTCTGGCGCTGTTGAATCAGTAAAAAGAAAACCTTACCCCTCACCCTAACCCTCTCCCCAAAGGGGAGAGGGAACTTGAACACCCTCTCCCCTTTGGGGAGAGGGCCGGGGTGAGGGGCGAGGGGTAAGGTTTAGAACTAAAGGAACAACGATGACAAATCTAAAAAAGCGCGAACGAGCGAGAACGAATGCATCGTTAATCTCTATGGTGCAGCGTTTTTCTGATATCACCATCATGGTCGGCGGACTGTGGGCGGTGTGTTGGGTCAGCGGGCAGTCGTTCTTATACATGCACTTGCTGATGGCGTTGATTGCGCTGGTGGTGTTTCAGATGATCGGCGGCATGACCGATTTTTATCGTTCATGGCGCGGCGTCAAAATGACCACCGAACTGATGCTGCTGCTCCAGAACTGGACCTTAAGCCTGGTTTTCAGCGCAGGCCTGGTGGCGTTCAGCCATGATTTTGATAACCGTCTTGTGACCTATCTCTGCTGGTATCTGTTAACCAGCATTGGCATGGTGGTCTGCCGCTCGCTGATCCGCTTTGGCGCGGGCTGGCTGCGCAACCGCGGGTATAACCGTCGCTTCGTTGCCGTGGCGGGCGATCTGCCGGTGGGGCAGGTGTTGCTCGACAGCTTCCGCAAAGAGCCGTGGTTAGGTTTTGAAGTGGTCGGGATTTATCACGACGCGAAGCCCGGCGGCGTGCCGTCCGACTGGGCTGGTAACTACGAACAGCTTATTGACGATGCGAAAGCCGGCAAAATTCATAACGTCTACATCGCCATGCAGATGAAAGATGAATCCCGCATCAAGAAACTGATGCGCGAGCTGGCGGATACCACCTGCTCGGTGATCCTCATTCCGGATGTCTTCACCTTCAATATTCTCCACTCCCGTATTGAAGAGGTGAACGGGGTACCGGTTGTTCCGCTGTACGACACGCCGCTGTCGGGGATTAACCGCGTGCTGAAGCGCGCGGAAGATATCGTGCTTTCGTCCCTGATCCTGCTGCTCATCTCCCCGGTGCTGTGCTGCATTGCGCTGGCGGTGAAGCTCAGCTCGCCGGGGCCGATCATCTTCCGTCAGACCCGCTACGGCATGGACGGTAAGCCGATCATGGTGTGGAAATTCCGCTCCATGAAGGTGATGGAGAACGACAAGGTGGTGACCCAGGCGACGCAGAACGATCCGCGCGTCACCCGCGTGGGCAACTTCCTGCGCCGTACCTCGCTCGATGAGCTGCCGCAGTTCATCAACGTGTTCACCGGCGGGATGTCCATCGTCGGGCCTCGTCCTCACGCCGTGGCCCATAACGAGCAGTACCGTACCCTGATTGAAGGCTACATGCTGCGCCATAAGGTGAAGCCGGGCATCACCGGCTGGGCGCAGATCAACGGCTGGCGCGGCGAGACCGACACGCTGGAAAAAATGGAAAAACGTATCGAGTTCGATCTGGAGTACATCCGCGAGTGGAGCCTCTGGTTCGATATCAAGATTGTTTTTCTGACCATTTTCAAAGGTTTCGTGAACAAAGCGGCGTACTAAGATGAGCTTACGAGAAAAAACCATCAGCGGTGCGAAATGGTCAGCCATGGCCACCATCGTCATCATTGGCCTCGGCCTGGTGCAGATGACGGTCCTGGCGCGCATTATCGATAACCACCAGTTTGGTCTGCTGACCGTCTCGCTGGTGATTATCGCCCTGGCCGATACGCTGTCGGACTTTGGTATCGCCAACTCCATTATCCAGCGCAAAGAGATCAGCCATCTGGAGCTGACCACCCTCTACTGGCTGAACGTCGGGCTGGGTATCTTCGTTTTTGTGCTGGTGTTCCTGCTGAGCGATGTGATTGCCGGCGTGCTGCATAACCCGGACCTGGCGCCGCTGATGCGTACCCTGTCGTTCGCTTTCGTGGTGATCCCGCACGGGCAGCAGTTCCGCGCGCTGATGCAGAAAGAGCTGGAGTTCAACAAAATCGGCATGATTGAGACCAGCGCCGTGCTGGCGGGCTTTACCTTCACCGTGGTCAGCGCCCATTTCTGGCCGCTGGCGATGACCGCCATCCTCGGCTACCTCGTTAACTCTGCCGTGCGTACGCTGCTATTCGGCTTCTTTGGCCGTAAGTTTTATCGCCCGGGGCTGCATTTTTCGCTGGCGTCTGTTTCATCCAACCTGCGCTTCGGCGCGTGGCTGACGGCAGACAGCATTATCAACTACGTAAATACTAACCTCTCCACGCTGGTGCTGGCGCGCATTCTGGGCGCGAGCGTCGCGGGTGGCTACAACCTGGCGTATAACGTCGCGGTTGTCCCGCCGATGAAGCTCAACCCGATTATTACCCGCGTCCTGTTCCCGGCGTTCGCCAAAATTCAGGACGATACCGAGAAGCTGCGCGTGAATTTTTACAAGCTGCTCTCCGTGGTGGGGATCATCAACTTCCCGGTCCTGCTGGGGCTGATGGTGGTCGCCAGCAATTTCGTACCGCTGGTGTTTGGCGAGAAGTGGAACAGCATCATCCCAATCCTGCAACTGCTGTGCGTCGTGGGGCTGCTGCGCTCGGTGGGGAACCCGATTGGTTCTCTGCTGATGGCAAAGGCGCGCGTGGATATCAGCTTCAAGTTCAACGTGTTTAAAACCTTCCTGTTTATTCCGGCAATTATTGTGGGCGGGCACATGGCGGGTGCCATTGGCGTGACGCTCGGCTTCCTGCTGGTGCAAATCGTCAATACCGTGCTGAGCTACTTCGTGATGATCAAACCGGTGCTGGGCTCCAGCTACCGTCAGTACATCCTCAGCCTGTGGCTGCCGTTCTATCTCTCCTTACCGACGCTTGCGGTGAGCTACGGCCTGGGCGTGGTGCTCAACGGGCATCTGCCGCTGGCGGCGCTGCTTGCGGTGCAGGTCGCGGCAGGCGCGCTGGCGTTCGGCGTGATGATTGTGCTGTCACGCAATGCGCTGGTGGTCGAGATGAAGCGCCAGTTTTGCCGTAACGAAAAAATGAAAACGCTGCTTCGCGCAGGCTAATTTTACGAGGCCATTATGAAATTACTTATTCTTGGCAACCATACCTGCGGCAACCGTGGCGACAGCGCCATCCTGCGCGGTTTACTGGATGCAATTAACACCCTTAAGCCTGAGACAGAAGTGGATGTGATGAGCCGTTATCCGGTCAGCTCATCCTGGTTACTGAACCGCCCGGTGATGGGCGACCCGCTCTACAGCCAGATGAAACAGCACAACAACGCTGCGGGCGTGATGGGGCGCGTGAAGAAAGTGCTGCGTCGCCGCTACCAGCATCAGGTGCTGCTTTCTCGCGTGACCGACACCGGCAAGCTGCGCAACATCGCCATTGCGCAGGGCTTTACCGATTTTGTGCGTCTGCTGTCCGGCTATGACGCCATTATTCAGGTGGGCGGTTCGTTCTTCGTCGATCTGTACGGCGTGCCGCAGTTTGAGCATGCGCTTTGTACCTTCATGGCGAAAAAGCCGCTGTTTATGATTGGCCACAGCGTCGGGCCATTCCAGGATCCGCAGTTTAACCAGCTGGCGAACTATGTCTTCGGCCACTGCGACGCGCTGATCCTGCGTGAATCGGTCAGCCTCGACATGATGAAGCGCAGCGAAATCGACACCACCAAAGTGGAGCACGGTGTAGACACCGCCTGGCTGGTGGATCATCAGGATGACAGCTTCCAGGCCAGCTACGCGGTACAGCACTGGCTGGACGTGGCGGCAAAGCAGAAAACCGTCGCCATTACCCTGCGTGAACTTGCGCCGTTCGATAAACGCCTCGGCACGACCCAGGCGGCGTACGAGAAAGCCTTTGCCGACGTGGTGAACCGCGTGCTGGACAGCGGTTACCAGGTGCTGGCGCTTTCCACCTGTACCGGTATCGACAGCTACAACAAAGATGACCGTATGGTGGCGCTCAACCTGCGCAACCTGGTGAACGATCCGTCCCGCTATCACGTGGTGATGGACGAGCTGAACGATCTGGAGATGGGCAAGCTGCTCTCCGCCTGCGACCTGACCGTGGGCACGCGTCTGCACTCGGCCATTATCTCGATGAACTTCGGCACGCCAGCCATCGCCATCAACTACGAACACAAGTCCGCGGGCATTATGCAGCAGCTCGGTATGCCTGAAATGGCCGTCGATATTCGTCATCTGCTGGACGGATCGCTGGGTGCGATGGTGGGCGACACGCTCGGCCAGTTGCCTGCGATCAACGAACGTCTGGCGGTGGCGGTAAAAGCCGAACGCGAAAAAGGTATTGGCATGGTGAAATCCGTACTCGACCGCGTCCGGGAGGGGAAATGAAGGTTGGTTTCTTCTTACTGAAATTTCCGCTGTCGTCTGAAACTTTTGTGCTGAACCAAATCACCGCGTTTATCGATATGGGGTATGACGTGGAGATTATCGCCCTGCAAAAGGGCGATACGCAAAACACCCATGCGGCGTATACCCGGTATGGGCTGGAGGCAAAAACCCGCTGGTTGCAAGATGAACCCGCCGGACGGATGAACAAACTGCGCCATCGCGCCGGACAGACGCTGCGCGGCCTGCATCGCGCCTCGACGTGGCGGGCGCTGAATATGTCGCGCTATGGGGCGGAGGCCCGCAACCTGATCTTATCCGCCATTTGCGGGCAAACGGCCCAGCCGTACCGGGCCGATGTCTTTATCGCCCACTTTGGCCCGGCGGGCGTAACGGCGGCAAAACTGCGTGAGCTGGGGGTGATTGACGGCAAAATCGCGACCATTTTCCACGGTATCGACATCTCCAGCCGGGAAGTGCTGAACCACTACACGCCGGAATATCAGCAGCTGTTCCGCCGTGGCGACATGATGCTGCCGATAAGCAACCTGTGGGCCGGGCGCCTGAAAACCATGGGGTGCCCGAGCGAGAAAATCACCGTTTCACGCATGGGCGTGGATATGGAACGTTTCACTCAGCGACCGGTTAAGGTGCCGGGCAAGCCGCTGCAAATTATCTCTGTTGCCCGCCTGACCGAAAAGAAAGGGCTGCACGTAGCCATCGAAGCCTGTCGCCAGCTGAAGGCGCGTGGTGTGGACTTCCACTACCGCATCCTGGGTATCGGGCCGTGGGAGCGTCGCCTGCGCACGCTGATTGAACAGTATCAGCTGGAAGACGTGGTCGAGATGCCGGGCTTCAAGCCGAGCCACGAAGTGAAAGCCATGCTTGATGACGCGGATGTGTTCCTGCTGCCTTCCGTAACCGGCGCCGACGGCGATATGGAAGGCATTCCCGTGGCGCTGATGGAGGCGATGGCGGTCGGCATTCCGGTGGTCTCGACCCTGCACAGCGGGATCCCGGAGCTGATCACCTCTGAGCATTCCGGCTGGCTGGTCCCTGAAAACAATGCGCTGGCGCTGGCGGATCGTCTGGCTGCGTTCAGTGATATCGATCAGCAGACGCTGATCCCTGTGCTGCAAAATGCGCGGCAAAAAGTTGAAGCAGAATTCAATCAGCAGGTGATTAATCGCCAGTTAGCGAGCCTGCTGCAAACGCTGTAACGCTGAGGTTGTATGCTGAAAAAGATTACCCGACGCCGATTTGTCTCTTCTTTATCCGTCCTGGCTGCCATGCCGCTGCTGTCGCCCCGCGCTGCGCGGGCGGCGACCGGGAAGACGGTTTCTGTCGATCGCTACAACAATAACGACTGGATCGCCGCCTTTAAGCAGGCCTTTGCCGAGGGCGATACCGTTGTTGTTCCCGCCGGGTTAACCTGTGAAAACATCAATACCGGCATTTTCATTCCTGATGGCAAAACCCTGCTGATCCGCGGCGCGCTGAAGGGCAACGGGCGCGGGCGGTTCGTGCTCCAGGAAGGCTGTAAGGTCATTGGGGAAGGAGAGGGGCGCACGCATAACATTACGCTGGACGTGCGTGGCTCCGACTGTGTCATTAAAGGGCTGGCGATGAGCGGCTTCGGCCCCGTCACCCAGATCTACATCGGCGGTAAAAAGCCGAGAGTGATGCGTAACCTGCTTATCGATCGCATTGCCGTGAGTCAGGCCAACTACGCCATTCTGCGCCAGGGTTTCCATAATCAGGTGGACGGTGCGCGCATTACCAACAGCAAATTCAGTCATTTGCAGGGTGACGCGATTGAGTGGAACGTGGCGATTAACGACCGTAATATCCTGATCTCTGACCACGTGATCGATAACATCAACTGCACAAACGGCAAGATCAACTGGGGCATAGGCATTGGGCTGGCTGGCAGCACGTACGACAATGACTATCCGGAACAGCAGACCGTTAAAAACTTCGTGGTGGCGAATATCACCGGCAGCAACTGTCGGCAGCTGGTGCATGTTGAAAACGGTAAACACTTTGTGATCCGTAATATCAAGGCCAGCAATATTACTCCCGACTTCAGTAAAAAGGCCGGAATTGATAACGCAACGGTAGCTATTTATGGTTGTGATAATTTCGTTATCGATAATATCGATATGGTGAACAGCGCCGGAATGTTAATCGGGTATGGCGTGATCAAGGGCGATTATCTGTCGATACCGCAAAACTTCAAACTTAACGATATTCGCCTGGATAACCGACAGCTTGCCTATAAGCTGCGCGGGATACAGATTTCCTCCGGCAATGCTACGTCGTTTGTTGCCATCACCAACGTTGAGATGCAGCGGGCAACGCTTGAGCTGCATAACAAACCCCAGCACCTTTTCTTACGTAATATCAACGTGATGCAGGAGTCAACGACGGGGCCGGCTTTGAAGATGAACTTCGATTTGCGCAAAGACGTGCGCGGGAAGTTTATGGCTAAAAACGAGACGTTGCTGTCGCTTGCGAACATAAAAGCGGTTAATGAAAAGGGGCAGAGCTCGGTGGTTATTGATCGGGTCGATCAACACGTGGTGAATACGGAACGGTTGAATTTTGCGCTGCCGCACAGGTAATCGCACAGACTATTTTGCGACTATTCCTGGAACAGAATCGCGATCTATTCAGATTACAACTACTGTAATTTGTGGTGGGGTGACCTAGGATTACTTCATATTTACGGCAAAACATGCTGGCGAAAACAGGTTTAAAAGCTATAATTCGTCAACCATTTTAAGGTGGAAGAAATAATGATTAATTTGAAAGCAGTCATACCGGTAGCGGGTCTGGGCATGCACATGTTGCCCGCCACAAAGGCCATTCCTAAAGAGATGCTGCCGATCGTTGACAAGCCGATGATTCAGTACATCGTCGACGAGATTGTTGCTGCGGGGATCAAAGAAATCGTTCTGGTGACGCACTCTTCGAAGAATGCCGTTGAGAACCACTTCGACACCTCTTATGAACTCGAGGCTCTGCTTGAGCAGCGCGTTAAGCGTCAGCTTCTGGCAGAAGTTCAGTCTATCTGTCCTCCTGGCGTGACCATCATGAACGTGCGTCAGGCGCAGCCGCTGGGTCTGGGCCACTCAATCCTCTGCGCGCGTCCGGTAGTGGGTGATAACCCGTTCATCGTGGTTCTGCCGGACATCATTATTGATACCGCTTCCGCCGATCCGCTGCGTTATAACCTGGCGGCAATGGTCGCTCGCTTCAACGAGACGGGCCGCAGCCAGGTGCTGGCGAAACGTATGAAGGGCGATCTCTCCGAGTATTCTGTTATTCAGACTAAAGAGCCTCTGGAGACAGAAGGGCAGGTGAGCCGGATCGTTGAGTTTATCGAAAAACCCGATCAGCCGCAGACCCTGGACTCCGACCTGATGGCAGTCGGCCGTTATGTGCTGAATGCGGATATCTGGGCTGAGCTGGAAAAAACCGAGCCGGGTGCCTGGGATCGTATCCAGCTGACCGATGCGATTGCTGAGCTGGCGAAGAAGCAGTCCGTTGATGCCATGCTGATGACCGGCGATAGCTATGACTGCGGTAAGAAAATGGGGTATATGCAGGCGTTTGTGAACTATGGCCTGCGTAACCTGAAGGAAGGGGCGAAGTTCAGAAGCCGGATTGAGAAGTTGCTGGCTAACGACTGATACTTCTTCCGCAGCCTTAAAGTCTTCATGCGCGGCAGTCATCATTTTAGTTATGTTGTTACATAACAAAAATGATGACTGCCGCTTTTTATTATTAATTCCCATGATAACAGAGAGTTACCTGCTTCAAATCTGGGCTGATTTGTAACGATTTGTGCTTGTTTCCGAGACCATTTAAGACGACAATTAACGCCAGTTTTTGTCTGAAATCAGACAGCCAATCTTATATTCAACACTCGCTCAGTGCACTGGTAGCTGTCAAGCCAGGGGCGGTAGCGTGCAAAATTTCTAATCCTAAATTAATACCAGGGTTTAGAACGCCAATATCTCGATATATCTACAAAACGGAATAGATAACGTGAAAATTCTTGTGACGGGTGGAGCCGGCTTTATCGGCTCAGCGGTTGTACGACATATTATTACTAATACCCATGACGAAGTCGTCAATGTGGATAAACTGACGTATGCCGGCAACCTCGAGTCCCTTAACGATGTCAGCGCCAGTGAACGTTATGTTTTTGAGCATGCAGATATTTGTGATAAAGCGGCTATGGATCGTATTTTTGCTGAACATAAACCGGATGCGGTAATGCATCTGGCGGCCGAAAGCCACGTTGACCGTTCCATTACTGGCCCGGCGGCATTCATTGAAACCAACATTGTTGGGACGTATGTGCTTCTGGAAGCTGCACGTGCTTACTGGTCAACCCTCGATGACGCAGCGAAAAAAGCGTTTCGCTTCCATCATATCTCCACCGATGAAGTGTACGGGGATCTGCCGCACCCGGATGAACATCCGGCATCCGCAGACCTGCCGCTTTTCACTGAAACCACAGCCTACGCGCCAAGCAGCCCGTACTCTGCCTCCAAAGCATCCAGCGACCATCTTGTTCGTGCCTGGCTGCGCACTTACGGCTTCCCGACCATCGTGACTAACTGTTCGAATAACTACGGACCGTATCATTTCCCTGAGAAGCTGATCCCACTTGTGATCTTGAACGCCCTTGACGGTAAAGCGTTGCCGATTTACGGCAAAGGCGACCAGATCCGTGACTGGCTTTATGTAGAAGATCATGCGCGTGCGCTTTACACCGTTGTGACTCAGGGCAAACCGGGTGAGACTTACAACATCGGTGGTCATAACGAAAAGCAAAACCTGGACGTTGTGCACACTATTTGCGATCTGCTGGATGAGATCGTCCCGAAAGAAGGCTCGTACCGCGACCAAATTACGTATGTTGCCGATCGCCCAGGACATGACCGCCGCTATGCGATTGATGCGCATAAAATTGGGGTGGAACTGGGCTGGAAGCCTGAAGAGACGTTCGAAAGCGGAATTCGTAAGACCGTGGAATGGTATCTGAGCAACCAGGAGTGGGTTAATAACGTAAAAAGCGGTGCTTATAAAACCTGGATCGAACAGAACTACGGGGAACGTCAATAATGAATATTCTTCTGTTCGGCAAAACAGGGCAAGTGGGCTGGGAGCTTCAGCGCGCGCTGGCTCCACTTGGCAATCTGATTGCGCTTGATGTGCATTCTAAAGATTACTGCGGTGATTTCAGCAACCCGGAAGGGATTGCTGAGACGGTTCGTAATATTAAACCTGACGTGATCGTCAATGCAGCCGCACACACCGCAGTGGATAAAGCAGAGTCGGAACCTGAGTTTGCGCAGTTACTGAATGCGACAAGCGTTGAGGCTATCGCGAAAGAAGCTGCAAAAATCGGCGCCTGGGTTGTTCACTACTCCACGGATTACGTCTTCCCCGGTGATGGCGAAACCCCCTGGAGTGAAACGGATGCGACGGCACCGCTGAATGTTTATGGTCAGACGAAGCTGGATGGCGAAAAAGCATTGCAGGATAATTGCCCTAATCATCTGATTTTCCGTACAAGCTGGGTATATGCAGGTAAAGGCAACAATTTTGCTAAGACCATGCTACGTCTGGCGAAAGAACGCAAAGAACTTTCCGTCATTAACGATCAGGTGGGTGCCCCAACAGGCGCTGAGCTGTTAGCCGACTGTACCGCCCACGCCATTCGTATCGCGATGGTGAAACCAGAAGTTGCCGGGCTTTATCATCTGGTCGCTTCTGAGACGACAACCTGGTACGGCTATGCGGCGCTGGTGTTTGAGGAAGCCCAAAAGGCAGGCGTTGAGTTGGCGATTGAAAAGCTGAATGCTGTACCAACCACGGCATATCCGACGCCTGCGCGTCGCCCGCATAACTCACGCTTAAATACCATGAAGTTCCAGCAGAACTTCAACCTGGTATTACCAGCATGGCATGTTGGTGTGAAGCGTATGCTGGCTGAGCTTTTCACGGCGCAATCCATTTAATCATTAAATAAATGCCCGTTTACGGGCATTTCGTGTTTATAGAGAAATTATAATGGCTACACGAAAAGGTATTATCCTTGCCGGCGGATCCGGCACTCGTCTCTACCCAGTGACCATGGCGGTTAGCAAGCAACTACTGCCAATTTACGACAAACCCATGATTTACTACCCGTTGTCTACGCTGATGCTGGCAGGGATTAAAGATATTCTGATCATTAGTACGCCGCAGGATACTCCGCGCTTTGAGCAGTTGCTCGGTAACGGCAGCCAGTGGGGGTTAAACCTTCAATATAAAGTCCAGCCAAGCCCGGACGGACTGGCACAGGCCTTTATCATTGGCGAAGAGTTTATTGGTGACGATAGCTGTGCGCTGGTGCTGGGCGATAATATTTTCTATGGTCATGACTTGCCGAAACAGCTGGAAGCCGCAGTAAACAAAGGTGATGGTGCAACCGTATTCGCCTACCACGTTAATGATCCTGAACGTTATGGTGTGGTGGAGTTCGATAAGGATGGCACGGCAATTAGCCTGGAAGAGAAACCGCTGGAGCCGAAGAGCAACTATGCCGTAACGGGACTCTATTTCTATGATAACGATGTAGTGGAGATGGCGAAGAACCTGAAGCCTTCTGCACGCGGTGAGCTGGAAATTACCGACATTAACCGTATTTATCTGGAACAGGGGCGTTTGTCCGTTGCGATGATGGGGCGTGGCTATGCGTGGCTGGATACAGGAACCCATCAGAGCCTGATCGAGGCGAGCAATTTTATTGCAACGATTGAAGAGCGTCAGGGGCTGAAAGTGTCCTGCCCTGAAGAGATTGCGTATCGCAAAGGGTTTATTGATGCTGAGCAGGTGAAGAAGCTGGCTGAACCATTGAAGAAAAATGCCTATGGCCAATACCTGCTGAAGATGATTAAAGGTTATTAAGACATGAACGTAATTAAAACTAATATTCCTGATGTGCTGATTTTTGAACCAAAGGTATTTGGTGACGATCGTGGTTTTTTCTTTGAAAGTTTCAGCCAAAAAGTATTTGAAGAGGCGGTAGGTCGTAAAGTCGAGTTTGTGCAGGATAATCATTCTAAATCTTGTAAAGGCGTTTTGCGTGGTCTGCATTATCAACTGGAACCGTACGCACAGGGTAAATTGGTGCGTTGTGTCGCTGGGGAAGTATTTGATGTAGCGGTTGATATTCGAAAATCTTCACCTACTTATGGGAGCTGGGTAGGGTTTTATCTTTCTGCTGAAAATAAACGACAATTATGGATCCCTGAAGGGTTCGCTCATGGTTTCTACGTGATAAGTGACACTGCGGAATTCGTATATAAAACAACCAACTATTATCATCCGGATAGTGATCGTGGTATAAAATGGGATGATACAACGATTGGTATTAATTGGCCTTTAAGTGAAAAACCTAGCTTATCAGCAAAAGATGCTAATCAGTCGAATTTTATCGATCTATGACATACAATAAAAAAGCACAAAGCCTCATTTTTACTGTGGACCAGATTATGGACTCTGGTCTTATATTTCTTTTTATCGCAATTGGCGGAAATTTACTTAGTGGGACAGAGATGGCAAAGGTTGTTGTCGCTCAGTCTATTGCCTTAGTATGTGTATTATTTTGTTCTTGTTTTACAACACAGTATCTTTTGCTAAGATATAAAAACCAAACTCATAGTTATTGGTTAAAGTTGTTTTTATTCTTTGTGGTTATTACTGCTGCTATTATTGTTGTTTGGTTCAAGTCACCTCTGATACTGTCACTTTTTGTTATAGGTATTGTCTCTGAATTTTTTAAACGTTATTGCTATTATACTGATAAGTCATTGATATCTGGTTGCGCAATGATCTCAACAGCCACGATATTTACAGTAATGATGCTTTTGGCATGGTTTAAAATAATAACTTTCGATTCGACTAGCTATGTTTATTTCTATTGCCTAGCAAAATTTCTCCCTTTTTTAATAGTGGTTCCGTTTTTCTTCAAAAGCAAAGAAAAAAGCAAAGCCCATGCTGTGTGTAATGATCCTTTCAAGCATATAATTCAGGATTCTTTGAAGCTGGGAGGGGTATTCTCAATAATCACGATCATTTATTGGGTCACTAACCAAGGCTTTTTTATCCTTTTCAAAAATGAAATTCCAGCAAATGAATTAGTAAAGTTAAGAATTACTCAAAATGTATTCGGCATTGTAACAATGTTGATAACATTGTACGATTCAATATTTCTCAAAAGTAATATCAACAATGATGAGAAAATATTTATCTGGAAAAAATATTTTCATTTTATATTTGTTGCTATAGGTTTGATCATTGTCAATTACTTAATACTCTATTTTCTTTCTATAACCATTTATATTCACATTGATGTTTTTGAATATGCCTTTTATCTTGCTATGGGACAATTATTTTATTTGTTTTCACGGATGCCAATTTTAATAATGAAGTTAAGATATAATCTCACACTGATATTAATATTGTACTTAGTGTCTCTGTTTATATCATTTGCTTATCTTTTGTTAAATAAAAACAATAGTGATTTCCAATACATTGTAGAGTCGATAGCACTCGCCAATTTCCTAATATTTGTTTTCTCATTGATCATCGTTTCTAAAAAGGAAAAACAACATGGGTAAGTATACTGAGGCATTTTTTGCTCTGTCGACTGAGTTCAAAGATCGATTGTTAGCAATTGGAAAAGATAAAGTGCCTGTTAATTATTACACTCGACATAATAATTGGGGTGATCAGCTTAACAAATATTTGATTGAGAAAATAACGAAGAAAACGGTAGTAAAAAATAATTTCAAACAATCACCTCATATACTTGCGATCGGTAGTGTTTTGTCCAGTGCATCGTCAAAAAGTATAATATGGGGAAGTGGTTTTATATCCAAGGATGCCCCGTTAAAAACCAAAGATTTAGATATTAGATCTGTACGTGGTGTTTTAACTCGTAATCGTCTGAGGAATGAATTTGGTATCAATTGCCCAGATGTGCTGGGGGATCCTGCTGTGTTGCTTCCTCTGTTCTATGATGCGAAACACATAACCAAAAAATACAAAGTGGGAGTAATTCCACATTACAAAGATAAAGAATTGCCTGCGGTGCAGTCATTACTCAAAAACGGTTGTGTTTTGGTTGATATTCAGAATGATATTGAACCATTTATTGATAAAATGAATGAGTGCGAATTCATTATTTCCTCCTCACTACATGGGTTGATAGCCGCAGATACTTATGGCATACCTAATCTTTGGGTTGCTTTTAGTGACAAAGTTCTTGGAGGTGAATATAAATTCTGTGATTACTATAGTACCACTGATAACAATGCGCCGAAGGTATGTATCGTTAGCGGAGCTGGCAATTATTCGCTTGAAGATTTATTAGCAAAGTGTCGTTGTAACCAATTTACTCGTAGTAAAGAAGATTTGCTTAAGGCGTTTCCTACTGAATATCGATAACTGTTCTACTTCTTAGATGAGTTTTTAAATGCTAATAGCACTACTCGCAATATTACTTTTACTACAATTCCTTTCGTTATATCTTGAAGGTAATAAAGTAAATTCTCAGGTTTTAAATAGATTTTTATCATTTTTTGTATTTCTTACACTTCTGGTGCTATTTTTATTCAAAAATGAATATTTTGGTGCTGATACCAAGAACTATCTAAATGAATTTACGGACTATTGTTTAAATCCAGAATCTTACACTGGCTTAGACTATACCTATAAAATAATCTTTAACCTTTTGAATTTTTTAATGGCCGAAAGATGTGAAGTGAATTGGATAATTTGGCTATGGCCGTATTTTGTTATTAGCATTATTTTCATTACAACGCTGGTATTTAAGCTTGATAAACTGATAATAATAACGCTCTTCTCTTCATTTATTGGTATTGAATTATTAACAAATGCCATGAGGCAAGGGTTTTCAATTGCAATACTTTTTTTATCTTTTTCATTTTATTTCAAACGACGCTATGTTTCTTTTGGAGTCCTGGCTGCACTATCTCTACTTTTTCATCAGGCATCTGCACTAATTATTGTTATATTTATAATATCAAGGTTAAATTATAAGTTAATCGTTCCATCAATGGTAATGGGTATATTCTTATTATTTGGAACGGCATATCTAGATTTTGTGCCAGGTGTATTAAGTTTCAAAGCTTCAATTTATAAATATATGCCATATGCCAGTGATGATTTTATCGTAAGGTTAATTAGTCTAATAAATTTAATGCTAACTTTTTTTGTTTATTTGTCCTTTGCAAGAAAGTTCTTAGTAAAAGATGTCCTTACATTAAATGTTATTATTAACATAGTTGCTATATGCTCAATAGTTTCAATCGTGCCATATTTAGGCTTTAGAGTGGTTTACGGAGTATATCCTTTATTTTTATTAATGACGTATATTAGCGTTAAACGGTATAGTCAACAATCGTACAAATTTCTTTCATATGTGACATGTGGTAACATCTTTATTACCATTTTGTGGTTATGTGGTTCGGCTCATATGCGTGCAATACCTTTTGTGAGTATAATATGAAAACAAGAGAATTTGGTATCTCTGTTGTAATTCCATCTTATAATAGAATTGATACTTTACTTAGAGCTGTAGATTCAATTGATTCTTGTCAAAAAGAAAAGGTGGAGATTATAGTTGTAGATGATTGCTCAGATTTTGATATTTATTCGGTGTTACAGCGTTATAATAAAAATAATATTCCAATTCGTATTTTTAAAAATAGCACAAATAAAGGGCCACAGGTCTCCAGAAATGTAGGGATTAGGCGTGCTTCATTTGAGTTTGTTGCGTTCCTCGACTCAGATGATTATTTTAGCCCTGATAAGATTGACTGGCTTTTACAAATTTTAGCGAATCAAGACATTGATCTTTTATATCATGCCGTTGATGGTTGCGAAAAGTACAATAAAATCTCAAATTTATGGTTTAAAACTTTTGGTAAATTACTCCATTTTCGCTGGTTTATATGTCTCCTTAATCCATGTGTAACGCCTAGTGTGGTGATTAGAGTTAAAAAATGCCTTTTTAATCCAACATTAAGATATTCGGAAGATTATGCATTTCTTTTATCATATGTAGAATCCACAACTAGGGTTAAGTATTGTGATAGCGTGCATACTACGGTACCACGAGCAATTGGTACTACTGGCGGGGTGTCTGGTAATTTAATTAAAATGCGTAAAGGTGAAATTAAAGGTAAGGAAAATCTACTTCGGAAAAACAACGTATCACATATTTTCCAGTATGCCCTTTCTTTAATTTTTGTCAGTGCTCGTGTATTATCTGATTTAATACGAAAAAGATATAATTTCAAAGACTTTATCAAATCAAATTGAAATGCATATCCTTGCTAAGGATTTAGGTTTTATATGCGTAATGAGAATGCAAAAAAAAATATCGATATCATTGGGATTGTGGGGGTGCCGGCTTGTTATGGTGGTTTTGAGTCACTTGTTCAAAATCTTGTTGATCATCAAAGTGAAAAAATTAATTATACGATTTATTGCTCTGGAAAGTCTTATAAGTCAAAAAGTAAAAATTATAAAGACGCTCAACTTAAATATGTACCATTGAAGGCTAACGGCAGTTCGAGTATCCCTTATGATATATTCTCACTGATGAGATCCATGTTCTGTAAGCCTGATGTTGTTCTCGTGCTAGGTGTTTCAGGTTGTATTTTTTTGCCTCTTTTTAAATTCTTTTCTTCAGCTAAGATTATTACAAATATTGATGGGCTTGAATGGCGACGTGATAAATGGGGGAAATTTGCAAAATGGTTCTTGAAATATTCGGAAAAAATTGCGGTTCATTATTCTGATACTATAATTGCAGATAACGAAGCGATATCAAACTATGTGTTAAAAGAATATGGAGTTAAAAGTAGTGTGATAGCTTATGGTGGCGATCATGCTATCGGGAATAAAGTAGTGGCTCAAGATAAGGATAATTATTACTTTACAGTTTGTCGCATAGAGCCAGAAAATAATATTGAAATGATCCTTGAAGCATTCAGCCAGACAAATAGCTGCTTTAAAATGGTAGGTAACTGGAATTCAAGCGCGTATGGGCGTGAACTAAGAAATCGATATAGTCCTTTCAAAAATATTGAATTGCTGGATCCGATATATGACATCAACATTCTCTTTGAGTACAGAAGTAAGTGTCGAGGATACATTCATGGTCATTCTGCTGGGGGAACAAATCCTTCATTAGTAGAAGCAATGCATTTCAATACGGCTATTTTTGCGTTTGATTGTGATTTCAATAGGTATTCCACTGAGAATTCAGCCTTTTACTTTAAAAATTCTAAAGAACTAGTTAACTTGTTGGAACAACGATCACAGGTGCTCCACACAGCTGAAGATGAGATTTGCGCAAATAAATTAAAGCATATTGCGGACCAACGATATACTTGGATTAATGTTACTAAACAATATGAAGATCTGTACTGATACATGAAAAATGTCAGTGCGGAAAAGCCTTTAAGGCACAACTTTACTACACAGTTGCGGCTAATTTGAGTTAACATAATTGATACATTCAAGCCACGTCTTTTGCGTGGCGACCACACCTGACAGGAGTATGTAATGTCCAAGCAACAGATCGGCGTTGTCGGTATGGCAGTGATGGGGCGCAACCTGGCGCTCAACATCGAAAGCCGTGGTTATACCGTCTCCGTTTTCAACCGCTCCCGTGATAAGACCGAAGAAGTCATCGCTGAGAATTCAGGCAAAAAACTGGTTCCTTTCTATACGGTTAAAGAGTTCGTTGAGTCTCTGGAAACACCTCGTCGTATCCTGTTAATGGTGAAAGCGGGCGCAGGAACCGACGCTGCTATCGATTCACTTAAACCGTATCTTGATAAAGGCGACATCATTATCGATGGCGGCAACACCTTCTTCCAGGACACCATTCGTCGTAACCGTGAACTGTCTGCTGAAGGCTTTAACTTCATTGGTACTGGCGTATCCGGCGGTGAAGAAGGCGCTCTGAAAGGTCCATCCATCATGCCTGGCGGTCAGAAAGAAGCGTACGAACTGGTTGCGCCAATCCTGACTAAAATCGCAGCCGTTGCTGAAGACGGCGAGCCATGCGTGACATATATCGGTCCTGATGGCGCTGGTCATTACGTGAAAATGGTTCACAACGGCATTGAATATGGTGATATGCAGCTGATTGCTGAAGCCTACTCTCTGCTGAAGGGCGGTCTGAACCTCTCCAACGAGGAGCTCGCAAAGACCTTCACCGAGTGGAACAAAGGCGAGCTGAACAGCTACCTGATCGACATCACCAAGGATATCTTCACCAAGAAAGATGAAGAGGGTAAATACTTGGTTGATGTGATTCTGGATGAAGCCGCGAACAAAGGCACCGGGAAATGGACCAGCCAGAGCTCTCTGGATCTGGGTGAGCCACTGTCCCTGATCACCGAGTCTGTATTTGCACGTTATATCTCTTCTCTGAAAGAGCAGCGTGTGGCGGCATCTAAGGTGTTGTCTGGTCCTCAGGCCAAACCCGCTGGTGATAAAGCAGAGTTCGTTGAGAAAGTCCGTCGCGCGCTGTATCTGGGTAAAATCGTCTCTTACGCGCAGGGCTTCTCTCAGCTGCGTGCAGCTTCAGACGAGAACAACTGGGATCTGAACTACGGTGAGATTGCGAAGATCTTCCGTGCCGGCTGTATCATTCGTGCTCAGTTCCTGCAAAAAATCACCGATGCCTATGCTGAAAATGCGGGTATCGCAAACCTTCTGCTGGCACCTTACTTCAAGCAGATTGCTGACGAATATCAGCAGGCGCTGCGTGATGTGGTTGCGTACGCGGTGCAGAATGGTATCCCGGTTCCGACCTTCTCCGCTGCGGTGGCATACTACGACAGCTATCGTTCTGCCGTTCTGCCAGCTAACCTGATTCAGGCACAGCGTGACTACTTCGGTGCGCATACCTATAAGCGTACTGATAAAGAAGGCGTGTTCCACACCGAATGGCTGGAATGAGTTGATTGATTCGTTGTGAATATAACCCGGAGACCTCTCCGGGTTTTTTTATGCTAAAAATAACGATTCGTTTCGAAGTTGTCTGAATGTTTGTCCTCTCGCGGGGATTACTCCTGGTTTGCCTTGACAGTTCTGTCGGGCAGGAGGTACAAAGCCCAACAGCCAAGTTTATCGCGATGGTCAGGCGACCATCTGTTCAGTTAACTTAAAGAAGTCATTAGCGAATGAAAATAACTATCTCCGGAACAGGCTATGTCGGACTCTCGAACGGTATTCTGATTGCACAAAACCATGAAGTGGTTGCGCTGGACATCGTGCAGGCCAAAGTGGATATGCTCAATCAGAAGAAGTCTCCGATTGTCGATAAAGAGATTCAGGATTACCTTTCTAATAAGTCGCTTAATTTCCGCGCTACCACGGATAAAGAAGACGCTTATCGCGATGCGGATTTCGTCATCATTGCCACCCCAACCGACTACGATCCTAAAACCAACTACTTCAATACCTCAACCGTTGAAGCGGTGATCAAAGACGTTACGGCAATCAACCCGAACGCAGTGATGATCATCAAGTCGACAATTCCAGTGGGTTTCACCAAATCAATTAAAGAAGAGTTGGGTATTGATAATGTCTTCTTCTCGCCGGAATTTCTCCGCGAGGGCAGGGCGTTATACGATAACCTGCACCCATCCCGTATCGTGATTGGCGAGCGTTCCGAGCGTGCAGAGCGTTTTGCTGCGTTGCTTCAGGAAGGCGCAATCAAAAAAGATATTCCTGTCCTGTTCACCGATTCCACCGAGGCAGAGGCCATTAAGCTTTTCGCCAATACCTATCTGGCGATGCGTGTGGCTTACTTCAACGAGCTGGACAGCTATGCCGAGAGCTTAGGTCTGAACACCCGTCAGATCATCGAGGGCGTGTGTCTTGACCCGCGTATCGGTAACCATTACAACAACCCGTCCTTCGGTTACGGTGGTTACTGCCTGCCAAAAGATACCAAGCAGCTGCTGGCTAACTATCAGGCGGTGCCGAACAACCTGATTTCCGCCATTGTGGATGCCAACCGCACGCGTAAAGACTTTATCTCGGATTCCATTCTGGCGCGTCAGCCGAAAGTGGTGGGTGTTTATCGTCTGATCATGAAGAGCGGTTCCGATAACTTCCGCGCTTCTTCCATTCAGGGGATCATGAAGCGTATTAAGGCGAAGGGCGTGCAGGTCATTATTTATGAACCGGCGATGCAGGAAGATGAGTTCTTCCATTCGCGTGTGATCCGCGATCTGGATGCGTTTAAGAAAGAAGCGGATGTAATTATCTCCAACCGTATGGCGGAAGAGCTGGCGGACGTGAAAGATAAAGTCTATACCCGCGATTTGTTCGGCAGCGACTGATCAAAATCGTGATATAAAAAAACCCGGCACTGTGCCGGGTTTTTTGTTTTTAAACGTTATAGAAGTTGCGGTACCAGTCGACGAAGTTTTTCACGCCTTCTTTGACTGAGGTTTGTGGTTTAAACCCAATAACGTCATACAGCGCTTTGGTGTCCGCACTGGTCTCCAGCACGTCCCCCGGCTGGATCGGCATCATATTTTTCACCGCTTCTTTCCCCAGCGCCTCTTCAAGCGCGGTGATGTAATCCATTAGTTCGACAGGTGAGCTGTTACCGATGTTATACACGCGATACGGGGCAGAGCTGGTTGCTGGCGAACCGGCTTCGACCGTCCAGTCGGCATCGGCCTGAGGAATAACGTCCTGTAGGCGAATAATCGCCTCCGCAATATCATCGATATAGGTGAAGTCGCGCTTCATCTTGCCGTAGTTGTATACGTCGATGCTGTTGCCTTCAATCATGGCTTTGGTGAATTTGAACAGCGCCATGTCCGGTCGGCCCCACGGGCCGTAGACGGTAAAGAAGCGGAGGCCAGTGGTCGGCAGGTTGTACAGATGCGAATAGGTATGCGACATCAGCTCGTTAGCTTTTTTGGTTGCCGCATACAGGGATACCGGGTGATCCACGGAGTCGTCAGTAGAAAACGGCATTTTACGGTTGAGGCCGTAGACAGAGCTGGATGAAGCATACAGAAGATGCTGAACCTTGTTGTGGCGACAGCCTTCCAGCACGTTCAGGTGACCTACCAGGTTAGAATCTGCGTAGGCATGCGGGTTTTCCAGCGAGTAACGCACGCCCGCCTGGGCGGCAAGATGGATCACGCGGTCAAATTTTTCATTGGCGAAGAGCGCAGCCATGCCCTCGCGGTCCGCTAAGTCCAGCTTGTGGAAAGTGAAACTCTCGGATTTGAGCAGTTCAAGGCGAGCGAGCTTGAGGTTAGGGTCATAGTAATCATTCAGATTATCAATCCCAACAACTTCATGCCCTGCATCAAGCAGGCGCTTACTGACATGAGAACCGATAAAGCCCGCGGCGCCCGTTACAAGAAATTTCATAGCTTCCCTCATTCACAGTGTTCTTGTTGATGTCCCAGGACATCAGAATCCGACTATGATAGCGCGTCGCACTTCACTTACATAACCCATCTTTCCGATATAACTCATCGTATTCTTATAGAAAAATCGCCAGCAACAGATACACTATGGAAACAAAATTGTTTTTGCCCTTTTTCATCTGTTAGGGATTGTATGACGCACAACAACGATAACCTGGTCACACGCAACAATGACCCGGAGCAAATTGATTTACTGGATTTAGTGCTACAGCTGTGGCGTGGTAAGTGGGTAATAGGGGCCGTTATTGCTGCTTTTATCGTTCTCGCCGTTGTTTACATCACTGTTGCTAAAGAGAAATGGACATCATCGGCTATCATCGCTCAACCTGATGCTGCTCAAATAGCTACTTATTCCAATGCGTTGAATATTCTCTATGGCGGTGCTGCTCCCTCAATGCTGGACATTCAATCTCGAGCTATCAGTCGTTTCAACTCTTCTTTCTCTGCTTTGGCACAAGCACTTGAGAATCAGGAAGACCCCGAAGAACTGACTATTGAACCTACTGTAAAAGGTCAAGGTTTACCTTTGACCGTAACCTACCAGGGGGAGACAGCTGAAGCGGCACAAAAGCAGCTTGCGCAATTTATCCAGCAGATCGATGAACAGACAGCAAAAGAACTGACGCTTGACCTCAATGACAATCTCAAGCAGCAGATCACAACCCTGAACGACTCCCTCCAGAACCAGGAGAAAGTCGCACAGGAGCAAAAAGATCTGCGTATTAAACAGATTACTGAGTCATTTAAGAATGCGGAAGCCGCGAAGATTACTACACCCCAGATTCAGCAAACACAGGATGTGACTCAAGAAACTATGTTCCTGTTGGGGACAGCAGCGCTGAAATCAATGATTGATAACGAAGCGTCACGTCCGCTGGTCTTCTCAGGCGCTTACTACCAAACCAAACAGAACTTACTGGATATTCAGAATCTCAACGTTAACCCAGACACTATTCACGTCTATCGTTACGTCATGAAGCCGAACCTTCCTATCCGACGCGACAGCCCGAAAATTGCTATTACCCTCATCCTTGCCGTTCTCCTCGGCGGGGTCATCGGTTCTGCTGTCGTCCTCGGCCGTAACGCGCTGAGAAACTACAAACCAAGAGCCTGATTTACACACAAAAAAAGACCGGGTTTCCCCGGTCTTTTTTATTTATGCCGTTTCCGCAAATTCTCAATCACCGTCGATAAATCCAGCTCCTGATCCTGAAGCAGTACCAGCAGGTGATACATTAAATCCGACGCTTCGTTCGTCAGCTCCTCCCGATCATGCACGGTGGCCGCCAGCGCCGTTTCAACGCCTTCCTCACCCACTTTCTGCGCAATACGTTTGGTGCCGCTGGCGTACAGTTTCGCCGTGTACGAGCTCTCAGGATCCGCTGATTTACGCTCTGCCAGCAGCTGTTCCAGCTGATAGAGGAACAGCCACTGGTGGCTCGCCTCGCCGAAGCAGCTGCTGGTGCCTTTGTGGCAGGTAGGCCCAATCGGGTTGACCAGCACCAGCAGGGTGTCGTTGTCGCAGTCTGGCGTAATGCTGACCACATTCAGGAAGTGACCCGAGGTTTCCCCTTTCGTCCACAGGCGCTGTTTGGTGCGCGAGAAAAACGTCACCTTGCCGCTGTCGAGCGTTTTTGCCAGTGCCTCCTGGTTCATGTATCCCAGCATCAGCACTTCGCCTGAAACGGCATGCTGTACAACCACCGGCAGTAATCCGTCAGTTTTTTCCCAGTCCAGCTGCGCCTGTTGTTGCTCTGTTAACATACCCTGATCTCCACGCCCTGGTCGGCCAGGTACGTTTTTAACTCACCAATATTGATAATCTGTTTATGGAACACGGAGGCGGCCAGCGCGCCGTCCACGTTCGCATCGCGGAAGGCTTCAAGGAAGTGTTCCATGGTGCCTGCGCCGCCGGAGGCAATCAGCGGAACCTGGCAGACCGCGCGCACTTTTTTCAGCTGCTCGAGGTCGTAACCGTTGCGTACGCCGTCCTGGTTCATCATGTTCAGAACGATTTCACCCGCACCGCGTTTTTGCACTTCCTGCACCCAGTCCAGCGTCTCCCATTGGGTGACGCGCGTGCGGCTTTCATCGCCGGTGTACTGGTTAACGTGATATTTTCCCGTCGCGGTATCAAACCAGGTGTCGATCCCCACGACAATGCACTGCACGCCAAAGCGGTCCGCCAGACGCGTAATCAGCGCCGGATCTGCAAGCGCAGGGGAGTTAATCGAAATTTTGTCCGCACCGAAAGAGAGAATTTTCGCCGCATCGTCAGCAGATTTAATCCCGCCCGCTACACAGAAGGGAATATCAATCACCTCTGCCACGCGCGCCACCCAGCTTTTGTCCACCACGCGGCCATCGCTGGAGGCGGTGATATCGTAAAATACCAGTTCGTCTGCGCCTTCTTCGGCATAGCGTTTTGCCAGCGGAACGATGTCGCCAATGATCTCGTGGTTGCGGAACTGCACGCCTTTTACAACCTGACCATCACGCACGTCCAGGCAGGGAATTATCCGTTTTGCCAGCATTGAATCGCCTCCTTCACCGTAAATTTGCCTTCCAGCAGCGCGCGACCCACGATCACGCCGCGTACACCGGTTCCGCGCAGAGCGGCGATATCCGCCAGGTCGCCGATACCGCCAGAGGACTGGAACGCCACCTGCGGATAACGCGCGCAAACCTCTTCATACAGCGAGACGTTAGAGCCTGCGAGCGTACCATCGCGTGAAATATCCGTGCACAAGACGTGCTTCAGCCCTACGGGGAGATACATCCCGACCAGCTCTTCCAGCGTTACGCCGGAGTTTTCCTGCCAGCCGCTGACCGCGACCTGCTTGTTACCCTGCGCGTCAATGCGTACATCCAGCGCCAGCACCAGCGCATCCGCACCGAAGCGGCGGAACCAGCCCTTGACCGTCTCAGGATCTTTCACAGCGGTCGAACCGACCACCACGCGCGCCACGCCCGCGTCCAGTAAGGCGGCAACATCGGCTTCCGTACGCACGCCGCCGCCCACCTGCACCGGGACGTCCACGCCAGCCACCAGTGTTTTAAGCAGCGGGATCTGGCGCTTCGCCGGATCTTTCGCGCCGGTCAGATCGACCAGATGCAACACCTCAGCGCCCTCGGCGGCGTAAGCCTGTAACCGCGGCAGCGGGTCGTTGCCGTAGTCGCGCTGCTGCCCGTAATCGCCCTGGTGGAGACGAACAACCGTGCCGTCAATTAAATCTAAAGCGGGAATTATCATCACATCTCCAGGAAATTTTTCAGCAGTTGCGCACCGGCGGCGCCGGAGCGTTCCGGGTGAAACTGCACGCCGTAAAAGTTATCTTTCTGCACGGCGGCGGTGAACGCCTCGCCGTAATTGCACTGGGCGATGGTGTAGGCATTCACGGGCATGGCGTAGCTGTGAACAAAATAGAAGTACGCGCCATCTTCAATACCCTGGAACAGCCTGTTGCCCGCCTTCGGATAAACGCGGTTCCAGCCCATGTGCGGCAGCGGCAGGCCGTGGTCGGTCATTTTCGGCACGTCTTCTTCAATAATGCCCAGCAGATCAACGCCGTTGCTCTCTTCGCTGCGGCGGCCAAGCAGCTGCATGCCGAGGCAAATGCCCAGCACCGGCTGAGTACAGGCTTTGATGAGATCTACCAGCTCGCGCTCATGGATCTGATCCATCGCCGCCTGGGCGGTGCCAACGCCCGGCAGAAAGAGTTTATCCGCACGCAGCACCACGTCAGGGTCGCGGCTCACCACCGGCTCGTAGCCGTGGCGCATAATCGCCGACTGTACGGAGTTCAGATTGGCGCATCCGGTATCCAGAATCACCACGTTCATTACAGCACTCCTTTCGACGAGGGCAGGGCGTCACCTTCCACGCGGATCGCCTGGCGCAGGGTACGGCCAAAGGCTTTGAACAGGCTCTCGACGCGGTGGTGATCGTTTTTGCCTTTGGTTTTCAGGTGCAGCGTCAGGCCCATGGTGTAAGAAAGCGAGCGGAAGAAGTGTTCCACCATCTCGGTGCTGAGATCGCCCACGCGCTGGTAGGTAAAGTCGGCTTTGTATTCCAGGTGCGGACGCCCGGAGATATCCATCGCGCAGCGCGCCAGGCACTCGTCCATCGGCAGAACAAAGCCGAAGCGGTTGATGCCGCGCTTGTCGCCGAGCGCCAGCTTCAGGGCTTCGCCCAGCGCCAGGCCGGTATCTTCCACGGTGTGGTGATCGTCGATATACAGGTCGCCCTTAACGGTGATCTCCATACGGAAGCCGCCGTGAGTGGCGATTTGATCCAGCATGTGGTCAAAGAAACCGACGCCGGTGTGGATCTTGCTGCCGCCTTCGCGGTCCAGCCAGACCTTCACGTCGATCTGCGTCTCTTTGGTGTTGCGTTCAACGTGGGAATAGCGGTCGCGTCTGGTGAGCTGCTCGCCAATCATTGCCCAGTTTAGCGTGTCGCGGTTATAGCGCAGGCCCGCAATGCCCATGTTTTCCGCCAGCGTGATATCCGTGACGCGATCGCCGATCACATAGCTGTTGGCTTTATCCAGCGCCTCTTCCGCCAGATAACGTTCAACAAGCTTCACTTTTGGCTTGCGGCAGTCGCACTCGTCGGCAGGCATATGCGGGCAGATCAGCACTTCGTCGAAGGCGATGCCCTGCGAGGTCAGCACCTGCATCATCAGGTTGTGCGGGCCGTCAAAGTCTACCTGCGGGAAGCTGTCGGTGCCCAGACCGTCCTGGTTGGTGATCATCACCAGCTTATAGCCTGCTTTCTGAAGCTTCAGCAGCACCGGGATCACATCGGGTTCAAAGGCCAGCTTGTCGAAACGATCGACCTGAAAATCGCTGGGTGGCTCCGAGATGATGGTGCCGTCACGATCGATAAAGAGATACTTCTGACTCATACTTTCTCCGCTTTCAGGGCGTCAATCACGCGCTGGCTCTCTGCACGGGTGCCGACGGTAATACGCAGGCAGCCGCTCAGGGTAGGTTGTTTATTCTGGTCTCGTAAGATAATGCCCTGATCCCACAACGATTTAAATATCGCGCTTGAGGCGGTGAAGCGCACCAGGATGTAGTTGGTTTCCGAGTCGAACACCTGCTCCACGCACGGAATCGTTTTAAGGGCATCAACAAGATACTGACGCTCTTCCAGGATCTGCGCCACACGCTCGCGCATCGCGCTGATGCCCTGCGGGGCCAGCGCCTGTGCCGCAATATCGGCAACCGGCGTTGAGAGCGGATACGGGGCAATCACTTTCAGCAGCAGGTCGATAACCGCTTTATTCGCCAGCGTAAATCCACAGCGAAGGCCGGCGAGGGCGAAGGCTTTGGAAAGGGTACGCAGCACAACGAGATGCGGATACTCCTCAAGCCAGCCTGTCAGCGTCGCCTGCGGGCAGAACTCAATGTAGGCTTCATCAGCGACGACCAGCGCCTTGCCGCGCGTCATCTCCAGCAGGGTGCGGATATCCTGCGGATGAATAATCTGCCCGGTGGGGTTGTTCGGGCTACAGACAAACACCACCTTCACGCCGTCAAGGTTATCGGCAATGCCCTGCAAATCCAGCTGCCAGTTGTCCAGCGCCTGCACGTTGCGGCAGGCCACGCCAAAGGTTTCGGCGCTGACGCTGTACATGCCGTAGGTGGGCTGGCAGTACATCACCGCGTCTTTACCCGGCTCGCAGAAGGCGCGGATCAGCAGCTCAATCCCTTCATCCGCCCCACGGCTGACCAGCACCTGCTCAGGCTTTACGCCTGCATACTGCGCATAGTTCTCGATCACCGCTTTCGGCTGACACTCCGGGTAGCGGTTCAGCGTCTGCTGCGAGAGCTCAAAGGCCACCGCCGTGGGATATTCGTTGGCATTCAGCCAGACATCGCCGTTGCCGCCAAGACGACGCGCAGACTGATAGGGCGTCAGGCGACGGACATTTTCGCGGGCTAATTCTTCGATGTTCATGCTTGCTCCTTCAGGGCGGCAACGCGCAGCGTCACGGCATTTTTGTGGGCAGTCAGGCGCTCGGCGGCGGCCAGGGTTTCAATGGTCGACGCCAGCGAGGCAAATCCCTCGCGGGAGAGTTCCTGCACGGTCATGCGCTTCTGGAAATCCGCCAGCCCCAGGCTGGAGCAGGTTGAGGTATAGCCATACGTGGGCAGCACGTGGTTGGTGCCGGAGGCGTAATCCCCGGCGGATTCCGGTGACCAGTCCCCGAGGAACACTGAGCCTGCGCTGGTTATGCTGTCGACCAGATCGCGCGCGTTACGGGTCTGAATAATCAGGTGCTCAGGACCGTACTGGTTGGAGATGGCGATGCACTGGTCAAGATCGCGGGCCACAATCAGGCGGCTGGCCAATAGCGCCTGACGCGCCGTTTCCGCACGCGGCAGGTCAGCCAGCTGACGCTCAACGGCGTCGCCCACGCGTTTTGCCATGTCGGCATCTGGCGTCAGTAAAATCACCTGCGAGTCAGGGCCGTGCTCGGCCTGCGAGAGCAGGTCAGAGGCCACGAAATCCGGTGTAGCGCCGCTGTCGGCAATCACCAGCACTTCAGACGGACCGGCAGGCATATCAATCGCCGCGCCGTCCAGACGCTGGCTGACCTGACGCTTTGCTTCTGTTACGTACGCATTGCCCGGACCAAAGATTTTGTCGACCTTAGGAATGGATACTGTCCCGAACGCCAGGGCAGAAATCGCCTGCGCACCGCCCACTTTATAGATCGCCTGCACGCCGCACAGCTTCGCCGCGTACAGGATCTCATCGGCAATTGGTGGAGGAGAGCAGAGCACCACCTTCTGACAACCGGCAATACGTGCCGGGGTGGCCAGCATCAGGACGGTCGAAAACAGCGGAGCAGAGCCGCCGGGAATATAGAGGCCGACGGACGCCACCGGTCGCGTCACCTGCTGGCAGCGCACGCCGGGCAGGGTTTCCACATCCACCGCCTGCAATTTCTGCGCGGTGTGGAAGGTATCAATATTTTTCACCGCGACGGCCATCGCCTGTTTGATGTCATCACCCAGACGATTGCTGGCATCAATGATTTCCTGCTCGGTAACCTGTAAAGCGCCGACTTCCGTCTTGTCAAACTTCGCGCTGTACTCGCGCAGCGCGTCGTCTCCGCGGGCTTTGACGTTATCGAGGATCTCCGCCACGGTGCGGGTGATGCTCTCCGAAGCGGAAATTGCCGGGCGCATCAGCAGCTCGCGCTGTTGCGCGTCGCTACAGGTATTCCAGTCGATGATTGTGTTAAAGCTCATGGTCGTTACTCCATCATCTTCTCAATTGGCAGCACCAGAATGGAGCTTGCGCCCAGCGCCTTAAGTTTTTCCATGGTTTCCCAGAACAGGGTTTCGCTGCTCACCATGTGCATCGCCACGCGCTGCTGATCGCCCGCCAGCGGCAGAATGGTTGGACGCTCAGCGCCCGGCAGCAGGGCAATCACTTCCTCCAGACGCTCGGTTGGCGCATGCATCATGATGTATTTGGATTCACGCGCCTGAATCACGCCCTGAATGCGGGTCAGCAGTTTGTCGATGAGCTGCTGTTTGGCGTCGGCCATCTCGCCGTCGCGCTGGATAAGGCACGCTTTGGAGCGGTAGATCACCTCCACTTCGCGCAGGCCGTTCGCTTCCAGCGTGGCGCCGGTGGAGACGAGGTCACAGATGGCATCGGCCAGGCCCGCACGCGGCGCCACTTCAACGGAGCCGTTCAGCAGACAGGATTTAAACTGCACGCCTTTTTGATCGAGGTAACGCTTCAGCAGGTGAGGGTAAGAGGTGGCGATACGTTTGCCGTTCAGCGCGGCCGGGCCGTCCCAGGCTTCATCGACCGGCGTGGCCAGCGACAGGCGGCAGCCGCCAAAGTCCAGACGACGCAGGGTAAAGTAGCGCGGATCTTCGCCCTGCGCGCGGCGGGTTAACAACTCTTCTTCCAGTACGTTTTCGCCGATGATGCCGAGATCAACGACGCCATCCATCACCAGGCCCGGGATATCGTCATCACGTACGCGCAGAATGTCGATCGGCATATTTTCAGCCAGGGCGATGAGGCGCTGGGTGTGCAGGTTGATTTTAATCCCGCAGCGGGCCAGCAGTTCGCGTGAATCGTCGCTTAAACGGCCTGATTTTTGAATAGCTATGCGTAAACGTGAGTTATCTAACATTCTGTGTTCCTCGTTAACCTGTTTTAACCTGTCTGAATGCGGTCCAAAAAAAAGCCCCCGGAAGAAGATCTTCCGGGGGCTTTTTCATGCGTTCATGCACCACTGGAAGATCCAAACGTCTTCCAGCACACATCGCCTGAAAGACTAGTCAGGATGATGGTGATGATGGTGGTTTTTAAAAGGAACGCGTGTCATATAAATTCTCGTTGAATGCTTATGCATTTGATGTCTTTTAACCTAAACCAGTTGTACGCCATAAAGCAAGGGCTTTTTTTGATCATTAATTCATTTCATATTGATGGTATGAATTGTGCGTTCCACCAGGCTGGCGTAGCCTTATAACAGGCATCGTTAAGCGGAGAATGTAATGAAAAAGGTCGCGATTGTCGGGTTAGGATGGTTAGGAATGCCACTGGCGATGTCATTAGCCGCGAAAGGCTGGCAGGTGACAGGGAGTAAGACCACCCGAGATGGGGTTGAAGCGGCACGCATGTGCGGCATTGATGGTGTCGAGCTGCGTCTCGAACCCGAGCTTATCTGCGATACCGACGAGCTGGATGAACTGATGAATGTGGACGCGCTGGTCATTACCTTACCGGCGCGGCGCAGCGGCCCGGGCGAGACGTTTTACTTGCAGGCGGTGCAGGAGATTGTCGACAGCGCCCTGGCGCACCATATCCCGCGCATCATTTTCACCAGCTCCACCTCCGTCTATGGCGATATCGACGGTACGGCGAAAGAAAACACCGAGCGCAGTCCGGTGACCGCCAGCGGACGGGTACTGAAAGAGCTGGAAGACTGGCTGCACAATCTGCCTGGCACGCAGGTGGATATCTTACGTCTGGCCGGGCTGGTGGGGCCGGGGCGTCATCCGGGGCGCTTCTTTGCCGGTAAATCCGCGCCGGATGGCCAGCACGGGGTTAATCTTGTGCACCTTGAGGATGTTATCGGCGCCATAGAACTGCTTTTACAGGCTCCGAAAGGGGGGCACATCTATAATATATGTGCGCCTTCGCATCCGCCGCGCAGCACCTTTTATCCGCTGATGGCGCGCCAGCTTGGCCTGGCGCCTCCGGTATTCAGTGATGCGCAGGGGGAGCGCAAAGGCAAAATTATTGATGGCAATCGTATTTGCCATGAACTGGGATTTGAATATCAGTATCCCGATCCGCTGGTAATGCCCATGGAATAATTGCGCCGGCGGAGACAATCGCACACCGCAAGGGGGCGAAGATGAAACCGCTGCTGGATGTTCTTGTTATTCTGGATGCGCTGGAAAAAGAGGGGAGCTTTGCCGCCGCCTCGGCGAAGCTCTATAAAACCCCTTCGGCTCTGAGCTACACCGTGCAAAAGCTCGAGAGCGATCTTAATATCCAAATCCTTGACCGCACCGGGCATCGCGCGCGTTTCACCCGTACAGGGCAGATGCTGCTGGAAAAAGGGCGTGACGTGCTGCATACGGTTCGCGAGCTGGAAAAACAGGCCGTTAAGCTTCACCAGGGCTGGGAAAATGAGCTGGTGATTGGGGTTGATGATACATTCCCTTTCTCCCTGCTTACCCCGCTCATTGAGGCGTTCTATCAGCGCCACAGCGTCACCCGGCTGGTTTTTATCAATGGCGTGCTGGGCGGTTCCTGGGAGGCCCTGACGCAGGGCAGGGCGGATATCATCGTTGGCGCGCTGCATGAGCCTCCCCAGTTGAGCGAATTTGGTTTTGCGCGGCTGGGTGTTCTGGAGCAGGTTTTTGCCGTTGCGCCTCATCACCCGCTGGCGAATGAACCGGAGCCGGTTACCCGACGCGTCATTAAAAACTATCGTGCCATTGTGGTTGGAGACAGTTCTCGCCCCGAGTGCGGCATTTCATCGCAGATGCTGGATGAGCAGGAGGCCATCACCGTTTTTGATTTTAAAACCAAGCTGGAGCTGCAAATAAGCGGCCTGGGGTGCGGTTACCTTCCCCGTTATTTAGCGCAGCGGTTTATTGACAGCGGAGCGCTGGTGGAAAAACAAGTTTTAGCGCAGAGCAGTAACGAATCGGTATGGGTGGGCTGGAATGAACAGACCGCCGGGCTTGCCAGCGCCTGGTGGCGAGACGAAATTTTAGCAAATAGTGCTATCGCGACAGTTTACACTCAGGCAGATGATGGTAAATCAACCAGTTAGAAAAATTATTTTATGGGCAGGTTTCTCAATGTATTGCCTTTTGTATCTTGAATAGGGCAAAATGCCGCCGCTGCAAACAAATAAATAATCGACGATATAAAAGGCGTCGGTTATTTTTTTTTGCATGTACGAAACGAAACTAAAAACCAAGAGGCCGGGCTTCGTACCGGATAGATACTTACTAAAATCCGACAGTTGTTGTCGCTGAGGAAGAAAGAAATGGGGCAATTTTTCGCTTACGTGGCGGTTATCACCGTAAAGGAGAATAACTATGTCGCATAACGCAACTCCAAACACCTCTCGCGTGGAATTACGTAAAACGCTTACGTTGATTCCGGTTGTCATGATGGGCCTTGCCTATATGCAACCGATGACGCTGTTCGATACATTCGGTATCGTTTCAGGCCTCACGGACGGTCATGTGCCGACGGCTTACGGCTTTGCACTGATTGCGATCCTCTTTACCGCGCTCAGCTACGGTAAACTGGTGCGCCGTTATCCGTCTGCCGGTTCCGCCTACACCTATGCCCAGAAATCCATCAGCCCGACGGTGGGCTTTATGGTGGGCTGGTCTTCGCTGCTCGACTATCTGTTCGCGCCGATGATCAACATTCTGCTGGCAAAAATTTATTTTGAAGCGCTGGTGCCATCGATTCCATCCTGGATGTTCGTCGTGGCGCTGGTGGCCTTTATGACGGCCTTCAACCTTCGCAGCATCAAGTCCGTTGCCAACTTTAACTCCGTTATCGTTGTGCTTCAGGTTGTACTGATTGCCGTGATCCTCGGCATGGTGATTTACGGTGTGTTCCACGGTGAAGGCGCGGGCACTCTGGCGAGCAGCAAGCCGTTCTGGTCTGGTGATGCGCATGTGATCCCGATGATTACCGGGGCGACGATTCTGTGCTTCTCCTTTACCGGTTTTGATGGTATCAGCAACCTGTCTGAAGAAACGAAAGATGCAGAGCGCGTAATTCCGCGTGCAATCTTCCTGACGGCGCTGATTGGTGGCCTGATCTTTATTTTCTCGACCTATTTCCTCCAGCTGTACTTCCCGGATATCTCTCGCTTCAAAGATCCGGATGCTTCTCAGCCGGAAATTATGCTCTATGTGGCGGGTAAAGCGTTCCAGGTCGGCGCGCTGATCTTCTCCACCATCACCGTACTGGCGTCCGGTATGGCCGCGCATGCAGGCGTTGCGCGTCTGATGTACGTTATGGGCCGCGATGGCGTATTCCCGAAAAGCTTCTTCGGCTACGTGCATCCAACATGGCGTACCCCGGCGATGAACATCATTCTGGTCGGTGCGATCGCGCTTCTGGCGATTAACTTTGACCTGGTGATGGCAACGGCGCTGATTAACTTTGGTGCGCTGGTGGCGTTTACCTTTGTTAACCTGTCGGTGATCTCTCAGTTCTGGATCCGTGAAAAGCGTAACAAGACGCTGAAAGACCACTTCCAGTATCTGTTCCTGCCGATGTGTGGTGCTATGACCGTGGGCGCGCTGTGGGTTAACCTGGAAGAGAGCTCAATGGTGCTTGGCCTGATTTGGGCAGGTATCGGCCTGGTTTACCTGGCCTGTGTGACGAAGAGCTTCCGCAACCCGGTTCCTCAGTACGAAGACGTCGCGTAAGACTGCGTCGGGTGGCGGCTACGTCTTACCCGACCTAAATACCCCGCAGGCCCGCGTAAGCGAAGCGCCATCGGGCAAAAAAAAGCCGGAGACATCGCCTCCGGCTTTTTTGTACCCGCTATTCAGACAATCTCTTGCGCATACTGGAACAGCGCTTTCAGCAGCGCCTGCTTCTCAGCATTCCCTTCATACTGACCGTAAAGCATCTCCAGCTCCTGGGCGTAGCTATTAAGAAACTCCGGCGTAAACACGTTGCGCCGATGCTGTAACCAGCGTTCCTGCTCTGCTTCATCCAGCGTGCCGGGATAGTTACGCGCGCGATAATTAAACATCAGCTTCTCAATGCGCTTATCTGCGAAGGTGATATCCAGCGCGGGCAGGTTACGCGGGTCGGTTTGCAGCACGATATTCATCGCCGCGCGATCGGCATCGCTGAAGAAGCCGTTATAAAGCTGCGCATCCACATTCTCAGACGGCACGAAAGGCTCTGCTTCGGCAAAAATGGCGACGACTTTCTCGCGCACCTGCGGGTTGTCGCGCAGCACTTTCAGGTTATCGAGGCAGTGCTGACGGTTAATCCCCAGCCGGTCGGCGTCTTCCGGGCGTAGCGTGTTGGCCTGCGCCAGCACCGGGCACTTATTAATGTGCACCAGTTTTACCGGTACGGCTGGCAGGTCACCCAGCGCCTCTTTCGGCGTATAGAGCCGTTCACGTAAGGTGTCGCTGTCGAGCTCAAGCAGCGGGGAGATATCTCCGGCAAGATCCACCATGATGACGGCGTTACGGTTGTCCGGATGCCAGGCAAGCGGCGCCACCCAGCTTGTGTTCCCGCGCCACGCGCCGAACATCCCTGAAATATGCACCAGCGGTTTCATCTGCGGCACGTCAATCAGTGTCATCAGTTTTTGCTTGCTGCGATGGCTCAACAGATACTCAAACAGGCGCGGCTGCGCGGTTTTTACAAGTTTCGCCATTGCGATGGTCGCGTAAACGTCTGCCATCGCGTCGTGGGCATTGCTGTGCTCAATGCCGTTGGCCCGCGTCAGGTGCTCGAGCCTGAAGCTCGGCAAGCCGTCGTCGTTCTCCGGCCAGTTAATCCCCTCCGGGCGCAGCGCATAGCAGGCGCGCATGATATCCAGCAAATCCCAGCGTGAATTACGGTTCTGCCAGCTCCAGGCGTACGGATCGTAGAAGTTGCGGTAGAAGATATTGCGCGTCACTTCATCGTCAAAACGGATGTTGTTGTAACCCACCACGCAGGTATTGGGCACCGTGAACAGGTCGTGGATGCGACGGGCAAATTCTGCTTCGCTAACGCCTTTATCCCGCGCTTCCTGAGGCGTGATGCCCGTCACCATCACCGCGCCCGGCTGCGGCAGATAGTCATCGGCGGGCTTACAGTAAAACACCTCGGGTTCGCCGATGACGTTAAATTCGTCATCGGTTCGGATAGCCGCAAACTGCGCCGGTCGGTCCAGCGCCGGATGGGTGCCAAAGGTTTCGTAATCATGGAACAGGAAGGTTGGTTTTTTTTCGGTGTCTGCCATAACTTATTTTTGTCCACATTAATTTACAACAGTTTACAACGTCTGATTACCAGAAAAAAGACATTATCATTTGGTCTTTTACTTGAGCGTGAGATAGTTTTGAACTGTATAATATTGTTCAGCTAATAATTTTTTAAAGTTGTATGCCAAATGTTTTTTTAAATGTATAAAAATTATTTATGATACCAGCGACCCATAACAAGCATATGTTCATAATAAACTATATTTAAGCTGATATATGGTTGCTTGTGCTCCTGGATTTAATATTAGCATTTTTTGCTCTATCTTTTTTTTATCATATAACACATTCATGGTGTTTAAATCTTGTATCATTTAGTATTTTGTAGATTGCCATTGAAGCTTGCTGGTTGCTACGATACTGAGTTCGATTTTTTAGCCCGCAGGCTTTTATACTTTACATAAGCCTTGACTCCAGCACTTCTGGGCATCAAGCATGTAACCTGAATGGTAAGGTTAATAATCCGCTAATTTAGTCAGGAATAACCTTTATCGAGAGCTATATCCGGAAGACGGAAAAATAATGGAGGATATATTGATAAAGTTAATATGGTTAAAATCTAGCTCAGTAAAAATTACTTACTAAGTAAGCGCTTCTTTTCGGTATCTTTCTTTCGTTAGCAATTCAACTTATTTCAATCTGTAGTCGCCAGTTCATTGGCTGAATTTTAGCGGTTGATATTAAAGGGGTTGTTTTTATCCAAATAGATTCTATAACCTGTAAAAATTTAGGTTTCCCAAAGAAAAGCCAAAAACATTTCAGATGGCCTTAGTTTTATGTGCTTCTTTTTGTGAGTGTCAAATTAAGCTCAGAAATGATAACTATATTTTGAGAAAAATGCGTTATGTTTTAACCCCAAAGTTAGATAATGCAGAGCATCTATATTATTGACATGACCGTTAGAATGAGTAAAGACGACAAGTGTTGGCTTTACTAGCATGCATCTGGTTGCGAGCAATAGAAAACCTATTGGTCAATTTTAATCATAATAAATGATTTAAATCAAAGGGATAGCTGGTTTTGCTTGGTGGCGGAGTCGTTCGGTATTGATAGGCTACTAATAAAAAATTGAAAATGCTGCATTGCAGTGCTAATATTCAAAAAAATTACAATTTCTTGGGAAATAAAATGATTTTTAGCTCTCCTGAATTTATATTCATTTTCCTTCCTGTTACGTTCTTGATATATTTTTCTTTGAATAAGGCTCGTAAGCACAAATTGGCCAAAATTAGCCTTGTTCTTGCAAGTCTCTATTTTTATAGTTATTGGAGCTTAGAATACCTCCCTTTAATGGTTGGATCTATTATATTTAATTATTCTGTTGGCGTCCTAATATCCAGTAAAACTGGGAGAGCTAAAAAGTTTTTCTTAAGTGTAGGTGTGATTAGTAACCTAGCCATACTTGGATATTATAAGTACGCGAATTTCTTCCTGGATAATATAAACGCTTTATCAGGAAGCGATTTCCATACTATGTCGATAATATTGCCAATAGGAATTAGCTTCTATACCTTTACACAAATAGCCTTCTTGGTAGATAACTATAAAGGTTATGTTAAAGAATTCGATATTATTAATTATACTTTATTTGTGACTTTTTTTCCGCATCTGATTGCTGGTCCGATATTGCATCACAAAGAAATGATGAGTCAGTTTAAGTCAAAATGGACCTATGCCATACGATACAGACATATTATAATGGGAGTGATGATATTTGGTGTAGGCCTTTTTAAAAAAACAATTATTGCTGATACTTTTGCTATATCAGCCAACATAGGTTTTGCTCCAGGTTTTGAACACAACTTCATTAGTGCATGGGTAGCGAGTTTATCTTACACATTTCAACTATATTTTGATTTTAGCGGCTACTGTGATATGGCTGTAGGAGCTGCACTTTTGTTTAATATATGGCTGCCTATAAACTTTAACTCTCCATATAAAGCTCTTGATATAAAGGATTTTTGGAGACGTTGGCATATTACCTTGGGGCGTTACCTGAGAGATTATCTCTATATACCCTTGGGCGGCAATAGATGTCCCACTTTCAGGGTTTACATCAATCTTTTCATAACATTTGTTTTGGGGGGCCTTACATGGGCTCGCCTTGGCTATTCATAGAGCCTGGAAAACATTAGGCATGAGCATGCCTAATCCTCTTGCATGGATAGTTACATTCTTGTACGTTAATACAGCATGGGTTTTTTTTAGAGCATCATCGATACAAGACGCAATTAATATTTTGAAAGCCATGATTGATATTGATTCGATTAGTTCTGTCCCTATAAATGATATACCGATTAAAAACCTTTCCGCGTTAGGAGTCCTCGCAGATAATATGGCAGATTTTGTGCCTCTGGGGGTTGCCGCATATGTGACACAAATGATGGCAATATTATTTGGTTTCTTTATTATATCTAGAAAAAACTCCATCGAAATGTTTACATCTTCGCGCTTGGGCTACCATACAGTAATGAAAACAGCTTTTGTTACAGTGCTTGGTCTTTATATGACATTACACACAACTAGTGCGGTTTTCTTGTATTTTAATTTTTAAAGATGGTGGTTATGAATGAAATGTAGGCTGAGGGTATTTGTGGTTATTGTTTTTATTTCTCTATTGATCGTTCCTGCAATTAATTTAACGCTTGGGCGAAATGCTATGCCAAAATCTTTCCCGGAAACCTTCAAAAAACTCTATAATCTGGATATAATCGAGTCATTTATCGGTTATGCAGGATATGCAATTGGCATGTCATCTGACCCAGGTAAGGTGGTTGTAGGGCATGACGGTTGGTTGTTTTTGGGGGATGACATATCATCCCCAATAACGACAAAAATCCGGGGTGTGGACGATAAAATAAATTCAACAATAAATGCAATTCACAACAATATGTATGAGTGGAATAATTTCTTTAAGCGATGCGGAGTGAAGGAATTTAGAGTTATAATTGGACCCGATAAGGACAGTGTTTATAGTGAAAAAACACCCGCTTGGAATAGGCAAAGTGATAAAAAAATACTAAAAACATTAACTGCGGGGCAAAATCTTCTATTTGTTAATACCTACGATGCTTTCAAAATTGCTAAATCAAAGTTCATTATGCCAATGTATTTCCATACCGATACTCACTGGAATGAGTTAGGTGCGGTAGTTGCATTCAGTGCTTTGGTTAAAACTCTTGATGGATCTGATCTTAATTTTCATGCTGAACCAACCGAAAATGATTTCTATCTTAAACATAGCCGGGCCGGTGACTTAGCTGCATTTCTTCGTATTAATAAATTTATCGAGGATCAAGTTGTTTTGCACAAAGATAAGTCTATTGATAATTTAATTATAAAGAAGTATGATTTTGAATCGGGTAAGCTTATATCAAAATCAAAATTTTCACAAATTGGCGCTCCTTCATCACCAGTGCTGTTTATTTCAAATGGAGCGTTAAATAATGTAAAAGTACTATGGTTACGTGATTCATTTGGCACAGCGATGTCTCCATTTATGGTGCAGGCGTTTAAGGAAACGCTCCAGGTTCATTATGGAAAAGTTGATGCTTCAACAATAAAAAATCTTGTTAAAGCTTTTAGACCTGATTATGTGTTTATAACTGGAGTTGAAAGAGATGCTTTTTCAGCATTTTATAGAAAGTCTTTGTAAATATTTTTCCATGCGTTTGATAACCGCGTCTGTTAATGTAGTTTAAGTTGGGAGTATGCTTAAAAATATTGATAAATCTGACTGTGAACATGTTTGTTAAGCAAATATAATAATTTCAACCTTGACGCAGGTTGTCGAGGTAAAAATAAACTTCCGTATATGCACTCCTTGAGCATTGTTTTGAAAGTGCACGAATTGGGACGCAGCGTAAGTAAAGTTTATGGTGAGGCAGGTATATCAGAATGAAGCTATTTCATTTGGGGAATGTTATCCAGCTTCATAATAGCTGAAGTGATAATAAAACAAATAATATTAGTTGAAAAAACCTTCACTTGTGGCGAATGGTTAAAGATATTAAATCTCGAGTGGTATTTTCCCATAGCCCTTATCGAAAGTTCCAAAATCGATATGGAAAGTTAATTTTTTTCACTAAATACACGAGTTGTTGAACAAGTATTTTGAAATTAACTGGACGTCTGAATAACAATAGTAATATGAAATCAATAATTTTTGACTTTTTTCTCAGGTAGAACGATAACTAAAACCAGGAAAGCTAACCCAGAACCGATTTATTGAGCGTTTAAAAGAGGTTTCTTACAACGATACACAATTATCCACCACCTTATTGTAATGAATGAAGTAGGGGGAAATCAACAAGGCATGGAATAAATCCCTGGTGTTTATTCCAGTAATCTCATCCTGTTAAAAGTTGACGTCTCTATGGTAAACGATTGGGGTGAGCAGTCCGAACAAAAAGCACCGTCAGGCAAGAAATTTGCGAGATTTGTTCCGAAAAAATCTGCGTTCTGTCACATTTTTTTGCAATTAAGACAGGTAACGACATCAGAACTCCCGTAAAAAGGTCATCGATTTTTACTGACCTGAGGATATACCGTTGAAACGCCGTCTGTTTATTGCTGTTTCTTTACTCGCTTCGAGTATTTCATCCGCGCTGGCTGCCGAGCCGCTGGATTTTTCACCTCAGCCGCCTGCCATCCAGGCTGGCTCCTGGGTATTGATGGATTACACCACGGGTCAAATCTTAACGGCGGGCAACGAACATCAGCAGCGCAATCCGGCGAGCCTGACCAAACTTATGACGGGGTACGTTGTCGATCGCGCCATTGATAGCCACCGCATCAGCCCCGATGACATTGTGACGGTCGGACGTGACGCCTGGGCAAAAGGCAATCCGGTCTTTGACGGTTCGTCGCTGATGTTTCTGAAGGAGGGCGATCGGGTTTCCGTGCGCGATCTCAGCCGCGGCCTGATTGTTGATTCCGGCAATGATGCCTGCGTGGCGCTGGCGGATCACGTGGCGGGCGGTCAGCCGCAGTTCGTCAGGATGATGAATGACTATGTTGAAAAACTGAACCTGCGCGATACCCACTTCGAAACCGTACACGGGCTGGATGCACCGGGTCAGCACAGCTCCGCCTACGATCTCGCCGTGCTTTCCCGGGCCATCATTCACGGCGAGCCTGAGTTCTACCACATGTACAGCGAGAAGAGCCTGACCTGGAACGGCATCACCCAGCAGAACCGCAACGGCCTGCTGTGGGATAAGACCATGAACGTGGATGGCCTGAAAACGGGACACACCTCGGGCGCGGGCTTTAACCTGATTGCCTCAGCGGTGGACGGTCAGCGTCGACTGATTGCGGTGGTGATGGGGGCAGACAGCCCGAAAGGACGTGAAGATCAGGCGCGCAAGCTGCTGCACTGGGGACAGCAAAATTTTGATACGGTGCAGATCCTGCATAACGGTAAAAAAGTGGGAACCGAGCGCATCTGGTACGGCGATAAAGAGCAGATCGCGCTGGGCACGGATCAGGACTTCTGGCTGGCATTACCCAAATCGGAAGTGCCGAACATCAAGGCGAAATACGTGATGGATAAAAAAGAGCTGGAAGCGCCGATCGCCGCGCATCAGCGGGTAGGGGAGATCCAGCTGTACGATCGTGACAAGGTGGTCGCGCACTGGCCATTGGTTACGCTGGAAAGCGTTGAAAAGGGTGGGCTTTTCTCCCGTCTTGGCGATTATCTGCATCATAAACTCTGACCTTTTCGGGCAGACTGGCAGTGTTGCGAGTCTGCTCACATAATAAACACTCCTGGATTGCCGATAATCTCGATTCTGCTTTACAGTGTATATATATGGGTCTTCCCTTGTTG
>NZ_QFLS01000004.1:176509-319226 GCF_004136695.1 Enterobacter cloacae complex sp. 677-3DZ2D5B | reverse complement strand
CCACAACAAGGGAAGACCCATTTATATTCAGCCCTGTATAATGAGCACCACAAATTACGCCGAACGGCAAAGAAAGTATCAAAGAGAATTTAACGAGGAATTCGCGATATGAAGGTGCTGCAACACCCCCATACCGCTAACCACAACCAACTATAACGGAGTTGAAAATGGCTGCGACGAATTTTAAGCCAGAGTTTACTGTTTGCAAAACAGAATCAGACGCTTTCACCGGCGTGATTGAAAACCGCGAGCTGGTACGCAAAAACAGCGCCCGCCGTCTTCACGGCAACCAGACCAACGCGGCACCCGTCCATCCCCGCGCGGAAACGCCGCAGGACAGTACAGCCTGCTGCGAACTTTATTCCCGCATAGATATGAAATACCTTCTTCTGGGCGGCGAGTGGTTAACCCGTGCAGGCTTTATCAACGGTATGCCGGTGAAAATCCGCGCCATGAAAGACTGCATTGTGATTACGCCGCAGCATACAAGAGAATTATGGGGATGCCTGGAAGGTATGAGTGTGGTGAATATAAATAAGCAGAAAGTCGCGCAGTGGCTGAAGACCTTTCCGGGAGCGCTGAATGATACAGGTGATGTTCCGGTGATTAAGCGTGGGAGTGGGAAGGCCGTTTAAACTCAAGACTAACGAGTGCGGGCATATGAGCACATGCCCGCACTATGCTAAAAATAACTCAATCATGATCTACCTGTTCTTTAACTGCCTTAACCAGCACAGCATGAAGCTCGCCAACGGTTAAATCGCGTATCACCGGTTCCTGAATGCCTCGCAACCTGCGAATCAGGCGGCAGATACCAAAGTAATCTATGCCCTCGGTGCTAAAAAGAAACTCGTTTTCAGCGAGGGAAAAAGTTTTCTCATAGCCATCTTCTTCAGTGACAAGCGTAACGCCAAACGCTTCCTCGCAGTCTTCTATCAGGGCATCGCCATCCATGCCGCAGATATCAAGGTCGGCTTCGATTAGGGTGTTCACATCAATGCGCTTGAGATGATGTCCAGAGGACTGACGCACAACCTCAATGACCTGCGAAAGAGTGGGGTACATTATGTTGGATTCCGTGGGTGAAGAAATGACGTAGACATTCATCAGTAGATCGAGTTAACGCCTGGGACTTATTATTGAAGGTACAAAGAAAATCAAAACAATCCACGCAAACATACCAATGATTTTTAACGGCCAGGGTTCGAATACATCAAAGCATACCATTGCGCCTATAACTAATAGTGGTCCTCCCAATAATTCCAGTATTCCTTCTAAGATAGATAACTTATGAGGTAATACACGATTTAGTAAAACGGCCATGAAATGTGCGCATCCTAAAGTGGTGATTATAGCTATAGTGCATTCTTTCCAGTTATCAGTGACGCCCACGCATATGAGGCATAACACAATCACAAAAACACAAAGTAACGTATTCAGCATGGAAATAATAAACTTACTCATAGCAGTTACCGCGACGTTTAAAATATAAAGAATTTATGAATATAGCGCTCTTAACAGAATGACAAACGAAAATGGCTAATAATGCATTTAAGAATTTTTGTGCCTCGCTTATTTACGCAATAATCAAGTTAGCGGCTTCATGCCAGTCTCACGCATTCCACCGCTAAATCGACTTTAACTAAACACCGGCACCCCCAGCCCAACCTTCACCTCCCTCAACGTCCCTTGCGTCACCCCTTGCGCCCGTTCCGTCCCGCGCTTCAGCATCGCCATCAATTCCCCCTTATCCCGCAAATACATCGCCCTCCGCTCCCGCATCGGCGCAATCAACTCCTGCAGGCACGCTTCAAGCTCGTTCTTACATACCCGGTCACCCAGCCCGCCCGCCTGATAGTGCGCCTTCATCGCCGCCACTTTCTCCTTGTCAGGGTGAAACGCGTCGAGGTACGTAAACACCACGTTCCCCTCAATCTGCCCCGGGTCGCTCACCTTCAGGTGGTTCGGGTCGGTGTACATCGCGCTCACCGCACGGTGAATGGTCTCTTCACTGGCCGAAAGGTGCAGCGTGTTGCCCAGCGATTTCGACATCTTGGCGCTGCCGTCAATGCCGGGCAGACGGCTGGTGTCGCTCAGCATCGCCTTGCAGTGGCGCAGCACCGGGGCGGGCAGCAGGCTGTTCATCTTGTGCACAATCTCGTTGGTCTGCTCAATCATAGGCAGCTGGTCGTCGCCGACCGGCACGCACTCGGCCTTGAACGCGGTGATGTCCGCCGCCTGGCTGATGGGGTAGGCCATAAACCCGACCGGCAGCGAGCGGGCAAAGCCCTTCTGCGCAATCTCGTTTTTCACCGTCGGGTTACGCTCCACGCGGGCGACGGTGACGATGTTCATGTACAGCATCGTCAGCTCGGCGAGGGCGGGCAGGGCGGACTGCAGGCAGATGGTAGTCAGGTTCGGGTCGATGCCGGCGGCGAGGTAGTCGGCCAGCACTTCGGGGATGTTGTCGCGAATTTTTTGCGGGTTGCTGCCGCTGTCGGTCAGGCCCTGCAGGTCGGCAATCAGCACAAACTGGTTGTGCGTGTGCTGGAGCGCCACGCGCTGGCGCAGCGATCCGACGAAATGGCCAAGGTGCAGCGGGCCGGTTGGACGATCGCCGGTGAGGATGGTGGGTGCGTTCATAAAGACTCCTTAATGTGCAATTGCCGAAAGGGGTCTTAGATGTGTGAAAGCCGCCTTTCGGCGGCTATCTGAAAATGGGGAAAACTACTCCGTGCCGCCTTTAAGAAGGCAGCCACCAGCGGTTTACGGTGAGGACGGCGTGGTTTATGTTCATCTCTTTACCGTACCACGTCCGGCGCGAAAAACAAAAGGGCACGTCATGCTGCAATCACTCAACCACCTGACCCTCGCGGTCAGCGACCTGCAAAAAAGCGTCACCTTCTGGCACGAGCTGCTGGGACTAGCGCTGCATGCCCGCTGGAATACCGGGGCCTATCTCACCTGCGGCGAACTGTGGGTCTGCCTGTCGTACGACGAGGCGCGCCGGTACGTGCCGCCGCAGGAGAGCGACTACACCCACTACGCATTTACCGTGGCGGAAGAAGATTTTGAACCGTTCTCGCACAGGCTGGAGCAGGCGGGCGTCACCGTCTGGAAGCAGAACAAAAGCGAGGGGGCGTCGTTCTATTTTCTCGACCCGGACGGGCACAAGCTGGAGCTGCACGTGGGCAGCCTCGCCGCGCGGCTGGCGGCGTGTCGCGAGAAGCCCTATTCGGGCATGGTGTTTGCCTCAGACGAGGCTTGAGGCGCGTACCTTCAGCCTGCCCGCCAGCGTCACGTGCGTGGCGGCATCTTCCTGATTGCACAGGTACTCCACCGCCAGCCGTCCCAGCTCGCTGTAGGGCAGCTGGATACTGGTCAGCGGCGGGGTGAGCTGCTCGGAGATCTTCTGGTCGTCGTAGCCCGCCAGCAGCATGTCCTGCGGGATACGCACGCCATTCACCGCCAGCGCCTGGTAGCAGCCAATCGCCAGCCAGTCGCTGGCGCAGAAGATGGCGTCCGGGCGCTCGGCCAGTTCCAGCAGCGAAGCTGTCGCGGTGAAGGACTCGCTGAACTGCCAGTTGGTCTGGCGCACCAGGCCGTCGTCACACGCGAGTCCGGCCTGCTGTAGCGCCGCCCGGTAGCCCGCCAGACGCTGGCGCGAGGCCTCCATCCAGCTCTCGCCGGTGATGTGGGCGATGCGCGTGGCCCCGCAGGCAATGAGGTGTTTAGTCACCTGGAAAGCGTTGGCGTAGTCGTCCGGGATAAACGACGGCAGCAGCGGCGAGCCAGGGTCGCGCTGGTTGAGCAGCACCAGCGGGATGCGGGTGCAGTCCTGGAAGGCCGTCATGTCCACCAGCGTGGTGACCGGTGAGGCGAGGACAATCCCGATGCAGTTGCGCTTCTCCAGCTGGCGGATGATGTTCAGCGCCAGCTCGATGTCGTCGCCGTAGTCGTAGACGGTGAGCAGGGTCTCGTTGCGCCACGCTGCCTCCCGCGCCTGGCTGATGGCGTCGATAAACGGGTCGAAGCTCTGCATGGAGCTCACCAGCAGGGCGATCTCTTCCTGGTTGCGCGGAGCGTGAATGGCGGGGAGGCGGTCGTAGCCGAGCTCGGTAGCGACGTTGATCACCCGCTGGCGGGTGTCGTCGCTGAGCTTGATGTTGCGGGACTGGTTAAGCACCAGCGATACCGTCGCCTGCGACACCCCTGCCGCTCGCGCAATATCGTTCATCGTCACTTTCGTTTTTCGCTTCATCCGTCCTCTCCCTTTCGCGAATTCGCATCATACCCTAACCGCACGCTTTAGCGCCGTCGATCACGTTTCTCATTCATCGAAGCGTGAATTTTGTGAGGGGCATCGCTTTTCTAAACGCCGTGATTTGCGCATTTATCTTGCAACTAATATTTATTAGCTAAACATTATCAGTGAGAGGACGCGTAATGAAAGAGCAGTGGAGCAGGGAGCAGGCACAGGCGTGGTATCAGCAAAAAGGCTGGCTGTGCGGGTTTAACTATCTGCCGTCGACGGCGGTGAACTGGACCGATATCTGGCAGGCAGAGACCTTCGATGCCGAAACCATCGAGCGCGAGCTGGGCTGGGCGGCGGAGGCGGGCTATAACACCCTGCGCATCAACCTGCCGTTTATCGTCTGGGAGCACGACCGCGACGGGCTGATGGCGCGCATCGACCGCTTTTTGACGATTGCCGACGGTCACGGCTTCAGCACCATGCTGACCCTGATGGACGACTGCGGCTTCTCCGGCGACGAACCGTACCTCGGCCCGCAAAAGCCGCCCGTACCGGGCAAACACAACAGCCAGGCGGCGGCGAGCCCGGGGCGCGACAAGGTGTGCGATCCCGACTGCTGGCCGCAGATTGAGCGCTATATCCGCGACGTTGTCCGCCAGTTCCGCGACGATAAGCGCGTGCTGCTCTGGGATCTGTATAACGAGCCGGGCAACCGCGGCATTTTCGCGACGGGCACGCAGGAGGTGCAGTACGACGCGAAGCTGGAGTCCTGCGCGCACGAGTTGATGAAGCTGGCGTTCCAGTGGGTGCGTGAAGAAGACCCAACCCAGCCGCTCACCGTCTGCGCGTGGCGCCTGCCGCCGGAAGAGGAGGGCGAGACGTTCTTCCAGCATCCGCTGGACCAGACCGCGCTGGCGCTCTCGGACGTGGTGAGCTATCACGCCTACACCAATACCGGGCGCATGACGGCGATTATCCAGCAACTTCAGGCGCTGGGCCGCCCAATCTTCTGCACCGAATGGCTGGCGCGGCACGTGGGCAGCACCATCGAAGAGCAGCTTCCGCTGATGTACGCGGCGAAGGTCGCGCCGTACCAGTGGGGGCTGGTGCGCGGCAAAACCCAGACGTGGCTGCCGTGGCCGGTGGTGATGAAGGAGTCCACGGACTACTGCCGCCTCTGGTTCCACGACGTGTTCGAGGAGAACGGTATCCCGTTTTCACGCGCTGAAATCGCGCTGATGAAGAAGCTGCGCAAAATCGCCCCGGATCCGCAGGGCTAATAATAACGACCCGGCGCGCTGTCGCCGGGCAACCAGGTACGCACTATGGCAACGACAATGAAAATACCGTCTCGCGAGTTATGGTCCTACTTTGGCTATGGTTTAGGTCAGTGTTTTAGCTTTGGTTTAGTGGGTTCGTTTATTAACTATTTTTACACCGACGTGCTGGGGATCTCGGCGCTGGCGGCGAGCACCATCTTCCTGATTGCCCGTGCATGGGACGCAGTTCACGATCCGCTGTTTGCCAGCATTATGGACACCATTAACAGCCGGTTCGGCAAGTTTCGCCACTTTTTACTGATCGCTCCGCTGCTGATCACCGGCGTCACGCTGCTGTCGTTCTATAAAATCGAAGCGGACATGACCACCAAAATCCTCTACGCCGGGGTGACGTATATCCTGTGGGGGACGCTGTACGCCATCTCCGATATCCCGTTCTGGTCGATGTCGTCGGTGATGACCAACGACTCCGCCCAGCGCACCCGCGCGGTGACGGCGGCGATGCTCGGGGTGAACGCCGGGATTGCCTGCGCCAATATCTTCTTCCCGAAGCTGGCGGCGTTCTTCGCCCAGTACAGCAACGACAAAGGCTACTTTATGGCGGCGCTGGTGATGATGCTGGTGGGCCTGCCGCTGATGCTCAACGGCTTTATGCAGATCAAAGAGCGCGTGCCGCCGAGCCCGGAAAAGGTGACCATCCGCGACACCTTCCACAACCTGCGCCAGAACAAACCGCTGTTTATCGTCCTGCTGTCGTTCTTTTTCTGCGTGTTCCACAACGTGGCGGGCGGTCTTTATATCTACTTCTTTATCAACAATATGGGCGACGGCAGCCTGCAAATGGCGATTGGCGTGATGGGGATTGTCGCGGCGGTGCTGTGCCTGGTCGCCCCGATGCTGACGCGCCGGATGCAGAAGCGGAAGCTGTTTATGATCCTCTGCGGGCTGGACGTGGCGGTGCGCGTGGTGATGTGGTTTGTCGGTTATCAGCAGGTGACGATGCTGTTCATTCTGCTTGGCCTGAGCACGCTGTTCGTGATGATGACCAACATCCTCACCTCGTCGATGATTGCCGACACCATCGAGTACGCGGAGTACCACACTAACAAGCGCTGCGCGGCGATCACTTTCTCCGGGCAGACCTTCACCGGCAAGATGTCGGTGGCGGTAGGCGGCGGGTTAATCGGCGTGTTTCTGACGATGATCGACTATGTGCCGCAGGCGCAGGCCCAGAGCGATAGCGTGCTGGCGGGGCTGTTCTTCGGCATTTGTTTGTTACCGGCGATAGGCTCGCTGATCCGCATGGGCTTTATGTCGCGCTTTACCTTTACCGAGGAGAAGCATGCGGAAGTGTGTCGGCTGCTGGCGGAGCGCAGGCGGGGGAGCGAGCAGAATGGCATCGTGGATGAGGCGTTGACCCGCCCGGTATCGGTCAATTAATCGCTTCAGACGCCTGCTTTGCAGGCGTCTGCTTCTAATTCCGCAGCTTCAGGGACTCGGGGAGGTGGAGTATCGAGCTCTGAATACTGGTTCCGATGGTAAAAGGGACGATCCACAAACGTAGCGCATGGCTGTCCGGCTTATGAAGTTCGAAGGGATGGGGAAGCGCATCGCTAAAACCGTCATGCTGCGGGTAGATCAGGATCATATCGCCGCGGCTATCGAGATATTTCGTTCCGTAGGCCAGCATCTGGTAAAGATCGCTTTGCGAAATGTTAAAGCCAGGTTTATGAGGCTTAATCTTTTTCCATTTCGTATCGCAAATAATTGAAGAATGTTTCGACGTGTCATACGGGCGAAGCCAGATATCCGGCTTGAGTCTAAACATATACCTGGTGTGATATCGAGCCAGAGTGTGTGTTTTTGCTTGGGTATCAATTTGGTAACGTTGATGATGATGATGCCTCATCCACGCCGCAACAAAGGATTCAAATACCGCTTCCATTGGAAAGAGCAGCGATATGGCATCAGCATGACCCTGCATACAAAGTGGTGACTCCCCGTGTAGGATCAATTTGGCCCACTCCAGCGCCTGTTCATAGTGATGCATATGCCTGTCGAGGCGAACCAGATCGAACGCGTGTGCGGTATCAACAACGGGAGGAATACCTTCGAAGGCCGACTGCAAGGGGCGAAGCTGCTGGATGAGCTGAGGGTTGCGGGTCAGGCGCGAAACCGTATCGATGGCCGTTTTGAGAATGCGGTTCTCCGGTCGGTCAACACTGTACTCGTCATACTCCACCTGAAAGCGATCCCGGCGAACGCTATTTGTCGACAGTTGTGCTGAAACCCGCAGTTTTCCCTTCATCCACGGTAGATTCTCCTGCTGGCGAAGGTAGTCACGCTTAAGACCCTGCTGCAGGACCGCCTGGACGCTCTGGATAAATTGATGAATAAAGATATCCATCAGCGGCATGCGCGAGGTTTTGATACTGGCGGAGGTTGTGGCGATGTGCCGGAAGGTTTTCAGCGTGCGCAGCATCATCATCAGCTGTTCGCGGGCGTTATCATGGCCGGTCTTTGGCAACACCTCGATGAACGCTCCTCCCGGCAGCGCAATGACGCCGACATAGTTTTTCACCTGCAGCACCTTCACGCGCCCGACCGTTTTCAGCGTCAGCAGGCGCGCGTCGTATTCCGCATCGTCGTTCAGGCAGCATTTCTCCAGCCACGCAAAACAGGCCGGAGGAAGCTCCACTGCGTCCTTAACCCGGCCGCTGTCCTCTTTACTGACCAGATAACCGTATTCAAAGGTGGACCACTGCCGCCGCCCGGTCATTCGTCGTTCTCCGCGCCTCGCGCACCTGCATCGTAAATCTGACGCCAGGCGATGGCATTATTCCAGACAGGATCGTCTTCGCCTGCAAGGTGATAGCGCTCTCCCTCTTCCTGCAGATCGTCCGATGCATCCGTTCCAAACAGCCGCTGAATATTTCCCTCGTTTTTGATCGAACGGATGAAGCACAGGGCGGGATCCTGCTTCTGGTTATCTCCAAGGACCAGACGAATTTTCTGCCAGTCGTTGTAAAAATACTCCTCCAGCAGCGGCAGCACTTTATTTTTAATCACCCGCTGCAGACGGGCGAAAGCAACGTCATCGTCCTCCGTCTCAATTACCGGTATGAAAAAAGCGTGCCCGAGCGTGTGCTCGCTATCGTACAGTGCCTCAATGCGTTCATTGAGCATCTGCAGTAGCCGTTTGAGATCGATACCTTTGATGACGTGGCCTTCCAGAATGGAGGCTTTCGGCAGCATGGCCTTAAACTCGAAGCGGCGGCGCAGGGCGGTGTCCAGAGCGGTCAGGGAACGGTCCGCGGTATTCATGGTGCCGACCAGGAACAAGTTGTTTGGCACGCTGAATTTTTCGCCCGAATAGGGTAGCGTCACGCTCAGGGCCTCGGGTTCACCCATGCGCTTGGATTTCTCAATTAAGGTGATGAGCTCTCCGAAAATTTTGGAGATATTGCCACGGTTAATCTCGTCAACAATCAGCACGTAGTTCTGGCGTTTTGCCGGTGCATTTTTTTTCGGTGTGACGGGAAGATTATAATTATCATGAAGATAGTTGAGGATACCCCGGACATACGACTCGTTGTGGATATCAATCCCGTTGTTCTGATACCAAGCTTTGATGTCCTTCACGTAGGCGTTGTATCCATTCCCCAGATCCCCTTTTTTGCTGTTTAAAGGGAAGATGCCGAAGTTCGTTTCACTTTTATAGGTGACGCCGAACGGTTTACCTGATGTCGTTTTGAGCGTGGCGGCTTCGCCATTCAGCAGTTCTTTTTGAAACTTTGATAGCGCCTCGTTCAGCGCCAGCTGTTCACCTGCGTAACCAAACGCCGCATCCTCACAGATTTGCTTAAAGACGCCGGATTTAATGTCATAGCGAACGTTACCGTCACGGGTGGTATCGGCGCGTAGCCCTTCAATAAACTCTTCATAACCAAAGCTTTGGTGGAAAGTGACAAAGCGGATGCGCTGTTCGGAGACCAGCCGGTCATAAAGCGCTTTAAGTGCGTTTCGGTAATCACTGCCCTGAAGGCCATCCAGCAGGCGGGAATACTCAGCGGGTTCACAGGCGCGGACGGCATGCTCAACGGTGGAATAGGTTTTACCCGTCCCCGGAGGGCCATAGAGAATGACGTTCAGTGGAACATCCGCCACGCTCTCATCCGTATCCTGATCGTCGTCTTCGGCCCAGGACTCGCTACCTACCAGGCCGATATCGCTCTTATCTTTGATGAAATGCGTGTAGAGATGCCACAGCGACATATTGAGTTCGACAGGGTCTACATGGCCGCCCAGCTCGCGGTTCAGAGCCGCCTTCAGCTCCAGGTTTTTTTCAAACCACGTCCCTTTCCCGGCGAGCCCAAGCCCGAAGCGGTTATTACAGTAGTTATAAATGCGGGAAAACATTTTGGTATTTACCACGTTCGAAACCCGCTCAGGGTACAGCGTGGCAAAAGCCCGGTGACACAACGCCCAGTACTGTTTCTTGAGAATGGATTTGGCCTTAAGCGCCTGTAGCTTGTTGACCACCTTTTCATATACGGCCGGGGTGCAGCCCTGTGCCATCAGGGTTGTGATTTCCCGCAGGTGAATCTGGGCCGCATTGTATTCGTTCTGCGACATTCCACCCTGTTTAATGCTGGCGACGCCGTTGGAGCGTTCATACCAAAGTGCCTTGATAAGGCTTTGATCACGAAACTCGGGCCGCTCTGTCGCTACGCGTTTGACCATCTGGTGATAGGCTGGCCCCCATTTAGGGCTGTATCGGCTGTTGTTATTGATATGCTCATTAAAGAAGGGGGCTAACGCGGTGCGATCCTGAACCATCATAAACTCCGGAAGTCGGGTAAAGGCGGTAAAGGTCAGTATTTTATAGGATTAATCTGAATAGTGTCACTGCTTGTTCAGGTGGGTTGAGGTGAAAAGGGGGCTGTCGCCGTTGGCATCAGCCCTCAGACTTACAGCGACTTCACAAACGCCAGCAGATCTTCGTTGAGCTGATCCTGGTGGGTCAGCGCGAAGCCGTGCGGCGCGTTGTCGTACACCTTCAGCGTGGCGTTTTTGATCATCTCTGCCGCCAGCTTGCCGGTCGTTTCAAACGGCACGATCTGGTCGTTGCTGCCGTGGATCACCAGCGTCGGCACGTCGATTTTCGCCATATCCGGGCGGAAGTCGGTTTCGCCGAACGCGGTCACGCAGTCGATGGTGCCCTTCAGGGACGCCAACAGGGCGATGTTCAGCGTCTGGGTCAGGGCACCGGCGGAAACGGTCTGCCCGGCGTTGATGCCGTAGAACGGGGTGGCGAAGTCGCTGATGAACTGGGCGCGATCTTTACGCAGCCCGTCGCGAATGCCGTCGAACACGCTTTGATCCACACCCTGCGGGAAGGTCTCAGATTTACCAAAGATCGGAGTGACCGCGCCCAGCAGCGCCAGACCGGCCACGCGCGCGCTGCCGTAGTTGTTGATGTAGCGGGTCACGTCGCCGCCCCCCATGGAGAAGCCCACCAGCGTCACGTCCTGGAGGTCCAGGGTGGTGATCAGGTCGTTAATGTCGGACGCAAAGGTGTCGTAGTCGTAGCCGTTCCACGGCTGATCCGAGCGGCCAAAGCCGCGACGGTCAAAGGCGATGGCGCGAAAGCCGCGCTCGGCCAGGTAGTTCAGCTGGCTGTCCCACATGTCGCCGTCCAGCGGCCAGCCGTGGCTGAAGAGAACCGGTTTGCCCGCGCCGCAGTCTTTGTAGTAAATCTGCGTGCCGTCTTTTGCCTTAAACGTTGCCATAGTGTGTTCCTGTACAGGTGATGGTTAGGGTTATACCGGCGCGACCAGATAGCGAATTGCCGGTGATGTTGTGCCCTGATGAAAAGCCAGAACGCGGCTCTGCAGCAGGAGGTCATTCATGGTGTGGCGTTCCTGCTGGCGCAGATGCTCAATCCACGAGCCCATCAGGAAGGTCTCGATAAATAGTCCGGGGCGCTCAATATCCTCGTATACCGCCCAGCTCATCGCCCCGGCGCGGCGGCGCACCCGGCGTAGTTCGTGCACGGCCTGCAAAAACGCTTTCGCGTTGTGCGGGTCGATGATGTACTCGTGCGACACCAGCACCGGGCCGCGCTCGTTCGGCAGTTCGATCTCCACGCCGTCCAGCGGCTGGCCGCTCAGGTCGAGGTTTAAATCAGGATCTTTCTCCAGCTTCCAGCGGAACACGGTGGCGCTTGCCAGCACCATCCCCAGCGTGGCGACCACCAGCGAGGTCGGGGTGCCGAACTGAGAGGCAATCTGCCCCCAGATGGCGCTGCCTGCGGTCATCGAGCCGAAGAACACCGTCAGGTACACCGCCAGTGCGCGGGCCTTAACCCAGCGGGCGGCGCTGCGCTGCGCGCCGAGGTTCAGCGTCGAGAGCACCGCAATCCACGCGAAGCCGGTGAAGAACTCAAACAGGTTGAGCAGCCAGACGTGGCGCACGAACGCCAGCGCCAGCATGGTGAGGGCAAAGGTCAGGCTGGCGGCCACCATCAGGCGGTCGGCGTTCAGCCGCTGGCGCAGGCGCGGCAGCAGGATGGCCCCGGCAATCGCCCCCAGGCCAATGCAGGCCAGCATCACGCCGTAGCCCGCCGGGCCTAAGCCCAGCTCGCGGCGCGCCACCAGCGGCAGTAATGCCCAGCCCGCGCTGCCGAAAACGAAGAACGCCACGGTGCGCACCAGCACGTTGCGCAGCACCGGCGCGGCGTGCACGTAGCGAATGCCGGAGCGCACCGCGGAGAAGAAGTGCTCTGGTGGCAAACGCTGCACGGACGGCGCCGGACGCCAGCGCCACAGCACCCACGCCACGCCGACCACGGAGAGCGCGTTCAGGGCAAACACCATCCACGGTCCGGTGAGCGAGAGCAGAAAACCGCCCAGCGCAGGGCCAATCGCCCGGCTGATGTTCACCCCGAGCGAGTTCAGCGCCACGGCGGCGCCCAGCTCCGGCTTGCTCACCAGATCGGGCACCACGGCCTGGAACGGCGGCGAGCTCATCGCCGCGCCCACGCTCAGCAGGAACGTCGCCACCAGCAGCACGGTGGGGGTGACGTGTCCGGTGAAGGAGAGCACCGTCAGCCCGGCGGCGGCGATGAACACCCATAGCTGGGAGAAGAGCAGGTATTTACGTCGGTCAACGATGTCCGCCATCACCCCGGACGGCAGGGCGAAGAGGAACATCGGCAGGCTGCTCGCCGCCTGCACCAGCGCGATATCCAGCGGATCGGCGCTGAGCGTCAGCATGCTCCAGTTGATGCCGACGTCGCTCATCCATGAGCCGACGTTAGAGACCACCGTGGCGATCCACAGCATGCGGAACACCGGCTGGCTCAGCGGCTGCCAGGGTGAAACCGCCGGGGCGGGCGTCGTCTCGACGTGTGCGTCGCGAACGTCGTTTACCTGGGTCATGCGAACCTCTCCGTTGTTTTACGCTGCACTCGCCACTGGCCCGGCCCGGTGAGGGCAAGGGTGGTGAAGATAATCAGCAGCAGCCAGCCAAACTGCCCTTCGGCAATCGACCAGTTCGGATGAACCGCCAGCATCGCCACCAGCAGCACGGCGATAATCGGCAGGCACGCCAGGCGGGTGTAAACCCCCGCAATGATAAACAGCGGGCAGATCACCTCGGCGACGATCGCCGGGATCAGACTGGCATACGGCCCGAAACCAAACGGATCTTCGATGCGCGTCAGCTCTTCGCTGAAGTGCAGCACCTTCGGCAGGCCGTGCACGTAAAGCAGCAGCAGGCTGCCGGTCAGGCGCAGAAAGAACAGCCCCGGATCGATCCGGGACGAAGCGTCATTTTGTTTCATCAGAATGCAAAGCAGCTGCAACCCAGCGCCCCCCAGAAAGCGTTATCGTCGGATACCGGCATCGCTGACGTGCGGGCAAAGTCATGCTGGTGGCTGTGAACCCCGCACGGGCCGCTACAGTGGTGAACCACACTCATACCCACGCGTGCGGCCTGCGGCGGCGCGCTGCGGTAGTGGCCCGGCACCTTCACCACCGGGGACCACTCGGGCAGAACCGGGATGGCCGGCGGCGCGAGCGGGCCAAAGCTGCCAGCGGCGTAGACGATATCGCCGTTCACCACGGTGAGGACGGACTCGATGCCCTTGATCTCCTCCTCCGGCACGCGGAAGTAATCTTTGCTGAGCACCGCCAGATCCGCGAGCTGGCCGACCTTGATCTGCCCCTTCTGATTCTGCTCGCTGGAGAACCACGCGCTGCCCTGGGTCCAGAGCATCAGGGCGGTATCGCGATCCAGGCGGGCGCTGTGGTCGTACATCTGCATCCCGCCGACGGTACGACCGGAGACCAGCCAGTAGAGCGCGGTCCACGGATTGTAACTCGCCACGCGGGTGGCATCGGTGCCTAATCCCACCGGCACGCCGGTCTCGAGCATTTTTGCCACCGGCGGCGTGTGGCGGGTGGCTTCGATGCCGTAGCGCTCGGCAAAATACTCGCCCTGGAAGGCCATGCGGTGCTGGACGGCAATGCCGCCGCCGAGCGCTTTGATGCGGTCGATGTTGGCCTGGGTGACGGTTTCCGCGTGGTCGAAGAACCAGTGCAGGCCGTTGAACGGAATGTCGCGGTTCACCTTCTCGAAGACGTCCAGCATGCGGCTGATGGATTCGTTATAGGTGGCGTGCAGGCGGAACGGCCAGCGGTGTTCCACCAGATGGCGCACCACGCGCTCCAGCTCGTCCTCCATGCCCGGCGCGAGGTCCGGGCGCGGCTCGAGGAAGTCTTCAAAATCGGCGGCGGAGAAGACCAGCATCTCGCCCGCGCCGTTGTGGCGGAAGAAGTCGCTGCCCTGGCCCGGCGTGAGCATGTCGGTCCATTTTTCAAAGTCTTCCAGCTCGTGGCCCGGGCGCTGGGTAAACAGGTTGTAGGCGATGCGGATGGTCATCTGCTTTTTCTCGTGCAGCTCGGCAATCACCTCGTAGTCTTCCGGGTAGTTCTGGAAGCCGCCGCCCGCGTCGATGGCGCTGGTCAGCCCCAGACGGTTCAGCTCGCGCATGAACTGGCGGGTGGAGTTCACCTGCTGCTCCAGCGGCAGCTTCGGCCCTTTGGCCAGCGTGGCGTAGAGGATCATGGCGTTCGGACGGGCAATCAGCATCCCGGTCGGGTTACCGTTGGCGTCGCGCTGGATCTCGCCGCCCGGCGGGTTTGGCGTCTCTTTGGTGTAGCCGACCACCTTCAGCGCGGCGCGGTTGAGCAGGGCGCGGTCGTACAGGTGCAGGATGAAGACCGGGGTGTCCGGCGCGGCGTCGTTAATTTCGTCCAGGGTTGGCATGCGGCGCTCGGCAAACTGGAACTCGCTCCAGCCGCCCACCACGCGCACCCACTGGGGCGACGGCGTGCGCAGGGCCTGCTCTTTCAGCATCCGCAGGGCGTCGGCGAGCGACGGCACGCCTTCCCAGCGCAGCTCGAGGTTGTAGTTCAGCCCGCCGCGGATCAGGTGCAGGTGCGAGTCGTTCAGGCCGGGGATGGCGGTGTGGCCTTTTAAGTCCACCACTAAGGTGGCGTCGCAGTGGTGCTGCATCACCTCGGCGACGGTACCCACTTCCAGAAATTTTCCGTCGCGCACGGCAACGGCTTCTGCGAGAGGATTCTCGCGATCGACGGTGTGAAACTGGCCGTTAACCAGAATGAGATCGGCTTTACCGAGGGTAACCATAACTGCTCCTGACTGAGAGGGGAATGGTCAGGATTATGGGAAACGGTTTCGGCAAAGATCCAGTTATACAATAGGATAGGTATACCAAAGTATAACTATACCTAAGGTTAACTATACGAAGAGATAATTACACCACAGCGCTGTGGGTCATAGGATGAACGCGATTTTATCGGCGTGCTGTTCGCGGCGATTTTAACCTTTAACCTCACTGGATAATCTTATGACCACTTCTAAGCTCGAAGTCTTAACCCCTGCCAACTGTCAGATCATTTTCATCGACCACCAGCCACAGATGGCGTTTGGCGTGCAGTCTATTGACCGCCAGGTGCTGAAAAACAACACCGTGGCGCTGGCGAAAGCGGCTAAGGTGTTCAACATCCCAACCATCATCACCACCGTTGAGACTGAAAGCTTCTCCGGCAATACCTATCCGGAACTGCTGGACGTGTTCCCGGGCCAGGACATTCTGGAGCGTACCTCCATGAACTCCTGGGACGACCAGAAAGTGCGTGACGCGCTGAAGGCCAACGGCAAGAAGAAAGTGGTTGTCGCCGGTCTGTGGACCGAAGTGTGCAACAACAGCTTTGCCCTGTGCGCGATGCTGGAAGGCGACTACGAAATTTATATGGTGGCAGACGCCTCCGGCGGCACCTCCAAAGAAGCCCACGACTTCGCGATGCAGCGCATGATCCAGGCGGGCGTGATCCCGGTGACCTGGCAGCAGGTGATGCTGGAGTGGCAGCGTGACTGGGCGCGCAAAGAGACCTACACCGCGGTGATGGATATCGTGCGCGAGCACTCCGGCGCCTACGGCATGGGAGTGGATTACGCCTACACCATGGTGCACAAAGCGCCATCTCGCCAGAAGAGCGAGCACCGCACCTTAGCGCCGGTTCCGGCTCGCTAAGTCCCGTCGGCGGGCTGGTCCCTCATCCGGCTCGCCGCTGCCTCTTTCTCTGGAGTTCACAATGAGTACTGGGCTGATATCCCTTGCGGCAGGCGTGTTGATTGGCCTGATGTATGCCGTGCTGAAGGTGCGCTCCCCCGCGCCGCCCGCGCTGGCGCTGATTGGCCTGCTGGGGATGCTGGCGGGTGAACAGGCGATGCGTCATCTTTTATCCCGCGATAATCCGGCTGCCGTGCAGGTGACGGTTCCCCACGTTCAACACCCGACCGGAGCGTCATCATGAAGGCCTGGATTATTTCGCTGGTGTGCGGGGCCGCGGCTGGGGTACTTTACGCCCTGCTCGACGTACATTCCCCGGCGCCGCCGGTCGTCGCGCTGCTAGGCCTGTTCGGCATGCTGGTGGGTGAACAGCTGATCCCCATCGGGCGTCGTCTGGTGAGCCGCGAACCGCTGACCCTGGCCTGGTTTCGTCATGAATGCGTACCGAAAATCAGCGGTACTGCGCCCCCCGCGCCCGCGAAGGAAAGCCGCGACGCGTAACGATTTGTTTGAGGAAAGACAGCATGACGCTGCCGTGGCGCATTGCCATCATCGATGACGAACGCTCTGTTCGCAGCGGGCTCAGTAATCTGCTGCAATCGGAAGGGTATGCTACCGATACCTTCGATTCGGCAGAGGTGTTCTTGAGCCACCCTCTCGCCCTGTCAGGCGCGTCGCTGGTGATCGCCGACATCAAGCTACGCGGCATGAACGGCATCGAGCTGTTTGAGAAGCTGCGGTTGCTGGCCGCGCCGCCGCCGCCAATACTGTTTATCTCCGGCCATGCTGATGAAAATATGCAGCGGTATGCACTCAGTCTGGGCGCCGCTGCATTTTTGCGTAAGCCGATTAACATCGATATTCTGCTGGATCATATTCAGCGGGAGCTGACCCGCCGACAATAAGGATCGCGGATGAACGAACATACGTCGCCTGCATTTTGGCCCGCCCGGGGTAGTCTCCATGAAGGGCGGGCTTTTGTTCTGAAAGAGGATGTCATTTTTACCGTGCTGGCGCAGGAGGGCGGCATCTCCTGGATGAACGGGCGGCATCCCCAGTCCGGCGGTTCGTTTATTATTGCCACCGCGGTCAGCGATGAAGAAGAGGAGCGGGCAACGCGGCTGCTGAAAAACGAGTTTGCCCTGCGCGATCGCCTTCATGACGGCTGGGCTATCCGGCCCGTCGCTTCAACCCAGTACCGCGGACGTTTTGCGCTGGTCTACGCGCCGTTCTGCTTTGAACTGCTGGCGTGCCGGGCAGGTAAGGCGATTTCCGGGATCGCCCGCTTTATCGAGATGGCGATCCGCATCTGCGGTCCCCTGCGCCAGATGCATCAGCACAACCTGATCCACGGCGATATCAAACCCGGGTCGATCTTCGTTCATCACGATGCCACCTGCCGTCTGTGCAGCTTCGGTCTTTCCTGCGGCACCTCCGACGCCTTCTCCCAGTCCCGGCTTGCCGCGTCTGGCGGCACGCCCGCCTACATGTCACCGGAACACACCACGCGTACCCGGCGCGCCGTTGACAGCCGGAGCGATCTCTACAGTCTGGGGATCGTGCTTTATGAACTTCTGACCGGGCGATTGCCGTTTGAACTGAGCGCTGATGACCAGACCAACTGGGCGCATTATCACATTGCCTCTGAACCGCTTGCGCCGGGTCGGGTGCGCCCGGACGTACCCGGCATGTTGTCGACCATTATCCTTAAGCTGCTGGAGAAGAATCCGGAGAATCGCTATCAGACCGTCGACGGGCTGATTGCCGACCTCAGGCGCTGCCAGGCGACGCTGACCGTTGAAGGCGAAATTGTCGACTTTATTCCCGGCCAGCAGGATCGCTCTCCGGCGATCCATCTGGCCGATTCACTTTTCTCTGCGCATCCGCAGGCCAGCGACGTCATCGCCGCGTTTGAGCGGGTCAGCCAGAGCGGTGCGCCGGAACTGGTGACGATTGGGGGACCTTCGGGGATCGGCAAATCTTCCGTGATCGCCACCACGCTGAAATCGCTGCAACAGCGCAAGGTGCTGCTGGCGGTGGGCAAGGTCGATCAATATTCTCCCACGCTGCCCTACGGCGTGCTGAGTTCGGCGTTTCGGACGCTCACGCTGCACCTGCTCGGGCTGCCAGCCGGGGAGGTGGCGACGTGGAAAATCCGTCTGTCGCGCGCGCTGGAAGGCTTCGAGGAGCTGGCCGTCAGCCTGGTGCCGGAGCTGAATTTACTCCTTGAGAACAAACCGCGTTTCTCCGCGGATACCTTTTCCATCGACGCGCGGGCGCGCTTCAGCCATATGGTGCTGGCGCTGGTGAAAACCTTCGCCACCCAGGGCGCGCCGCTGGTGCTGCTGCTGGATGATGTACAGTGGATCGACGCCGCCAGCCTGCAAACGCTCGATCACCTGCTGCGCGCCTGCGGCGCCATCCCGCTGCTGGTGGTGGTGGCGCACCGCGATCTCAGTTCGCTTTCTGATCCCACCTTGCAGACCGCGCTGGCGAGCCTGCCGGAGGCGGCGCAATATGCCACGACGATTGTGCCGCAGCCGCTGTCGGTGAAGGCCGTGGCGCGCTGGCTCGGGGGAATTTTTCATGCCCGCAGTAGCGGCACCGCCGATCTTGCCACGCTGATCCATGAAAAAACCGGCGGCAACCCGCTGTTCGTGCAGGAGTTTTTCCGTCGCATCGTCGATGACGGACTGGTGGTGCACAACAAATATCAGGGGAAATGGCATTACGATCTCCAGGCCATCCGCGCCCGGCACTACACCGAAAACGTGGTGACGCTGGTACTTGAACAGCTCAAGGAGATGCCCGACGAGACGCGCCGCCTGCTGGGCAGCATCGCCTGCCTCGGCTGCACGGGCGAGCTGGAGATGCTGTGCCGCGTGGTGGGGCGGTCGGCGGCGGAAATCCGCTACGCGCTTCACCCGGCGGTTACTGCTCAGCTGATTGTGCTGACGGAGAAAGAGTACGCTTTTACTCACGATCGGGTGCAGGAAGCCGCCTTTGCCCTGCTGGATGAGGGCGAGAAAAGCCATCTGCACCTGACCACCGCCAGCCTGCTGGCGGATGCCGCACGGCAGACGGCGGGCAACGAACTGCTGTTCCGCGCGGTTCACCACGTCAGCGCCGCGCTGGACTGCATCCAGCCTGCACCCCAGCGGCAGCGATTCCGGGAGCTGAGCCTTCAGGCCGCGCGGCGTGCGAAGCGTACCGGCGATTACCTTTCCGCCTTAAGCTATATCCAGACCGCCAGAGCGCTGGGGAATGTGGGCCCGGTCTCGGACTTTATGCTGGATATCGAAGAGGCGGGCTGTGAGTTTGCGCTCGGGCACCTGGAGCGTACGCGTGCGCTGTGCGATGCGATCCTCGGTTCACCGGGCGGGCTGACGGAGAAAGCGCTGGCCGCCAACCTGCTGGCGGAAGTGTATATGCGCCAGTCGGAGATCCGCCTGGCGCTGGAGGCGTCGTTATGTTGGCTGGGCGTGTTCGGGATCCAGATCAGCCGCTACCCGGAAAATGCCGAATGTGACGAGGCCTGGCAGCAGTTCTGTCAACGCACCGCCGACGCGCCGCTGAACCCGTTTTCTCAGCTTAAGCTGATGGAGAACGCAGAGACCGAAGCGGTGATGAACCTGCTTTACAGCGCCAGTATTTTCGCCAGCTTTACCTGCCCGCGCCTGCACTTTTTACTCCTGTGCCGGATGATGCACCTCACGCTCGATCACGGCATCATCGGCGCCTCCACCACGGCGATGGCCTGGTTTGGCGTGCTGATTGGTCACCGCTACGCCGAATACCGTCTCGGATTTGAGTACGGCACGCTGGCTCGTGAGCTGGTGAACCGCCACGGCTATGATGCCTATGAAGCCAAAACTCTGCTGCCGCTCGACCAGCTCAGCGTCTGGACCCAGCCGCTGTCGTACACTATCGAGTGCGCAAAGGCCTGCTTTACCTCGGCGGTGACCCACGGCGACATGACGATGGCCTGTTTCGCGGCCTGTCATCAGATCATTAACTTCCTCTCCCGGGGCGATCATCTGGATGGCGTGCTGACCAGCATCGATCGCGGTCTGGCCTTTGTGCGCAAAACGGATTACCAGGACATTGAAACCGTTCTGCACATTCAGCGCCGCTACGTGGAGTTTTTACGCACGCCGGTGACGGGCCCATGGAGCGCCGCCCAGGCGCTGCCTGACGATCTGCTGCCCGCGCCGCCGGAGCAGGCGCCCGAGCAGACCTCGACTATGCTGTTCTGGTACTGGCTCTATCGCGGGATGGCGCACTTTTCCTGCGGCGAATACGCCGACGCACAGGCGGATTTAGAGAGGGCGGGCTGGTATGCGTGGTCCGCGCCGGGTCATATTCATCTGCTGGATTACCATTTTTACAGCGCGCTGGCGCTCTCCCGTCAGCTCACGCCGGAGACCTTCTCGGCGGATTATCGCCGCAGTATTCATCACCATTACGACAAAATTGCCCTCTGGGCGCGGATCAATTCGGGCACGTTTGCCGATAAAGAAGCGCTGATTTACGCCGAAATCGTCCGTCTGGACGGCATGAACAGCATCGCGCTGGAGCAGTATGAAAAAGCGGTGCGGCTCTCGCGGGAGGGTGGCTTTAACCCGATCAATGCCCTGGCGCACGAGCTGGCAGGGCGTTTCTCGCTGGCCTGCGGCTACCCGACCGCCTCCGACGCCCATTTCCGCGGCGCGATTGCCGCCTGGGGGCGCGCCGGGGCGCAGGCCAAGGTGCGCCAGCTGGAGCAGGATTTCCCGCATCTGCTGGCCTCCGGGCAGAGCCGCGCGTATGACACGGCGGCCTTCGCCCAGAACGAGGTGATCCGCGATTTACAGAGCGTCATCAAAGCCTCACGCGCCTTGTCCGAAGAAATTAACCTCGAGCGTTTAATTGAAAACCTGATGACGCTGCTGCTTGAACGGGCCGGGGCGCAGCGTGGCCTGCTGCTGCGCGTTAGCGATAATCACATCCCGGAGATCGAGGCCAGTGCCTGGACCAGTACCGACGGGGTGCGGGTGCGCATCCTGAAGGCGTCACCGATGGCGACGGACATGCCGCTGTCGGTGCTGGCCGCAGTGATCCGCACCGGGCAGGAGATCCGCACCGGCAAACCGGAGGAGTTCCACCCGTTCAGCCAGGATCCGTATCTGGTGACGTCCGGCGCCGCCGTAATGTGTGTCCCGATGTTCAAACAGGCGCGGCTGGTGGGGGTGCTGTATCTGGAAAACCGCCTGATGCCGGAAGTGTTTACCGCCGAACATTCGCGCGTGGTCAGCCTGCTGGGCGCGCAGGCGGCGGTTTCGCTGGAGACTGCGCGGCTTTACGCCGAGCTGCTGGCGGAAAACATCCAGCGCCGGCGGGTGGAGAAAGAGCTGCGCGCCAGCCAGACCTCGCTGATGCTGGGCGAGCAGATCAGCCATACCGGCAGCTGGCGCTGGGAGCTGGTGCAGGATCTGATGTTTATGTCCGAAGAGTACGCCCCTATCCTTGGCCTGCCAGAGCAGCAAAAGATGATCTCAATGGCGGAGTTTTTAACCTTCGTGCATGAGGACGATTATGGCCGGATCAGCGCCCTCGTTAACCAGAGCGTGCGCGACGGGCTGTCGATGCGCGCGGAGTTTCGCATTATCCGCACCGACGGCTCCGTTCGCTACATCCTCGGGATTGGCGATCCGGTCGGCGTCGGCAGCGAAGTGAATGAGTATTACGGCATCATTACCGACATCACCAGCCAGCGGGCGGCGGAAGATGCGATGCGGGTGGCGCAGGCGGATCTGGCGCGAGTCTCACGGGCCACCACCGTCGGGCAACTGACCTCCTCGATCGCGCACGAGATCAACCAGCCGCTGATGTCGATTGTCTCGAACGCCGGCGCGAGCCTGCGCTGGCTCAACCGCGATCCGGCGCGGCTGGACAAAGTGCGCGAGGGGCTGGAGGAGATCGCCGCCGAGGGCGAGCGGGCAGGGGAGATCATTCGCAGCATTCAGTCTCTGACGCGCAAGCAGGACCCCACGTTTACGCGTATTGATCTGCACTTCCTGATCCACCACATCATTATGCTTTCACGCAGCGAACTTGAGCTGCGACACATAAGCGTTGATTATCTTCTGAACGCTGACGACAGCTTTATCATCGGCGACAGCGTGCAGATCCAGCAGGTGCTGCTTAACCTGGTGATGAATGCGATGGAAGCGATGGCGGAAGTGACGGATCGCCCGTGCAGCATCACGATCTCCACCGCGAACTGCGGCGAGGGGAAGGTGATCTTTGAGATCGCCGATACCGGCAGCGGCATTGAGCCGGAGCTCACCGAGCGGATCTTTGACTCGTTCTATTCGACCAAAGCGCAGGGAATGGGGATGGGGCTGACCATCAGCGCCAGCATCATTGAACGGCACCGGGGGAAACTGAGCGCGCGCCGCAGAGAGCCGTACGGCACGGTATTTACCTTCGCGTTGCCGCTTGCCGGACAGGAGGAGTAACGGTTATTCCACTGGTTGATGTTTGGTCAGGCGCTCGACGGCCCTGACCAGTTCGGCCACGGAGCGGACCTGCATTTTCTCCATTACCCGGCGGCGGTGCACTTTCACCGTGATCTCACTGACGCCCAGCTCGGCGGCGATCTGCTTGTTGAGCTTGCCGCTGATGGCCAGCTCAAGCACCTCATGCTCGCGCGGCGTGAGGGACATGTGGCGCTGCTTCAGGGCGTAGTGCTCTTTGACGCGGGCGGCGTTGTGCTGTGCCAGTCTGAGCGCGGATTCGATGGAGCCGATGAGCGCGCTGGATTCAACGGGCTTAGTGAGAAATTCGTAGGCTCCGCCTTTGATCGCCCGGACGGACATAGGGATGGTGCCGTGACCGGTGAGAAAGATGATCGGTATTTCCCGCCCGCTGGCTTTCAGCGCATCTGCGACATCAAATCCGGTTATCGTGGGCATCTGCATATCGAGGATCACGCAGGAGGGCAGATCCTCAAAGGGATGGCTGAGAAAGGCTTCTGCTGAGGAAAAGCCAAGGGCGTGCATATCCGCGGATTCCAGCAGCCTGACAACGGACTGTCTGACTGTGTCATCGTCATCAACCACATAAACAATGTGTTCCATTCACCGCCCCGGTGTGTGATCAGTAAATCATCGACAATAAAATAGCGCCTTTTTGAACGTAAGCGACTGTTTGCTATCCTCATTCATACTAACACATTAATTATTATTATCATTTACCAATATGAAGATGATATGAAAGTGTAATAAAAATGTGGCGAATTAGTTAGGAGTGGAGCGCTGTTTTTAGTGACCTTTCCGGGGGCGGAGCCAGCGCACGACACGCGATGTTTTGTGTGAGGACGCCGACGGGTAAAACAGGCTACACTCTGATTTTGAGCGCGACAAGCTGAGGACATAACGATGCACTACACACTGAAAAGCAGTGACGATAAAGAAAAAGCGGAAGGAACAAACGGCGCGGGCGCTCTACAGCAAAAACTGCTGGAATCCCGTTCGATTGTCATCTCCGGTGAAATCAACCAGGAGCTGGCCCAGAAAGTCATCACTCAGATGATCCTGCTGCAAAGCGTCAGTAACGATCCGATCAAGCTGTACATCAACAGCCAGGGCGGCCATGTAGAAGCGGGCGATACCATCCACGACTTCATTAAGTTTATCCGTCCGGAAGTACACGTTATTGGCACCGGCTGGGTGGCAAGCGCCGGGATCACCATCTTCCTGGCGGCGAAAAAAGAGCACCGCTACTCGCTGCCAAATACCCGCTTTATGATCCACCAGCCGCTGGGCGGCGTGCGCGGTCAGGCAACGGATATTGAGATCGAAGCGCGGGAGATCATCCGCATGCTGGAACGCGTGAACAAGCTGATTGCCGACGCCACCGGCCAGCCGCTGGAGAAAGTGAAGAAAGACACCGACCGTAACTTCTGGATGTCACCGGCGGAAGCGCTGGACTACGGCATCGTGGGCAAACTGATCACCCATTATGACGAGCTGAACCTGGATTAAGTTTTAGCCCGCGTGTGCGTCGGGTGACGGCTTCGCCTTACCCGACCTACACGCGCTCGATTGACCCATGACAAGTTCCCCCTCTGCTTTCTTACCTATAATCGCGCCTGTTTACCCTCTCACTGGTGCTAACCATGGCGTATCAACTGAACCTGAACTGGCCGGAATTTCTTGAAAAATACTGGCAAAAACAACCCGTTGTACTGAAAAATGCCTTCCCGAATTTTGTCGACCCCATTACCCCTGATGAACTGGCGGGTCTGGCGATGGAGCCGGAAGTCGATAGCCGCCTGGTAAGCCATGCTAACGGCAAGTGGCAGGCGAGCAATGGCCCGTTTGAGCATTTCGATAACCTCGGTGAAACCGGCTGGTCCCTGCTGGCGCAGGCGGTGAACCACTGGCATATGCCCGCCGCAGAGCTGGTGCGTCCGTTCCGCGTCCTGCCGGACTGGCGTCTCGATGACCTGATGATCTCCTTTTCTGTCCCGGGCGGCGGCGTTGGGCCGCATATCGATCAGTACGATGTGTTTATCATCCAGGGGATGGGCAGCCGCCGCTGGCGCGTGGGTGAAAAGCTGCCGATGCGTCAGTTCTGCCCGCATCCGGCTCTGCTACATGTCGATCCTTTTGAGCCGATCATCGACGAAGATCTGGCGCCGGGCGATATCCTCTACATTCCGCCTGGATTCCCGCATGACGGCTTCACCCATGAAACCGCGCTCAACTACTCTGTCGGTTTTCGCGGGCCGAACGGTCGCGATCTGATCAGCAGCTTTGCCGACTATGCGCTGGAGAACGATCTGGGCGGCGAACACTACAGCGATCCGGATCTGACCTGCCGCGAACACCCGGGCCGCGTGGAGCAGTACGAGCTTGATCGCATTCGCGAGATGATGATCGACATGATTAGCAAGCCGGATGATTTCACGAAATGGTTTGGCAGCTTCGTCTCCACGCCACGTCACGAGCTGGATATTGCCGCCGCCGAGCCGCCGTATTCCGCAGAAGAGGTACTGGACGCGCTTCAGGGCGGCGAAACGCTGTCGCGCCTGAGCGGCCTGCGCGTGCTGAACGTTAACGGCAGCTTCTTTATCAACAGTGAACAGCTGGAAACGGCGGATGTGAACGGGGCAGACGCGCTGTGCCGCTACACCGAGCTCGGCCAGGCCGAGCTGGGCGAGGCGCTGAATAATCCGGCGTTTGTGGACGAACTCACCGGGCTGATTAACCAGGGGTACTGGTACTTCGACGAGTAACAGCAGGCGGCGTTTAGTCAGCCTAAACGCCGCTACGTTCAAACCAGCATATTACACGCCTTCCAGTAGTTCAAAAGCCGCTCGTCGTCGCGCTCTTTCTCCGCTTTGATTTTCATCGCCTGGGCGAGATTCTCTCGCGATAACTCATGGCCTTTTTGCACGATGTCTAAAACCGCTTCACCAAGAGCCAGCGAAATTTCTGTCCGATTGTTGCGAATCGTCATAAATACCTCCTCGTTGGTTGCGATAAGTTAATTATGAACGGGAAATAATCAGTCGGTAATAATTCATCTCATTCTTATTTTTTCATTTCGGCGTTAAGTAGAATGAATATTCGGTTCTGTCAATGATGTTTCAAAATGCTAATAGGGCGTTTAAGCCTTAATTTATGCGCTACAGTTAATTTCGTGCAACAGGCAAATAACCGAAACAGGAGAATAATTATGGTAGATAAAAGCGCAATTAAGGATCACACTCAGGTTGTCGCCAGCTGCGGAACGCACGTCGGGGTTGTGGACCATCTTGATGGTGAACGTATCAAGCTTGCGAAGAGCGATCCGGAATCGGGCGGCAAGCACCATTTTATTCCTCTCGGCTGGGTTGATAAAGTCGAAGATAATAAAGTTGTCCTGACCAAAAACCATAAAGAGGTTTTTGCTGAGTGGCAGGAAGCATAAATATATCTCTCGCAAGGAAATATATGCCTTCGCTCCGGCTTCGTCCGGAGCGTAATAGTGTCTGCGCCCGGTGATTGCTGCCATTGCAAATGGATGGTACTGTTTTGCCTGTCCTTTCCCGATGCAGGCCCCGAATGATGCTCCAGAGTGAAAATAGATCAGCGAAACGCATATTTTTTGTTGAAGATTTTCAGGTATTCGGCGAGCGCTACGGCATCGACTACCGTTTCCCCCAGTTAGAAGAGGCGCAGGTCAGCGGTAGCCCCGTGTTGCAGGGGAATGTTGAAGAGATGATGCTCTCGTCCGGCATTTCGCTGACCCATTCCGACGTACGTGTATTACAGCCCTATGAAACCACCTCTCGCCACAGCAGCCCGCTCTATATGCTGGTGGTGCTGGAAGGGTGCGTGACGCTCACCCTCAATGATATCAATTATCCCGTCCGCCCGGGCATGGCGTTCAGCTCACGTCTGAGTGAAGATCAGGTAATGAGCGCGCGTCACGATGCCGACAGCACGCTGAAAACGCTCTCGTTTGGCGTGTACCCGCACGATGCCGGACGTGAAGCCTTGCTTGAGTCATTGCTTCTGGAATGGCAAAGCCTGAATGCACCCGCGTTTGTCTGGCAGGTTCCCGAGTTTGTGATGTCAGGTATTCTGCATGCGCAGCGGCAGGGGGTAAGCGTGCTTTCACGCAAGCTTTTGCTTGAGGGGCTGATGTATCAGCTGCTCGGCCATGGCCTCAACCAGCGCCAGCAGCCTTGCCCAAGCCGCCCTGAGCATGCGCGTCTTGAACGCGTGCGGAGCCTGCTGGAACAGTCTCCTGAACGGGAGCATACTCTCGCGCAGCTGGCAGCCCTGGCTGCAATGAGCCCAAGCAGCCTGCGTAGCAAGTTCCGTCAGCGCTATGGCTGCACCCTCTTCGACTATCTCCGCAACTGTCGCCTTGCGCTGGCGCGCCGCTATCTGCTGGAAGGCCACAGCGTGCAGCAGGCGGCGTGGATGTGCGGGTATCAGCATGCCACCAACTTCGCCACCGCGTTTCGTCGTCATTACGGGATTTCACCGGGTGACGTGCGCAAACTCCGCTAACGTAATTTCTCCTGTCGCGCGAATGCATCCCGTGCGGTTTAGCATCGCGCATACGTAACCTGGCTGTACGCATAGCCGTTTGCACTCTCAAAAAGGTAATAATTCTTATTAACAATAAGAAATATCTCTGGAGAGGGTTATGTTTGCTAAATCGCGTCTGGCACTGCTGGTGGGATGGGTTACCGGTAGCGTCGCTTTTCCTTTACTGGCGCAGGATGCCCAAAAAACTGACACCGTGGTGGTGACCTCGCAGATGCAGTCTGCGGCCACCAAGCTTGAAACACCGGATATTGAAACCCCGCAGTCGGTCTCTATCGTCACGCGCGAGCAGTTCGAAGAGCAGGGCGCAACCAGCGTGCGTCAGGCCGTGAGCTACACGCCGGGGGTCTACAGCAACCAGATCGGGGCTTCAAACCGCTTTGACTACATGGTGCTGCGCGGCTTCTCGGACGGCAGTCTGGACAACGTCTACCTCGACGGCCTGAAGATGATGGGCGACACCAATTCCCACAGCTCGCTGGTGGTTGACCCGTGGTTCCTGGACAGTATCGAAGTCGTGCGCGGTCCGGCCTCCGTGCTCTATGGCCGCTCATCGCCGGGCGGGATTGTGGCGCTCACCTCCCGTAAGCCATCGTTCGATCCTGGCGGGGAGATTAAGCTCTTCGCCGGTAACAATAACCAGCGTGGGGCGATGTTCGACGTGACCGGCTCGGTTGATGATAACGACCGCGTGGCGGTGCGCCTCAGCGGGATGACCCGCTATGCTGATTCCCAGTTCGATCCGCTCAAAGAAGAGCGTTACGCCCTGATGCCGAGCCTGACCTGGCGTATCACCGACAACACCCGTCTGGATCTGATGGCCTACCTGCACCGCGATCCGGAAGGCGGCAGCCACTCCGGCCTGCCATATGAGGGCACCGTTGTACCGCACAGCGGTAAGAAAATCTCCAACACCTTCTTCGAGGGCGAGGACGATTACGACAAGTACGATCGTCGGGAAAACATGGTCGGCTATAACATCGAGCACCTGTTTGACAGCGGCTGGTCTGTGCGCCAGAAGCTGCGCTACCTGCACACCAAAGTCGAGCTGAACCAGGTGTATGCCGCAGGCTGGCTGAATGACACCGAGCTGAATCGCGGCTATTCCGGCTCTGACGAGAAGATGAACGCCATCACCCTGGATAACCAGGTCGACGGCAGCTTCGACACCGGGGCGGTGAACCACCGCGTGCTGATCGGCATGGACTATCAGGACCGCACCAACAACGTCACCGGCTACTACGGCGGCTTCCCGCCGATTGACGCTTTCCATCCTGTTTACGGTGCGAAGCCGGACTACATCACCCAGTACAGCAGGGAAAAACACAAGCTGCGCCAGACCGGCTACTACCTACAGGATCAGATGTCCATTGACCGCTGGCGCCTGACGCTGGGCGGGCGTTACGACCAGGTGAGCGTGTCGAACGTCGACAACTTCAACCACACCCGCAGCGATCTGGATAAAAACAACTTCAGCAGCCGCGCGGCGCTGCTGTATCTGTTTGATAACGGCGTTGCGCCGTACGTCAGCTACTCCACCGCCTTTACGCCGACCAGCTTTGCCGACGAGCAGGGCAATATCCTGGATCCGATGAAGGGCAAGCAGTGGGAAGCGGGCGTGAAGTATGAGCCAGAGGGGATGAACAGCCAGTTCAGCGCCTCGGTGTTCCGCATCAACCAGAAGAACATTGCCACTAAAGAGGAGCCGACCGATCCGTACCGTTCCATTGGTGAAATCGAATCCGAAGGCGTTGAGCTGGAGGCGATTGGTCAGCTGACCGACAGCCTGCGTATGCAGGCGGCGTACACCTACACGGATATTCGCTACAAGAAGAGCAGCCCGGAAGAGGAGGGCAAGCGCGCCGTTTATGCCCCGCGTAACATGGCCAGCGCCTGGCTGAGCTACGACGTCAAAACCGGCCCGCTGGACGGCCTGACCGTCGGCGCCGGCGTGCGCTATGTCAACGGGATCGCCAGCGATCGCCAGAATACCCATACGCTTCCGTCGTACACGCTGGTGGATATGACCGTGGGGTATGACCTGTCGAAAGTGGGGCTCACGGGTGTGAGCGCGCAGTTGAACGTCAATAACCTGACGGACAGAAGCTACGTCGCGGCCTGTAACTCTCTCTCTTACTGCTACTTCGGTGCAGAACGCAGCATTGTGGGCAGCGTTTCGTGGAAGTTCTGAGTTGTTGATTTTGCCGGGTGGCGGGAGCGGTTTTCTCCCTCTCCCTGTGGGAGAGGGGCGGGGTGAGGGCAAAATGCCGCACTACTCCTCCATCGCAATCACAATCGCTTCACCCATCTTTTTCAATGCCTCGCGATTTTTGTCTGTCGGCGGCAGCGCTACGTTGATCCGCAGGCAGTTGCGGTACTTCCCGGAGGCGGAAAACAGCGACCCGGCCGCGGCCTGGATCTTCAGCCGGCACAGCTGCTTGCTGACGCACACCATATCGACCGTCTCCGGCAGCTCAACCCACAGCAGGAAGCTGCCCTGCGGGCGGGTGACGCATATCTCTGCCGGAAAATACTGCCGCACCCAGCAGGTGTAGGTCTCCATATTCTGCTGATAAATCTGGCGCATACGCCGCACGTGGCGATGGTAATGGCCGTCGCGGATAAACGCCGCCACCGCCATCTGCGTGCCCGGCACGTTAAACCCGCCCGCGGCGTACTTCATGTGCATCACCCGATCGTAATAGCGCCCCGGCACAATCCAGCCGACGCGCAGGCCCGGCGCCACGGTCTTGGTAAACGAACTGCATAACAGCACGCGACCATCAATATCCATAGAATGAATGGTGCGCGGACGCGGATACTCCGCCGCCAGCTCGCCGTAGATATCATCCTCAACAATCACGATATCGTGCCGCTGTGCCAGGGCTAAGACCTGCTTCTTCCGCGCCTCCGGCATGATAAACCCGAGCGGGTTATTGCAGTTTGGCACCAGGATCACCGCCTTGATCGGCCACTGCTCCAGCGCCAGCTCCAACGCTTCGATGCTGATCCCGGTTTCAGGATCGGTGGGAATTTCAATGGCCTTGATGTCAAAGCCGCGCAGCATCTGCATGGTGCCGTGAAACGACGGCGATTCCACCGCCACGATATCCCCCGGTTTGCACACCGAGAGCAGGGCGATCGACAGCGCGCCGTGGCAGCCGTTGGTAATGACAATTTCGTTTGCCGCGACGGTGGAACCGCCGTCCAGCATCAGGCGGGCGATTTGCTCGCGCAGCTCCAGGCGCCCGTCGAGCACGTCATAGCTTAGTATCTCGCCGGGGTTATGCTGCGCGATGCGGCTCATCTCGCGCCACAGGGGCTTCAGGCTCGGCTGGTTAATGTCCGGCGAGCCGCCGCCAAAGGAGATCATCTCTTTGTCGGCGCGGGCGTCCAGCAGCATCATCACCTCATCCCACTGAGTGACGTCCACAGGGCGCTGCACCGGGCGGGTCATTGCCGGTACGGGCGGCTGGGCTTTGCGTTTCGAGACAAAATAGCCGGAGCGCGGCTGAGGCGTGATCAGCTGGAGGTTTTCGAGGATCTGGTAGGCCTGCTGTATGGTGCTGATGCTCACGCCGTGCTCCTGGCTCAGCGTGCGTACCGACGGCAGACGTTCGCCGCTGCGATACAGCCCTTGTTCAATGCGTTCCGCCAGGAGGTTGGCCAGATGTTGATAGCGCGTCATGCTGTATCCTTTGTTTTCACCATACAGAGCATTAAACCAGTACAGATGGATGAATAAACCACCATGCAGATACCGTTTTAGCGGATCTGTATGGTAAACAAAAGCAGTTTTTGAATCTGTATTGTACTGGCCGTTTTCCATGATGATAACCCCACTGGCACAGCGAGGAGAGCATCATGGAATTCTACGAGAATCGTTCAAAACGTCCGTTTATCGCGTTTGTCTGGGTAGCGAAAACGCTGCGTAACTGGTATCGCATCAACCGTACCCGCCGTATCCTGAGCCAGATGAGCGACGAGCAGCTCAAGGACGTCGGGTTATCGCGATATGATGTGTGAGCATAGGGTTGCCTGGTGGCGCTACGCTTACCGGGCCTACAGGAGACCGTAGGCCGGGGAAGGCGCAGCCGCCACCCGGTGGTTTTCAGCTCAACAGTTCTAGCGTCTGCCGTTTCGGCCTTTCCAGCAAATCCAGCGCCTCCTGATACGACCGCACGTTGTTATAGCCCATCACCAGCCCGTAGCGTTTTCCTGATCCGTGATACCACGCCGAAAGCGCATTGACCTGCAATTGCTGTTCCTGCCAGCAGCGGGCGATCTCCCGGTCAGCGCTTCCCTTTGCGAGGAACGCGACAATATGCATCCCGCCGTCGTTTTGCTCGGTGAAAAACAGATCGCCATAGACCTCACGCAGGGCGGCAATCATCCAGTCGCGGCGGGTCTGATAGAGCGCGCGCATCTTTTTCAGATGACGGAAAAAATGCCCTTCGTTGAGAAACGCGGTGAGGATCTTTTGCGTCAGCACCGGCTGGCCGCTGGTGAGGATGTCCGCGCTGTCGGTAAAGGCCCCGACGGTGCTGGCGGGCATCACCACGTACCCCATGCGCAGCGATGGCATGATGGTTTTGCTGAAGGTGCCCATAAAGATCACCCTGTCATGCTGGTCGAGGCTTTTCAGCGACGGCAGCACTTTGCGGGTGTAGTGAAATTCGCCGTCATAATCATCTTCGATAATCCACGCCTCGTTTTGTGACGCCCAGTCGAGCAACTGCTGCTTGCGCGGCAGGGAGAGCGTCACCGCCAGCGGGCTCTGGTGCGACGGAGTAACGATGGCGAAGCGGGCATCGTGGTGATTACGCAGCAGGTAGTCCGTATCCATCCCTGCGCGATCGACCGGCACGGTGTGCAGGCGGGGCACAATGCGCTTGAGCAACTGCTGGCCCATAAAGTAGCCTGGATCCTCAAATACCACCTTATCGCTGCGGCTGGCGAGCGTGTCGAGGATCAGGCGCAGGCTGCCGCTGTAGCCGCTGGTGATCATTACCTGTTCCGCAGTGCAGGATAACCCGCGCGAGATATTGAGATAGCGGGCTATCGCCTCGCGCAGCGGATACCAGCCCAGAACGGGCGGGTTGAGCATTTCATCCTGACGCATGGCGCGCGTCGCCTGGCCCGCCAGCAGCAGCCATTTTTTATAGGGGAAGCTGTCGAGCGCGGGAATGCCGGGGCGCAGAAAACCGGCCCGTTCGCGCTGGCTAATCAACGACGCCGGCAGCGTGCCGGTCACTTGTTCTGCGGGGGCGTTTTGCGCGGGCAGCAGAAGATCCGGATTCACCCGCGTCCCGCGCGCGCCCTGGCTCACCAGATACCCTTCGCCCGTCAGAATGGCATACGCCGTCTCGACGGTTTTGCGCGCCACCTTCAGCTCTTCCGCCAGCAGGCGGATGGCAGGTACCCTGTCGCCCGGCTTCAGCACGCCGCGCATGATGTTGTCGCGATAGCGGGAATAAATCTCGTGATAGCCCGGCTTCATGTCCTACCTCATTTCACGCTTTTTGTATCTTTTTACTATGTCATGAACGGCGTAGATTTGCTTCATCGCATGACACATGCCGCACAAAAAAGAGGAAAGACCATGAGCACTCGCGTAAACCACCACAAAGCCACACCTGCACTCACCAACGCGCTTTCCGCCCTGAGCATGGAAGTGGCGAAAACCTCTATTGATCCGGCGCTGAAGCACCTGATCGACATTCGCGTGTCGCAGCTGAACGGCTGTACGTTCTGTCTCGATATGCACTCAAAAGAGGCGAAAATTGCCGGCGAGCGCGAGCTGCGCCTGTACCATCTGGCGGCCTGGCGCGAGTCCCCGCTGTTCAGCGCCCGTGAAAAAGCGGCGCTGGCCTTCACCGAAGCGCTGACCCAAATCGGCGTTCACGGCGTGAGCGATGCGCTGTACCGCAGCGTGGCGGAGCACTTCTCGGACGTGGAGATTTCAGAGCTGAACTTCGCCATCGTGGCGATCAACGCCTGGAACCGCCTGGGCATTACCTCCCGCATGGAGCCGGGCTCGCTGGATGCGGCGTACGGGCTGAACAAGGCTAACCTGGAATAATCCCGCGCTCGCGGATCATCGCCACCAGCGCCCGCAACCCCGGCGGGACGTGGCGATGGCCGGGGTAGTACAGGCGCAGCCCGGCAAACGGCTGCGCCCAGTCGTTTAAGACGCTCACCAGCTCCCCGCTTTTCAGCTCGTCCTGAATATAGATTTCCGGTAAAAATCCCACCCCTAACCCCGCTTTTACGGCGCGGATCGAGGCAAAAAGATCGGACGTCGCAAAGCGCGGCGGCACGGCAAGGGCGTACGTTTCCCCCCGACGGGCCAGCTCCCAGCGGTAGATCCCGCCGTGGGCCATACGCATGCCGATCCCCTGATGTGAAAGCAGATCGTCCGGCGTCTCGGGTATGCCGTGACGGGCGAAATAGTCCGGCGTGGCGGTGACGAGTTGGCGGATCTCACCGGTCAGCGGCACGGCGATCATGTCCTGCGGGACGGACTCTTCGAGGCGGATCCCCGCGTCATAGCCTTCGGCGACGATGTCGATCATCCTCGCTTCGCTCACCGTTTCCACGCGCATTTTCGGATAGCGGATCATGAAGTCGATCAGCAGCTGGTCCAGAAACAGCGTGCCGATATGGTTCGGCACGTTGAGGCGCAGCGTGCCGGCGGGTTCCCCGGTGTCGCTGTGGATCTCCTCCCCGGCGAGACGGATCTCCTGTAGCGCCGGGCCGATACGCGCCACGTAGCGCTGTCCGGCGTCGGTGAGCGCCACGCTGCGGGTGGTGCGGTTGAAAAGCCGCGTCTCAAGGCGGCTCTCCAGCCCGGAGATGGCGTTGCTGACCGCCGTGGCGGACATCCCCAGTTCCTGCGCCGCGCCGCGAAAGCTGCCGCGCCGCACCACCGCCATCACCACTTCCAGCTCTGTCAGACCTGAACGATGCATAGATTATCCTGAAAATCGAAACAACCCTTGCAGCATAGCGTGGATTATCGCAACGGAGAAGCCGTGACAGACTGGGCTCACACAGCCTGAGGAGGTTTATATGCACACCATCGAACAGATCTTTATTAACGGCGAGTTTGTTACCCCGCACGGTACCGAACGGTTTGATTTGTACAATCCGGCGACGGCGCAGGTCATCGGCCAGGTTCGCCTGGCGGATGAGGTTGACGCTGAACGCGCTATCGCGGCGGCGAAAGCGGCGTTTCCGGCGTGGTCGCAGACCACAAAGCAGGAACGCATCGCCGCGCTGAAGCGCATGCACGCCGCCGTGGCCGCTCGTCACGACGCTCTGCTGGAAGCGGTCATTGAAGAGTACGGCGCGCCCGCCTCGCGCTCGGCGTGGATGGCAAGCTATCCGGCAGAGGTGATTGCTCAGGCCATCGAGGCGCTGGAGGCATTTGAGTTTGTCACCTCCGCAGGTGCCGCAACGGTGCAGATGACGCCGCTCGGCGTGGCCGGGCTGATTACGCCGTGGAACAGCGATGCGGGGTTTATCTGCGGCAAACTGGCGGCCGCGCTGGCGGCGGGCTGCACGGCGGTCATCAAGCCGAGTGAAATGAGCGCACTGCAAACGCAGATTGTCACCGAAGCGCTGCGCGACGCTGCGCTACCGCCGGGCGTGTTTAACATCGTCACCGGACGGGGTGAGACGGTCGGTGACACAATCAGCCGCCATCCGGACGTCGCGAAAATCTCGTTCACCGGTTCCACGAATACCGGCAAGGCGATCCTGCGCAACGCGGCGGAAAGCTTTAAGCGCGTGACGCTGGAGTTGGGCGGTAAATCACCGACGATCCTGCTGGATGATGTGGATCTGGCGCAGGCGATCCCGCTGGTGATCCAGGCCGGGTTTATGAACAGCGGGCAGGCGTGCGTGGCCGGGACGCGCATTCTGGTGCCTTACTCGCGCAAAGCGGAGATCGAAACCGCGCTGGCGCAGGCCGTGGCGGCGATGAAATCCGGCGACCCGCGCAACAGCACGACAGACGTCGGCCCGATGGTCAGCGAAAAGCAGTGGCTGCGGGTGCAGGGCTATATCCGCAAAGGAATCGAAGAAGGGGCGCGCCTGCTGGCGGGCGGCGAAGGGCGACCGGAAGGCACGCGGGACGGCTGGTTTGTGCGTCCGACGCTGTTTGCCGGCGTGAACAATCGGATGACCATTGCCCGCGACGAGATTTTCGGCCCGGTGCTGTGCGTAATCCCTTATCAGGACGAGGCGGAGGCGATTGCCATTGCCAACGATACCGAGTACGGCCTGAGCGCGATGGTGCTGGGCGGCGATGTGGACCGCGCGCGACGCGTGGCACAGCAGATTGTTTCCGGTCGCGTGCTGGTGAACACCCTGGCTCATGAACCGAAAGCGCCGTTTGGCGGGTTTAAGCACTCCGGCGTGGGGCGCGAGATGGGCGAGTGGGGGATCCGCGCGTTTATGGAGCCGAGGTCGGTTCTGGGCTAAAGCTTCGCTCTTTACCGAAGCATTGTGCTTTTCCATCCTGCATTCTCTCCTCAACATCACAGCGGAGAGACCATCATGATCGCAGTCCTTTTCGAAGCCAAAGCCGCGCCTGCCCATCAGGCGCGCTACCTCCAACTTGCCGCAGAGCTTAAGCCTTTGCTGGCCGACATCGACGGCTTTATCGATATCGAACGGTTCCAGAGCCTGACGACCGACGGCAAAATCCTCTCCCTTTCCTGGTGGCGGGATGAAGAGGCCGTCCGCCGCTGGAAGCAGAACGTCTTCCATCAGGCGGCGCAGGCCGAAGGACGGGCGTCGATTTTCTCTTTCTACCGTATTCGCGTGGCGCAGCTGGTGCGGGAATACAGTTCCGAAACCGGAGGGCACGCGGATGTATGACGTTCACGTGATTTTCCGCGACGGGCCCGGCGAGCTGGCGCGCTTTGGACAGCTGTTGGGGCGCAACGGCGTGGGGCTTGAGGGTGGCGGCGTATTCGGTACCGATGCCCATTTCCTGGTGGAGGACGGGGAAAAAGCCCGCCGTGTGCTGCTCGACGCCGGGTTTACCGTGCAGGCGCTGCGAAAGCCGGTGATCAGAAAGCTTAAGCAGGAGCGTCCTGGCGAGCTGGGCGAGATAGCGGCGGCGCTGGCGGCACGCGGCGTGTCTATCCTGACTCAGTACAGTGACCATGCGAATCACCTTATTCTGCTGACGGATGATGATAAGCTGGCCGCTGAGATCACCGAACCCTGGGCGGCCCATGCTTAAGACGAGTTTACCTCCTGACAACAGCGCGATGCTGGAAAAGGCGATTGCCGCGGTGGCGGCTGCAATGGCCGATCCGTCGCGCGTGAAGATGCTTTGTGCGCTAATGGACGGGCGTGCGTGGACGGCCACTGAACTGAGTGCGGCGGCAGACGTTGCGCCGTCGACCGCCAGCGGGCATCTTGCCCGGCTGGTTGAAGGGCAGCTAATTACCTGCCTGTCGCAAGGGCGGCATCGTTATTATCGTCTTGCCGGGCACGACGTGGCGGCGCTGGTGGAACAGATTATGGGGCTTTCGTGGAGCCGCATTACCCCGCCGGAAACCAGCGCGCCGAAAGCCATGCGTGAAGCCCGGACCTGCTACGACCATCTCGCAGGCGCGGTGGCGGTGCAGATCTATGATTTCATACAGGCGGAAGGCTGGCTGGAGGCTGACGGTTCCGCATTGACCCTGTATGGTCGGGAGCAGTTCCTGGCGCTCGGTATTCCGTTAAGCGCTCATCCGCGTCGGAAGGCCTGCTGCGCCTGCCTGGACTGGAGCGAGCGGCGGTTTCATCTTGGCGGTGAGGCGGGCGCTGCGCTGCTTATCCACATGGAAAGCAAAGGCTGGATCCAGCGGGTGGTGGGTTATCGGGAGGTGGTGGTGACGGCTTCGGGGAAAAGTGCCGTCAGGAAGCATTTTAGCCGCTAAACGCCGCTGCGGGCTGATGCCCTCACCCCGACCCTCTCCCACAGGGAGAGGGAGAACATCGTTTCGCAATTCCTGCGCTTTAACTTCTCGTTTCTTGATACTTATCCTGATAACTATTATCGTGATGGCGTACTACGAGAGGGCTCCCCATGAGTGAAGAAGATCTGTTTAGCCGCAGGCCGATGGGCATGCGGATGGCGATGATCGTGCGTCAGTGGCGCGCAGTCATCGACGACGCCATTCTCGACACCGGGTTAACCCAGTCGAGCTGGACGGTGATGATGCAGCTTCATCAACTCGGGGATAACGTCTCGGTCAGCGAGCTGGCGGAAGTGCAGGGCATTGAACTGCCTCCCTTAATGCGCACGCTGACACAGCTGGAAAAGCAGGGCTACCTGCTGCGCACCGTCTCGCCGTATGACAAGCGTATCCGGCTGCTGACGCTGACGCCTGAGGGAAAAGCCATTCTTGAAAGGCTCTCTCAGGTGATTGAGACGTTCCAGGCGCGCGTATCGCAAAACATCGCGCCGGAACATATCGATATTTTCAGCGCCACTCTCAATCAAATCGCCTGCAATTTGCGGACAATCCGCGAAGAAGATAATAAGACCGAAAAATAATGACTCCTGAACAAAAGTTTGCCCGCTGGGTAAGGGTGAGTATTGCCTCTTTCCTGCTGATGTTTGTTTACTTTATCGTCGCGGATATCTGGATCCCGCTGACGCCGGACTCCACCGTGATGCGCGTGGTGACCCCGGTGTCTGCCCGCGTCTCCGGGTATGTGGCGGCGGTACATGTCCATAACAATAGCCAGGTTAAGAAAGGCGATCTGCTGTTTGAGCTCGACGCCACGCCGTTTCGCAATAAGGTCGAGGCGGCGCAGATCGCGCTGGAACAGGCGCGTCTGTCTAACGATCAGCTGGATGCGCAGATTGCCGCAGCGCAGGCCAGCCTGAAAACCGCCGTGCTGACCGCGCGTAACGACAAAGTGACATTCGACCGCTACCAGAAACTGAGCACCTTGCAGAACGTATCGCAGGCGGATCTGGATAAGGTCCGTACCACCTGGCAGAGCAGCGAGCAGTCCGTCAGCTCGATCCAGGCGAATATTCATAACCTGCGCATTCAGCGCGGCGAGCGGGATGAGCACCGTAACGTGACGCTGCAAAAATACCGTAACGCGCTGGATGAAGCGGAGCTGAATCTTGGCTGGACGAAGGTCTACGCCGAGGCGGACGGCACGGTCAGTAACCTGCAATTAAGCCCCGGTTTTTACGCCTCATCCGGTTCGGCTGCGCTGGCGCTGGTGAACACCCGGATCGATATCGTGGCGGATTTCCGCGAGAAGAGCCTGCGTCATACCCATCAGGGGACCGACGCTGCCGTGGTGTTTGACGCCTTCCCGGGGCACGTTTTCCGTGCCCACGTTACCAGCAGCGACGCGGGGATCCTCGCCGGACAGGAGGCCGTAAACGGTCAACTTTCTGAACCGGAAACCTCCAACCGCTGGGTGCGTGATGCCCAGCGTATGCGCATTCACGTAGCGCTGGACGAAGCCTTACCGAAGCCGCTGCCGACCGGCGCGCGCGCCACCGTGCAGCTCTACAACAGCGAAGGGCCGTTTGCGCGATTCTTCTCCGGGATGCAAATCCATCTGGTGAGCCTGCTTCACTATGTCTATTAGCACCCTGGCACGGGTATTTACCCCGCACGGCAACATCGTCTATACGGCAAACGACTTTCGCCAGACCCTGCGTATCGTCTTTGCCGGGATGATTGCGCTCAGTATTTCGAGTTTCTACAACACCAGCTACGGCGTGTTTTTTGTGGTCTACCCGATCATGCTTCTCTCGCTGGTACCGGTGTTTAATCGCCACGTGGCGAAGCAGTTTATCTTCAGCGCCTCGCTGAACTGCGTCGAAATGGTGTTGATTATCGGCTATCTGTCGCAGTGGCCGGTCATCATGACGCTGGTGGTGTTTGCCCTGTACGTGATGCGTTTTCGCTTTATGAGTAAGGGGCCGCTGTTCCTGTTCGGCTCGATGGGCGTGGTTTGCCAGAGCGTGATGCTCAACTTTATGAGCTACCCCACCACCAACTGGCACACGCTTTTATTCTCTAACATCGAAGCGAGCGTGATGGCGGTGTGCCTGAGCGCGCTGATGAACTACCTGCTGCCGGACGTGGAGCCGCGCAAGCCGCCGCCGCTGATTGAGAAAGACGACGCCCGCGTGCGCCACGAGTCGCTGCTATCCGGCACCGTGGCGACGCTGATTTTCGTCGTGTTTCAGATTAGCGACTTAAGCGATTCGCTTTCGGCGCTGATGGCGGGCATTCTGATCCTGTTCCCGATGCACTATCGCGGCTCGGTTATCAGCTCCATCTGGCGCGTGGTTGGCGTGGTGCTGGGGTGCCTCTATATCCTTGTCGTCCAGCTTATCCTCTACGATCACAGCAGCCATATGCTGCTGATGATGCCGCTGATTGGCCTTGGACTGGCGTTTGGCGCGCGTCTGCACGTAATGGAGAAGGTCGGCGCCGGGGTAGGCTTCGCCAGTATCACCACCATCGGCATTATGTTCGGGCAGAACATGCACCCGGACAGCGACCTGGTGTTCAGCGATCTGTACCGCATCACCTCCGTTACCTTCGCGCTGGTGGTCACGCTGACGATGGTCTTTCTGGTGCACCTGATCCTGAATCGCTTCGAGGCGACGCGCTACGTTATCGCGCCGCCAAAAGCGGATTAATGCCCCAGCACGGCGGGTAGCTGCGAGAGCAGAAACAGGATCAGGCCAATCGTACCGCCCACCAGGGTACCGTTAACGCGAATGAACTGAAGATCTTTACCGATATTGAGTTCTATCTGGCGTGACATGTCTTTGGCATCCCAGCTTTTCACCGTGTCGCTGATATGGCGCGTCAGGAACGCGGCGAAATCCGGCGCCACGCGGTGCGCGGCCTGCTCCAGATGCTCATTCAGCGACGCCCGCAGGCTGGCGTCGTTGGTCAGCGTTTCGCCAAACCACAGCCCGGCGTTGGCGATACGCTGCTTCACGCGGGAATCATCGCTCTGCATGTCATTTTTCAGCCACTGGCGCAGGTCAGCCCACATTTCCCCCAGATAGCGGTTAAAGGCCTCATCATTCTTGAGGTAGTGTTTGATATTCTCGGCTTTCGCCGTCATCTCCGGATCGTTTTTCAGATTGTCGATGAACTTGATTGTGGCGCGGTCAAATGCCTGACGGATCTGGTGCGTACGGTCGTGGCTGATATCGTCCAGCAGCGTGTTCACCGCGTTCGACACCATCTCCGCGCTTTGATCGCCCAGCCACTCGGTGGGCAGCACCATGGCCTTGCGCGGATGCTCGGTCTTAAGCCAGTGAACGATCTGGTCAGCAATAAATTCCCGCGTGCTTTCCCGCTGAATCAGGGTAATCAGGCGGTTTATGATGGCGTCCAGCAGCACCTGGTGACGGTTGTTTTTGGTCATGCTTTCCAGCATGACGGCGCTGGTCTCGGTTAAATCGACCTTGTCGATAGCCTTATGCACCGCGCGTTTGAGCAGGCGCTGGATGCGCCCATCGTCGGTAAGTTCCAGAAAACCGCCCATCACCTGCACCAGATGCTGCCCCACGCGCCGGGCGTTATCGGGCTGGCTGAACCAGGTCCCAATCATCTGTGCGGGCTCGTAGCGACGGATAAGATCGACAAGGGATTGCGTATCGAGAAACTTTTCCTGCACGAACTGGCCGAGATTGTCGCCGATGCGGTCTTTATTGCGCGGGATAATCGCCGTATGGCGCGAGATAAAGGGAATGGGCACCCGGCGGAACAGCGCGACAACGGCAAACCAGTCCGCCAGCGCGCCAACCATCGCCGCCTCGGCAATGGCCTTTACGCCGCGCACCCAGAAGGTTTGCGGCATGAACAGGGTGGTGATAAACGCTGCGACGGCAATCAGCAGCAGCGACAGCGCGAGAAGCTTGGCGCGTTTGAGTTCGGTATGCTTTTCCATGGGTTAAGGATAGAGGGATACGGGGGAAAAGTGCAAAAACCGCCACAGCACCCACCCACCAAACCCCATCAATACCACCCCCGCCGTGCGCTCTATCAGCCAGAGCGAACGGCTGAGCTTTCGCTGAACCGCCGGTAACCCCATCAGCGATACCAGCGCAAAATCCCATACCAGTACTACCATCACCATCCAGACGCCGCAGGTCGCCTGCTGAAGCAGCGTGGCGTGCGGCCCGAGTAACGCCGTCATTAGCGCCAGGTAGAACAACGCGTTTTTGGGATTTAACAACGCCGAACCCAGCCCCAGCAGGATCTGCTTACGCAGCGAAGGGCAGCGCTCATCTGTTTCATTTAGCGCCAGCGTCTGCGGTCGGCTGCGTACAAGATGCGAGCCGATCCAGAGCAAATACAGTGCACCGGATAATTCAATCAACGTGAACAGCCACGCGAACTGACGCAGCGCGCTCCATCCTATAATGACCAGCAAAATGTAAAGCCCGTTTCCTGCCGCTATCCCGATGCACAATCCGGCGCTGCCGCGCAGTCGGTAGCGGGCGGCGTAGCCCATCAGCAGGAAGAAATCCGGGCCAGGGCTTAACAGGGCAACAAAATGCGCCAGCGCCAGGGCGAGAAAAGCGGAAGGGAAGAATAGTTCCATAGCGACCTCAGAATGCAAAACTGGGGCCAGACTACGAAAACACAGAACCTATTTATTGTCTGTTATTGATCGGCCCGTAGCGTACTGGCGCGGTGTGGCGGCGGTGTAGCGCACAAAGGTCTTATGAAAATGGCTCTGGTCGGCAAACCCGCTCTGGTAGCCGACGTCGGCAATGTCGTCTCCGGCACGCAGCCGCGCTTTGGCGTACTCCACGCGGGAAACGTTGAGAAAGCTGACCGGCGTCAGGCCGGTGTCCTGCCGGAAGGTGCGGATCAGCGTCTCCTTGCGCAGCGAGAATCGTTGCGCAAGTTCGTCAAGCGAAGGTGGTGCGGCCAGGTCGGCAAGAAATGCCTGCTGAAGGTGCTGACTGGTAGAGCGAAGCGCGTCTGCGTTTTCCACGCTGCGGGGAAGGGCAGAAAGTAGCGTGTCCACGGAGGCAGGTGACATCGTCTCAACAACATCAAGGTAGCGCTTAAAGAGCGCAGGGTCGCGAATCACCTGGAACGCCAGAGGAAGAGCGGTGTCGATATAGAGCATATGGTAGCTGCGCGGTTGCCCGTTGACGGGATTGCAGCTGTGCGGCGCGTAAGCCGGGATGACAATGAGATCGCCGGGGTTCAGGATAGACTCTCTCCCATGACTGACGCAGCAGGTCTGGCCTTCCACAATCGCGCCGATGGAGAGCTGCGGGTGACAATGACGCTTATAGGCCTGCGTGCTCTGCCACGTGCTGCGCAGCTCAAGACCTGAGGCGCGGTGAAAGGTCTGACGGATGTGGCGGATATCGGTCATAGCAACTCCTTCTGAAGGTTTTTTATACCACGCCAGCCACGGTATGGCATCGCTTTACTCAGAACCTTCCGGATATACCCAACTTTACGTCCATAGCCAGTCATGTTGACTACCCTTAATACCCTAAGCGGTAAAACAAGGAGATTCGATATGGCTTACCAGACAGTAAATCCTGCCACGAACCAGCTCATCAAAGAATATCCCTCTCACACTGACGCAGACGTTGAAGCGGCGCTGAAGGCAGCCGATGCGCTCTATCACTCCGACTGGGCGAAAGGTGACATAAGCCAGCGCCTGCCGGTGCTGCATAAGCTGGCGGACCTGATCGACGAACGCGCGGAGGATCTGGCGAAAATCGCCAGTCAGGAGATGGGTAAGCTCATCGAACAAAGCCGCGGTGAAGTGAAGCTATGCGCGCAAATCGCCCGCTACTATGCTGACAACGCGAAGCAGTTCCTGGCCCCGGTGAAGTATGACTCTGAACTCGGGGAAGCATGGGTTGAACATCACCCCATCGGCGTGCTGATGGCCGTCGAACCATGGAACTTCCCATACTATCAGCTGATGCGCGTTCTGGCGCCAAACCTGGCGGCGGGCAACCCGGTGATCGCCAAGCATGCCAGTATCGTGCCGCACTGTGCAGAAACCTTTGCACAGCTGGTACGCGAAGCGGGCGCGCCGGAAGGGGCGTGGACCAACCTGTTTATCTCGTCCGAACAGGTGGCGAACATCATCGCCGACGATCGCGTACAGGGGGCGGCGCTAACCGGTTCAGAAAAAGCGGGTAGCGTGGTTGCGGCACAGGCTGCGAAACACATCAAAAAATCGACCCTTGAACTGGGCGGGAACGACGTCTTCGTGGTGCTGGACGATGCGGATCTGGAGAAAGCCGTGAAGATCGGCGTTAACGCGCGGCTTAATAACGCCGGGCAGGTCTGTACCGCGGCGAAGCGCTTTATCCTGCATGAAAAGATTGCAGACGCCTTCCTGAACAAATTCACCGAGGCGTTTAAGCAGGTGAAGATTGGCGATCCGCTGGACGAAAGTACCACGCTGGGGCCTTTGTCATCCAAAGACGCGCTGGAGACGCTAACTAAGCAGGTTAACGAGGCGGTGAAAAACGGCGCGAAGCTGCACCATGGCGGCAAGCCGGTGCAGCGTGACGGGAGCTTCTTTGAGCCGACCATCCTGACCAATATCTCGCGCGATAACCCGGCGTATTTCGAAGAGTTCTTTGGTCCGGTAGCGCAGATTTATGTGGTGAAAAACGACGACGAGGCGGTTGCCCTGGCGAACGACTCCCATTACGGTCTGGGCGGAGCGGTGTTCAGCCAGAACATCGAGCGCGCGAAGAAAATGGCGTCGCGCATTGAGACCGGGATGGTGTACATCAACTGGCTCACCGATACGGCGGCAGAACTGCCGTTCGGCGGCGTAAAACGTTCGGGTTACGGACGCGAGCTGTCGGATCTGGGGATCAAAGAGTTTGTGAACCAGAAGCTGGTGGTGGTGCGTAAGTGACGTAGTAATAAAAAACCTGCCGAAGGGCAGGTTTTTTTATCTATCAGGTGGCTTAGAAGCTCACGCCGCCGCCGAAGTAAGCGCCGTCTACCAGCGTGTGGTTTGGACGACCGTCTTTGCCATCAACGCTCACGTGGCGGTAGCCCACTTTCAGCGTAACCGGTTTGACCGGGGTCCAGCTTACGCCGCCGTTAGCTTCAACGTAGTTCTTCACGCTGTTGTTCAGTCCGTCTGGCGCAACGTAGCCTTCACCGAATACCCTGATGCTGTCGGTCAGGGCAACGTTCACACCGCCGCCGACCGGGAACGCCACGCCGTTATCGCCTTTCTTCGGGCCAACGTAGAGGGCCTTAGCGCCTGCGTTCAGCATTACCGGGCCGACTTCGAAATTGTAGCCTGCGCCCACGCCACCGGTCGTGGTGCCGTCGTCGGTGTTTTTCAGCCAATTACCTTCGGTGTACAGACCGGAAGTTGATTTGCCCATTTCCACATTCAGATTGGTAAAGTTTTTACCCTGCTCAATGCTGCCGCCCATTGCCAGTGCGGAGCCCGATACGGCGGTGAGAGCAGAAAGGATGAGAACGTTAAGCTTTTTCATGCGTGTTTCCTCGTCATCAAATTAATCTGAGGGCACCTTAACAAGGGATGTTTATGACTGCAAATGTGATGGGTATCGCAGTTTTATGCTGTTTTTGTTGGTTTTTTTAATCTTAAATGTTGATGAGATGTTTTTATGGCAGATCGTCAATCCTCAATCCATTCGTGTTTAGGGAAAGTTTATATTTTTGGCTAAACGTTTAATGAACGAGGCGAAGAAAGCCGTTTGAGGTGAATTAATTAAGTTTCTAATAATTTCCAAAAGTATTTCGGCTGTCACAGATCAAGACAGAGGTTTACATTTCTGGTGATTGCTATACGGATTTCTTTGCCGATCCGCTGTCTTTTCATGTCATTTTTCTGACACGTTTCTTCATTACGTTGTTGGCTTCACTTACTGGATGCTAACAATATGAAAAGAAAAATTATTCCTGTGCTTATCGGTTGTGCGCACTCTTTCTCTGGCCTGGCTGCGCAGCCTACCGCTGAGCGCTATATCGTCAGCTTCCCTGACGGCTCCCATGTGAAATACAGCGGCGCGTTTGCCGATGCGTTCCCGAACGGGCTCCCGGTGGGGATGGGTTCTGGTCTGCTGTTTACGGGCAAGCAGGGCGATGCGCTGACGTTTGCGACCGTGACCGATCGCGGTCCTAACGCGGATTCGCCAAAAATGGGGAAAAACGATGCCAAAATCTTTGTTACCCCGGATTTCGCCCCGCTGCTGATGACGATCCGCGTGCAAAACGGTAAAGCGGAGGCCGTGGACGCGCGACCGCTGCATGACGATAAAGGCGAGATCAACGGCCTGCCACTGCAAAGCGGTGTGATTGGTTCCACCAATGAAGTCGCGCTAAGCGACACCTTAAAAGTACTGAAAGGCGATAACCGCGGGCTGGATACGGAAGGCATCACGTCGGACGGGAAGGGCGGCTACTGGCTGTGCGATGAGTATGGCCCGTTCCTGATTAACGTCGACAGTAAAGGGAAAATCCTCGCGATCCACGGTCCGCAGGCGACGCAAGGGGAGAAATCCATCGCGGGCGGTCTGCCAAACGTTATCAAATGGCGTCAGGCAAACCGGGGCTTTGAAGGCCTGACCCGCATGCCGGACGGACGGATTATTGCCGCCGTGCAAAGCACACTGGATATCGACGGGAAGAACAAAAAACAGGCGCTGTTTACCCGTCTGGTGAGCTTCGATCCGGCGACCGGGAAAACCGCGATGTACGGCTACCCTGTCGACAGCACGGCCTACAGCAAAAACAGCGACGCCAAAATCGGCGACATAGTGGCGCTGGATAACCACACCATCCTGCTGATTGAACAGGGTGAGGATAAAAATGACGCAATGCGTAACCTCATCTACAGGGTGGATCTGAGCAAGGCGAGCGATCTGGCCGCCTTCGACAAGCCGGGCGAATACCCGGAGTTTGACGATGAGAAAACGCTGGCGCAGCGCGGCATCACCCTTGCGGAAAAAACGCAGGTGGTCGATCTGCGTGCGCTGGGCTGGCAGCAGGAAAAGGCCGAAGGGCTGGCGCTGATTGACAGCAAAACGCTGGCGGTAGCCAACGATAACGATTTTGGCGTGAAGGTAGCGATGCAAAACCCGGTCGAGGGCAAGAAGCTTAAGGATTACCGGGTGAACGCGGAAGGCAAGCTGACGCTGGATGATAAACCGGTGGAAACCACGCTCAGCGTGAAGCCGCTGAAGAAGCCGGAGTCCGACAGCGAGCTGTGGATTGTGACGCTGCCGGAGGCGTTGAAATAAGTTTCCCCCTCACCCTAACCCTCTCCCCGCGGGGGAGAGGGGATGATCGGTGCGATTTACTTTTTCAGCCCCGCAAACGCTGCCCGAATTTCTTCTTCCGGCAGCTGTATTCCAATAAACACCATCACGCTGTGCGGCGTTTCATCGCCCCACGGGCGATCCCAGTCGGCGCTGTACAGGCGCTGCACCCCCTGGAACAGCAGGCGGTTCGGCTCGCCGTCGATCCACAGCATCCCTTTATAGCGCAGCAGCTTGTCGGCAAACGACAGCAGCAGGTTTTCCATCACGCGGGAGACCTCGCTGATGTCTACCGGATAGTCCAGCTCCACCACGATCGACGCCACGTCGTTTTGCTTGTCGGACATAAAGTGAAAGCGCGGTTTCGCGGTAACGTTCTCTTCCAGCATAAAGCCGTTGGTGTTGAACAGCTGAGCGAGATCGATATCGCCGTGCGTCACCGTATAAATGGGCACACGCGAGTTGATGCGCGTCAGGCGCTCGCGCAGTTTTTCGCTTTCACCTGCCACGTCGGTTTTGGTCAGCAGGATGCGGTCGGCGTAGCCCACCTGAGACTGGGCGATGGTGAACTGGTTCATCTGCTCGTCGGCGTGTACCGCATCCACCAGAGCGATGACACCGTCCAGCAGGTAGCGCTGGCAGATGATCTCGTGGGAGAAAAAGGTCTGAATAATCGGGCCGGGGTCGGCCATGCCGGTGCACTCGATCACCAGACGGTCGAAGACGATGTCACCGCGATCGCGGCTGTCGAGCAGGTCCAGCAGGGCGTCTTCTAATTCGTTAGAGCGGGTGCAGCAGATGCAGCCGTTGGTCAGGGTTTTGATCTGGGTGGCGCGGTCGCCAATCAGCTGATCGTCAACGGAGACTTCGCCAAATTCGTTTTCGATGACGGCGATTTTGAAGCCGTGCTGCTCGTTCAGAATGTGGCGCAGCAGGGTGGTTTTACCGGCGCCGAGAAAACCGGTCAGCAGGGTAACGGCAATCGGGGTCATGGTTTCTCCTTTAGCAGCAGCGGACGCCGCCTTCTCCACTTCCGCCGTAGCGCGCTTCCTGACGCTCGCGGAAGAATTCAGTGTAAGTCATGTACGGCTTATCCGGATGGTTGGTCTTCATATGCTCAACGTAGTTGTCATAGTCCGGAATGCCAATCAGCATTTTCGCCGCCTGACCGAGGTATTTTTTTGCTTCGCCTAAGTTACCAAACATTGAGGGTTCCATATAGAAGAAGCCCGGAGGCGCGCAGCGATCCGGGCCTACAGTAACATGCTTAATTAATGGTGTGAGGAGGTCTTCACGCCGCCTTCCGGCACCGGCACGTACGGGGTTTCTTTATCCGTACGGCCCTCAACGTTACGCACTTTCATCCAGGTTTTGATGCCGTAGAAGATAATGCTGTACACCACCACCAGGAACAGAATGCTCAGACCCGCGTTGGTGTAGTTGTTCACCACGATATGGTTCATGTTGGCAATCTGCTGCGCGGTCAGATCCGCGCCGCCTGCGGCAATCTTCTCTTTGTACTGGTTAGCCATGAAGAAGAAGCCTTCCAGCTGCGGGTTGGTGCTGAACAGTTTCAGACCCAGCGCCCAGGTAGTGCAGAGCAGCAGCCACAGCGCAGGCACCACGGTGACCCAGATGTATTTGGTGCGTTTCATCTTCACGAGGACAACGGTACCCAGCACCAGGGCCACAGCCGCCAGCATCTGGTTAGAGATACCGAACAGCGGCCACAGGCTCTTCACGCCGCCCAACGGGTCAACAACGCCCTGATACAGCAGATAACCCCACAGGCCTACGCAGCCCGCAGTGCCCAGAACGCCGGCCACCAGAGAGTCGGTTTTCTTCAGGAATGGCACGAAGTTACCCAGCAGATCCTGCAACATGAAGCGGCCTGCACGCGTACCGGCATCCAGCGCGGTGAGGATGAACAGCGCTTCAAACAGAATACCGAAGTGGTACCAGAAGCCCATGTCCGCCCACGGCAGCACTTTGTGGAACACGTGTGCGATACCCACCGCCAGCGTTGGCGCACCACCTGCGCGGTTCAGCACGGACGGTTCGCCGATGTCTTTTGCGGTCTGCATGATCTGCTCGGGCGAAATCACGAAGCCCCAGGAGCTGACGGTCGCCGCCGCGTGCGCGCTGGCGTCTTTCAGCTGTGCCAGGATCAGCGCGGTATTTTCGCCGCCCATCTCATGCAGGTTAGGCATGGTGATGCCCAGACCCGCTGGTGGGGTGTTCATCGCAAAGTACAGACCTGGCTCGATAATCGACGCTGCAACCAGCGCCATGATCGCCACGAAGGACTCCATCAGCATCGCGCCGTAACCGATGAAGCGCGCGTCGGTTTCGTTGGCCATCAGCTTCGGCGTGGTGCCCGAGGCGATCAGCGCGTGGAAGCCAGACACGGCACCGCAGGCGATGGTGATAAACAGGAACGGGAACAGAGCGCCTTTCCACAGCGGACCGGTACCGTCAATGTACTGTGTCACCGCTGGCATTTTCAGCTCAGGATTGATGATCACAATCCCGATTGCCAGCCCGACGATCACGCCGATTTTCAGGAAGGTCGCCAGGTAGTCGCGCGGAGCCAGAATCAGCCACACCGGCAACAGCGCTGAGATGAACGCGTAACCGATCAGCGCGAAGGTGATGGTGGTGTCTTTAAAGGTCAGCGCCGGGCCCCAGTACGGGTCGTGCGCAATCACGCCGCCGAAGTAGATGGAGGCGACCAGCAGCACGATACCAATGACCGACACCTCGCCAACGCGGCCAGGGCGCAGGAAGCGCATGTAGATGCCCATGAACAGCGCAATCGGTACGGTAGAGCAGACGGTGAAGACGCCCCACGGACTTTCGGCCAGCGCTTTCACCACGATCAGCGCCAGCACCGCGAGGATGATGATCATGATCAGGAAGCAGCCAAAGAGGGCGATGGTGCCCGGCACGCGGCCCATCTCTTCTTTGATCATCTCACCCAGCGACGAACCGTTACGGCGCGAGGAGATAAACAGCACCATAAAGTCCTGCACCGCTCCCGCCAGCACCACGCCCGCCAGCAGCCAGAGCGTACCCGGCAGGTAGCCCATCTGCGCGGCCAGTACCGGGCCGACCAGCGGACCCGCGCCTGCAATGGCGGCGAAGTGGTGACCAAACAGCACGTAACGGTTGGTTGGCACGTAGTTCAGGCCGTCATTGTTAATGACCGCCGGGGTGGCACGCGTCGGGTCGAGCTTCATGACCTTCTGCGCGATGTATAAGCTGTAGTAGCGATAAGCCACAAGGTAGACGGAAACCGACGCGACCACGATCCACAGGGCGCTGACGTGTTCGCCCCGGCGTAATGCGACAACCGCCAGACAGAAAGCACCGAGGATCCCGAGTAAGGCCCAGGGCACGTGCTTCAGTAGTTTTTTAGTATCCATAGTAAGACCTGGTTTTTTATGTAAAGAAAAAAGGGTCAGGGTTTGTTGTGAGGAGGTATTGATTAATGCTGGAGCGATCGTGCCAGATCCTCGCGCGTATAAAGCACGGTAAATAGGTGAGTGGTTGAAAGCGATGCGTGAGCGGTCAAAAGCGAGGGTGAGTGGTTAAGGCTCACCCACGGTGGAAGAAAATATGTGATTGAGATCACTGAGAATAATCTACCCCTGCGGGGTTTCGTCGTTCGCTTCAGGGCAGTGCACGCAGCGGCAGGTCTGATACGCAGGCAGCAGCTGATAGCGCCCTTTGCCGTCGTGTTCAATAATAGGGGAAAGCGCCTGCAAATCGCGGTACACCGTGCGTTCGGTAATGCCAAATTTTTGCATCAGATCGCGTCGATTAACGCTTCCGTTGCGGTGCAGGGCAATAATGATGTCAACCAGACGTTCAGCCGAGCGGCTTCGGGGTGAAGGGGCCATAAGACTTTCCAGCGTTAAGGGGGCGCCTGACGACGTCGCCAGCCGCCCCGGAAAATTTATCTTATGGATAGTTAACGGCGCACCTTTGCGGAAACCTTAGCGTTTTTTGTGCAACGGGATCAAATCGCGGCTTCCATCTCCATCATCACCGGGTGGAAACGGCGTTTGAAGTAGATCAGGCCGTGCCCCTCGCTGCTGAGGATGATGTTCTTAATCTCCACAAGGTAGACCAGATGGGTACCGATGGTTTGCACCTGGGTTATCTCACCTTCCAGGCTTGCCAGAGCGCTTTTCAGCACCGGCTGCGCCAGCGGTCCTTTCTGCCAGCAGGAGAGAGCAAAGCGCTCCTCCATTGCCATGCCGGTCATCCCGGCAAAGTGGCGGGCCATGATCTCCTGCTCGTGGTTCAGCACGTTGACACACAGTTTGCCGTTGCCCTGGAAGACCGGGTTCATGGCGCTGTTGGCGTTGATGCAGACCATGACCGAAGGCGGGGTGTCCGTGACCGAACAGACGGCGGTGGCGGTAATGCCGCAGCGACCCGCATCGCCCTCGGTGGTGACCACATTCACCGCCGCCGACAGGCTGGCCATCGCGTCGCGAAAACGCAGGCGTTCTTCAGATTGCATTGAAACCTCCCGCTGCGTTATTTCAGCAGCTTATCCAGCATGTTGATATCAGTGTTGTTGTGCAGGTGCGGTACGGTCCAGCCGTGCTGGTCGTACTCGGACATGCAGCGGTCAACCATCGCCATCATCTTGTCCATGTTGCCGGAGCTTTGCGCCTGACGCAGGCATTGCAGGCGGATCTCATCCTGGCTACCGGAGTAGTTGATTTCGTACAGCTCGTGACGTCCGCCAAACTCGCTGCCGATGGCATCCCACATCAGTTTCAGAATCTTGATGCGTTCGACATGATCCATCCCGTTGGAGCCGCGCACGTACTTCGCCAGATACTGGTCGATCTGCGGGTTGTTCAGGTCCCGCGCGCTGGACGGCAGGTAGATCAGCCCGGAGGTCACGTTACGTTCGATGATGTTCTTGATCTTCGCATAGGCCATTGGCGCCATCACGCGGTAGGTCTGTAACGCCGCGTGGTCAGGCAGATACGCGCCGTTTACCCACGGCGTGGCTTCGGAGCACATGGAGTCGCTCAGCGCCCAGAACATGTTGCGCCACGCCACCACTTCGCCGAGATCCGCCTGCACGCCGCGGAACTCGAGGGTGCCGGTACACTCCAGCGACTTCTTCAGCAGAGCGGTGATGAAGTCGAGCTTCACTGCCAGACGCACGCAGGCCTGAAGCGGGTACATGCGGGCGAAGCCACCTTCCATCGTCCAGCGACGGCAGCGGTCGAAATCGCGGTAGATCAGCACGTTTTCCCACGGGATCAGCACATGATCCATCACCAGAATGGCGTCGTTCTCGTCAAAACGGCTGGAGAGCGGGTAGTCGTACGGGGAACCGGTCGCCCCTGCCACCATCTCGTAAGAGGCGCGGGAGATCAGCTTCACCCCTTCGGCATCCATCGGCGCGACGAACATCAGCGCGAAGTCCGGGTTTTCGCCCATCACCTGCGCAGAGCCGAAGCCGATCATGTTGTAATGGGTCAGGGCGGAGTTGGTGGCCACCACTTTCGCGCCGCTGACGATGATCCCGGCGTCGGTCTCTTTCTCCAGCTTGATGTAAACGTCTTTCACCTCGTCTGCCGGTTTATGGCGGTCGATCGGCGGGTTGACGATGGCGTGGTTAAAGTACAGGCCGGTTTCCTGAATACGTGTGTACCAGTTGCGGGCGTTCTGCTCGAACTGACCGTAGAAGGCAGGGTTCGCCCCCAGCGCGCAGCCGAACGCGGCTTTGTAGTCCGGCGTACGCCCCATCCAGCCGTAGCTCAGGCGCGACCACTCGGCGATGGCGTCACGCTGCTGGCGCAGATCGTCGGCGCTTTTCGCCACGCGGAAGAATTTATGGGTGTAGCCGCCGCTGCCGGTGTCCGTGCCCCAGCAGAGGGTATCCTGCATGTCTGGCTTGTGCAGGGCATCGTACATCTGGGCGATGGACGCCGCCGCATTGCGAAATGCCGGGTGGGTAGTGACGTCCTTAACGCGCTCGCCGTAGATATAAATCTCACGGCCATCTTGCAGGCTTTTTAAATACTCTTCACCGGTTAACGGACGTTTGGCATCAGCGCGGAAATCTTCAGGCTTCATAGGGACCTCGTATCGGAAGATGGTTGTTAAATTTATGTTTTGTTTTTGTTGTTTAATTGAAGCGTGAGAGGGGCGGAACGTGAAGGGACGATTGGGACAACGGCAGGTACTTTTCGCGAGAGATCACAGAGTGTGATTTCCCTCACCCTAACCCTCTCCCAGAGGGAGAGGGGACGGTTACTCTCTCTCCCTCTGGGAGAGGGCAGGGGTGAGGGGAACAGGCGACACCGGTACTTTCTGCGCCCGGTACGCGCTGGGTGAGCACCCCGTCAGTCGGTTAAAAAAACGGGCGAAATAGGCCGGATCTTTAAAACCCAGCTGCCAGGCAATTTCGCTCACTGTGCTGTCGGAAAACAGCAGCAGGCGTCTGGCTTCCCGCAGCTGGCGGTCGAAGATCAGCCGTTTCGGCGAGCGGTTGGCGAAGCGGCGACAGATATCGGTCAGGCGGGATTCGGTGAGATGCAGTTCGCTGGCGTATTCCGGCACCGTCCAGTGCTCGTGGTAATGAGCATCTGTCAGCTGGTTAAAGCGCTGAAACAGCTTCAGCTCACCGCGCATGCCGCCTGACGCGTGGTCGTCGAGCTTCGCGTTGCGCAGCAGCAGGGTAAAAACGGCCTGCGCCAGCAGGACCAGCGTATGCTCGCGACCGGGCAGCTGTTCCGTGGATTCCCGGGCAATCAGCTGCCAGTAGTGCTTCAGCGCCGTCAGCTCATCAGGCTTGTCGGCAAGCGACAGGCAGATCCCCGGCAGGCCGAACGCTTCCCGCGTGCCCGGGTAGAGCACTTCTAACAGCGGCCAGATGAGATCCTCGCGCACCGTCAGCACGTGGCCGTCGCTGTCGGATTCGGTGATAAACGCGTGCGGCACCGACGGTGGCGTCAGCACGAACAGCGGCGCCTGCACCGAGTAACGGTGGTCGTCGAGCTGGAGCTCAATCTGCCCGGTGTCGAGAAAATGCATCTGAAAATACTGGTCGTGGCGGTGCGCCTGCATGTCGCGGCCAAAAAAGGCCGCCATGCGGGCAAACGACTGGTAGTGCACATCGTCGGTGCCCAGACTTTCGTCGTACTCCTTGCTGATATCGATGTTGGTGATGGGGCTCTGACACATAGCGGCTCCTCAGTGGATCTTTTGCGCCGCGATGTCCGGCTCACGCTCAAGGCTTTCACGGCGCGTCATCGGAATGCGCGTCAGCACCAGCGCGCCCACCACCAGCAGACCTGCCACGAACCACAGTCCCGAGCTGAAGCTGCCGGTCGCGTCGCGCAAAATACCTATCAGCAATGGGCTGACGGCAGACCCGACGTTGCCGATGGCGTTGATTACCGCCAGCGCCACCGCGCGGGATTGCAGGCTAATAACCTGATCCGGCGTGGTCCAGAATATCGCCATGGCGGTAAACGATCCGGTTGAGGCCATGATGATGCCAAGCAGCTGGATCAGACTGTGATCGGTCGCCGAGGCCAGCATCCATCCCGCCGCTGCAAAAAGATACGGCAGGATAGTGTGCTTTTTTCGCTCTTTCAGCCTGTCGGAGCGGCGGCTCCACCAGATCATCCCGAGGATGGTGCAAAACTGCGGGATCGCCGCCAGCAGGCCAATCACGATATTGCTGCTGCCGGTGTTGAAGCTTTGCAGGATCTGCGGCGTCCAGATGTTGATCGCGCTCAGCGTATTCGTCAGGCAGAAGTAGGCCAGCGTGTAGAGCAGCACGGCGGGCGTCAGCACCTCGCGCAGCGTCGATCGCGGCGTGGCGGCATGCGCAATGGCCAGCTCCTGCTCGCGGGCGATCATCGTTTTGAGTGCCTGCTTTTCGTCATCATCCAGCCAGGTGGCCTGATCCGGGGTGTCGTTAAGGTAGAACCAGGTCACCACGCCGAGCACCACCGACGGCAGCCCCTCCAGCAGGAACAGCCACTGCCAGCCCTTAAGGTTCCACAGTCCGTCCATCGCCAGAATGTACCCGGAGAGGATCGAACCGAGCATCATGGTCACCGGCATGGCGATCATAAACAACGCGTTGGCGCGGGCGCGGTGATAGGCCGGGAACCACCAGGTGAGATAGACCAGAATGCCCGGCAGGAAACCGGCTTCGGCAATGCCCACCAGCATGCGCAGGACGTAGAGCGTTTCGGGGCTGGTGGCGAACATGGTGCAGGTAGAGGCGATGCCCCACACCACCATGATCCCGGCGATCCAGCGGCGGGCGCCGATCTTCGCCAGCATGATGTTGCTGGGGATCCCGCACAGCACGTAGGTCACGTAAAAAAGCGTCGCGGCCAGGCCAAACATGGTCGACGTGAGGCCCAGATCTTTGCCCATCGTCAGCCCGGCAAAGCCGATGTTGATGCGATCGAGAAACGAGAAGACAAACAGGATAAAAAGAAACACGATCAAACGACGGAACAGCTTATTAATAACGCGATGTTCAACAGCTTTATTATGCAGGGTTGAGGTCGTCATGGTGCGCTCCACATCGTACGTTTAGTAGACGGATTTATTGTTATCAACTGCTGTGGTGACGTCGGTAAAGCGGGCCGCCAGCGCTTCGGCGCTGCGGGCGAGCAGGGTGGTATCCACGCCGACTGCGACAAACAGCGAGCCGAGTTCAAGATAACGTTTTGCCAGTTGCTCGTTCGCCATCAGGATGCCGGGGGCTTTACCCGCGCTGAGGATTTGGGCGATCGCCTGCTCTATGGCGGCCTGCACCTCCGGGTGCTGCGGATTGCCAGCGAAGCCCATGTCGGCGCTCAGATCCGCAGGGCCGATAAACACGCCGTCCACCCCTTCCACGTCCAGGATCTGCGGCAGGTTTTTCAGCGCCTCGCGAGTTTCGATTTGCACCAGCACGCACATGGCGTCGTTAGCCTGATGCAGATACTCCGGGATGCGGTTCCAGCGCGACGCCCGCGCCAGCGCGCTGCCGACGCCGCGAATGCCGGCAGGCGGGTAGCGGGTGGCGCTGACAGCCAGACGGGCTTCGTCGGCGTTTTGCACCATCGGCACCAGCAGGGTTTGCACCCCCACGTCCAGCAGCTGCTTGATCTGCACCGGATCGTTCCACGACGGGCGCACCACCGGCTGGCTGGGATAAGGGGCGATGGCCTGTAGCTGAGTCAGGATGGTTTGCACGCTGTTCGGCGCGTGCTCTCCGTCGATCAGCAGCCAGTCAAAACCGGCCCCGGCCAGTAGCTCAGCGCTGTAGCTGCTGGTCAGCCCCAGCCATAACCCGATTTGCGGACGGCCCGCCTTCAGCGCCGCTTTGAATGCGTTTTGCATGGTCATCTCCTTACACAAAGCGGCAGCTAATCGAGCCCATGTTGCCGTAGTCGACGTGGAAGGTGTCGCCTCTGCTGGCGGCAACCGGGCGGGTAAACGAGCCGCCGAGGATGATTTGCCCTGGCTCAAGCTGCACGTCGTATGGCGCGAGTTTGTTCGCCAGCCACGCCACGCCGTTCGCCGGGTGGTTAAGCACGCCTGCGGCGACCCCGGTCTCTTCGATCACGCCGTTGCGGTAAAGCAGGGCGGAGATCCAGCGCAGATCCAGCTCGTCGGGTTTAATCGGGCGGCCGCCGAGGATCACGCCCGCGTTGGCGGCGTTATCGGAGATGGTGTCGAACACCTTGCGCGGGCGCTGGGTTTCCGGGTCAACGTTATGGCAGCGGGCGTCGATCAGCTCCAGGGCGGGGATGACGTAATCCGTGGCGTTGTAGACGTCGAAGATCGTGCAGTTCGGGCCGCGCAGCGGTTTTGCCAGCACGAAGGCCAGCTCCACTTCGATGCGCGGGACGATAAAGCGATCCACGGGGATGTCGCTGCCGTCGTGGAAGAACATATCGTCCAGCAGCGCACCGTAGTCCGGCTCGCTGATCTGCGAGCTGGCCTGCATCGCTTTGGAGGTAAGGCCGATCTTGTGGCCTTTCAACACGCGGCCTTCGGCAATTTTCAGGCTCACCCATTCGCGCTGGACGGCGTAGGCGTCTTCAATGGTGATCTCCGGGTACTCCAGCGAGATCGCGCGGATCTGCTCCCGGGATTGTTCCGCCTGATGCAGACGGTGGGCGATCAGGGTATGGGTGTGTTTGTCGAGCATGGCGATATCCTGTTTTTATTTGTTTTCTCCCTCTCCCTGTGGGAGAGGGGACAGACCGTGCGGTGTTATTTAAACAACGCGTGCACGTTGTTTTGCTTGTAATTAAGCGTCGGGTGCAGCTCGTCCAGCTCGAACGAGAGCGCCAGATATCGGCCCGCCATTAGCTCTGCGAAGTGCGTTTTGATCAGCGCAAACAGCATTTCACCGACCTCTTCCCGGCTTTCCAGGCTGCGCCCCGCGCCGATCTTCAGCGTCATATGCACAAAGGCGTAATCGTGCTTACCGTCGGCCATCTGCCAGGTATCCAGCCAGTGGGCGCGGCTGCGGATGCCCCCGAGCGGGAAGATCCCCGTGGCGGCGAGCGCCTCGTTCACTTTGGCGAACAGACCCGGCAGGTCGGCCTGCTCGCGGATGTTGTTGGTACATTCAGCGATAAAGTGCGGCATAACGACTCCTTAGGCGGGCAGCGGGAAAACGGCGTTGACCTGGCCGGTGCCGGAGCTGGCGAACAGCTCGGTGAGAAACTCCACCTTACCGTCGTATTTGTCCCAGCCGAGCATCCCCAGCAGCATCACCGTGTCGTGCATGTTGCCCTCGCCGTAGCAGTAGTCGGCGTACTCCGGCAGCATGCTGCAAAACTCCTTGAACTGCCCCTCGCGCCACAGCTTCACCACGCGCTCGTCCATCTGGCGATCAAACTCGCGGGTGTAGCTGTTCATCCCTTCCTCCGCGCGCTGGTCGTCGATAAAGCGGTGCGACAGCGAGCCGCTGGCGAGCACCGCCACGGTGCCGTCGTATTTTTCGATGGCGCTGATGATGGCCTCGCCCAGCCTGCGGCTGTCGGCGAAGTCGTGAACCGTGCAGAACGCCGAGATGGAGACCACTTTGAAGTGCTTATCCGCGTTCATGTAGCGCATCGGCACCAGCGTGCCGTATTCCAGCTTGAGGCTCGGGATGTTGTGCGCCTTGGCGCGAACGCCAAGCTTCACCGCTTCGTCGGCAATCAGCTGGCCGAGTTCCGGGTTGCCGTCGTAGTCGTAGGTCATGTCGCGAATAAAATGCGGCAGCTCGTTGCTGGTGTAGACGCCTGAGAAATGGTCCGCGCAGTTGATGTGATACGCGCTGTTCACCAGCCAGTGGGTGTCGAAGACGATAATGGTATCCACGCCCAGCTCGCGGCAGCGCTTGCTGATCTCTTTATGCCCATCGATGGCGCCCTGGCGGCAGCCGTGGTTTTTGCCCGGCAGTTCAGAGAGATACATTGACGGCACGTGGGTGATTTTTGCCGCTAACGCTAATTTCCCCATGATCAGATCCCCCACTTTGGAATCGGATGGTCGCCCATGGAGATGCACACGTTCTTCATCTCCGCGAAGACCTCGAAGCTGTACTCGCCGCCTTCGCGCCCGGTGCCGGAGGCCTTCACGCCGCCAAACGGCTGGCGCAGGTCGCGCACGTTCTGGGTGTTGACGAACACCATGCCCGCTTCGATGTTGCGCGCCAGACGCAGCACTTTGCTGACGTCCTGGGTCCAGATGTACGACGCCAGGCCATACTCCACGTCGTTCGCCAGGCGCAGGCCTTCCGCTTCGTCCTTAAACGGCAGCAGGCAGGCCACCGGCCCGAAGATCTCTTCCTGCGCCACGCGCATGCGGTTATCGACATCCGCCAGCACGGTCGGGCGCAGGAAGTTGCCGCCTTTCAGGTGCGCAGGCAGATCGGTCGGTTTGTCCGGGCCGCCCGCCAGCAGGGTTGCCCCCTCTTCAATGCCGAGGCGGATATAGCCGGAGACTTTTTCCCAGTGCTGCTGGCTGATGAGCGCGCCAATCTGGGTGTTCGGATCGGTCGGGTCGCCCACGCGCAGGCGGTTGGCGCGCTCGGCAAAGCGTTTGACGAACTCCGGGTAGATGCTCTGCTGGATGAAGATGCGCGAGCCGGCGGTGCAGCGTTCGCCGTTGATGGAGAAGATGGTGAACAGGGCGGCGTCCAGCGCGCGCTCGATGTCCGCGTCTTCAAAAATCAGCACCGGAGATTTGCCGCCCAGTTCCATAGAATACTTCTTCAGCCCGGCGTTTTTCATGATGTTACGCCCGGTGGCGGTGCCGCCGGTGAAGGAGACGGCGCGCACGTCATGATGACGCACCAGCGCGTCGCCCGCCGTGGCGCCATAGCCCTGCACCACGTTGAGCACGCCCGCCGGAATGCCCGCTTCGAGGGCCAGCTCGCCCAGACGGTCGGCGGTCAGCGGGGAGAGTTCAGACATCTTCAGCACCGCGGTGTTACCCAGCGCGAGACAGGGCGCGACCTTCCAGGTGGCGGTCATAAACGGCACGTTCCACGGCGACACCAGCGCGCAGACACCCACCGGCTGCACCAGGGTGTAGTTGAGCATCTTGTCGTCGACCGGGTAGGTTTTGCCGTTCATCTGCTGGCACACCTCGGCGAAGAACTCGAAGTTGTGCGAGGCGCGCGGAATGAGCACGTTTTTGGTCTGGTGGATCGGCAGGCCGGTGTCGGCGGTCTCCATCGCGGCAATGTCCGGCACGTTCTGGTCAATCAGATCCCCCAGGCGACGCATCAGGCGCGCACGCTCCTTCATCGGCAGGTTGGCCCATTTCGGGAACGCCTCTTTGGCGGCGGCAACGGCCTGATGGATTTCGGCTTCGCCCCCGGAGGCTACTTCAGCCAGCACCTCGCCGGAGGCCGGGTTAGTGGTTTGGAAGTACTCACTTCCGGCGACGTTTTTCCCGTTGATCCAGTGGTTAATCTTTTTCATTTTGCAGTCTCCTCACTGACAATTCGGTTTACCAGACGGCCTACGCCCTCCACTTCCACCACCACTTCATCGCCCGGTACCACGTCGGACAGCCCCTTCGGCGTGCCGGTGGCAATCATGTCGCCCGGTTGCAGGGTCATGAAATCGCTCAGATACGCAATCAGGAATGGGATGCTGAAAATGAGATCGGCGGTGGTGCCTTCCTGACGCAGTTCACCGTTAACGTAGGTGCGAAGACGAAGGTTGTGCGGGTCAGGGATGGCTTCTTTTGGCACCACGTTCGGGCTGATGGGGGTCAGCCCGTCGCGGCTTTTCACCCGCAGGTTTGGGCGATAGTAGTTTTCGAGATAATCGCGGATGGCGTAGTCGTTGCACACCGTGTAGCCCGCAACATAGTCCATCGCCTCGGCTTCGCTGACCTTACGCGCGGTTTTACCGATGACCACCACCAGCTCGGCTTCGTAATGCATGTATTCAATGTTGTTTGGGCGCACCGAGGTCTGGTTGTCGCCATTAAAGGTGTTCGGCGCTTTGATAAACACCAGCGGCTCGGTAGGCGGTTTGAAGTCCAGCTCGCTGGCGTGATCGGCGTAGTTCAGGCCGAGTGCGAACAGCGTGGCGTGCGGCGGCGTGCGCGAAGCAATGGTAACGTCGCGTTCCACTACCACCGGGTTTTCCAGCGGCGGAAATCCCTCTGCCAGAATGCGTACCCGATCGCCCGGGCGAATTTCGACACGGCTTTGTGGGGTACCGAGCAATATCGCATCGCCGGGGTTCAGGGTGGCAAATTCGCTCAGCGCGCTCAGCAGTTCGGCGGCGTTGCGGTGCAGATCGGCCGTGTTCCAGTGGTCCGCTTCGCGACCGTTGATCTCGGTGATGATGGTCAGGTTGTCCACGTTATCAACGGCGACAGGTTCGCCGAGCGGGCAAAATCCATCCCGACATTTGGCCTTGATCGCCGGACGGTAGAAGCTCTCTTCCGGCAGGCTGATTTCGTTGGCCAGCGCGTAGCCAGCGATGTACGCCGCCGCCTCTTCAACGCGGACTTTGCTGGCGGTTTTGCCCACCACCAGCGCCACCGTTGCGCCGCTTAACACGGTTTCTCCCTGTGGGAAGGGAATCGGCTCGCCTGCGCGAATAACGGTGTTATGTGGCTTGATAAACCACACCGCCGTTTTTGGCGGCGCGTTATAGGGGGCTTTTTCAAACGCCTCAGCCCAGGCTGCACGCTGGCTTTGGTGGTTTAGCGCTACGGCAAAAACAGTACCTTTCATTCCCATACTCCTCAAACCGGCTGTCCGGTTTTGATTTCATTAATATGTTAATGATCTGGTTTTATGCTTTTGCTGTTCGTTTCGCAATCAGAAGTGAATAATTTGTGATATGAATAACAATAAATTTACATAAATGAGTTAATTATCTTTTAATTCAATGGATTAAAAAAATTGCGTTGTTTCTGTTAGACTTTTTGGGTTACAACGTGTTGTCTATAAAAGCATCTGTTTTAAATTGTTTACTTGTTAATGATGTAAGGGGAAGGTGATGCATGACTCATTAACCATCGCGCTGTTGCAGGCGCGTGAAGCGGCGATGGGCTACTTCCGCCCGATAGTGAAGCGGCATAATCTGACCGAGCAGCAGTGGCGTATCGTCCGCGTGCTGGCCGAGCATCCCTCCATGGATTTTCACGATCTGGCGTTCCGCACCTGCATTTTGCGCCCAAGCCTGACCGGCATTCTGACGCGGATGGAGCGCGACGGTCTGGTGCTGCGCTTAAAGCCGGTGAATGACCAGCGCAAGCTGTACGTATCGCTGACGAAAGAAGGCAACGCGCTGTACCAGCGTGCTCAGGCTCAGGTGGAAGAGGCGTACCAGCAGATTGAGGCGGAATATACCCCGGAGAAGATGACGCAGCTCACGGCGCTGCTGGAAGAATTTATTGAACTTGGAAACCGACATATTGCCGCGCGGGACGAAGAGTAAAAACCCTAAATTCCAGGATGATTTTCGTAAAGTTTTCCCTTTCCAGGCCGAAAATTCTGTATCTGTCTGAGGAAAGAGAAAACATGTTAAATCGTATCAAGATTGTCACCAGCTTACTGCTGGTTTTAGCGATATTTGGCCTTTTACAACTCACATCCGGTGGTCTTTTCTTCAATGCCCTGAAGCATGACAAAGAGAATTTCACCATCCTGCAAACCATTCGCCAGCAACAATCCACCCTGAACGGTAGCTGGGTGGCGCTGCTGCAAACCCGTAACACTCTGAACCGCGCGGGTATCCGCTATATGATGGATCAGAACAATATCGGTAGCGGCTCAACCGTCGCCGAGCTGATGCAAATTGCCTCTGCGTCTCTGAAACAGGCGGAAAAAAACTGGGCGGATTACGAAGCGCTGCCGCGCGACCCGCGTCAGAGCGACGCTGCGGCACTGGAAATCAAACGTAATTACGATATCTACCACGGCGCGCTGGCCGAGCTGATCCAGCTGCTGGGGGCGGGCAAGATCAATGAGTTCTTCGACCAGCCGACCCAGAGCTATCAGGATGGCTTTGAGAAGCAGTACGTCACCTATCTGCAACAGAACGACGCGCTGTATCAGACCGCGGTTGAAGACAGCAACAGTTCTTACCGCCAGGCTATCTGGGTGCTGATTAGCGTGCTGGCTGCGGTGCTGGTGGTGATTGTTGCCGTCTGGCTGGGTATTCGTCAGGCGCTGATTTCGCCGCTGAACCGTCTGATTGACAGCATTCGTCATATCGCCAGCGGCGACCTGGTGAAGCGCATCGACGTGGAAGGCTCCAACGAGATGGGGGAACTGGCTGACTCCCTGCGCCACATGCAGGGCGAGCTGGTGCGTACCGTGGGTGACGTGCGTAACGGCGCAAACGCCATTTACAGCGGTGCGAGCGAAATCTCGATGGGCAATAATGATCTCTCATCCCGTACCGAACAGCAGGCTGCCTCTCTGGAAGAGACCGCCGCCAGCATGGAACAGCTGACTGCCACCGTGAAGCAGAACGCCGAGAACGCCCGTCAGGCGAGCAACCTGGCCCTGAGCGCGTCTGAAACCGCGCAGAAAGGCGGCAAGGTGGTGGATAACGTGGTGCAGACCATGCGCGATATCGCCGGCAGTTCGCAGAAAATTGCCGATATCATCAGCGTGATCGACGGGATTGCCTTCCAGACCAATATTCTGGCGCTGAACGCGGCGGTAGAAGCGGCGCGTGCGGGCGAGCAGGGCCGCGGCTTTGCGGTGGTTGCAGGTGAAGTCCGAAACCTGGCGCAGCGCAGCGCCCAGGCGGCCCGTGAGATCAAGAGTCTGATTGAAGACTCCGTGGGGCGCGTGGAAATTGGTTCAACGCTGGTGGAAAGCGCGGGTGAAACCATGGGTGAGATCGTGAATGCGGTAACGCGCGTGACGGACATCATGGGCGAAATCGCGTCTGCGTCTGACGAGCAGAGCCGCGGTATCGACCAGGTTGGGCTGGCGGTGGCTGAGATGGATCGCGTGACCCAGCAGAACGCCTCGCTGGTGGAAGAGTCTGCGGCGGCGGCCGCGGCACTGGAAGAGCAGGCGAGCCGTCTGACGCAGGCCGTTGCGGTGTTCCGTATTCAGCAGGAACAGATGAAGGCGCGCGAGTTCGCCTCCGCCTCCGCGAAAAGCGTTGCCGCTCCGGTAGTGGCGCGTAAACCGGCGACCGCAGATGCGGGCGATAACTGGGAAACGTTCTGACGCTATGCGTTTTGCCGGGTGGCTTCGCTTTACCCGGCCTGCGGAATTGGGTTTTGTAGGCCCGGTAAGCGCAACGCCACCGGGCGATCTTACAGAGGCCGGCGCATGGCGCAGCGGGAACCATACGCTAAACCGTGCGCCGTCTCTTCCTCGCGTTTCTGGCGCAGTTCCGGCGTCAGCGTCGTCAGCATTTCAAACCCTAATCGCCTGTAGAAGGGCGCATTCCACGGGACATCACGAAACGTCGTTAACGTCAGCGAGTTCAGCCCCAGACTGCGGGCATGCGCGGCGGCACGGGCGATTAACTGGCGTCCGAGACCTCGTCCCTGCCAGTCCTGGTGAACCGACAGTTCCACAATAAACAGCGACAATGGATGAGCTTCGGCGAGAATAAAGCCCACAGGCCTGTCGTCAGCCAGCGCCAGCCAGCTTAATCCGCGTCCGGCGTAACCGAGGTGATCTTCAACACAAATAACCTCATTGTCTGCCAGCCAGGCCAGCGCAGGAACGTCGCGAAACCGCTGCCCCGCCGCACGTTCGATGGCGGGCAGGGCAGCGACGTCGTCGATGCGCGTCGGGCGAAGGGTGAACGCCGTCATCAGCCAGCGCTGCTCACAATTTTAATCTCCACCATGCCGATCCCCAGCTTGCGCGGAGCGTGACCGAGAATATTCCCTTCGTTAGTGGACTGCGGATCGGGCGGCACAATGACCAGCGTATTGCTGCGCGTTGGGTTATCGAAGTGCAGCGTGCTGGTGGTGACATCATTGCTCAGCGTCAGCGTCTGTTCTTTATCGCCGACGCGCACCGGTATAGGACGGTTTGCGTTGGGACCAAATGCCCTGGCGGTGATCACCAGATCGAATTTCTCCGGCAGCGGATGGGTATATTCAATTTTCACCTCATCGCCTAACTGGGCGTTAGACCAGCGCCCCCATGATTCCGGCCGCGAAATACCGCTGAACTGCTTCACCTCTTCTGGCGCGCCGGCAACATTAAAGATGAAGCTGTCTGCTTTATAACGAATGTCGTTGTCGACGATTTTCAGCAGGTCAACGTTGCGCTGATAGCGTGCGGTATCAATAACCGTATCTTTAAACGCGGTTTTTCCCTGCCACTGCGGTTTGTCAACGTGTTGCACGGCCTGCTCGCCGCCGAGTTGCCCCTGAGAGACGCACCAGTCGGTGGACAGCGACAGCTGTTGCGACCAGAGCTGGCCCATTTTGTAGCATTTGTCGACCCAGACGAAATTATCGCGCGGGGCGAATTCCGCCAGCTGGAAGCGCAGTGGCGCGGAGTATTCGCTTTCCGGCAGCGGCTCGACGCGGTTATCCGACACGCGCAGCAGCAGTGGCAGGCGGAAATGGCTGCCGGAGAACGCGATCATTTTTTTATCCTGATCGATGGTGAAATCTTTTATCTCTTTCGGGAAGTTCCACAGACGAATGATATCCGGCTTCCAGGCGAGGATTTTTTCCTTCATGTTGAGGAAGATTTCCGACAGGGACTGGCCCGACAGCGTACTGCGGCCCAGTCCAATGAAGTTATCGCCACCCAGAATATCCAGCACGGTAGCGCCGTTATCCATCGAGTTACGTTTAGCGGCAATGATCTCCTGCTGCGGTTTATCGCCGCGCAGCACAAAGAACAGGTTGCTGCGATCCAGCTTATTCAGCTCATCCCAGGCGCTGTTTTTCATCGCCAGATGGTCAGATGAGACGACGATGACCGTATTTTTGAAATACGGCGACGCTTTGATTTTCTCGATTAACGCCGCGATATGCTCCTGGCTACAGGTCACGGCGCTGAACGACTTGTTGTTTTTACCGTCAATGTCGTAGCCCTGACGTTTACAGGTGCGTGAGACAAAACCATCCGGATGATGCGTGTCGACGGTCAACGCAAACAGCGAGAAGCGTTTACCGGCGCGGGAAAGCTCCTCGAATTTCTTCCAGGTTTCATCCAGAACGGTATCGTCGTAAAAGCCCCAGTCGTTGCGGTAGGCCGGATCGGCCACCGTGGTTTTCAGCTCTTCGGAACCATACAAGTGATCGAAACCGTGGGATTTCAGGAACACATCTTTCCCGGCAAAGCGCAGGTTAGCGCCCTGCATAAAGTAGTTTTCATAGCCCGAGTTTTTCAGGATATCGCCGAGGCAAATGTTCTGCGGGAAGAAGCTCGACATCGAGGCGGAGGCGTTGCCTTCAAACGGAGCGAACAGCGGAATGCCGCACTGGGAGGCCACCATCCCGGCGATGGTGTAATCCGTGCCAGGGAGCTGCATGGTGTGGCTGAAGTCGAGGCCCTGGTTTTTCAGCGCGCCAAGCTCTGGCGTCAGGTTCGGGAAAGCATCGTTATCAAAATAGGTGCGCTCCAGACTTTCGCCGTAGATATAGACCAGGTTGAGTCTGGGATTGTCGATCTTCTTCGAGGGTTCTTTGTAATAGGCCGCAAAGTCCGGGTCGCCATCGCGCGACTGGGATTTTACCAGCTCGGTAATTTGATGGAATGCGGGGCTGGCATCCACGGAGGCCAGCGCCAGGCACAGCGCCAGCAGGCTGTAGCCATGATGATGCGGACGGTGACGGCGACGGCGCAGAACCCAGGCCAGCGCGGCGAAGATGCCCACCAGGGCGACCACCAGCCCCAGACCCGGAAGGATATACTTACCTACACCAGCGCCGGTCAGGCTGTTGGTCAACGTGTAGAGCACCGCGTCGTTAATACCGTCGCCGGTAAAATAATCGCTGGCATATAACGTAATGTTTAAAACAATAAAAATGCCGAGCACCACCAGGGTGGCCACAAACCACCAGGTGTGACGACCAGCTTTCCAGGCATAAACGCCGATGGAAGCCAGGAAAAGGACAAGGGACATTAACTCTGACAACAGCAGATCCTCATCATGCCGGACGCTTAGCCGGCTAATTGCTTATTTTTTGGGTAATACAATGTAATTGCGATGTCGCTTAGCTGCAATTTTAGTGTCACGAAAGTGTGCTGTTGTTAGGATTTGGTTTATAAAATCGGATTTTTGAATACAGTCGCATCGTGGTATACGGAGGCTGAGGTGGTGGCAGGGGATAAAAAAACGCACTTCACGCCGCGGTGTAAGACTAACGTAATAAACCCGGCGTGTTGTGGCAGAAAATGGGAGACGATCAGGAGAGGAAATTAACGCCTTGTTTCAGCACCAGATCGCAGGCTTTCGTTTTCACCTGTTTCGCCAGAGATGAATTTCCAAGGGTGCTGAGGTTCAGCTGCTGGCCATTTTGCGCGTTCAGCAGGCCCTGAATACCGTCCATATAGTTGGTGTCCGCTTTCTGCTCCTGGGTGTCCAGACCCAGTTTACCCAGCACCTGGTTTTTAATGTTTTCGGTATCGGTGACGGAAGCCAGTTTCTGCTTCGCGCAGTATTCCAGAATGCCCGCCGCATTGTTCATCGTGCCGGCGCTCAGGCTTTGGGAGCTGTTACTCAGCAGGCCGGTGAGGGACGAGGCTGACAGCCCGCCCTGGGAAGTGCCGCTCTCTTTGGTTAACTCACTTGCTGCGCTGGAGAGCGACTCCTGCCATGATGCGGCCTGCGCTGCGCCAGTCACCAGCAGGGTGCCAGTAAGGATGCTGATAAGAAACTGTTTTTTCATAATGATTTACTCAACAAGGTCCGTTTTGGGCCAGAAGTGGGTTCAGTATATACCTCTGCTCTTCCGGCGCTCCCTGGAAATATCTTAATACTCTTTGCCGGTGACGCGGCTGCGATAGCTGTCCCAGTCGAAGATGACGTACAGGCTGTTACCCAGCTTCATGCGATCCATCACCCGCTCGCCAAGAAGTCGGGTCATCTCGTCGATATTGTGGTTCGTCAGCATACCGGTTGGGCGTTTTGACGACGAACGGCGATCGACAATCTGATTGATGATCACTTTTTCGTAGCGGGACTCCGTCTGGACGCCGATCTCGTCGATGACCAGCAAATCCACGTTACTTAAATCATTCAGCAGCTGTTCTTCGCTGGTTTCGCGGTTGCTGAAGGTGTCCTTCATGGCGGACATAATATCGGCCACGGTGATAATCAGCACTGACTTCCCGCGCAGCAGCAGCTCGTTGCAGATAGCGGCCGCAAGGTGATTTTTCCCCGTGCCGGGTTTTCCGCTAAAGATGAAACTGGCAATGTTGCCGTCAAATTCATCCACATACTGGCGCGCCTGGTTGAGGGCGTTCATCTGCCCCTGCGACTCGACCTTATAATTCTCGAAGGAGCAGTTCTGGTGCAGAGGGCGAATGCCAGAGCGGTTAAAGGTGCGCTGCATTTTCATCGCGCGGTTTTCGCGGGCGAGGGCAGCCGCGCAAATTTTACCCTGCTCTTTTTGCCACGCCAGCAGCTCTTCACCGGTGGTGAAGGCGGGCTTCACGTTGGCGGGCATCATCTTCTGCAAACGTTTCATCAGGTCGCCGACGTTTTTCATTTCGCACCTCGGAATCCATCAGGGATTTTTTTGTCCGGTTCTGAAAAGGCATTGATATCACGTTTTGGCTGGCCATTGTTGCTGGCGCGGTTGATTTGCAGACTGCGTGCGAACTTTTGCTGCCACTGAACATGGTGGAAGACTTTTCCTTCAGCCTGCCAGTAAGCGGTAAAGGCCGCCAGCTCTTCTGGCGTCGCGGGCTGCGCGAGGGCTATTCCCCATAAGGCCGCCTGCCGCTGAAAATCGGCGTCCGGCTGCCAACCGGCGTACATGGGAAATTTCCCCATTGGAACGGCCACCGGAGCGCTGGCGGGTTCGTCAAAAAACTGATTATCCAGCATGACATCGCTCGCCGGGCGCGACAGCTTCGCTTCAATTTCCAGAAGCTGCGCCAGACGTTCCGGCGTGACCGCATAAAACGCCGGGGCGTTGTCGGCAAATACCGCGAGCGTGCCGCCTTCGGCGTGCGTCAACACACCGCGAGGATCGCGCATAAAGGCATCAATGCCAGCAATGCTGGTGGTCAGGATTCTGGAGGACATAACACTTTCTCAACTGATTACTACGGGCGTGATTGAGGGTTATGGTAGCACAGAGAGAGGAGAGGAAAGGAGAGGATTTCCCCGGCGGCGTTACGCTTACCGGGGCTAAAATCACAGGAGCTGATTACGCGATGATGTTCAGCGTCACGTCGATATTGCCGCGCGTCGCGTTAGAGTACGGACAGACGATATGCGCCGCATCCACCAGTTTTTTGGCTTCCGCTGCGTCCATCCCTTCAACGTGGATGTTCAGCTTCGCTTCGATACCAAAACCGGTTGGCAGCGGGCCAATCCCCACTTCGCCTTCAATAAAGGCATCTTTTGGCAGAGCGAATTTGTCGCGTGCCGCAACGAACTTCATTGCGCCCAGGAAGCAGGCGGAGTAGCCCGCAGCGAACAGCTGTTCAGGGTTGGTTACTTCACCCCCCATGCCACCCATCTCTTTGGGGACACCCAGTTTGACATCCAGAACGCCATCGGAAGACGTTGCGCGGCCATCACGGCCTCCGGTTGCTTTGGCTTTGGCAGTGTAAACAACTTTTTCTAAAGACATGGCAGGTTCCTCATCTTACGTTTATATGCACTATTAAATAGCGCGCGATGTATTAAGTTAAAATCAGGCGCGTAAAGTATAGCCTTACGCGCGATGAAGCTGTTGGCGCAAAAGTTCGAGCTGGTGCTTGAGCGCCAGCATGGTGTCGGTATCACACTGCGCTGCACAGCCCACGGCGTGGGGTATCGTCACGGCCTGCTGTTGCAGCGCCCGACCCGCGTCGCTCAGGGTGACGGCGACCTGACGCTCATCCTGACGGGAACGCTGGCGGAAGATTAATCCTGCACTTTCCAGGCGTTTCAGCAGGGGCGTCAGCGTGGCGGAATCCAGGAACAGCCGCTCGCCAATGTCTGATACCGTAATATCATCCTGCTCCCACAGCACCAGCATCACCAGGTATTGCGGGTAGGTCAGGTTAAGCGGCGCCAGCAGTTGCCGGTAGAGCTTGTTAAGCGCCAGATTTGCCGAATAGAGGGCAAAACAGAGCTGGTTATCCAGCAGAAGCGCGTTAGTGGTGTCGTTCATTTTTGCATCCATGAAATGAATATAGATAGTGCGCGATACAATTGCAAGCTATTTTATTATACGCGTGGACGTTTGCGGTAAAGCCATAAGCCGGGGATCGACAGGCCGATGGAGAGCGCGCCCACAATCGACGAGGCTTTAAGGAAGTTGCTCAGAAGCAGGATCATCTGCGGTTCGCTGTAGCCAAAGTGGCTGATTTTGACTGCGGAAATCATCGCCGTATAGGCTGAAATACCCGGGAACATAGGAATGACTGCCGCCACGGTGAACACCTTCGGATGCGCCAGATACCAGCGGGACCACTGAATACCGATGCTGCCGACCAGCATGGAGGCGATAAACGTCGACCATTCGATATTAAAGCCCGCGGTCATCATGATCATACGTGACCCGTGGCCAATGGCACCCAGCAGCGCACACCAGGGTAATGCACGTTGCGGGACGTTAAACACCATCGCAAAGCCAACGGCGGGAAGGGCTGCCAGGAGCATGTCCTGCGCCAGTGCGAGCAGAAAATCGATCACGCCCATCCGCGTAACCCCCAGAGTGTCATGGCCATTACCACCCCGATACAGGTCGCTAGCGTCAGCAGGCTGGCTATCGCCCAGCGCGCCAGACCGGTGTTGATGTGGCCTTTGAACATATCAGCGACGGCATTGATTAAGGGAAAACCCGGCACCAGCAGCAATACGCTGGCGGCCATCGCAACAGTAGGCGTGCTGGCGAAGTAAGGCTGGCGCAAAAGCAGGCCGGATACGGTTGTCGCCACAAATGCCGTGATGCAGAAGTTAATTTGCGGATGCAGTTGCCTGTGCGTCAACAACTGGCGGACATACATCGCGATGCTGCTGGCAAAGAAGGTCACGACAGCGCCGTCCCAGCCGCCCGCGTTGAGCTTGCAGAAGCAGGCGCAGGAGAGTCCCACCATCAGCACAACCAGCCAGCGTGGATACCGGAGAGGTTTGATCTGGTTGAAGCGTTTCTCTATTTCCCGCAGATCGAGCAGCCTGTGTTCAGCAAGGATCACAATGTGCTGCACTTCCGTCACGACGTGCATGTTAATGCCGCGGTCATGATTTTTACGAGTGGAGGTGAGGCACTGTCCGTCTTTAATGGTGGTCAGTACAATGGCATTTGACGAGATGGAGCTCTCAACGCTGTCCATCCCCAGCGCCAGACCAAGGCGTGTGGAAAGTTCTTCGACGAGGGCGCTTTCTGCCCCGTGTTGTAAGAGAAAAAGTCCGCACTGAATACATAGCCGCGTGGTAGCACGTTGCGTAGACCGATCTGCCTGCATGAAACGCCCTGAAGAGAAGAGAGATTGCTTACTTTTAACACAAAGGGCAGGGCCCTTTGCGCTGGGCCAGATCAACATTTGTGCGATCAGTTGCGTGTCCAGCATGGCGAAGAGGCCGTACCTTTATTTATTTAATGAATATGTGACGAGAATTAATAAAAAAAATATATTAAGTATTTCTAATTTCATATTTTCGATCTTTTCACACAACCAGAATTAAATTCTTGTAGTCTTTATGCGATATTAAGACTGTATTGGGCGTTTCATAACCCATGTGACATTTCTTCTGGTTTACGAATATTAAGCCGTTTTGTACTAAGGAATACAAACGTGTTTAACCTCGTAGGGTTAGTTCGTTCTTAAATAATGAATTCATGACATGGAGGGTCTATGTTGCCATTGAATGGTAAACACGGAGTTGTGATTAGCAGAGTGCCGGTTATGCAAAATGGGTTAGGTGGCGTCATGTCGCGTCATTTTCCCGATTTTGAGATAACGTACTGCCGTTCGATGCAGGAGTTGACGCTACTTCAGTTGCGTCGCGCCGGGGTCGTTATTGCCGATATTTCGGGTGAGTATCGTAATCCTCGCGGCACGCTTGAGCAGTATTATGGATTAATGAATCAGTATCGGGATATTCACTGGATATTCCTTGTCTCGCGTCCTCTTTATCCGCTTGCAGTAGAGCTTCTTATGCGTCCGGAAAGCACGCTGCTTTCAGATATGGAGCCTATTGAAGGCGTCATTAACGCTATTCGCGCGGGCAGTGAACGTGCCGAGCGAATAAGCCAGACGTTATTAATACCGGAAACGCCCGATATTGAAGAGGAGAGTGAGCAAATGATTGCACTCACTCACTCTGAACGCAAGGTGTTGCGTTTACTCGGTAAAGGTTGGGGAATCAACCAAATTGCCACACTACTGAATAAAAGTAATAAAACGATCAGCGCACAGAAAAACAGTGCAATGCGTCGCTTATCACTTCGCAGTAATGCCGATATGTACGCGTGGATAAGCAGTACCCAGGGAATGCGAGAACTCAGTTTAATGTCGGCTTATGGAGAGTTTGAGGAATGGAAAAGACCACTGCAACAAGACATATCGCCGTCATCGAAAGCTGCTCAATGAGCGCTGTGGGGCTGAAGCATCTCTTTGCGATGCCCAGCCTGAGCCATTACCAGGTGCACCTGTTTAGCAGATTCGCCAGCTTTAAAGCGGCGCTCTCGGATATCTCATTCTATGCGGTTATCTATTCACTGTCTGATGAGCGTGAGGAGCGGAGAAACTGTCTTGCCTGTTTACGGGATCTCACCTTCACCCACAGCGACGTCCAGCGTATTGTGCTGGCCTCTGACGAAATGGAGGCGAGGCTGGTCAGCCATCTTTCGCCTTCTCGCTTGCATGGAATCATCAGTAAATCGGTTCCGCTAAAGCAGCTAATGGAGGGCCTGAAGACATTACTCAGCGAAACGCATCAGGTGAACGACAACATGTACAATCACTGGTGTGTTAGCAATCGTATGTTAAGCCCAACCGAGAGGGCGATTCTGCGTTATATGTCATCGGGTTTTTCGATCCCTGAAATTGCAGCACAGCTTGAACGCAATATTAAAACTATCCGGGCGCATAAGTTTAACGCCATGGTAAAGCTGGGCGTCAATTCTGACGTGGGATTACTGGATGCGGCGGATATCCTGGCGCATCTCCCTGCCCGGGAAGTTCGTCGTTCCGCTCTCACCGTTCCTTCATTCTCTTAGCGTTAAATGATGCGCCAGAGTGCTTCTGGCGCATCGTTCAAATGCACACATCCACCCATTTTGCTGCGGTCAGTTCCGCCATTCTGTCGGGCGATATACGCACCGCACTGTGGATGGCGCCCGCTGCGGGTAACACTTCCGCGTATTGTTTTAATGTGATGTCACAGTAAACAGAAAGCGGGTTTTCCAGTCCGAAAGGGCAGACGCCGCCAACAGGATGACCTGTCAGGGTGACTACCTCATCGCTGCTGAGCATGCGGGCTTTTGCGCCGAATGTCTCTTTAAGCTTTTTGTTATCCAGACGCGCATCGCCTTTTGCAACCACCAGAATCACGTCATTTTTAATTTTTAGTGACAGCGTTTTGGCAATTTGGCCGGGTTCAACGTTGTGCGCGGCAGCAGCAAGGGCAACAGTCGCTGTGCTTTGGTTAAGCTCAATGATCTCTATATCCGGAGCGTGTTCGGCAAAAAACTGTTGTACAGACTGCAAACTCATTGATTCCTCCTGACAAATATCCTGCGTAATCTGTCATAAGAATTTAGTCGCTGTAAATATCCCTTAAGTAACAAATATCCGTCAGGGGCGATTTCTGGATCGCCTTCACATTCACAGAAACCGGTTACAGTAACCGGTTGCAGAGCGTGATGCAGAGATTAATACTGAGTGTGTAACTTCCCCTGTATCTAATAATAAGAGCTAATTATGAAACCATTCCGTTTGAGCAGTACCGCAGGTACACGATCCGGCAAGGTTGTGACGCTGATGTATGGAACAACGTGTGACGTGAGAACGTCCGAAACGAACGTATGACAGGAGATCTGCTATGTCTGCCAACCATGCTGCATTTAATCTGATTTTCCGCTTCGTTGAAAATTATGTTAGCCCTATTGCCGGGCGCATCTCTTCCCAGCGTCACGTTATGGCTATTCGTGACGGGTTTATCTCAGCGATGCCGTTTATGATTGTGGGCTCGTTTCTGTTAGTGTTCGCTTACCCACCTTTTTCGCCTGATACCACCTGGGGTTTTGCTCGCGCCTGGCTGGATATGGCGAAGCAGTTTGAAGGCCAAATTCTGACGCCGTTTGATATGACAATGGGGGTGATGTCCCTTTATATCTGTGCGGCTATTGCCTACAACCTGGGCAAACATTACGTTAAAACCCATCAGCTGGATCCGTTCATGTGCGCGATGCTGTCGCTGATGGCGTTCCTGCTGGTCGCCGCCCCTAAAACCAAAGGCGCTTTGCCGGTCGATAGCCTGGGAGGGACCGGTATTTTCACCGCGATTCTGGTGGCGATCTATTGCGTTGAGATGATGCGTTTCCTGAAAGCACACAATATCGGGATCCGCCTGCCAGACCAGGTTCCGCCGATGATCAAAAACTCGTTTGATCTGCTGATCCCGGTGCTGGTGGTGGTGCTGACGCTCTATCCGCTGAGTCTGCTGATCCAGTCGCAGTTCGGTATGCTGATCCCACAGGCCATCATGTCGATATTCAAACCGCTGGTCTCTGCGGCTGACTCGCTGCCTGCGATCCTGCTGGCGGTGCTGATTGGCCACCTGCTGTGGTTTGCCGGGATCCACGGCGCGGCGATTGTCTCCGGGATGCTGCAAATGTTCTGGCTGACGAACCTGGGGGCGAACCAGACCGCGCTGGCGGCAAGCCAGCCTTTGCCACACATCTTTATGGAAGCCTTCTGGACGTTCTTTATCGTTATCGGCGGATCGGGGGCGACGATGGGTCTGGTGTTCTGCTATCTGCGTAGCCGCTCCGCGCACCTGCGCTCTATTGGACGTCTGAGCGTGGTGCCAAGCATTTTCAATATCAATGAGCCGGTGATTTTCGGTACGCCGATTGTGATGAACCCGGTGTTCTTTATTCCTTTCCTGCTGGCGCCGATGGTTAATGCCGTGCTGGCATGGGCAGCGATGAAGTTTGATCTGATTGGCCGCGTAATTTCCGTCGTGCCGTGGACGGCACCGGCTCCGGTTGGTGCCGCCTGGGCGCTGGGCTGGGATTTCCGTGCAGCCATTCTGGTGCTGGTTTTGGCCTGCGTTTCCGCCATTATCTATTTCCCGTTCTTCAAGGTGTACGAGAAACAGTTGCTTCAGCAGGAAGCGGAAGAAGCACAGCGTAATGGAGAAGAGGAAAATCAGCAGGTCGCTTAGGTAAAAGCAAAACGGCAACGCAGGTTGCCGTTTTTAGTGTTTGTTCTCTCTCACTGCGGGTATCAGGCCGGGCCAGACTACTTAAGCGTGCAATCGCCGCACTGCTGGACGTCCGGCAGACGGTAGCGCTGACAGCAGGTACGACGTACCAGAAGTCCCTCACGCGGAACCACGGTGCGGTAAAGAGGGTTATCCCGTCCATCCGACAGCTGTCTGGCAAAGAAACAGCTCTGACGCAGTGCATCCACTTTCTCGTCGCCGAGCAGCGGCTTCATTTCCGTTAAATACCAGTGGATAAGATACCCGGTATTACTCCAGATCAGTTTGCCGTTAATCTCTCCCGTCGCTTCCAGCGCATCAATGACCGGAACCAGCGCTCTTGTAATCAGCCGTTCCATACGCGCCTGCGCTGACAGGTGTCTCGCGCTCGGATCTTCATGTACATCAATCCAGAAACAGGCAGCGCGCCCGGTTTCATGAAATTCAACATGAAAATGTTCCGACGAGAGATCGAGCATCGTTTCCTGGGTCAGCAGGGCTAGCATGACAGGCGGCACCATCAGCCCGATATACCACTGTGCCCAGAGGGATAACAGCGGTTTATTTTCCCGCGTCAGGGTAGGTTGGTTACGATAAATATGGTCGGAATAGGTTGCCAGCAGCGACCGCAGCTCGGCAGGACGTTGCCACTCAGTCAGCGTCAGCGCATGATGCGGCGGTGCTTCATCCAGTTTGATGAAATCCAGCAGATGGGCGCGCGTTACGGCAATTTTTTCCCGAATGGCATCCGCAAGCGTCGTTTCCCCGGCGGAGAGTGGAGCTCGCCAGAGCAGGGGCTCAACGATGTGTGCGGTACGAGTCGCCATAGTGTGGATTACAAATCTAAATGATAATGATTGCCAATCCTAACTATAGATAAAACCAAGCGCAAGCGTTTTATCCTGGCGCTGTGAAGGCGGTTTCAGGCAGTATGAAGCTCTTCGCTCAGCAGAATGCTGTTACGTCCCATATGCTTGGCTTCATAGAGGGCTTTATCCGCTTTCGCCAGCGCGCCCTCAACGTCTTCACCTTCGAACATGGCGATGCCGATGCTGATGGTCACGTTAGTGGCGACGCTTTCGTTAAACATATGGGGGATTTTAAGATCGTAAACCTTCTGACGTATGCGTTCAGCCGTCTGGCGCGCTTGCTCCAGCGGGATGTTACTCAACAGCACCATAAATTCTTCCCCGCCAAACCGGGCGACAACATCGCGTGAGCGCACGGCGTCGCGTATCGCAGCCGAGACCCTGATCAAGGCCTGATCGCCCATCATATGGCCGTAATGGTCGTTGTAGGCTTTGAAGTGGTCGATATCCATCAGCAGCACGAAGTGCTCGCCAGCGTCAGGCCTGGAAAGGTTCTCCAGCCGGCTTTGCAGCCCGCGACGGTTATACAGGCCGGTGAGCGGGTCCATCATGCTAAGATCGGTCAGGGTTTCGCGCTCCTCCAGCAGTTCGGAAAGCAGCTCCTGGGCGAAACGGTCATTGCGCCGCTGAAGAACATGGTGGATACCAATGGCGACCACCGGCAGCGCGAAAAAATAGGCCATTCTCAGCCAGTTTTCGGACGGGCTAAGCCACAGGCAGGATATAAATGCGGGAAATGAATGTAACGTAAAGGCTTTAATATTACTCGCGAACGCCAGAGACCCTATAAAAAGCACTGTTAATAGCGCCATCATTAAATAGGTCGCGTGATCGTGCGTGATTAACAGAAATTTAGAGACGATCTGCCAGGCCCATAAAAGACCAAAAATAGCTGAAACAACAGGGATATTTATTTTTCGCGTGCTGTTTTTCCAGTGCCAGATAAGTAAGCCTGTGCTGATAGTCAGTACGGCAAAGAGCGGGACTGATAACACACGCACGGAATAGAGAGGATTTGTTACCGAGAACAATGCTGATGCGGCGTTCAGAAATAAAAACAAACGTAAAGATAGCTGATATTTCTTGTTGACTAAAGACAGCCAGGATTGTGATGTCATATGCGTGCGTTTTTATTAAAACTCAATTAAAACAATGAGCAAGGTGTTGTTGTGTAATATTGGTCGCTACAAAATTGAATTTTTATTATCAGAAAAACTTTATCGGAAGTTAACAGGTGGGCAATTTATCACCTTACACATTCTCTGTCATTATGGGAAAGCAATTGCTGGCGCAATTTCTTACGTCGCCTGCTGACAAGTGATAATTACTATCATATGATACTGGTTATCATTATCAGTGCGAGAGGTGAAACCGTGTTGAGCAAAGCGCTGGGAAGTGGGTGGGGAATATTACTGCCTGGTTCCATTATCGGTGGGCTGATGTTTACCGATCTCCCCATTGATGTCTGGAAAGCAATGATTGTTTCAGGCTTGCTGGTGACATCCGCGATGATCTGGCACAAACAGTTACGGCATTATGTCCTGCTGCCTTCATGCGTGGCGCTAATCAGTGGACTGCTTGTGATTCTGATGAGTTTGAAATAAAAGAGAAAAATAAGAGGGACTTCTGAGAGGATGTAAGATAATTGGTGCGAGGGGGGGGACTTGAACCCCCACGTCCGTAAGGACACTAACACCTGAAGCTAGCGCGTCTACCAATTCCGCCACCTTCGCACAGTCATCTTACTGGTTTGATATCGCCTCGTTGGTGCGAGGGGGGGGACTCGAACCCCCACATCCTAAGGACACTAACACCTGAAGCTAGCGCGTCTACCAATTCCGCCACCTTCGCCCAGTGCGAGCAATATCAACGTGATTTATGGTGCGAGGGGGGGGACTTGAACCCCCACGTCCGTAAGGACACTAACACCTGAAGCTAGCGCGTCTACCAATTCCGCCACCTTCGCATACCATCGACACTGTAAAAGTATCGTAACCACGGAGGCGCATTCTAGATGTTTTCAGCTTTACGTCAACAGAAAATTGCGCACGTTGTTTTGATTGCTGCAAAATTGGGCGATGGCAGCGTCAGCCATCGCCGGACCGGGGGGTTACTTTTTCGCCTGGCGCGTCATCACGGTGCGATAGACCTTAAAGCGGCCCGTCTGGGCGATCACTTCGTGGAAGCCAAAGGTTTCATCCAGCACTTTCGGGTATGCGAGGAAGGCGTTCGCCACAATACGCAGCTCACCGCCGCTGTTGAGGTGACGGGTTGCGCCACGGATCAGCGTTTGCGCCGCTTCAAGGCTGGTCTCCATTCCGTCGTGGAACGGCGGGTTAGAGATGATCATGTCAAAGCGACCGGTCACATCGGAGAAGACGTTGCTGGCAATCACGTCACCTTCAATGCCATTCGCAGCAAGCGTGGCGCGGCTGGCTTCTACCGCCGGAGCGCTCACGTCACACAGGGTTAAACGCACTTTTGGTGAGTGACTGGCGAGAACCGATGACAGCACGCCCGCGCCACAGCCGACGTCCAGCACTTTGCCCTTGGTATGAGGCGTCAGGGTGGACAGCAGCAGCTTACTGCCCGTATCGAGCGCATCACGGCTGAACACGCCCGGCAGGGTTTTAATGGTCAGGCCTTCAAGCTGGTACTCGTCCCAGAAGGCGTCGGCATCGAAGGTGGTCTGTTTTTCCAGACGACCATGGTACAGGCCGCAGCGACGGGCGCTGTCGATTTTCGTCAGCGGCGCCCAGGCTTCGAGCATCTGTTCTGCGCTACGCACCCCGCTGCGGTTTTCACCGACAACAAAAATATCGCAGCCGACCGGCAGCAGAGAAAGCAGGTTCATCAGCTGGAACTGGGCTTCCGGCTTGTTTTTTGGCCAGTAGTAAATGAGCGTATCGCAGTCAGCAATATCGCTCTGCTCCGCCGCCAGGCTAAAGCGCGCGCGCTCGCCCATCTGACGGCTCAGCACCTGCCAGTGGTGATAGTACTGGGTGTGGGCACGGCTTTCAGCACAGTCGAAACGTGCGGGCAGGTCATCCTGCATATCTCCGGCAAACAGAATACGGCTCTCTTCGAAATCATCACTGTGACGCAGCAAGACTTCACTTGCCGGGGTAAATGCAGACATGAATTGTTCCTCAATAAACTCAGGCGGGGATTATAGTAGGTAGATGGCGCAGTTTCGACACATTTGCTATATTTGCGCGCCTGAGAGACAGGAGTTTTCGCTATGACATCCCGACGAGACTGGCAGTTGCAGCAACTGGGCATCACCCAGTGGGCTTTGCGTCGCCCGACGGCGTTGCGGGGCGAAATAGCCATCTCCATCCCTGCGCATGTCCGCCTGGTGATGGTGGCAGAAGCGCCGCCTGCCCTGAACGAGCCCCTGATTGAGGATGTCCTTCGCAGCCTGAAGGTGACCCACGATCAGGTATTACAGCTGGCGCCCGAAAGCGTCGCGATGCTTCCCTCTGACAGCCGCTGTAACAGCTGGCGAATCGGGGCGGTGGATGAGCTACCCCTTGAAGGAAGCCAGATCAGTTCTCCAGCGCTGGACGAACTGAAAGCCAACCCAAAAGCGCGTAGCGCGCTATGGCAACAAATTTGCGAATATGAACACGATTTCTTCCCTCACGACGGCTGACCTGACCACCGCGTTCGCGATTGAAACCCGCGCCCATGCCTTTCCGTGGAGCGAAAAGACGTTTGCCAGCAATCAGGGCGAACGCTATTTAAATCTCCGCCTGGACGTTGACGGTGCGATGGCTGCGTTCGCCATCACGCAGGTCGTTCTGGACGAGGCGACGCTGTTTAATATCGCGGTCGATCCCGCATACCAGCGCCGCGGGCTGGGCAGGGAACTGCTTGAGCACCTCATTCGTGAGCTGGAAACCCGTGACGTTTTCACCCTGTGGCTGGAGGTGCGCGCGTCCAATGTCGCCGCCATCGCGCTCTATGAAAGCTTAGGCTTCAACGAGGCGACTATCCGCCGTAACTACTACCCCACCGCAGAGGGACGTGAAGACGCCATTATCATGGCTCTGCCGATTGGATAACGAAAATAAGGTTGTAACGATGAAATGGGACTGGATTTTCTTTGATGCCGACGAAACGCTGTTTACGTTTGACTCGTTCGGCGGCCTACAGCGGATGTTTCTCGACTATAGCGTGACGTTCACCGCGGAAGATTTTCAGGACTATCAGGCGGTGAACAAACCGCTGTGGGTGGATTACCAGAACGGAGCCATCACCGCGTTACAGCTTCAGCATCAGCGTTTTGACGTGTGGGCTGAACGGTTAAACGTGAGTCCTGGGGTGCTGAACGAGGCCTTCCTGAATGCGATGGCGGATATCTGCGCGCCGCTGCCCGGCGCCGTTTCTTTGCTGGATTCGCTGAAAGGGAAGGTGAAGCTTGGGATCATTACCAACGGCTTTACCGCGCTTCAGCAGATTCGCCTTGAACGCACCGGCCTGCGCGATCATTTCGACGCGCTGGTGATCTCCGAAGAGGTGGGCGTACCGAAGCCGGATCCGCGTATTTTCGATTATGCGTTGGCGCAAGCGGGCAATCCTGACCGCGATCGCGTGCTGATGGTGGGGGATACGGCAGAATCTGATATTCTGGGAGGTATGAGATCGGGCCTGTCGACCGTCTGGCTGAATGCGCATGGCCGCATGCTGCCGGAAGGCATCGAGCCGACCTGGACCGTTACGTCATTGAACGAACTGGAGCAGCTCCTGTGTAAACAATGATTGCCTGCCCCCTGTTGATGGGTAAAATAGCCGCATTTTTCGTATTCCATGATGCGCGGCCTGCTGCCGCGCTTACCTAAGAAGAATTGATTATGACGTTGTCTCCTTATCTGCAAGAGGTGGCCAAACGCCGCACTTTTGCCATTATCTCGCACCCGGATGCCGGTAAAACGACCATCACCGAGAAGGTGTTGCTGTTCGGACAGGCGATCCAGACCGCGGGTACCGTTAAAGGCCGTGGCTCCAGCCAGCATGCTAAATCCGACTGGATGGAGATGGAAAAGCAGCGTGGTATTTCGATTACCACCTCCGTGATGCAGTTCCCGTATCACGACTGTCTGGTGAACCTGCTGGACACCCCGGGGCACGAAGACTTCTCCGAAGATACCTACCGTACCCTGACGGCGGTGGACTGCTGCCTGATGGTGATCGACGCCGCGAAAGGTGTTGAAGATCGTACCCGCAAGCTGATGGAAGTCACCCGTCTGCGCGATACGCCGATCCTCACCTTTATGAACAAACTCGACCGTGACATCCGTGATCCGATGGAGCTGATGGATGAAGTGGAAAACGAGCTGAAGATTGCCTGCGCGCCAATCACCTGGCCGATTGGCTGCGGCAAGCTGTTCAAAGGGGTTTACCACCTCTATAAAGACGAAACCTACCTGTACCAGACCGGTAAGGGTCACACCATTCAGGAAGTGCGCATCGTGAAAGGTCTGGACAACCCGGATCTGGACGCAGCGGTCGGTGAAGAGCTGGCCGCGCAGCTGCGCGATGAGCTGGAGCTGGTTAAAGGCGCGTCGCACGAGTTCGACCGAGAGCTGTTCCTGAGCGGTGAAATTACCCCGGTCTTCTTCGGTACCGCCCTCGGCAACTTCGGCGTTGACCATATGCTCGACGGTCTGGTGGAGTGGGCCCCGCAGCCAATGCCGCGTAAAACCGACACCCGCGAAGTAGAAGCAAAGGAAGAGAAGTTCTCCGGCTTCGTCTTTAAAATTCAGGCCAACATGGACCCGAAACACCGCGACCGCGTTGCCTTTATGCGCGTGGTCTCCGGTAAGTACGAGAAGGGCATGAAGCTGCGTCAGGTCCGTATCGGTAAAGACGTGGTGATCTCCGACGCGCTGACCTTCATGGCGGGCGACCGTTCGCATGTAGAAGAAGCCTATCCGGGTGACATCATTGGTTTACACAACCACGGTACCATTCAGATTGGCGATACCTTCACGCAGGGCGAGATGATGAAGTTCACCGGTATCCCGAACTTCGCGCCGGAACTGTTCCGCCGCATTCGCCTGCGCGATCCGCTGAAGCAGAAGCAACTGCTGAAAGGCCTGGTCCAGCTTTCCGAAGAGGGGGCTGTACAGGTGTTCCGCCCTATTGCTAACAACGATCTGATCGTGGGCGCGGTGGGTGTGCTCCAGTTTGACGTGGTGGTTGCCCGTCTTAAGAGCGAGTACAACGTGGAAGCGATTTACGAATCGGTGAACGTGGCGACCGCCCGCTGGGTTGAATGTTCAGACGTGAAGAAATTCGAAGAATTTAAACGTAAGAACGAAGTTCAGCTGGCGCTGGACGGTGGCGATAACCTGACCTATATCGCCCCGACCATGGTTAACCTGAACCTGACGCAGGAACGTTATCCTGATGTTCAGTTCCGCAAAACGCGCGAGCATTAATTCCCTCTCAGAGCACGGCAGCCGCCGTGCTCTTCTTTAATTCCTGTGTTATTAAACCCTTGCGGAATGTTCTTAATTCACCGCAATTTTTCGCTATTCGTTCGTTTTTTCCCCAATTCTGAATGCACCCCTCTGATTGTGATCTATATTTAACTCAGTGTTTAGCACCGGGCGTGGATGAATTAACTGTTCAATGCATGTCCATTGGTTCTCCATTTTGCCCCGGTGTTAATTCGCAATATATAAAACCAAGATTTAGGGAAGTATGTCGCCCAAATAACGGGCAAAACACAGGAATAAATCGATGAATATGACAAGACTGAAGATTTCTAAAACTCTGCTGGCTGTAACGTTGGGTAGTGTCCTGGTAAGCGGTTCTGCTCTGGCGGAATCCAGCACCATGGATAAAGCGCAAAGTTCCGCCAATACCGCAGGGGAAAAAATCGATAGCTCTATGAATAAAGTCGGTAATTTCATGGATGACAGCTCAATCACAGCAAAAGTGAAAGCCGCATTGGTGGATCACGACTCCATTAAGAGCACCGATATTTCTGTTAAAACCGACAACAAGGTTGTCACCCTGAGCGGTTTCGTTGAAAGCCAGACCCAGGCTGAAGAAGCCGTTAAAGTGGCGAAAGGTGTTGAGGGCGTAAGCTCCGTCAGCGACAAACTGCACGTACGTGACAGCAAAGAATCGTCCGTGAAGGGCTATGCCGGAGATGCAGCAACTACCAGCGAAATCAAAGCTAAACTGTTAGCTGACGACATCGTGCCATCCCGTATGGTGAAAGTTGAAACCACCGATGGTGTGGTCCAGCTGTCCGGTACGGTTGAGAATCAGGCACAGAGCGATCGTGCCGAGTCAATTGCGAAAGCTATTGATGGTGTGAAAAGCGTCAAAAACGATCTGAAAACGAAGTAAAGCAGTACCATTCGCCCGTAAGGCTTAAAACCGCGGGCGAAATAAAAACGATTCTGGAAAAGCCGGTGAGTGACCTGAGCGCTCACGTTTAGCGGCCGACATTAACTATGGTAAAGGAGAGGCTTATGTTTCGTTGGGGCATTATATTTCTGGTTATCGCGTTAATTGCCGCCGCATTGGGCTTTGGTGGACTGGCGGGTACCGCGGCATGGGCAGCGAAAATTGTCTTCGTCGTCGGTATTATTCTGTTCCTGGTCAGCCTGTTTACGGGTCGACGTCGCCCGTAGCAAACGCAATATTTACTAAACAAACTCAAGCCAGTCCTCGTGACTGGCTTTTTCTCGTTTGAGAACCACCGGGGAAGTGCGTTACTGTGTCTCATCACAATAATGAAAACAGGAAGGCAGAGGTGGGGCAACGAATTCCCGTTACGCTCGGCAATATTGCGCCGCTGACGTTAAAACCGTTTCATGCAGGCCAGCTTGCGCTGGTCTGTGAAGGGGGCGGGCAGCGCGGTATTTTTACCGCCGGCGTGCTCGACGAATTTATGCGCGCGCAATTCAACCCGTTCGATCTCTATTTCGGTACCTCTGCCGGGGCGCAGAACCTCTCCGCCTATGTCTGCAACCAGCCCGGCTATGCGCGCAAAGTGATTATGCGCTATACCACCTCGAAAGAATTCTTCAATCCGGTACGCTTCGTGCGCGGCGGGAACCTGATCGATCTCGACTGGTTACTGGATGCCACCTCCAGCCAGATGCCGCTGGCCATGGATACCGCGTCACGACTGTTCGATACCGGCAAAGAGTTCTGGATGTGCGCCAGCCGTGGCGATGACTATTCGCCGGGTTACTTTTCGCCGCAGAAAGAGAACTGGCTGGATATCATCCGCGCGTCCAGCGCGATCCCGGGATTCTACCGCACCGGCGCGTTGCTGAAGGGGGTAAGCTATCTTGACGGTGGTATCAGCGACGCGGTGTCGGTACAGGAGGCGGCGCGGCGCGGGGCAAAAACCATTGTGGTGATCCGTACGGTGCCTTCGCAGATGTATTACACCCCACAGTGGTTTAAGCGGATGGAACGCTGGCTGGGCGACAGCAGCCTGCAACCGCTGGTGAATATTGCGAAGCAGCATGAAACCACCTACGGCGCGATGCAGCGTTTTATTGAAAAACCACCGGGCAAGCTGCGCATCTTTGAAATTTATCCGCCGAAGCCGCTGTTGAGCATGGCGCTGGGCAGTCGGCTGCCTGCGTTGCGTATGGATTACAAAACGGGGCGGCTGTGCGGGCGTTACTTCCTGGCGACCGTCGGGAAAATGCTGGCCGAGCAACCGCCTCTTCATCGGCATAAAAGCATCATTTTGCCGCCTGCCGTTGTGGCCAATGACGCGGTGGCGATGCCGCTGGTGGACGCGCCGCAGGCCAACGATGGCTTACTCGATAACGAGGATCTGGCATGACGCACTGCTTTATCGATACCCATTGCCACTTTGATTTCCCGCCGTTTAGCGGGGAGGAAACATCCAGTCTTGCGCGTGCGGCTGAGGCCGGTGTGAGAGCCATTATTGTGCCCGCTATTGAAGCGGCGAGATTCGACAAAGTTCTGGCGCTTGCCCGGGGGCACGATGCGCTGTATGCCGCGTTGGGTTTGCATCCGATCGTTATTGAGCACCATCTTGATGACCATCTCGACAGGCTGAATGCCACGCTGCAAAACGCGGATATGAAGCTGGTTGCCATCGGTGAGATCGGCCTCGATCTCTATCGTGAAGATCCGCAGTTTGAACGCCAGCAGACGATTCTGGACGCGCAGCTCCGGTTGGCAAAGCGCCACGATCTGCCGGTGATCCTCCACTCCAGACGTACCCATGACAAACTGGCGATGCACCTGAAGCGCATCGACGTGCCGCGCAGGGGCGTGGTCCATGGTTTCGCTGGAAGCCTTCAGCAGGCGCAGCGTTTTATCGAGCTGGGCTATAAAATTGGCGTCGGTGGCACCATTACCTATCCGCGTGCCAGCAAAACCCGTGATGTGATGGCACAGCTCCCGCTGACCTCGCTCCTGCTGGAAACGGATGCGCCTGACATGCCGCTGAATGGTTTTCAGGGCCAGCCTAACCGTCCGGAGCAGGCGGCGCGCGTTTTTGATGTGCTGTGTGAGTTGCGTCAGGAGCCTGAAGATGTGATTGCCAGCGCGCTGCTGGAAAATACCCGAGCGGTCTTCGGCATCACGCTATAGATAAAGGGCCGGGCGGATCACCGTGATCTGCTGCCGTTCCAGGGCCTGCGCCAGCGGCTCGATGTCCTCCGGCGTGGCGCTCCGCCATCTCGCCGCCTCCCCGTAAACCCCATGGGCATGAAACGCGTTGATCCGCACCGGAACGTTCCCCAACGTGTGGATAAAAGCGGTCAGCGATGGCAGATGTTGCAGATAATCACACCGATCGGGGATCACCAGCAGGCGCAGCTCCGTCAGGCGATGACGATCGGCCAGCCAGCGGATGCTCTGCTTGATCAGCGTGTTTTCGCGCCCGGTCAGAAAACGGTGATGTTCATTGCCCCAGGCTTTCAGATCCACCATCGCGCCGTCAAACACCGGAAACAGCTTTTGCCAGCCGGTTTCGCTTAACAGGCCGTTGCTGTCCACCAGGCACGTCAGATGGCGCAGGGACGGATCGGCTTTGATCGCGGTGAAAAGCGCAACCAAAAACGGCAGCTGCGTGGTGGCCTCACCCCCGCTGACGGTCACGCCCTCAATAAACGGCGCGGACGTGAGCACCCGGGAGAGGATCTCCTCGACGCTATAGCGCTGCGCCATCGGCGTCGCCTGCTGCTGACACAGGTGCAGACAGGTGTCGCACTGCTGACAGTGACTCTCCTGCCACCAGACGCGCCCGGCCTGAATCGTCAGCGCATCATGCGGACAGTGGGGTACACAGTCGCCGCAGTCGTTGCAGCGCCCTATCGTCCACGGGTTGTGGCAGGTTTTGCAGCGCAGGTTACAGCCCTGGAGGAACAACGCCAGGCGGCTGCCCGGCCCGTCCACGCAGGAGAAGGGTATGACCTGACTAACTAAAGCGCATCTGCTGTTCATGACTTATCACGCGAGGCTGACGTTCCAGAATACGGGTATTGCGCGCGGCCTCCTCGCCGAGCCAGGTGGTGTTGGTGCGCGATCCGGCTTCCCGGTACTTCTCCAGATCCGATAACCGCACCATATAGCCGGTAACGCGCACGAGATCGTTACCCGCAACGTTGGCGGTAAACTCGCGCATCCCCGCCCTGAACGCGCCGAGACAGAGCTGGACCACTGCCTGCGGGTTACGTTTTACCGTTTCATCCAGCGTCAGAATGTCGCTGATCCCGGAAGCGTAGTGCTTGTGGTGCGGCGCAACGGCCAGCAGGTGGCTGATGGGATCCGGCTCGTCGCCGTAGGGCAGGCGCGCGCCCGGCGTGGTGCCCGAGTCAGAGCTGATCCCCGACTGCGCATGAAGCATCGCGCGCTGCTTCCAGCCGTGTTTCACCGGCGTGTTTTCGACAAACGCCGCAAGCTGTTCACTGATGCGGTAGCCCAGCGCATTGGCCTGTTCGTTCTTACCGTAACGTCCCGTAATGCCTGCTTTCTGGCACAGCACGTTCACCGCTTCGGCCAGACCGTACATGCCAAACATCGGCACAAAGCGATCGGCATCAATCAGCCCCTCTTTTACCAGGAAGCTATTCTCAAAGAAGCCGGATTGTTCATATAAAAAATCGCAGCGCGCATTAATGATCGCGATTTGTTGCTGGCAGTAGTGGGGAAGGGTACGGGTGAAAAAGTCTTCCGGTGAGCGGCTGTGTTCCGCAATCGCTTTCAGGTTTAGGCGCACCAGCGTGCTGCCGCCGCCCGCCAGCGGCAGGGAGTTGTAACAGCTCACCACGCCATAGCGACCTTTTGTGAAAATTTTATCATTCACCGGGCCATTAGAAATATGCGGCTTACTACATTCACAAATGTTTTTCGCCACGCTCAGCAGCAGATCGCTGGGGGTTACATCCGGATCGTAGATAAAGGTCAGGTTCGGCGCAACCTGCTTTAGTTCTGCATCCGCGCGAAGGATGGCTCGGGTGACAGGCGTATCCGCCGGGCCGATATTGGCATGCATAAACGCATCGGGCAGCGTTCTGTCCAGGTAACGCCAGAAACGTTTTATTCGGCTATCGATTTCATCCTGTGTTAGAATTTTAACATAGGGGCTGAGTATTTCATCGAGCTGGCCCAGATAGACCGGCATCGATGTGACGGACGGAACATGGTGATAAAGGATAGTGAGCAGCGAGAGGGCATCATCCAGATCTTTCGCCCCTTCCAGCTCCAGCCATTCTGAGCCGTTAGCCAGAAATTTAGCGTAGTCCGGCAGCACGTAGCGCGGTTTGTAAGGCGCATGGCCTTCGAACATGTCGCAGATGAATCCCTCGTCCAGTGCGGCGCGGGCCGCCTCTGGCAGAGCGGGATAGGGCAGATTGTTCTCCGCTTCCAGCGCCAGAAAATGACGTTTTTGTTCCGGGGTTAACACCGGGCTGGTCACAATGTGCTGGCAACGTTGTTGCAGGGCGTCGGGCATGTTCACTTCCTTGGTTGTTCTGCGGATAGTGAACGAATTGTAGGAAGCCAGCCTGGTGGCGCTTTGATCAGAAAGGGGATATCGCCGATTTAGTCAGCAATTAACGCACTAAAATTTGAAGAAGATCTCATTACAGTAATGCAAATTTGCACACAGTTTTCATTAACTGTGATGAATGTCGAAGTGTGGATGCGGGTGAATGTTAGAATACTCACAGACCCGCAAGGTAAAATTTATACGGCACTGCCGTTGGAGAATGTTATGACCGATTTAACTGCAAGCAGCCTGCGCGCGTTGAAACTGATGGACCTGACCACCCTGAACGATGACGACACCAATGAAAAAGTCATCGCCCTGTGCCATCAGGCGAAAACGCCAGTGGGTAACACCGCCGCCGTCTGTATCTATCCGCGCTTCATCCCGATTGCCCGCAAAACGCTGAAAGAGCAGGGCACGCCGGACGTGCGCATTGCCACCGTAACTAACTTCCCGCACGGCAATGACGATATCGAGATCGCGCTGGCAGAAACCCGCGCAGCGATTGCGTACGGCGCAGACGAAGTTGACGTGGTATTCCCGTACCGCGCGCTGATCGCCGGCAACGAGCAGGTCGGTTTTGACCTGGTGAAAGCCTGTAAAGACGCGTGTGCGGCGGCAAACGTGCTGCTTAAAGTGATCATCGAAACCGGCGAGCTGAAAGAAGAGGCGCTGATTCGTAAGGCGTCTGAAATCTCCATCAAAGCGGGCGCGGATTTCATTAAAACCTCTACCGGTAAAGTGCCGGTCAACGCTACCCCGGAAAGCGCACGCATCATGATGGAAGTCATCCGTGATATGGGCGTGTCCAAAACCGTTGGCTTCAAACCGGCAGGCGGCGTGCGTACCGCAGAAGACGCGCAGCAGTTCCTGGCGATTGCCGACGAGCTGTTCGGCGCCGACTGGGCGGACTCCCGCCACTACCGCTTCGGCGCGTCCAGCCTGCTGGCCAGCCTGCTGAAAGCGCTGGGTCACGGCGACGGTAAGAGCGCAAGCAGCTACTAAGTTGAATTGCCGGGTGGCGCTACGCTAACCCGGCCTAAAGGATCGTGGGGCGGGTCAACATACCCGCCGCCATTCACCCGATTCCGCATGGAGGTTACCGTGTTTCTCGCACAAGAAATTATTCGTAAAAAACGTGATGGTCATGCATTAAGCGACGAAGAAATCCGCTTCTTTATCAATGGCATTCGTGATAACACCATCTCTGAAGGGCAGATTGCGGCTCTGGCGATGACCATTTTCTTCCACGATATGTCGATGCCTGAGCGCGTGTCGCTGACCATGGCGATGCGAGATTCAGGAACCGTTCTGGACTGGAAAAGCCTCAACCTCAACGGCCCGATTGTGGACAAACACTCCACCGGCGGCGTGGGCGACGTGACCTCCCTGATGCTTGGCCCGATGGTGGCAGCCTGCGGCGGTTACATCCCGATGATTTCCGGGCGCGGCCTGGGCCACACCGGCGGTACGCTCGACAAACTGGAAGCCATTCCGGGCTTCGATATCTTCCCGGATGACAACCGCTTCCGCGACATTATTAAAGACGTTGGCGTGGCGATTATCGGCCAGACCAGCTCTCTTGCTCCGGCAGATAAGCGTTTCTACGCGACGCGTGACATTACCGCGACCGTAGACTCCATCCCGCTGATCACCGCCTCTATCCTTGCCAAAAAACTGGCGGAAGGTCTGGATGCGCTGGTGATGGATGTGAAAGTGGGCAGCGGCGCGTTTATGCCGACCTATGAACTCTCTGAGGCGCTGGCCGAAGCGATCGTTGGCGTTTCCAACGGCGCGGGCGTGCGCACCACCGCACTGCTGACGGACATGAACCAGGTGCTGGCCTCCAGCGCCGGTAACGCGGTTGAAGTCCGCGAGGCTGTGCAGTTCCTCACAGGCGAATACCGTAACCCGCGCCTGTTCGATGTCACCATGGCGCTGTGCGTTGAGATGTTAATCTCCGGCAAGCTGGCCAAAGACGACGCTGACGCGCGCGCGAAGCTTCAGGCGGTGCTGGACAACGGCAAAGCGGCGGAGATCTTTGGTCGGATGGTGGCGGCGCAGAAAGGCCCGACCGACTTCGTGGAAAACTACGCGAAATACCTGCCCACCGCGATGCTCAGCAAAGCGGTCTATGCGGACAGCGAAGGCTTTGTCTCGGCTATGGATACCCGCGCGCTCGGCATGGCTGTCGTGTCTATGGGCGGCGGTCGTCGTCAGGCATCGGACACCATTGATTACAGCGTCGGCTTTACCGATATGGCCCGTCTGGGCGACAGCGTTGACGGCCAACGTCCGCTGGCGGTGATCCACGCGAAAGATGAAGCCAGCTGGCAGGACGCGGCGAAAGCGGTGAAGGCGGCAATATCTCTTGACGATAAAGCACCGGAAACCACACCGACGGTCTATCGTCGTATCACTGAATAGCGGTATACTGATCTGATCGCATTTTTATGAAGCACTAAGTACGGAGAACAATTATGAAACGTGCATTTATTATGGTGCTGGACTCATTCGGCATCGGCGCAACCGAAGATGCAGAACGATTTGGTGACGTGGGTTCCGATACCCTGGGTCACATCGCGGAAGCCTGTGCAAAAGGCGAAGCGGACAACGGTCGTAAAGGCCCTCTGAACCTGCCAAACCTGACCCGTCTGGGGCTGGTAAAAGCGCATGAAGGCTCTACCGGTAAGATCGCAGCCGGTATGGACGGTAACGCGGAAGTGGTGGGCGCCTACGCGTGGGCGCACGAGCTCTCTTCCGGTAAAGATACTCCGTCCGGCCACTGGGAAATCGCCGGCGTGCCGGTGCTGTTCGACTGGGGGTACTTCTCCGATCACGAGAACAGCTTCCCGCAAGAGCTGCTTGATAAGCTGGTGAAGCGTGCCAACCTGCCGGGCTACCTCGGCAACTGCCACTCCTCGGGTACCGTGATTCTGGACCAGCTCGGCGAAGAGCACATGAAAACCGGCAAGCCAATTTTCTATACCTCTGCTGACTCCGTGTTCCAGATCGCCTGCCATGAAGAGACGTTTGGCCTGGATAAACTGTACGAGTTGTGCGAAATCGCCCGTGAAGAGCTGACCGAAGGCGGCTACAACATTGGCCGCGTTATCGCGCGTCCGTTTATCGGCGACAAAGCGGGTAACTTCCAGCGTACCGGCAACCGTCACGATCTGGCCGTGGAGCCACCGGCGCCGACCGTGCTGCAAAAACTCGTCGACGAGAAAGACGGTCACGTGGTTTCCGTGGGTAAAATCGCGGACATTTACGCCAACTGCGGCATTACCAAAAAGGTCAAAGCGACCGGTCTGGATGCGCTGTTCGACGCCACCATCAAAGAGATGAAAGAAGCGGGCGATAAGACCATTGTCTTCACCAACTTCGTGGACTTCGACTCCTCCTGGGGCCACCGTCGCGACGTCGCCGGTTATGCTGCGGGTCTGGAGCTGTTTGACCGCCGTCTGCCAGAGCTGATGGAGCTGGTGGGAGAAGATGACATTCTGATCCTGACCGCTGACCATGGCTGTGACCCGACCTGGACCGGTACCGACCACACCCGTGAGCACATTCCGGTGCTGGTGTACGGCCCGAAAGTCAAACCGGGCTCGCTGGGTCACCGTGAAACCTTCGCGGACATCGGCCAGACGATTGCGAAATACTTTGGTACGTCTGACATGGAATATGGCAAGGCTATGTTCTAAACGGATTGGGTGAGGCCTGATGCCCTCACCCCGAGCCTCTCCCACAGGGAGAGGGAAAACAGAATGTAGGCCGGGTAAGGCGCAGCCTCCACCCGGCAAAAACAACAATGTAAAAGGAACTGAAGATGGCAACTCCTCACATTAATGCAGAAATGGGTGATTTCGCTGACGTCGTATTGATGCCGGGCGACCCGCTGCGCGCGAAGCACATTGCAGAAACCTTCCTCGAAGACGTGCGTGAAGTGAACAACGTGCGCGGGATGCTGGGCTTCACCGGTACCTATAAAGGCCGCAAAATCTCCGTGATGGGTCACGGCATGGGTATCCCATCCTGCTCCATCTACACCAAAGAGCTGATCACCGATTTCGGCGTGAAGAAAATCATCCGTGTCGGCTCCTGCGGCGCGGTTCGCATGGACGTTAAGCTGCGTGACGTGGTGATCGGCATGGGCGCGTGCACCGACTCTAAAGTTAACCGCATCCGCTTTAAAGATCATGACTTTGCGGCCATTGCTGACTTTGACATGGTGCGTAACGCGGTTGACGCGGCAAAAGCGCTGGGCGTAGACGCGCGCGTGGGCAACCTGTTCTCTGCCGATCTGTTCTACTCGCCAGAAGGCGACATGTTCGACGTGATGGAAAAATACGGCATTCTGGGTGTTGAAATGGAAGCGGCCGGTATCTACGGCGTGGCGGCTGAATTCGGTGCGAAAGCGCTGACTATTTGCACCGTGTCTGACCATATCCGTACTCACGAGCAGACTACCGCTGCCGAGCGTCAGACCACCTTCAACGACATGATCAAAATCGCGCTGGAATCCGTTCTGCTGGGCGATAAAGAGTAATTTCGTTTTCTTCAGGGGGGCAGGTTTGCCCCCTATGGTGCTTACTTCGTCAACACTTCCCACATCAAATTGCTTTCCAGCGTCACCGTATCACCTACGTAATTAAACTGGCGGTCACTCAGCACCGGGGTGAGGGTGAGCAGGCACTCATCGGCGGACCACGAGGCAGGCGTAAAAAGCGTAGCCATTAGCGAAAAAGTCATCAGTAAATGTTTACCCAGGTGTTTCATTTACAGACTCCTTTAGCAGTTTCATAAAACGATTCTTTGTCCTGAGTCTCACTCAGGGATTAATCGATGCGGCAGATGCGCTGCATATTATCGTCAACGGCATAAAGTGCCGGGCTATTGGACATATCAGTGACAAAAACGCGCCCGCTGTCCACCGCGCTGACCAGGTAGTTGTTTTTCTCATCTACGATACTGGTCCCTTTTGACAGTCACGAGCCGTCTGCACGTTTCACTTCGAGCATTACGCGACGGGTATTCAGTACTTTGAAATCCAGCTCCCTGAAGGCTGTATGGGCGACAGAAATGTTCTTGATGCCGTTGGGCAGATCCTGACTCAGGTTAAAGCCGATCCACATATGTTTATCGGTGTTTTTCGGCGGGATAGCCTCAAGGGTCACGCGTTTAACGTCACGCCTGTATCGTCAGGAAGATCGACAATGATGGTATAGATCAGGGCCGGGAAGGTGTCGGTATTTTTTACGTTCATGGTGCCGCTGTGAGTCGACTCTTCAATAACCAGCAGCGTGGTTTCTGGCACCATTCCGGCGGCATACGCCTGAGCAAAGAGAGCAGAGAATAATAACGGTGCGGCAATGGCGCACTGAGCGATCGTGGATTCAACTGACATCAAGATTAATCCTTTAACCTGACAAAATACCTCCTCTGTTAAGAGGAGGCATAGTTCACACTTTATCGGGTTGATAATCAGAGATATTTAACGGTAATCGTGGCCTGACCATCCAGGTTGGTATCATCGGTAATCGCGAGGGCCGCGGTATTCTGAATCGCCAGGGAGGTTTTCAGCGGAAATACTGCGGTCGTGAAAGGCAGCGGCGCAGTGGTGCCGGAAGCGGCCACGGTCATCATTTCCATGTTGGCGTTTTTGATGATACCGGTAGCGGTTTTCTGCCAGGACGGGCTGTCCACGGTACCGGAGATAACGTCTGATTTCACGCCGTCGGCGGTGACGTTCGCCACATCAGCAAAGATGGAGTAAGCGCCAATTTTCACGCCGCCCGCGGTTTTGCCCACGCCGTAGGACTGGGTGGTGTCGGAAACGTTGCCGCCCGCCGCGTCTGCGGTGTTAATGGTGATCACAGAAGCACCCGGATGGGTGTCTGCGCGGTCATCGCTGATGGTCCAGCCAGCTTTAGTGGCTACCGGGCAGGTGATGGTCAGGGAGATATCTTTCTGACCCAACTGGTTAACGCTGGTCGCGGAGAGATCCGCCAGGTGGATAAGACCATAATCCACCTCGCCGCCGCCGCTTAACTGCGGGGTGCAGGCGGCAACGGAGAGTAAACCGGTCACTTTCAGTACGGCGGTAGAGGCGGCGTTAGCGGCAGTCGCGGAGAGGGCCAGCGCAACGGCAGTGGCAACTAAAATCTTTTTCATTGTTGTTCCTTAACAAATGCAGGCCATCACGCTCAGTTCACAAGCGAAATGAGCCAGTTACAGATAATGCAAAGTGATGGTGGCCTGGCCGTCGATCGGGGTATCGTCGGTAATTGCCAGGGTGTCAGTTTTCTGCACCGCCAGCGCAACGCGCAGCGGGAATACGGCATTCATAAAGGGAACCAACGTCCGATCACTGCTATTTAGTGCGCTATACTGGATAGAACCGTCACTATGAGTGACGAGCTGCGAACCCGTATTCGCAAGTAACCACATTGGATCATCTGCTATCGCAGAATAACCTAATGCTTTGACGTTTCCATCTACGGTTACATTCGAATTCATACCCACGGAGTAAGCGCCGATATTGACGCCGCCAGCCGTTTTACCTACGCCGTACTGGTTAGTTGAACTCCATGCCTGATCGCCCGCGAAAGTGGCGTTATCGATGGTCATTTTCTTCATTGAATCTGCGTGATCATCGGTAATGGACCACGCTACTTTCGTTGCGGCAGAGCAGTTGATAGTCAGAGAAATATCTTTATAACCCAGCTGGTTATCTGCCGTTGCGGAGAGCGAGCTGATATATTTAGTGCCGAAATCAACGACAGCGCCATCGCTCAGCGTTGGGGTACAGGCGTTGTTGGTTAATACGCCTTTTAATTTTAATACCGCAGTAGAGTCGGCATGTGCAGTCGCAGAGAGGGTCATTGCAACAGCGGTTGCAATAATGATTTTTTTCATCGTTAATCCTTAACGTTCGAAACAGACGTGTGGAGAAGAAATAGAAAAACTATTTCTTGCTGTCTATTATTCTAGAGGAAAAGCTAACTTTACATTAAGGAGTGTTAATTTTTGAATGTAATTCCCCTTAATATATAAGCTATAAATATATATTTTGTGTATGTTCCCTGTTTATTTATATACATGTGTTAATTTTCAGGAATAAGGGAAGCGTATTCACTTCCCTTATGTGTTTTTATTAACGCACCGCGCCAGCGATCCATTGGGAGAGATCCCGTAGCTCCCGCTCGTGGTCCGGGAAATCCACCCACAGCGCTTCGCACGCCTGTTGCAGACTGTCTGCATGGTACAGACAGCCCTGTAAACGTGCGGCCAGCGCCTCCAGCGGTGCAGGATTGAGACTATCCGTAAAGACCTGCGTGCGGGTAATATGGCCCTTCTCCACGTCAAAGTGCAGCTCCACTCCGCCCCAGGTAAACCGTTCGTCCAGCAGGTGTGAAAAGGCCGGTGCCTGGCCGAAGTTCCACTCCCAGCTGCTCTGGCGCGCAAAGGTTTCCGCGAAGTTGGGCAGGTCCGGTGTTTTGTCAGGGGAGATCACTTCAGCTTCTACCCGCTCACCGTAATGTTCGAAGAAGGCTTCACGGATCGCATCGCAAATCTGCTCATGAGTAATCCCGGGCAGCAGTTCCACCAGATTCGCCACGCGCCCGCGCACGGAGGTAATACCCTTAGCCTGTAGCTTTTTCTTATCTGGATTAAGGTAGTTAGCCAGACGGCTCAGATCGGCATTCAGCAATAATGTGCCGTGGTGGAATCCCCGATCCATCGTTTCGCGATAGGCAGAGCCGGATACCTTGCGGTCGCCATCGGGCGTTTTGACCACCAGATCGTTACGTCCCGAGGCTTCAGCCGTCACGCCGAGCGAATTGAGCGCATTAAGCACAATGGAGGTCGAGATGGTTTTGTCGTATTCCGGCTTGCCCGCCATAAAGGTAAAGCAGGTATTGCCCAGATCGTGGAATACCGCACCGCCGCCGCTGCTGCGGCGCGCCAGGCGGACGTTGTCCTCTTCCATACGGCGGGTGTTACACTCTTTCCACGGATTTTGCGCGCGGCCAATAACGACCGTATCAGCGTTGCGCCAGAGAAACAGGACGCGCTGGGTGGCAGGCATCTGGCGGAAGATGCACTCTTCTACCGCCAGGTTAAACCAGGGATCGTAAGAGTCAGAGATTAGCAGGCGTAACGTCGACATGGCAGAGTTCCTTTTCCGAATCATCCGCCTACTTTATCACTATTCTTTCTTCTCGCTCTCTTCCTCTTCGGGAACCGACTTGCTGGCGGTTAACAGGAACGGTGACTGCTGCCAGCGGGTGCGCTTGCCCTGGAGCAACGTACGTGCCAGTACCACGCCAATCGCCAGTGAGAGCAGCAGCATCAGGCGCAAAATATTGGTGGTGTTATCCACCTGTTTGGCTTCGGTTGGCAGGGTGTGGGTGTCGAGTGTCAGACGTAAATAGCCGAGCGGACCATTCTTGCCCTGAATGGGTTCGACGATTTGTTGGTTGAAATAACCACCGGCTTTTTTGCCGTCCAGCGCCAGCCTGTCGCGCACGTCGACATGCTCACCCGCGCGGGCAATCAGGTCGCCCTGTTCATCGTACACGCCCGCATCCAGAATGCGGCTGTTTTCCGTAAGCTGGCGCAATACCTGGGCTATTCGCTTATCATCCGGCGTTTCGGTGCGCATAGACGGCGCAACGTTGAGCGTCACCTGGTGCGCCAGCGTCCGGGCCAGCTCCTCAAACTGCGGGTTACGCTGTCGTTGGTGATTCTGGCTAAACCAGGATGCCCCCTGCATCAGCGCCACTAATAGTGCGAGACAGATCAGGACAATCACGGCGCGATGAAGCCGGAATTTCAGTTTTGCGCGAGCCATATTCCACCTGCTTAAAATTTACGGCTTAATGTTGCCAGAAGTGATGGTTACAGGGTAGCCTCATGCGTTATTTTCCCTCTGGAACCTTCCGGCGCGAACGAAATTACAGGAGCTTCAATGCCGAACATTACCTGGTGCGACCTGCCAACGGATGTCTCTTTATGGCCAGGATTGCCGCTCTCTTTAAGTGGCGATGAGGTGATGCCTCTCGATTACCACGCTGGCCGTAGCGGCTGGCTGCTGTACGGACGCGGCCTGGATAAGCAACGCCTCACCCAGTATCAAACCAAACTGGGCGCAGCGATGGTCATCGTTGCGGCCTGGTGTGTGGAAGATTATCAGGTCATTCGCCTGGCGGGTTCCCTGACGCAGCGCGCCACGCGTCTGGCGCACGACGCCGGGCTGGACGTTGCTCCCCTCGGCAAAATTCCGCACCTGAAAACGCCCGGCCTGCTGGTAATGGACATGGACTCCACCGCCATTCAGATCGAGTGTATTGACGAGATTGCTAAACTGGCGGGCAGCGGAGAGCTGGTGGCGGAAGTCACCGAGCGCGCGATGCGCGGCGAGCTGGATTTCACCGCCAGCCTGAGACAGCGCGTGGCGACCCTGAAGGGGGCCGATGCTAACATTTTGCGTCAGGTGCGCGATGAACTGCCCCTGATGCCTGGGCTTACGCAGCTGGTACTCAAGCTGGAGACGCTCGGCTGGAAAGTGGCGATTGCCTCCGGCGGGTTCACCTTCTTTGCCGACTACCTGCGTGACAAGCTGCGTCTGACCACCGTGGTGGCAAACGAGCTGGAGATCATGGACGGCAAACTCACCGGACAGGTCATCGGCCACATCGTGGATGCGCAGTACAAAGCCAATACGCTGACGCGTCTGGCAGAGAAATATGCCATCCCGGTCGAGCAGACCGTCGCCATCGGCGATGGCGCGAACGATCTGCCGATGATCAAAGTTGCCGGGCTGGGTATTGCCTACCATGCCAAACCGAAAGTGAATGAAAAGACGGAAGTCACTATCCGTCATGCTGATCTGATGGGGGTGTTCTGTATTCTCTCCGGCAGCATTAATCAAAAATAACGAGGTAAACCGTGGCGAAAGCTCCAAAACGCGCATTTGTCTGTAATGAATGTGGTGCGGATTATCCGCGCTGGCAGGGGCAATGCAGCGCCTGTCATGCCTGGAACACCATCACCGAAGTGCGTGGTGTGGCGGCTTCGCCGAGCGTGGCCCGCAATGAACGGCTGAGCGGCTATGCGGGCAATGCAGGCGTGTCGAAGGTACAAAAACTTTCGGATATCAGCCTTGAGGCGCTGCCGCGCTTCTCAACCGGATTCAAAGAATTTGACCGCGTGCTCGGCGGTGGCGTAGTGCCGGGCAGCGCTATACTCATCGGCGGTAACCCGGGCGCGGGTAAATCGACCCTGCTGCTGCAAACGCTCTGCAAGCTCGCCGAACAGATGAAAACCCTGTACGTCACGGGGGAAGAATCACTCCAGCAGGTGGCGATGCGCGCGCACCGCCTCGGCCTGCCGACCGGCAATCTGAATATGCTGTCGGAAACCAGCATCGAGCAGATCTGCATGATCGCCGAAGAAGAGCAGCCGAAGCTGATGGTGATCGACTCCATTCAGGTGATGCATATGGCTGACATTCAGTCGTCACCGGGAAGCGTGGCGCAGGTGCGTGAAACCGCGGCCTACCTGACGCGCTTTGCCAAAACGCGCGGCGTGGCGATTGTGATGGTTGGTCATGTGACCAAAGACGGCTCGCTGGCGGGACCGAAAGTGCTTGAACACTGTATCGACTGCTCGGTAATGCTCGATGGCGATGCGGATTCCCGTTTTCGTACCCTGCGCAGCCATAAAAACCGCTTCGGCGCGGTGAATGAACTTGGCGTGTTTGCCATGACCGAGCAGGGGCTTCGCGAAGTCAGCAACCCGTCGGCCATCTTCCTGAGCCGTGGCGACGAGATCACGTCCGGGAGTTCGGTGATGGTGCTGTGGGAAGGAACGCGTCCGCTGCTGGTTGAAATTCAGGCGCTGGTGGATCACTCAATGATGGGCAACCCGCGGCGCGTGGCGGTCGGTCTGGAACAGAACCGTCTGGCGATCCTGCTGGCGGTGCTGCACCGTCACGGCGGTCTGCAAATGGCGGATCAGGATGTGTTCGTCAATGTGGTTGGTGGGGTGAAGGTTACGGAAACCAGCGCGGACCTGGCGCTGCTGCTGGCAATGGTCTCCAGCCTGCGCGACAGACCGTTGCCGCAGGATCTGGTGGTATTTGGTGAGGTAGGGCTGGCCGGCGAGATCCGCCCGGTGCCGAGCGGTCAGGAGCGTATCTCCGAAGCGGCAAAACATGGCTTCCGCCGCGCGATTGTTCCGGCCGCCAACGTGCCGAAAAAAATTCCGGAAGGGATGCAGGTTTTTGGCGTTAAAAAACTCGCAGATGCGTTAAATGTCTTTGACGACTTATAATTACGTATTCGATTTTGCAGGAGGCACCGTAATTTATGTCATCATTTGACTACATCAAGACCGCTATCCGCCAGAAGGGCTGCACGTTGCAGCAGGTGGCGGACGCCAGCGGCATGACCAAGGGCTACCTGAGCCAACTGCTGAACGCCAAAATCAAAAGCCCCAGCGCGCAGAAGCTGGAAGCGCTGCACCGTTTTCTGGGGCTTGAATTTCCGCGGATGCAAAAGAACATTGGCGTGGTGTTCGGTAAGTTCTACCCGCTGCATACCGGGCATATCTATCTGATCCAGCGCGCCTGTAGCCAGGTCGACGAGCTGCATATCATCATGGGTTATGATGAAACCCGCGATCGCCAGCTGTTTGAAGACAGCGCCATGTCGCAGCAGCCCACCGTGCCGGACCGCCTGCGCTGGCTGCTTCAGACCTTTAAATATCAGAAAAATATTCGTATTCATGCCTTTAACGAAGAGGGCATGGAGCCGTATCCGCACGGCTGGGACGTGTGGAGCAACGGCATCAAAGCGTTTATGGAAGAGAAGGGCATTGCGCCTAACTGGATCTACACCTCTGAAGAGTCCGACGCGCCGCAGTTCCGCGAGCATCTGGGTATCGAGACGGTGCTGATCGATCCTAAACGCACCTTCATGAACATCAGCGGGGCGCAGATTCGCGAGAACCCGTTCCGTTACTGGGACTACATCCCGACCGAGGTGAAGCCGTTCTTCGTGCGTACGGTGGCGATCCTCGGCGGCGAGTCGAGCGGGAAATCGACGCTGGTCAATAAGCTGGCGAACATCTTCAACACCACCAGCGCGTGGGAGTATGGCCGCGATTATGTCTTTTCACACCTTGGCGGCGACGAGATGGCGTTGCAGTATTCCGACTACGATAAAATCGCGCTCGGTCATGCCCAGTACATTGATTTCGCGGTGAAATACGCCAATAAAGTCGCCTTTATTGATACCGATTTCGTCACCACGCAGGCGTTCTGCAAAAAGTACGAGGGGCGCGAGCACCCGTTTGTGCAGGCGCTGATTGACGAATACCGCTTTGACCTGGTGATCCTGCTGGAAAACAACACCCCATGGGTGGCCGACGGCATGCGCAGCCTGGGCAGCTCCGTGGACAGGCGTGAGTTCCAGACCATGCTGGTAGAGATGCTTAACGAGAACAACGTTGAGTTTGTCCATGTGGAAGAGTCGGACTACGACACCCGTTTCCTGCGCTGCGTCGAGCTGGTGAAGGAGATGATGGGGGAGCAGGGGTAAAAGATTTACCCCTCACCCTAACCCTCTCCCAAAGGGAGAGGGGACTTTAATCACCCTCTCCCTTTAGGAGAGGGCCAGGGTAAGGGAATCAGTCCAATCAATACTCAACCACCACCTTCCCACGCATATGCCCCTCCAGCACCTTGCGGTGCGCTTCGGTAATGCTTTCCACGCTTAGCCCGTGCAGCGTTTCGCTGAGCGAACTTTCCACTACGCCGTTATCCACCAGCTTCGCGACTTCGTCCAGGATCTCTCCCTGACGCGCCATATCCGCCGTCTGATACATGCTGCGGGTGTACATAAATTCCCAGTGCAGCGCGGCGGATTTGGACTTCAGCTTGTCCTGGTTCAGCGGATGTTCATTCTCAACGATGGAACAGATATGCCCCTGCGGTGCAATCAGGTCGCTGACCGCATCCCAGTGCCCGTCGGTGTCGTTGAGGATGAAAATGTAATCCACAAAGGTCAGCCCGTGCTTCGCCAGTTCGCCTTTCAGATCGCGGTAGTTCACCACCACATCTGCACCGCGATCGCGGCACCACCGGGCGGAATCTTCACGGGACGCCGTTGCGATCACCTTTACCTTGCTGTTGTGCTTCGCAAACGGGATCGCCAGCGATCCCACCCCGCCCGCGCCGCCAATAATCAGCAGCGTTTTATCTGCGTCGGCATCCTGAATCTTCAGCCGTTCAAACAGGCCTTCCCACGCGGTGAGCGCCGTCAGCGGCAGTGCAGCCGCGGCGGCCCAGTCAAGGCTTGCAGGCTTGTGCCCGACAATGCGCGCATCGATCAGCTGATGTGTGGTATTGCTGCCCGGTCGGGTGATATCCCCCGCGTACCACACTTCGTCACCCGGTTTGAATCCGGTGACGCCAGCCCCAACGGCTTTTACGATCCCGCTGGCATCCCACCCGAGAATGCGCGGCTCCTTCAGCCCGCTTTTAGCAATGCCTGCATGTACCTTGGTGTCCACCGGGTTTACGGAGACGGCTTTCACCTCCACCAGCAGATCGTGTTCGCCGGGCTGCGGCATCGGCGGGGTGATTTCAACGAAGGTGGAGGGATTTTCTGGGTTAACGGCAATGGCTTTCACTGACATGGTGTGCTCCTCAATGGCATTCGTTTTGTTGAGGCTAGTCTATTAAGTGGTCAGCCGCATGATAAGATGGACAATCCAGAACTCAGCGTTCGTACAGAGTGAACAATCATGTTTAAACAGCTTCAGGATATGGCACTGTTTGCGCTGGTGGCCGAGATGGGCAGCTTTACCGCGGCGGCGCAGAAGGCGGAACTGCCAAAATCCAGCGTCAGCCAGCGTATTAGCCAGCTGGAGCAGCAGGTGGGGATCCGTCTGTTGAATCGCACGACGCGCAGAATAAGCCTGACGTTTGCGGGCGAGCACTATCTGGTGCACTGTCGCGAGATGCTGGCGGCCAGCGAGCGCGCGGAGTATGCCATTCAGCGGCTGCGAGAAAACCCCAGCGGGCGGCTGCGGATCACCTGTCCGGCAGGAATTGGCGCGACGCTGCTGGCGCATATGAATGCCGAGTTCCAGCTTCGCTATCCGGACGTGTCACTGGATGTGTCGATCTCAGACGACGTGGTGGATCTGGTCGAGTCTGGCTTTGACGTGGCGCTGCGCACCGGCAAACCGCAGGATTCTTCCCTGATTGGCCGCATGATTGGGCACTGTCCGCGCTACATGCTGGCCTCGCCCGACTACCTGGCACGCCGGGAGCCGTTAATTCATCCCCGACAGCTGGTGGAGCATCGCTGCATTACGCACCGGGCATGGTCGGAGTGGCTTCTGCGAAGCGAGAATGAGGATTACCGCTACCTGCCGGATAACGCTCATATGACGGATAATCTGGTGTACGCCAGGGAATGCGCCATTGCCGGGGCGGGGATCACGCTGTTACCCGCATTCCTGCTGGAAGATAAGATCGAAAAGGGCGCGCTGGTGAAGGTGCTGTCGGCGTGGAGCGTTGAGGGAAACGATCTCTGGCTGGCCTACCCGAGCCGTAAGCTCAATTCGCCTGCGCTGATGAGCTATATCGACTTTGCGATGCAGTTTGATGAGGTGAAGCGGTATTACGTGGGCGGGTGATTTTGTGCGGCCTGATGCCCTCACCCTGGCCCTTTCCCATGGGGAGAGGGAACAAACATAAAAAACGGCAACCGAAGTTGCCGTTTTGCTTTTATTTCGCAATACGCTTGTACTTAATACGCTTCGGCTCCAGCGCGTCTGCGCCCAGCGTGCGTTTCTTGTACTCTTCGTATTCGGTGAAGTTACCTTCGAAGAACTCCACCTTACCTTCGTCCTGGTAGTCCAGGATGTGGGTCGCGATACGGTCCAGGAACCAGCGGTCGTGCGAGATAACCATCGCGCAGCCCGGGAACTCCAGCAGGGCGTTTTCCAGTGCGCGCAGGGTTTCGATGTCCAGGTCGTTGGTGGGTTCATCGAGCAGCAGAACGTTGCCGCCAACCTGGAGCAGTTTTGCCAGGTGCAGACGACCGCGCTCACCGCCGGACAGCTCGCCCACGCGTTTGCCCTGGTCGGTGCCCTTGAAGTTAAAGCGGCCAACATAGGCGCGGCTTGGCATCTCGGTGTTGCCGATACGCATGATATCCAGACCGCCGGAGACTTCTTCCCACACGGTTTTGCTGTTGTCCATCGCGTCGCGGAACTGGTCAACGGAGGCCAGCTTCACGGTCTCACCCAGGGTGATAGAGCCGCTGTCAGGCTGTTCCTGACCAGACATCATGCGGAACAGGGTGGATTTACCCGCGCCGTTCGGACCGATGATGCCGACGATAGCGCCTTTCGGAACGGAGAAGGTCAGATCGTCGATCAGCACGCGGTCGCCGTAGGACTTACGCAGGTTAGTCACTTCAACCACTTTATCCCCCAGACGAGCTCCAGGTGGAATAAACAGTTCGTTGGTTTCGTTACGTTTCTGGTATTCGGTGTTGTTCAGCTCTTCGAAGCGTGCCAGACGGGCTTTGCCCTTAGACTGACGGCCTTTCGCGCCCTGACGCACCCACTCCAGCTCTTTCTCAATAGACTTACGGCGGGCGGCTTCCTGAGACGCTTCCTGCGCCAGACGCTGGTCTTTCTGCTCCAGCCAGGAGGAGTAGTTGCCTTCCCACGGAATACCTTCGCCGCGGTCCAGCTCCAGGATCCAGCCCGCAACGTTGTCGAGGAAGTAACGGTCGTGGGTAATCGCTACCACGGTGCCTTCGAAGTCATGCAGGAAGCGCTCCAGCCACGCCACGGATTCGGCATCCAGGTGGTTGGTCGGTTCGTCGAGCAGCAGCATGTCTGGTTTTTCCAGCAGCAGGCGGCACAGCGCCACACGGCGGCGTTCACCACCGGACAGGTTTGCGATTTTCGCATCCCAGTCTGGCAGACGCAGGGCATCAGCCGCGCGCTCCAGCTGCACGTTCAGGTTGTGACCATCGTGCGCCTGGATAATTTCCTCATATTTGCCCTGCTGAGCGGCCAGTTTGTCGAAGTCCGCATCCGGCTCGGCGTATTTGGCATACACTTCATCCAGACCTTTCAGGGCGTTAACCACCTCGGATACCGCTTCTTCAACGGATTCACGCACGGTGTGCTCCGGGTTCAGCTGAGGTTCCTGCGGCAGGTAGCCGATCTTAATGCCAGGCTGCGGACGGGCTTCACCTTCGATGTCTGTATCGATGCCGGCCATGATGCGCAGCAGGGTGGACTTACCGGCACCGTTGAGACCCAGAACACCGATTTTTGCGCCCGGGAAGAAGCTCAGCGAGATATTTTTAAGAATATGACGTTTCGGCGGGACAACTTTGCCGACACGATGCATGGTATAAACGAATTGAGCCACGTTGGACTTCGCCTCTTTTATCGTGATGAGAATGAATTTCAGCCTCGAAGTGTAGCCTTTTTCACGCCCTAATCCCAGCCAGGAACGTCGGGAGTGTTAAAACGCGCAAGAAAGGTAAAAAAGTGTCCATGACGTGGCGCGTTGTGGGATGCCTGGTTAGCATAAGTTGATGTAACTTTGACGTGGCAAGACGCTGCAACTGACGAAAAACAATGAGGAAGAGCTTGTGGAAAAAGCCAAACGGGTGGTCTGGCGTCTGCTGGCTGCCAGCGTATGCGTAATGGCGGTAAGCCAGGCGGTGCATGCCGATTCACTGGACGAACAACGTAGCCGCTATGCCCAGATTAAGCAGGCATGGGACAACAGGCAGATGGATACCGTGCAGGCGCTGATGCCGACGCTGAAGGATTATCCGCTGTATCCGTATCTGGAGTATCGCCAGATCACGGACGATCTCATGAATCAACCGACCGTCACCGTGAATAACTTCATTCAGGCGAACCCGACCCTGCCGCCTGCGCGCACCCTGAAGTCCCGGTTCGTGAACGAGCTTGCCCGTCGCGAAGACTGGCGCGGCCTGCTGGCCTTCAGCCCGGACAAGCCGGGCGCGACGGAAGCGCAGTGTAATTACTATTACGCGAAATGGGCTACCGGCCAGCAGGAAGAAGCGTGGGCCGGCGCAAAAGAGCTGTGGCTGACGGGCAAAAGTCAGCCCAACGCCTGCGATCCGCTTTTCAGCGCCTGGCGCGCGTCGGGGCAGCAGGATCCGCTCTCCTACCTCGAACGCATCCGCCTGGCTATGAAGGCCGGGAACACGCGGCTGGTCACCGTGCTGGCGGGGCAAATGCCGGCGGATTATCAGACCATTGCTTCTGCCGTTATCGGCCTGGCAAACGATCCGAACACCGTCCTGACGTTTGCGCGTACCACCGGCGCGACCGATTTTACCCGCCAGATGGCGGCGGTGGCCTTTGCCAGCGTGGCGCGTGATGATGTGGAAAACGCCAGGCTGATGATCCCGCAGCTGGTGCAGGCCCAGCAGCTTAATGACGATCAAACTCAGGAGCTGCGCGATATCGTGGCATGGCGACTGATGGGAACAGATGTCACCGACGAACAGGCGCGCTGGCGTGATGATGCGGTGATGCGTTCAAACTCTGTCTCGCTGGTGGAGCGTCGCGTGCGCATGGCGCTGGGAACGGGCGATCGTCGTGGCCTCAATACCTGGCTGGCGCGTCTGCCGATGGATGCCAAAGAGAAAGATGAATGGCGTTACTGGCAGGCAGACCTGCTGCTGGAACGTGGTCGTGACGATGAAGCCAAAGAGATCCTCCACTCCCTGATGCAGCAGCGCGGATTCTACCCGATGGCGGCGGCGCAGCGTCTGGGCGAGGAGTACACCCTGAAGATCGACAAAGCGCCAGCCAACGCGAACCCGGCGCTGACGCAGGGGCCGGAAATGGCGCGCGTGCGCGAGCTGATGTACTGGAATCTGGATAATACCGCGCGCAGCGAATGGGCGAATCTGGTCACCAGCCGTACCACTGAAGAGAAAGCGCAGCTTGCCCGCTATGCGTTTGATAATCGCTGGTGGGATCTGAGCGTGCAGGCGACGATCGCCGGCAAACTCTGGGATCATCTCGAAGAGCGTTTCCCGCTGGCTTATAAGGATCTGTTCGATCGCTACACCAGCGGCAAAGATATTCCGCAAAGCTACGCGATGGCCATTGCCCGTCAGGAGAGCGCCTGGAACCCGAAAGTGCGTTCACCAGTGGGTGCCAGCGGCCTGATGCAGATTATGCCGGGCACCGCGACGCACACGGTGAAGATGTTTAATATTCCAGGCTACAGCAGCCCGTCCCAGCTGCTGGATCCGGAGACCAACATCAACATCGGTACCAGCTACTTGCAGTACGTCTATCAGCAGTTCGGTAATAACCGTATCTTCGCGTCAGCGGCGTACAACGCCGGGCCAGGCCGCGTGCGGACATGGCTTGGTAACAGCGCAGGGCGTATCGACGCCGTGGCGTTTGTCGAGAGCATTCCGTTCTCGGAAACGCGCGGCTATGTGAAGAACGTGCTGGCCTATGACGCCTACTATCGCTACTTCATGGGGCAGAAAGATACCCTGATGAGCGATGCCGAGTGGCAGAGACGTTACTGATCGGCGCGGGTTGTGTTATGCTGTACTCGCTAATGAGTACAAGAGGCAGCATAACATGACCCAGCATTCCCCGTATTCCTCGGCCATGGCCGAACAGCGTCATCAGGAGTGGCTTCGTTTTGTGGAGTTGCTCCGCCAGTCTTACGACAAAGATCTGCATTTACCGTTGCTACAGCTGATGCTGACGCCCGATGAACGCGAAGCGCTGGGCACGCGGGTACGCATTATTGAGGAACTGCTGCGCGGCGAAATGAGCCAGCGCGAGCTGAAAAACGAGCTGGGCGCGGGCATCGCGACCATTACCCGTGGTTCAAACAGCCTGAAGTCGGCGCCGGTTGAACTGCGTCAGTGGCTGGAAGCGGTATTGCTGAAAAACGCCGGATGACGGCTTCGCCTTATCCGGCCTACAGACTTAACGATAAATCGCGTTATGGAACGGACTTAACGCCAGAATAACGGCCTGGTGGTAAACGCTCGAACGGGTGAGCTTGCCCGCGGTAAAGACGCCAATCGCTCCCTCTTTACGACCAATCTCATCAATGCCGGTATAGTGCGACATTACCGGCCCCAGCGCCTCACCCGCGCGGACTTTCTCCAGTATGACCTCCGGCAGCGGCAGCGTGGCAGAACGCGCTTCGCCGCGCTGCTCGCGGCTTTCGATGACAACCCAGCTGAAGGTCGCTCCTTCGTCGATACCAGCTTCAATCGCGACCCAGAAGTCAGCGTCTGGCGCGGCGGCTTTTGCATTCGCCACGCGATTTCGTGCGCCAGCGCGTGTTTCCTCGCTGCCAAACGGCTGTTCCGGCACACCGCTCTCGACGCCGACGGCGTCAATATGGCAGGATCCTTCGCCAAAGATCTCTTCAAATGCCCTTAGAATTGCCTGAATTTTGGCAGGATTGGTGGTAGCAGAGACAACATGGTGCATAATTAAGCTCGATTTAAAAAATTCATCGCAGTATAACGGAAAAAAAGCATGTTACAGGTATACCTTGTTCGCCACGGTGAAACGCAGTGGAACGCCGAGCGACGTATTCAAGGCCAGTCAGACAGTCCTCTCACCGACAAAGGTGTGCAGCAAGCGTGGCAGGTGGCGGAGCGTGCCAGAACGCTGGGCATCACTCACGTCATCTCCAGTGATTTAGGCCGCACACAGCAGACGGCACGCATCATCGCCGATGCCTGTGGCTGCGACGTGACCCTCGAACCGCGTCTGCGCGAGCTGGATATGGGCGTGCTGGAAAAACGTCCTATCGATACGCTGACGGAAACCGAAGAAGGCTGGCGCCGCACGCTGGTGAACGGCACTGAAGATGGTCGCATCCCTGAGGGTGAATCCATGCAGGAGCTGAGCGTGCGCATGCATGCCGCGCTGGCCGAGTGCCTGAAACTCCCGGCAGGTAGCCGACCGCTGCTGGTGAGCCACGGTATCGCGCTGGGTTGTCTGGTGAGCACCATTCTGGGACTGCCGGCTTACGCCGAACGCCGTTTGCGTCTGCGCAACTGTTCCATTTCCCGTATCGACTATCAGGAAAGTGCCTGGCTGGCATCGGGGTGGGTGGTTGAGATGGCAGGGGACATTTCGCATCTTGATGCCCCTGCACTGGACGAATTGCAGCGTTAACGACGTACCGGAATCAGGAATTCCATACGCAGATTGATAGGGCCTTCTTCCGGTTTAGCATCTTGCGCCGGATAGTAGCGCTCAATGTCCTGACCTTTACGGCGATTCAGATTCAGCATCGGCATGCAGGTCCCGTAAACGGTCAGGATGAACTCCTGAACGCCCGTTCCTAAACCTTCGTATGAGAACATCACATACTCGCCGCCTTCCAGCACGACAGGCTTCGAGCCATGAATGTAACCGTTCGCCATATCAGGCGTCAGCGCCGTGGTATAGAACACCTCCTGCTCGTCATCTTTTTCCTGGCTTGGATGCGTTTCGTTCAAACCATACAGAATCGGCGGGATCGCCGGAGCATGGCTTAAAAATTCGCGCCAGAACTGAACGCGCATCTGATGGCGGAACTCGGAGATCTGCTCAAGGGAACAGGAGTAGCTCTGCGTGGTGCCGACCAGGTGCGTTTCTGGCAGGGTGATGATTTCATATTTTGGCATCGCAAACTCGCCCAGACGCAGCGGCGGACGCATACCAAAGGAGCTCCAGTCCGGCGAGCGGCGATAAAGCGCTGGCGTTAACGAGAACTGCTTTTTAAAGGCGCGGGTGAAAGTTTGCTGTGAATCGAAACGATATTGCAGGGCAATATCAAGGATTGGTCGCGCGGTCAGGCGCAACGCAACAGCAGACTTTGATAAACGACGTGCGCGAATATAGGCACCGATAGCATGACCGGTGACATCCTTGAACATCCTTTGCAGATGCCACTTGGAATAGCCTGCTTTTGCCGCCACATTATCCAGTGACAATGGCTGGTCGAGATGACCTTCCAGCCAGGTGAGCAGGTCGCGAATAATTCCAGCCTGATCCATATACTATCCTCATCCTTAAAACTGCCGCAGGTGCCTGTTTACAGGTTAGCGGATAATAGCATTTTTTGACGTTTTAGCATTCAGTGTTTTTTTTGCGCATAAATGCTTTTTATGGTGATTTATGTGCGGATATATTCTAATCCTGTGATCTTGCTACATTTTTATCTAACCTGTTGAATAATCGCTCAGCGTAATTTTTTATGAATGGTAACAATATGAAATACAAGGTTTTAGTCTTTGCAGCACTGGCGCTGATGGCAGGGCGCGTGGCGCAGGCGGAGCAAATTGGCTCCGTGGATACCGTGTTTAAAATGTTTGGGCCGGACCACAAAATTGTGGTGGAGGCGTTTGACGATCCGGACGTTAAAAACGTCACCTGCTATGTCAGCCGGGCGAAGACCGGCGGGATTAAAGGCGGCCTGGGGCTGGCTGAAGACACGTCTGACGCGGCCATCTCCTGCCAGCAGGTTGGACCGGTGGAATTGAGTGACAAAATTAAAAACGGCAAAGCGCAGGGCGACGTTGTATTCCAGAAACGGACCTCGCTGGTGTTCAAAAAGCTACAGGTGGTCCGTTTTTATGATGCGAAGCGTAACACCCTGGCTTATCTGGCCTACTCGGACAAAGTCGTGGAAGGCTCACCGAAAAACGCGATTAGCGCGGTGCCGATTATGCCGTGGCATTAATAAAAAAAAACGGCGCAAATGCGCCGTTCTTTACTGCGTGATGTGAGGATTACTCCTGGAGGTCACCGCAGAAACGATAGCCTTCACCATGGATCGTGGCGATGATTTCCGGCGTATCAGGCGTAGATTCGAAATGTTTACGAATACGACGGATGGTTACGTCAACGGTACGATCGTGTGGCTTCAACTCACGACCGGTCATTTTCTTCAGCAGTTCTGCACGAGACTGAATCTTGCCCGGGTTCTCGCAGAAGTGCAGCATCGCGCGGAATTCACTGCGCGGCAGTTTGTACTGCTCACCGTTCGGGCTAATCAGCGAACGGCTGTTGATATCAAGTTCCCAGCCGTTGAATTTGTAGCTGTCGACGCTACGACGCTCTTCACTGACCGTACCCAGATTCATGGTGCGGGACAGCAGGTTGCGTGCACGAATGGTTAACTCGCGAGGGTTGAACGGCTTGGTGATGTAGTCATCCGCGCCGATTTCCAGACCAAGAATTTTATCAACCTCGTTGTCACGGCCTGTCAGGAACATCAACGCGACGTTCGCCTGTTCACGCAGTTCGCGCGCCAGAAGAAGCCCGTTTTTGCCCGGCAGGTTGATATCCATAATCACCAGGTTGATATCATTTTCAGAAAGGATCTGATGCATCTCTGCGCCATCGGTCGCTTCAAAGACATCGTAGCCTTCTGCTTCGAAAATGCTCTTTAACGTGTTGCGTGTTACCAACTCGTCTTCAACGATAAGAATGTGCGGGGTCTGCATGTTTGCTACCTAAATTGCCAACTAAATCGAAACAGGAAGTACAAAAGTCCCTGACCTGCCTGATGCATGTCGCAAATTAACATGATCGGCTTAACGTGACTAAAGTACGTAATTGCGTTCTTGATGCACTTTCCATCAACGTCAACAACATCATTAGCTTGGTCGTGGGTACTTTCCCTTTGGACCCGACAGTGTCAAAAACGGCTGTCATCCTAACCATTTTAACAGCAACATAACAGGCTAAGTGACACCGGACACCCAATAAAACTACGCTTCGTTGACATATATCAAGTTCAATTGTAGCACGTTAACAGTTTGATGAAATCATCGTAGCTGAATGCTAGCCTTTGTCACAATTTTTCAATAAACCAACTAGTTGCGGACATTGATTGATAAACGGTACGAATCCAATCAGAAAAGAGTATTCATATGGTCATTATCATTACAAAACATAAGGATAATGGTCTTCTGTTAACATTCTAACTGATTGTTCAGCCACAAAATAGTTTAGCTTTTTTTAATTGTTATGAAACGCTATTTCGGTGATTTGTGTTGCAAAAATGTAAATTCGTGCTGCGTAATATGTTGAACTGAATCACATTTTTACCTGCTAACTGATTAAAAAGAGAGCGTAAATGCATCTGTCGATTGTGCTGGTGGCACCAGCAAGAGCTGAAAATATTGGCGCTGCGGCGCGTGCCATGAAGACTATGGGTTTTACCGATTTGCGTATTGTGGACAGCACGGCGCATCTGGAGCCTGCTGCGCGCTGGGTGGCGCACGGTTCGGGTGATATTCTCGATAATATAACCACTTACGCTACGCTCGCCGACGCACTCCACGATATTTCGTTTACCGTCGCGACGACCGCGCGCAGCCGGGCGAAGTTTCACTATTACGCCACGCCTGCTGAACTGGTGCCGATGCTGGAAGAGAAAAGCCAGTGGCTGGAGAAAGCCGCGCTGGTGTTTGGGCGAGAAGATTCCGGGCTGACTAACGAAGAGCTGGCGCTGGCTGACGTGCTGACGGGCGCGCCGATGGTGGCGGATTATCCGTCACTCAATCTGGGGCAGGCGGTGATGGTCTATTGCTATCAATTAGCATCCTTAATACAAATTTCTCAGCCACCGGTGACAGTTTCGGATGAAAACCAGCTGGCGGCACTGCGTGTTCGTGCAGATAAGCTTCTTGCGCAGTTGGGCGTCGCTGACGATCAAAAAATGGTGGAGTGGTTACAGCAGCGCCTGGGGCGTCTTGAACAGCGCGACACGGCAATGCTGCACCGATTGCTTCATGATATTGAAAAAAAATTAGCGGAGTAAAATAGTGCCATAGGTTTTTATTATGGCCGATCCTGCTGATGTCTGGGGTTGCAACTGGGGTATTCCGATGAAAATAAATCTGCGCGCAGCGGGACGTGAGAATGTCCCGAATTGTGATCGAATTAAAAATTCATTGACTTAAGGGGCTCGATCCTTTAACCCTAAAAGAATAGAGCACAGACAGATAATAATGACAGAGTACACAACATCCATGAAACGCATCAGCATCACCACCATTACTACAACCATCATCATTACCACAGGTAACGATGCGGGCTGACGCGTACAGGAAAAACAGAAAAAAGCCCGCACCTGAACAGTGCGGGCTTTTTTTTCGGCTAAAGGAAATGAGGTAGAACCATGCGAGTGTTGAAGTTCGGCGGTACGTCAGTGGCAAATGCAGAACGTTTTCTGCGTGTTGCCGATATCCTGGAAAGCAACGCCAGGCAGGGGCAGGTTGCCACCGTGCTCTCTGCCCCGGCCAAAATCACGAACCACCTGGTGGCGATGATTGAAAAAACCATCGGTGGTCAGGATGCACTGCCGAATATCAGCGACGCCGAGCGTATCTTCGCCGATCTGCTTCAGGGGCTGGCCGACGCCCAGCCTGGTTTCCCGCTGGCGCAGCTGAAAAGCACCGTTGAACTTGAATTTGCCCAGATTAAACACGTTCTTCACGGTATCAGCCTGCTTGGCCAGTGCCCGGACAGCATCAACGCGGCGCTGATTTGCCGGGGTGAAAAACTCTCTATCGCCATCATGGCAGGCGTGCTGGAAGCGCGCGGTCACCACGTGACGGTCATCGATCCGGTTGAAAAACTGCTGGCTGTGGGCCACTACCTTGAATCCACCGTCGACATTGCCGAGTCGACACGCCGTATTGCGGCGAGCAAAATCCCGTCTGACCATATGATCCTGATGGCAGGCTTTACCGCCGGTAACGAGAAGGGCGAACTGGTGGTGCTGGGGCGTAACGGCTCTGACTACTCCGCTGCGGTGCTGGCGGCCTGTTTACGCGCAGACTGTTGTGAGATCTGGACTGATGTCGACGGCGTTTATACCTGCGATCCGCGCCAGGTGCCGGATGCCAGGCTGCTGAAGTCGATGTCGTACCAGGAAGCGATGGAGCTTTCCTACTTCGGCGCTAAAGTTCTTCACCCGCGTACCATCTCCCCGATTGCCCAGTTCCAGATCCCTTGCCTGATTAAGAATACCGGTAATCCGCAGGCGCCGGGTACGCTGATTGGCGCCAGCGCGGATGAAGATGACCTGCCGGTGAAAGGCATTTCTAACCTCAATAACATGGCGATGTTCAGCGTCTCCGGCCCGGGGATGAAGGGCATGGTCGGCATGGCGGCACGCGTCTTTGCCGCTATGTCCCGCAACGGGATCTCCGTGGTGCTGATCACGCAGTCTTCTTCCGAATACAGCATCAGCTTCTGCGTTCCGCAGGGCGATTGCCTGCGCGCCCGTCGCGCGCTGGAAGAAGAGTTCTATCTGGAGCTGAAAGAAGAGCTGCTGGAGCCGCTTTCCATTCAGGAGCGTCTGGCGATTATCTCGGTGGTCGGCGACGGTATGCGCACCCTGCGCGGTATCTCCGCCAAATTCTTTGCCGCGCTGGCGCGGGCCAATATCAATATCGTGGCTATTGCCCAGGGCTCATCCGAGCGTTCCATTTCCGTTGTCGTGGATAACGATGACGCCACTACCGGCGTGCGCGTGGTGCATCAGATGCTGTTCAACACCGACCAGGTGATTGAGCTGTTCCTGGTGGGCGTCGGCGGCGTCGGCGGCGCGCTGCTGGAGCAGGTAAAGCGTCAGCAGGAGTGGCTTAAGAAGAAACATATCGATCTGCGCGTCTGCGGCATTGCGAACTCGAAAGCGTTGCTGACTAACGTCCACGGTCTGAACCTGGAAAACTGGCAGGCGGAGCTGGAAGAGGCGAAAGAGCCGTTTAACCTGGGCCGCCTGATCCGCCTGGTGAAAGAATATCACCTGCTTAACCCGGTGATCGTTGACTGTACCTCCAGCCAGGCGGTGGCCGATCAGTACGCGGATTTCCTGCGCGAAGGTTTCCACGTGGTGACGCCGAACAAAAAGGCCAACACCTCGTCGATGGATTACTATCACCAGCTGCGTCTGGCGGCGAGTAAGTCGCGCCGCAAGTTTCTGTATGACACCAACGTGGGCGCGGGCCTGCCGGTCATCGAGAACCTGCAAAACCTGCTGAACGCGGGCGACGAACTACAGCGTTTCTCCGGCATCCTCTCCGGCTCCCTGTCGTTTATCTTCGGCAAGCTGGACGAAGGGATGAGCCTGTCGGAAGCCACCCGCGCCGCGCGCGAGCTGGGCTACACCGAGCCGGATCCGCGCGACGACCTCTCCGGTATGGACGTGGCGCGTAAGCTGCTGATCCTGGTGCGCGAGACCGGCCGCGAGCTGGAGCTTTCGGATATCGTGATTGAGCCAGTGCTGCCAGCAGAATTTGATGACAGCGGTGACGTCAGCGCCTTTATGGCGAATTTACCTCAGCTTGACGATGCCTTTGCCGCACGCGTTGCGAAAGCCCGTGATGAAGGTAAGGTATTGCGCTATGTTGGCAACATTGAAGAAGACGGCGTCTGCCGGGTGAAGATTGCCGAAGTGGATGGCAACGATCCGCTGTACAAGGTGAAAAACGGCGAGAACGCTCTGGCGTTCTACAGCCATTATTATCAGCCACTGCCGCTGGTGCTTCGCGGCTATGGCGCAGGGAATGATGTGACGGCGGCAGGCGTGTTTGCCGATCTGCTGCGTACCCTGTCATGGAAGTTAGGAGTTTAAGATGGTTAAAGTATATGCCCCGGCTTCCAGCGCCAATATGAGCGTCGGATTTGACGTGCTGGGCGCGGCGGTAACGCCAGTGGACGGTTCGCTGCTGGGCGATACGGTTACGGTTGAGGCGGCAGAGCGCTTCAGCCTGAATAACATCGGCCGTTTCGCCAGTAAGCTGCCGTCTGAACCGCGCGAGAATATTGTTTATCAGTGCTGGGAACGCTTCTGTCAGGAGATTGGCAAAAACGTGCCGGTCGCCATGACGCTGGAAAAGAGCATGCCGATTGGTTCGGGGCTGGGCTCGAGCGCCTGCTCGGTGGTCGCCGCGCTGGTGGCGATGAATGAGCACTGCGGCAAGCCGCTGAACAACAGCCGTCTGCTGGCGCTGATGGGCGAGCTGGAAGGGCGCATCTCCGGCAGCATTCATTATGATAACGTGGCGCCGTGCTTCCTTGGCGGCATGCAGCTGATGATTGAAGAAAATGGCATCATCAGCCAGCAGGTGCCAGGGTTTGATGAGTGGCTGTGGGTGCTGGCCTATCCGGGCATTAAAGTGTCTACCGCCGAAGCGCGTGCGATCCTGCCGGCGCAGTATCGTCGTCAGGACTGTATCGCCCACGGGCGTCATCTGGCGGGCTTTATTCATGCCTGCTACACCCGACAGCCGCAGCTGGCGGCGAAACTGATGAAAGACGTTATTGCCGAGCCGTATCGCACGAAGCTGCTGCCGGGCTTTAACGAAGCGCGACAGGCATCCATGGATATCGGCGCACAGGCGTGCGGCATCTCCGGCTCCGGCCCGACGCTGTTCGCCTTATGCGACAAGCCAGACACCGCGCAGCGCGTGGCGGACTGGCTCTCTAAACACTACCTGCAAAATCAGGAAGGCTTTGTTCATATTTGCCGTCTGGACACGGCTGGCGCACGAGTACTGGGATAACGAATGAAACTCTACAACCTTAAAGATCATAACGAGCAGGTCAGCTTTGCGCAGGCGGTAACGCAGGGGCTGGGCAAAAATCAGGGGCTGTTCTTCCCCCACGACCTGCCGGAATTTCAGCTGACCGAAATCGATGAACTGCTGAAGCAGGACTTTGTCACCCGCAGCACCAAAATTCTGTCTGCGTTTATCGGCGACGAAATCCCACAGGAGCTGCTGGAAGAGCGCGTGCGTGCGGCGTTTGCTTTCCCGGCGCCGGTGAAGCAGGTGGAGCCTGACGTTGGCTGTCTGGAGCTGTTCCACGGCCCGACGCTGGCGTTCAAAGATTTCGGCGGTCGTTTTATGGCGCAGATGCTGACCCACATCAGCGGCGACAAACCGGTGACCATTCTGACCGCGACTTCAGGCGATACCGGTGCGGCGGTGGCCCATGCGTTCTACGGCCTGAAAAACGTCCGCGTGGTGATCCTCTATCCGAAAGGCAAAATCAGCCCGCTTCAGGAAAAACTGTTCTGCACCCTTGGGGGCAACATTGAAACCGTGGCGATCGACGGCGATTTCGATGCCTGTCAGGCGCTGGTGAAGCAAGCCTTCGATGACGAAGAGCTGAAGGCGGCGCTGGGGCTGAACTCTGCCAACTCCATCAACATCAGCCGTCTGCTGGCGCAGATCTGCTACTACTTCGAAGCGGTGGCGCAGTTGCCGCAGGACGCGCGCAATCAGCTGGTGGTTTCCGTGCCAAGCGGGAACTTCGGCGACCTGACGGCAGGCCTGCTGGCGAAATCACTCGGCCTGCCGGTGAAGCGCTTTATCGCCGCCACCAACGCCAACGACACCGTGCCGCGTTTCCTGAAGGACGGAAAATGGGCGCCGAACGCGACTCAGGCCACGCTCTCCAATGCGATGGATGTGTCACAGCCTAACAACTGGCCGCGTGTGGAAGAGCTGTTCCGCCGTAAGGTCTGGCGTCTGGGCGATCTGGGTTACGCAGCGGTGACGGACGAAACCACGAAAGCCACCATGCGCGAGCTGAAAGCGGTGGGCTATACCTCTGAGCCGCATGCGGCGATTGCCTATCGTGCCCTGCGCGATCAGCTTCAACCGGGTGAGTATGGCCTGTTCCTCGGCACCGCCCATCCGGCCAAGTTCAAAGAGAGTGTGGAAGCGATCCTGGGGGAAACGCTGCCGCTGCCAAAAGAGCTGGCCGAGCGTGCCGACCTGCCGCTGCTGTCTCATGAGCTGCCCGCAGACTTTGCCGCGCTGCGTAAGCTGATGATGACCCGAGCGTAAGTTTGTTGCCCGGTGGCGGCTACGCCTTACCGGGCCTACAACGGCTCAGAACGTAGGCCGGGTAAGCGCAGCGCCACCCGGCTTTTTTATGGAGAAATTAAGGAGAAAAACAGCAGGAAAAAAGCAGAAATTCCCAATAAATGCTGTCACTTAGCGTTTAGGATTGCAGAGAATAACATCCCCCGTTCCCATCACGTACTCTCCTTACATCGGCCCACGTTGGGCAAGAAGAATAAGGAGTCACCTATGTCTACACTGAAACCTGCACTTATCGCGCTTTCACTGATGCTGGTCGCTCCGATGGCGGTGCAGGCAGCTGAAATCACCCTCGTGCCCGCGGTAAAACTGCAAATTGGCGATCGGGATAATAACGGGCACTACTGGGATGGCGGCCGCTGGCGCGACCATGACTGGTGGAAAGCGCACTATGACTGGCGCGATAACCACTGGCGTCCGCACGATGAACATCGCGATCGTGACGATCAACACCGTCATGACGATCGTCGCCCGGACCGGAAGCACCATTAACACAAACCCCGCCAGCTGGCGGGGTTGTCTTTTATTGCTCGTGACGCTTAAACACCAGCTCGTTTTTTCCTGACGATGCCTCGTCGAAGAAATACCCTTCACTGTTAAAGCCGGTGAGCTGCTCTGGCTTCGTCAGGCGGTTTTGAATGATGAAGCGGCTCATCAGACCGCGCGCTTTTTTGGCGTAGAAGCTGATTACTTTAAATTTGCCGTTTTTCTCGTCGAGGAATACCGGCTTGATAATGTCCGCATCCAGCTTTTTCGGTTTCACCGATTTGAAGTACTCATCGGAGGCCAGGTTGATCACCACGTTGTCCCCCTGGGCTTGCAGCGCCGCGTTAAGCTTGTCGGTAATGACATCGCCCCAGAACTGGTACAGATCTTTACCTTTAGCGTTTTCCAGGCGGATACCCATCTCCAGACGATACGGCTGCATCAGATCCAGCGGGCGCAGCACCCCGTACAGGCCGGATAACATGCGCAGATGCTGCTGGGCAAAATCGAAATCGGCTTCGCTAAACGTTTCTGCTTGCAGGCCAGTGTAGACGTCACCTTTGAAGGCCAACAGCGCCTGGCGGGCGTTGGCGGGCGTGAAGTCAGGCTGCCACTCATGAAAACGGGTGGCGTTCAGGTCGGCGAGTTTATCGCTGATGCTCATCAGCGAAGCGATTTGCGGAGCCGAAAGCTTACGCGCCTCGTGGATCAACTGTTGCGAGTAGTCCAGCAATTCCGGCTGGGTATAACGCTCAGTGGCGAGCGGGCTCTGGTAGTCGAGCGTTTTGGCAGGTGAAATCAGAATCAGCATATCCAGTCCTTGCAGGAAATTTAGAGCGACTTTAACAAAAAATCGCCCTGAATTGATCGATAGCTGTTATTGCCGCGGCAAATCATCCCAGGTGCCAGGGGCAATTTGTGACTCGATTTCGGGATAGCGTGAGGCGTCAAAGACGGGCTGTACGCCGAGCTTGCGCTGACGCAGATAATCGCGCGCGATCAGCGCCACAACCGGTGAAAGCAGCAAAATGGCCGTCAGGTTCGTGATGGCCATCAGCGCCATAATGACGTCCGCTATTTGCCAGACCAACGGCATGCTGAGCAGGGAGCCGACGAAAACCATTCCCAGCACACCCGCGCGAAGGACGTTGCGGGTCAGACGCGAATTGACTTTCAGGAAGATAAGGTTGTTTTCGGCATAGATATAGTTCACCGCAATGGAACTAAAGGCAAAAAGTCCCACGACAAGTGCGACAAGGCCCGCGCCCCAGCCGCCGACGAGGGAGACCAGCGCCTGTTGTACCCAATGAATGCCTGCCGTACTACCGGACGGTTGCTCAGCGGCACCGGCCAGCAGCATGATCATCGCGCTGGCGGAGCAGATAACAATGGTGTCTGTGAAGACGCCAATCATCTGTACAATGCCCTGCGCGGCGGGATGCGGGGGCCAGGATGCGGCCGCTGCGGCGGCATTCGGCGTGGAGCCCATTCCCGCTTCGTTGGAGAACATACCCCGCTGAAAACCCGCAGTGAGAGCCTGGCTAAGGGTGTAACCCAACGCGCCTGAAGCCGCTTCGCGCCAGCCGAACGCGCTTTGGAAAATGGTGACGATGACGTTCGGCACCTCGTCAATATGTATCGCGCATACCATCACGCTGGTGGACACCCACAGCAGCGCCATCAGCGGAACCAGCCACTGCATCAGGCGGGCAACCCCTTTGAGCCTGGTCACAATGGTCAGCAGGGTGAGAAGGGCAAGCGCGCCGCCCGTCAGCCACTCCGGACAATTAAAGGCAAAGCGCAGCGCGTGGGCGACGGAATTTGCCTGAACGGTATTGAAAATAAGGCCATAGGCAATCAGCAAAAAGATCGAGAACAGAACGCCCATCCAGCGCATTCCCAACCCGCGAGCCATATACCAGGCGGGACCGCCGCGAAACTGACCTTTGCCGTCTTTTTCTTTGTAGAGTTGCGCAAGCGAGCATTCAGCAAAGGAGGTGGCCATACCGATAATCGCCGTCACCCACATCCAGAATACCGCGCCCGGACCGCCCGCGCCGATCGCCAGCGCGACACCGGCCAGGTTACCGCTGCCGACGCGCGCGGCAAGGCTAGTACAGAGCGCCTGAAACGATGTCAGGCCGCCCGGCTGTGGGGTGACGCTGTTTTTCAGACTTCTGCCAAATTTGCGGATATAGCGAAACTGAATCAGCCCGCTGCGCCACGTAAACCAGATACCTGCTCCAGAAAGCAGGTATATCATGATCGAACCCCAGAGGACTTCGTTAATAAAGAAAAAGAAATCAGGCACTAACGTCCCTCTTGTTGATGCCAAAGTGAATATGTAAGCGCTACCACTGAGTGTGCATGCTGTTACTTAGCAGCCTGTTAACATTCTGAGTTTATCATACTCTGCCTAAGCGCACTGTCTGCGGTTGCGCTGCCTCTCACTCGTGTTATCATCAGGGCAGACCGGTTACATCCCCCTAACAAGTAAACCTGTCATTTTTCCGCTGCTGGCAAGCTGTCGGTAGTGTGAATTATCCAGGGCACGTTAAAAGAGAAACACTATCATGACGGATAAATTGACCTCCCTTCGTCAGTTCACCACTGTCGTCGCTGACACCGGAGATATTGCGGCAATGAAGCTGTACCAGCCGCAGGATGCCACAACCAACCCTTCTCTGATCCTTAACGCCGCGCAGATCCCTGAGTATCGCAAACTGATCGACGAGGCGGTGACCTGGGCAAAAGCACAGAGCAATGACCGCGCGCAGCAGGTTGTGGATGCCACTGACAAACTGGCAGTGAACATCGGTCTGGAAATCCTGAAGCTCGTTCCTGGCCGTATCTCTACCGAAGTTGATGCTCGCCTGTCCTACGACACCGAAGCCTCTATCGCCAAAGCAAAACGCCTGATCAAACTGTACAACGATGCGGGCATCAGCAACGACCGTATCCTGATCAAACTGGCCTCTACCTGGCAGGGCATCCGCGCTGCTGAGCAGCTGGAAAAAGAAGGGATCAACTGTAACCTGACTCTGCTGTTCTCCTTCGCGCAGGCGCGTGCATGTGCCGAAGCTGGCGTATACCTGATTTCTCCGTTCGTGGGCCGTATTCTGGACTGGTACAAAGCCAACACCGACAAGAAAGAGTACGCGGCGTCTGAAGATCCAGGCGTGATTTCTGTGACTGAAATCTACGAATACTACAAACAGCACGGCTATGAGACCGTTGTTATGGGCGCAAGCTTCCGTAACGTCGGCGAAATCATCGAGCTGGCTGGCTGTGACCGCCTGACCATCGCCCCTGCGCTGCTGAAAGAGCTGGCAGAAAGCGAAGGTGCTATCGAGCGTAAACTGTCTTACACCGGCGAAGTGAAAGCGCGTCCTGAGCGCATCACCGAGTCCGAGTTCCTGTGGCAGCACAACCAGGATCCAATGGCCGTAGATAAACTGGCGGACGGTATCCGTAAGTTTGCTATCGACCAGGAAAAACTGGAAAAAATGATCGGCGACCTGCTGTAATCATCCTGCGTGACCGGGTTCCCGGTCACGCGTCTTTCCCCCGCCTCTGTCTGAATTTTCTCTCTGCGTGTATCATTCCCTTTAATCAGTACTTTTTGAATGGAATGGATATGAATACCTTACGCATCGGCTTAGTGTCGATTTCTGACCGCGCCTCCAGCGGTGTTTATCAGGATAAAGGCATCCCTGCTCTGGAAGCGTGGCTGGGCAGCGCACTCACTACCCCGTTTGAGATCCAGACTCGCCTGATCCCGGACGAGCAGCCGATCATCGAGCAAACCCTGTGTGAGCTGGTGGATGAAATGAGCTGCCACCTTGTGCTGACGACGGGCGGCACCGGCCCCGCGCGCCGCGATGTAACGCCGGACGCGACGCTGGCTATCGCCGATCGTGAAATGCCGGGCTTCGGTGAACAGATGCGCCAGATCAGTCTACACTTTGTCCCGACTGCCATTCTTTCCCGTCAGGTCGGGGTGATCCGCAAACAGGCGCTGATCCTGAACCTGCCGGGGCAGCCGAAGTCGATAAAAGAGACGCTGGAAGGGGTAAAAGCCGAGGACGGAAGCGTTATCGTCCACGGTATCTTTGCAAGTGTACCGTATTGTATACAACTGCTTGACGGTCCGTACGTGGAAACTGACGGCAACGTGGTAGCAGCATTTCGCCCTAAAAGCGCTCGCCGCGAAACAATCTCCTGAAAATGATTAAAATGTGACATAAGCGCCAGCCGCAGTAGCGTGTAAATGGATTTACGATATAGTAATTTTTTCTTTACGATTGCTGTAAAAAATAATCCACAACACATGCACAATGGTTCGCTATGTCACATAATACCCGACCTCTGAATCGACAGGACTACAAAACCCTCACGCTCGCTGCCCTGGGCGGCGCGCTGGAGTTTTACGATTTCATCATCTTTGTCTTCTTCGCCGCCGTTGTGGGGGCGCTGTTTTTCCCGGCGGATATTCCTGAATGGCTGCGTCAGGTACAAACTTTCGGCATTTTCGCTGCCGGGTATCTGGCGCGTCCGCTGGGCGGCATTGTCATGGCGCACTTTGGCGATCTGGTTGGGCGCAAGAAGATGTTTACCCTCAGCATCCTGCTTATGGCCGTGCCGACGCTGGCGATTGGCCTTTTGCCTACCTATGAGTCGATGGGCATTATCGCCCCGTTATTGCTGCTGCTGATGCGTATTCTCCAGGGCGCGGCCATCGGCGGGGAAGTGCCTGGCGCGTGGGTGTTTGTCGCTGAGCACGTCCCGGTGCGCCGCATCGGCATTGCGTGCGGAACGCTGACCGCAGGGCTGACGATCGGGATCCTGCTTGGCTCCGTAGTTGCAACCATCATCAATACCAGCATGACGCAACAGGCCGTTCACGACTGGGGCTGGCGTATACCGTTCCTGCTGGGCGGGGCGTTTGGGCTGGTGGCAATGTACCTGCGACGCTGGTTGCAGGAGACGCCAATATTTCTGGAAATGCAGCAGCGGAAGGCGCTGGCGCAAGAACTGCCGGTGAAAACCGTAGTAGTGCGGCATAAAAAAGCGGTAGTCGTGTCGATGCTTCTGACCTGGCTGCTGTCTGCGGGTATCGTGGTGGTCATTTTGATGTCGCCGGTCTGGCTGCAAAAACAGTACGGTTTTGCGCCTGCCGTGACGTTACAGGCGAACAGTATCGCGACAATTATGCTCTGCTTTGGCTGTCTGGCCGCCGGGCTGGCGGCGGATCGTTTCGGCGCCAGCGTGACCTTTATTGTCGGCAGCCTGCTGCTGGCCGCGTCGAGCTGGGCATTCTATCATCTTGCGGGCACCCATCCTGAACAGCTGTTCCTGCTGTACGGTGTCGTCGGGCTGTGTGTGGGCGTCGTTGGCGCCGTACCGTACGTGATGGTCCGCGCCTTTCCGCCGGAGGTACGCTTCACCGGAATCTCTTTCTCTTATAACGTCTCGTATGCCATTTTCGGCGGGCTGACCCCGATTGTGGTGACGGTGTTGATGGGGCTGTCGCCCCTTGCACCTGCGTGGTACGTGCTGGCGTTATCGCTGATGGGGCTGGTATTGGGGATGTGGCTTCGCCAGTCAGAGGGACGTCGTGCCCGCGACGCGGGCACGACAGAGGGATCAGTGTTTTTCACCAATCGGTAGAATGGTGCGGTCGAACTGCTCGTTCAGCACTTCACCCATGGCCAGGTAGATTGCGCTTGCGCCGCAAACCAGACCGACCCAGCCTGCAACGTGAACGATGCCTTCGTTATCCGCCAGGTGACCGATGGCCAGCAGGGCGAACAGGACGGTCAGGCTCAGGAAGACGAATTGCAGCGCGCGGTTCGCCTTGAGGGTGCCAAAGAACATGAACAGGGTGAACACGCCCCACAGTCCCAGGTACACGCCCAGGAAATGGGCGTTTGCCGCCTCCGCCAGGCCCATTTTAGGCATCAGCAGAATCGCGACCAGAGTCAGCCAGAAAGAACCGTAAGAGGTAAAGGCGGTTAAGCCGAAGGTGTTGCCTTTCTTATATTCCAGCAGGCCCGCAAAGATTTGTGCGATACCGCCGTAAAAAATGCCCATCGCCAGGATAATGCCGTCCATCGGGAACATCCCGATATTGTGCAGGTTCAGCAGAATGGTGGTCATGCCAAAACCCATCAGGCCCAGCGGAGCCGGATTAGCCAACTTAGTGTTGCCCATAAGTCCTCAAAAAATCATCATTAATATGGTGAAATGGTTAAACCCGCGCCAGTTCTCCCTGACGGGGCGCGGCATCATAATGGGCGGCATCGACGCCGTCTATGATCTCATCGGGGTGAAATTAAAAAATTTTTTATCCTTCCCCCTTGATGGATGCCGTTGTGACCCCATCTTGTAAGCAACCGCAGTGTGTGGACCTGAAAAAAATCAAATCTGGGCAGTTGAAAAAGCACGTTCTGCCCTTATTACAGGTACACAACCACATGTTGACTGAATTTTTAGTGGAGACGTTTAGATGGGTAAAATTATTGGTATCGACCTGGGTACTACCAACTCTTGTGTAGCGATTATGGATGGCACTACTGCACGTGTGCTGGAGAACGCCGAGGGCGATCGCACCACGCCTTCTATCATTGCTTATACCCAGGATGGTGAAACTCTGGTTGGTCAGCCGGCTAAACGTCAGGCAGTGACAAACCCGCAAAACACCCTGTTTGCGATCAAACGCCTGATTGGCCGCCGCTTCCAGGACGAAGAAGTTCAGCGTGACGTTTCCATCATGCCTTACAAAATCATCGCAGCCGATAACGGCGATGCATGGCTTGATGTGAAAGGCACCAAAACTGCACCTCCGCAGATCTCTGCTGAAGTGCTGAAGAAAATGAAGAAAACTGCGGAAGATTACCTGGGTGAACCGGTAACTGAAGCTGTTATCACCGTACCTGCTTACTTCAACGATGCTCAGCGTCAGGCAACCAAAGATGCTGGCCGTATCGCAGGCCTGGAAGTAAAACGTATCATCAACGAACCAACCGCAGCAGCACTGGCTTACGGTCTGGATAAAGAAGTTGGCAACCGTACTATCGCGGTTTACGACCTGGGTGGTGGTACCTTCGATATTTCTATTATCGAAATCGACGATGTTGACGGCGAAAAAACCTTCGAAGTTCTGGCAACCAACGGTGATACCCACCTGGGTGGTGAAGACTTCGATACCCGTCTGATCAACTACCTCGTTGACGAGTTCAAGAAAGATCAGGGCATTGACCTGCGTAACGACCCGCTGGCTATGCAGCGCCTGAAAGAAGCCGCTGAGAAAGCGAAGATCGAGCTGTCTTCCGCTCAGCAGACCGACGTGAACCTGCCGTACATCACCGCAGACGCGACCGGTCCAAAACACATGAACATCAAAGTGACCCGTGCGAAACTGGAAAGCCTGGTAGAAGACCTGGTGAACCGTTCTATCGAGCCACTGAAAGTTGCATTGCAGGACGCTGGCCTGTCCGTGTCTGACATTCAGGACGTTATCCTGGTAGGTGGTCAGACTCGTATGCCAATGGTTCAGAAGAAAGTTGCTGAATTCTTTGGTAAAGAGCCACGTAAAGACGTGAACCCGGACGAAGCGGTTGCTATCGGTGCTGCGGTTCAGGGTGGTGTACTGACCGGTGAAGTGAAAGATGTACTGCTGCTGGACGTTACCCCGCTGTCTCTGGGTATCGAAACCATGGGTGGCGTGATGACCCCGCTCATCAACAAAAACACCACTATCCCGACGAAACACAGCCAGGTGTTCTCTACCGCTGAAGACAACCAGTCTGCGGTAACCATCCATGTGATTCAGGGTGAGCGTAAGCGCGCGGCGGATAACAAATCTCTGGGTCAGTTCAACCTGGACGGTATTAACCCGGCACCACGCGGCATGCCACAGATCGAAGTCACCTTCGACATCGATGCTGACGGTATCCTGCACGTGTCTGCGAAAGACAAAAACAGCGGTAAAGAGCAGAAGATTACCATCAAGGCATCTTCTGGCCTGAACGAAGCGGAAATCGAAAAAATGGTTCGTGATGCCGAAGCTAACGCTGAATCCGACCGTAAGTTTGAAGAGCTGGTTCAGACCCGTAACCAGGGTGACCATCTGCTGCACAGCACCCGTAAGCAGGTTGAAGAAGCGGGCGATAAACTGCCAGCGGAAGACAAAACTGCAATCGAAACTGCACTGAGCGCGCTGGAAACGTCTCTGAAAGGCGAAGACAAAGCGGACATCGAAGCGAAGATGCAGGAGCTGGCACAGGTTTCTCAGAAGCTGATGGAAATCGCTCAGCAGCAGCACGCACAGCAGCAGGCGGGCGCTGATGCTTCGGCGAACAACGCGAAAGACGACGATGTTGTCGACGCTGAGTTCGAAGAAGTGAAAGACAAAAAATAATCGCCCTGATGCAGGGTAAGTAATCGGCACGGGCGTAGGAGAATTCTCCACGCCCGTGCTCGCATGTTAAGGGGCTTAAAAAAACCAATGGCAAAGCAAGACTATTACGAGATTTTAGGCGTTCCGAAAACTGCGGAAGAGCGTGAAATCAAAAAGGCGTATAAGCGCCTGGCCATGAAATTCCACCCTGACCGTAATCAGGGTGACAAAGAGGCTGAAGCCAAATTTAAAGAGATTAAAGAAGCCTACGAAGTCCTGACCGATGCACAAAAACGTGCGGCCTATGATCAGTACGGACACGCGGCCTTTGAACAGGGCGGCATGGGCGGCGGTGGATTTGGTGGCGGCGGCTTCGGCGGCGGCGCTGATTTCAGCGATATCTTTGGTGATGTATTTGGCGATATCTTCGGTGGCGGGCGTGGCCGTCAGCGCGCGGCGCGCGGCGCAGACCTGCGCTACAACATGGACCTGACGCTGGAAGAAGCGGTTCGCGGCGTCACCAAAGAGATCCGTATTCCGACGCTGGAAGAGTGTGACGTTTGCCACGGCAGCGGTGCGAAAGCGGGGACTCAGCCACAGACCTGCCCAACCTGTCACGGTTCCGGTCAGGTGCAGATGCGCCAGGGCTTCTTCGCGGTGCAGCAGGCCTGTCCGCACTGTCATGGTCGCGGTACGCTGATTAAAGATCCGTGCACCAAATGTCATGGTCACGGTCGCGTGGAGAAAACCAAAACGCTGTCCGTTAAGATCCCGGCAGGCGTCGATACGGGCGACCGCATCCGTCTGGCAGGTGAGGGTGAAGCCGGCGAGCACGGCGCACCGGCAGGCGATCTGTACGTTCAGGTTCAGGTGAAGCAGCACGCCATCTTCGAGCGTGAAGGTAACAACCTGTACTGTGAAGTGCCGATCAACTTTGCGATGGCGGCGCTGGGCGGCGAAATCGAAGTGCCGACGCTGGACGGTCGCGTTAACCTGAAAATCCCTGGCGAAACCCAGACCGGGAAACTGTTCCGCATGCGCGGCAAAGGCGTTAAATCCGTTCGCGGTGGCGCGCAGGGTGACCTGTTATGCCGCGTGGTCGTGGAAACGCCGGTCGGCCTGAACGATAAGCAGAAACAGCTGCTGAAAGAGCTTCAGGAAAGCTTTGGTGGCCCGACAGGTGAGAAAAACAGCCCGCGCTCCAAAAGCTTCTTCGATGGCGTCAAAAAATTCTTCGACGATTTAACCCGCTAACCCGCCAGCTGGTTACTATCATTTAAAGCCCGGAAGCGATTCCGGGCTTTTTGCTTTATAGCGTTATACCTCGGTTAAACTGAATCTATAACCAATATTAATCTGTTTTTACCGATCTGTTTGCGCTGATATTATGGTTTTACCGAGGTATTGTTGTAAAAGAGAGTTTAAACGTGAAATTACTACACCGTTTCTTTAGCAGTGAGGCATCCGGCGGCGTCATCCTGATTATTGCTGCTGCGGCTGCCATGCTGCTCGCCAATATGGGCATGACACGCGATCTCTATCACGCATTTCTGGAAACGCCCGTCGAGCTGAAGGTCGGGGCGCTGGAAATTAATAAGAACATGCTGCTGTGGATCAACGATGCGCTGATGGCGGTGTTCTTCCTGCTGGTGGGCCTGGAGGTTAAACGTGAGCTGGTGAGCGGTTCGCTTGCCAGCCGTCAGCGCGCGGCGTTTCCGGTGATCGCGGCGATTGGCGGGATGATCGTTCCGGCGTTGCTCTTTCTCGCGTTTGCGTGGCAGGATCCGGTTGCGCGTGGCGGCTGGGCGATCCCGGCCGCAACGGATATCGCGTTTGCGCTCGGGGTCTTAGCCTTGCTCGGCAACCGCGTCCCGGTAGCACTGAAAATTTTCCTGATGGCGCTGGCGATTATCGATGACCTGGGCGCTATCGTGATTATCGCGCTGTTCTACACCAGCGATCTGTCCGTTCTGTCGCTGAGCGTGGCGGCCGTGGCTATTGCGGTGCTGGCGTTGCTGAACGTCTTCAACGTTCGACGCACGGGGATTTATATTCTGGTGGGGATGGTGCTGTGGACGGCGGTGCTGAAGTCTGGCGTGCATGCCACGCTGGCGGGCGTCATCGTTGGCTTCTTTATTCCGCTGAAGGAACAGGACGGCAAATCGCCTGCCAGACAGCTGGAGCATGTGCTTCATCCGTGGGTGGGCTTTATGATCCTGCCGCTGTTTGCGTTTGCCAACGCGGGTGTTTCCCTGGCCGGGGTTACCCAGGACGGACTCACCTCTGTGCTGCCGCTGGGTATCATCGCCGGTCTGTTTATTGGTAAGCCGCTGGGCATCAGCCTGTTCTGCTGGCTGGCGCTGAAGCTGAAGCTGGCGTCATTGCCAAACGGAACCACCTTTAGCCAGATTATGGCCGTTGGCGTGCTGTGCGGTATTGGATTCACCATGTCGATCTTTATCTCGACGCTGGCGTTTGGCGCAAGCGCGCCTGAGCTTATCGTCTGGGCGAAACTCGGCATTCTTATCGGGTCGTTCCTGGCCGCGGTTATGGGTTACACCTTGTTGAAGGTGAAGTTGTCCGGACAGGCTGTCCAGGCATAACAGGAAACCGGGAGAAGGGAAGCCTTCTCCCGATAAACTATCAGGGAGTGAAAACGTGATGTCTCATTTGAACTATAACCATCTCTATTACTTCTGGCATGTCTACAAGCAGGGCTCGGTCGTGGGTGCCGCAGAGGCGCTCTACCTGACGCCACAGACTATCACCGGGCAAATCAAAGCCCTGGAAGAGCGCTTGCAGGGAAAGCTTTTTAAGCGGAAAGGGCGTGGCATTGAGCCGAGCGAGCTGGGTGAACTGGTATTCCGCTATGCGGACAAGATGTTCACCCTGAGCCAGGAGATGCTGGATATCGTTAACTATCGCAAAGAGTCGAACCTGCTCTTTGACGTGGGCGTGGCGGATGCGTTGTCCAAACGGCTGGTAAGCGGTGTGCTGGATGCGGCGGTGGTGGAAGATGAACAGATACATTTACGCTGCTTTGAGTCCACTCACGAGATGCTGCTGGAACAGCTGAGCCAGCATAAGCTGGATATGATTATTTCGGATTGTCCTATCGATTCCACGCAGCAGGAAGGCTTGTTCTCGGTGAAAATTGGCGAATGCGGTGTCAGTTTCTGGTGCATCAATCCACCGCCGGAAAAACCGTTTCCGGCTTGCCTGGAAGAGCGCCGCTTGCTGGTTCCGGGGAGGCGGTCCATGCTCGGACGTAAGCTGCTGAACTGGTTTAACTCGCAGGGGCTAAACGTAGAAATTCTCGGTGAGTTCGACGATGCGGCGCTGATGAAAGCCTTTGGCGAGGCGCACAACGCTATCTTCGTTGCCCCGACGCTGTATGCGCACGATCTCTATTCAGACGACAAGATTACCGAGATTGGCAGGGTGGATAACGTGATGGAAGAGTATCACGCCATATTCGCCGAAAGGATGATTCAGCATCCGGCGGTGCAGCGAATCTGCAACCGGGACTACTCGGCGCTGTTTACGCCGCCGGCAATCTGAAGGCATAAAAAAACCCGCGTTAAGCGGGTTCTTTCAAACAAGCAACAACAAGTGGCGATTAAGCCAGTTTGTTGATCTGCGCGGTCAGGTTTGCTTTATGACGCGCTGCTTTGTTTTTGTGGATCAGACCTTTAGCAGCCTGACGATCCACGATTGGTTGCATTTCGTTAAATGCGTTCTGCGCTGCAGCTTTGTCGCCAGCTTCGATTGCTGCGTATACTTTCTTGATGAAAGTACGCATCATAGAGCGACGGCTTGCATTGTGCTTACGAGCCTTTTCAGACTGAACGGCACGTTTCTTAGCTGATTTGATATTAGCCAAGGTCCAACTCCCAAATATGATCTATGTGGACAATTCAAAGGCCGAGGAATATGCCCTCTATACCTTCTTTTGTCAATGGATTTGTGCAAATAAGCGCCGTTAATGTGGCGACGCTACGTTACGTAGTGATGGCGCAGGATTCTACCAGCTTGTCGTTCGTGAATACAGCTTTTCGGCGTAAAAATCGCAGTTGGCGGGCAGATTTTTTTGCTGTGAAAGGTCAGCGTGATGAAATCATACGGCTTTCTGTTTAGCGTGAACAATCGCCGGTTAACCTTAACCGCTGTACAAGGTATACTTTGGCGATTTTCACTGTTTTGAGCCAGTCATGAAGCTGATACGCGGCATACATAATCTCAGTCAAGCCCCGCACGGGTGCGTGCTGACCATTGGTAATTTCGACGGCGTGCATCGTGGGCATCAGGCGCTGTTGCAGGGATTGCGTAAAGAAGGCGAGGCGCGAGGCCTGCCCGTCGTGGTGATGATTTTCGAGCCTCAGCCGCTGGAGCTGTTTGCTGGCGAGAAATCCCCCGCGCGGCTGACGCGTCTGCGTGAGAAGTTACGCTACCTGGCCGAGTCAGGGGTGGACTACGTCCTGTGTGTACGGTTCGACCGTCGTTTTGCCGCGCTGACCGCACAAAATTTTGTCAGCGACCTGTTGGTCAGGCAGCTTTGCGTGGAGTTTCTCGCCGTGGGCGATGATTTCCGCTTTGGCGCTGGTCGTCAGGGCGATTTCTTGTTATTACAGAAGGCTGGCCTGGAGTACGGGTTTGACGTCACCAGTACAATGACCTTCTGCGAGGGCGGCGTGCGCGTCAGCAGCACGGCGGTACGTCAGGCGCTGGCGAACGATGAACTGGACACGGCAGAAACGCTGCTGGGTCACCCGTTCACGATTTCAGGTCGCGTGGTCCATGGCGATGCGCTGGGCCGCACGATAGGTTTCCCGACGGCGAATATACCGCTGCGTCGTCAGGTCTCCCCGGTTAAAGGGGTCTATGCGGTGGAAGTGGCAGGACTGGGCGAGAAGCCCTTCTACGGCGTCGCCAACATTGGCACACGTCCAACGGTTGCCGGTGTGCGTCAACAGTTAGAAGTACACCTGCTGGACGTTGTAATGGACCTGTATGGTCGCCATATAGATGTGATACTGCGTAAAAAAATACGCAATGAACAGCGATTCGCTTCGCTGGATGAACTTAAGGCGCAAATCGCGCGAGATGAATTAACGGCCCGCGAGTTTTTTGGGCTTTAGAACCGGCTTAACTGCCTACGTGATAAATACGGAACCGAGAATCTGATGAGTGACTATAAATCAACCCTGAATTTGCCGGAAACAGGGTTCCCGATGCGCGGCGATCTCGCCAAGCGTGAACCGGGAATGCTGGCGCGTTGGACCGATGATGACCTGTACGGCATCATTCGTGCAGCCAAAAAAGGCAAAAAAACCTTCATTCTGCATGATGGCCCTCCATATGCGAATGGCAGCATTCATATTGGTCACTCTGTAAACAAGATTCTGAAAGACATTATCGTGAAGTCCAAAGGACTCGCGGGATATGACTCGCCTTACGTTCCGGGCTGGGACTGCCATGGTCTGCCAATCGAGCTGAAAGTGGAGCAAGAGTACGGTAAGCCGGGTGAGAAGTTCACCGCCGCAGAATTCCGCGCGAAATGCCGCGAATACGCTGCCACCCAGGTTAACGGTCAGCGCGCTGACTTTATCCGTCTGGGCGTGCTGGGCGACTGGTCGCATCCGTACCTGACCATGGATTTCAAAACCGAAGCCAACATCATCCGTGCGCTGGGTAAAATCATCGGTAACGGTCACCTGCACAAAGGCGCGAAGCCGGTGCACTGGTGCGTGGACTGCCGTTCTGCGCTGGCAGAAGCGGAAGTAGAGTATTACGACAAAACCTCGCCTTCTATCGACGTGGCGTTCGAAGCGGTCGATCAGGATGCGATCAAAGCTAAATTTGGTCTGCCTGGGGTAAGCGGTCCAGTCTCGCTGGTTATCTGGACAACCACCCCGTGGACGCTGCCTGCTAACCGCGCGATCTCCCTCTCTGGCGAGTTTGAGTATGCGCTGGTGCAGATTGATGGCCGTGCGGTTATCCTGGCGAAAGACCTGGTCGAAAGCGTACTGAAACGCGCGAACATCACCGATTACACCGTGCTGGGCACCGTAAAAGGCGACGCGCTGGAACTGATGCGCTTCAAACACCCGTTCCTGGACTTCGACGTTCCGGCGATTCTGGGCGACCACGTAACGCTGGACGCGGGTACCGGTGCGGTACATACCGCCGGTGGCCACGGCCCTGACGACTACAACATCAGCCTGAAGTACGGTCTGGAAATCGCCAACCCGGTTGGGCCGGACGGCTCCTACCTGCCTGGCACCTACCCGGCGCTGGACGGCATCAACGTCTTCAAAGCGAACGACATTATTGTCGACATGCTGCGCACCAGCGGCGCGCTGCTGCACGTTGAAAAAATGCAGCACAGCTATCCGTGCTGCTGGCGTCACAAGACGCCAATCATCTTCCGTGCGACCCCGCAGTGGTTCGTCAGCATGGATCAGAAGGGCCTGCGCGAGCAGTCTCTGAAAGAGATCAAAGGCGTGCAGTGGATCCCGGACTGGGGCCAGGCGCGTATCGAATCCATGGTGGCTAACCGTCCTGACTGGTGTATCTCCCGTCAGCGCACCTGGGGCGTGCCGATGTCGCTGTTCGTGCACAAAGAGACGCAGGAACTGCATCCGAACACCCTGGAACTGATGGAAGAAGTGGCGAAACGCGTTGAAGTTGACGGCATTCAGGCGTGGTGGGATCTCGACGCCCGCGACATCCTGGGCGCGGACGCGGACAACTACGAGAAAGTGCCGGATACCCTGGACGTGTGGTTCGACTCCGGTTCAACCCATGCCTCTGTGGTTGACGTGCGCCCTGAGTTCGCCGGTCACGCTGCCGACATGTATCTCGAAGGCTCCGACCAACACCGCGGCTGGTTCATGTCATCCCTGATGATCTCCACCGCCATGAAGGGCAAAGCACCTTACCGTCAGGTACTGACTCACGGCTTCACCGTGGATGGTCAGGGCCGTAAGATGTCCAAGTCCATCGGTAACACCGTTTCGCCGCAGGACGTAATGAACAAGCTGGGCGCGGACATCCTGCGTCTGTGGGTAGCCTCTACCGACTACACCGGCGAAATGGCGGTGTCTGACGAGATCCTGAAGCGTGCTGCCGACAGCTATCGTCGTATCCGTAACACCGCGCGCTTCCTGCTGGCGAACCTGAACGGGTTCGATCCGGTAAAAGATATGGTGAAGCCGGAAGAGATGGTCGTGCTCGATCGCTGGGCGGTAGGCTGCGCGAAAGCGGCGCAGGAAGATATCCTGAAAGCGTATGAGTCTTACGATTTCCACGAAGTGGTGCAGCGCCTGATGCGCTTCTGCTCCATCGAGATGGGCTCGTTCTACCTCGACATCATTAAAGACCGTCAGTACACCGCGAAAGCGGACAGCGTGGCGCGCCGCAGCTGTCAGTCTGCGCTGTACCACATCGCAGAAGCGCTGGTGCGCTGGATGGCGCCGATCATGTCCTTCACCGCGGATGAAATCTGGGGTTACCTGCCGGGTGACCGTGAGAAGTATGTCTTCACCGGCGAGTGGTATGAAGGTCTGTTCGATCTCTCCAGCACCGAAGCGATGAACGATGCCTTCTGGGACGAGCTGCTGAAAGTGCGTGGCGAAGTGAACAAGGTTATCGAGCAGGCGCGCGCTGACAAGAAAGTCGGTGGCTCTCTGGAAGCGACGGTGACCCTGTACGCAGAACCTGAGCTGGCCGCGAAGCTGACCGCGCTGGGCGATGAATTACGATTTGTCCTGTTGACCTCCGGTGCGAAAGTTGCGGATTATGCCGAGGCGTCTGCTGATGCTCAGCAGAGCGAACTGCTCAAAGGACTGAAGGTCGCACTGAGCAAAGCCGACGGTGAGAAATGCCCGCGTTGCTGGCATTACACTACCGATGTCGGTCAGGTGGCGGAACACGCAGACATCTGCGGACGCTGTGTAAGCAACGTCGCCGGTGACGGCGAAAAACGTAAGTTTGCCTGATGAGTAAAACTCTCTGTTCAACAGGACTGCGCTGGCTGTGGCTGGTGGTAGTGGTGCTGATTATTGATTTGGGGAGCAAGTTCCTGATCCTCCAGAATTTCGCTCTGGGGGATACGGTCCCGCTATTCCCGTCGCTTAACCTGCACTACGCCCGCAACTACGGTGCGGCGTTTAGTTTCCTTGCCGACAGCGGTGGCTGGCAGCGCTGGTTCTTCGCGGGTATCGCTATCGGTATCTGCGTCGTGCTGGCGGTGCTGATGTACCGCTCGAAGGCCACGCAAAAGCTGAATAACATCGCCTACGCGCTGATCATTGGCGGCGCGCTGGGTAACCTGTTTGACCGCCTGTGGCACGGCTTTGTGGTCGATATGATCGACTTCTACGTCGGCGACTGGCACTTCGCGACCTTTAACCTCGCCGATAGCGCAATATGCGTTGGTGCGGCGTTAATCGTGCTGGAAGGCTTCTTGCCTAAACCGGCTGCGAAAGAGCAGGCGTAACAAAACCAGCCGGGTGACGCGTAGCGATCCCGGCCTACAGAATTTGTGGCCCCCGTAGGCCCGGTAAGCGTAGCGCCACCGGGCAACAGGTGACCCAAAACAAGCGAGCAATTTGCATGTCTAAATCCGTACAGAGCAACAGCGCGGTTCTCGTTCACTTTACGCTGAAGCTGGATGACGGCTCTACGGCCGAATCCACCCGCAACAACGGCAAACCAGCCCTGTTTCGTCTTGGCGATACCTCCCTGTCTGAAGGTCTTGAGCAGCAGCTTCTCGGTCTGAAAGAGGGTGAGAAAAAAGCCTTTTCGCTGGAGCCGGATGCCGCGTTTGGCGTGCCAAGCCCGGATCTGATCCAGTACTTCTCCCGTCGAGAGTTTATGGACGCGGGTGAACCGGAGATCGGGGCAATTATGCTCTTTACCGCTATGGACGGCAGCGAAATGCCTGGCGTGATCCGCGAAATCAACGGCGACTCGATTACCGTTGACTTCAACCATCCGCTTGCCGGGCGCACTGTCCATTTTGATGTAGAAGTGCTGGAGATCGATCCGGCACTGGAGGCCTGAAATGCAGATCCTGTTGGCTAACCCGCGCGGTTTTTGCGCCGGTGTAGACCGCGCTATCAGCATTGTTGAAAACGCGCTGGAGATTTACGGCGCGCCGATTTACGTGCGTCACGAAGTGGTGCACAACCGCTACGTGGTCGACAGCCTGCGCGAGCGCGGTGCGATTTTTATCGAGCAGATCAGCGAAGTGCCGGACGGCGCAATTCTCATCTTCTCCGCGCACGGCGTCTCGCAGGCGGTACGCAACGAGGCGAAAAACCGCGATCTGACCGTTTTCGATGCCACCTGTCCGCTGGTGACCAAAGTGCATATGGAAGTGGCGCGCGCCAGCCGTCGCGGTGAAGAGTCAATTCTGATTGGTCACGCCGGTCACCCGGAAGTGGAAGGCACCATGGGCCAGTACAGCAACCCGGAAGGGGGCATGTATCTGGTTGAGTCACCGGAAGACGTCTTTACGCTGAATGTGAAAAACGAAGCCCGACTGTCGTTTATGACCCAGACGACGCTTTCCGTGGACGACACCTCAGACGTGATTGACGCCCTGCGCCAGCGCTTCCCGAAAATCGTCGGGCCGCGCAAAGATGATATCTGCTACGCAACCACCAACCGTCAGGAAGCCGTGCGCGCGCTGGCTGAACAGGCGGACGTGGTGCTGGTGGTCGGCTCGAAAAACTCCTCTAACTCTAACCGTCTGGCCGAACTGGCGCAGCGTATGGGGAAAGCGGCGTTTTTAATCGACGACGCAACGGACATTCAGGAAGCGTGGGTGAAAAACGCGGTCTGCGTCGGTGTTACCGCAGGCGCTTCAGCGCCGGATATTCTGGTGCAGAACGTCATTGCCCGCCTGCAAGAGCTGGGCGGTGGCGAAGCGGTGCCGCTGGAAGGCCGCGAAGAGAACATTGTCTTTGAAGTGCCGAAAGAGTTGCGTATTGACGCGCGAGAAGTGGAATAGTTCTTTATCTGATGAAAGGCCAGCACCTCCTGTGCTGGCTTTTTTTTTGCCCCAAACTTTATCGTGACGACAAAATCATGTCTTTTACTGATATTTAAGTCGGTTTCACGTTAAATTCTAATTATCGGTGTTTTCAGTTGGCAGGCTTTGCCAAGGCTGGTTAATCTGAAAACGGTTTACATCATTTTAACGTAAGAGAATAACTATGCATGATGCACAGATCCGCGTTGCTATTGCGGGCGCGGGTGGACGTATGGGTCGCCAGCTGATTCAGGCGGCACTACAGATGGATGGCGTGGCACTCGGCGCGGCGCTGGAGCGTGAGGGTTCATCCCTGCTGGGAGCCGATGCAGGCGAACTGGCGGGCGCGGGCAAGACAGGCGTAACCGTACAGAGCAGCCTTGAGGCAGTGAAAGAAGACTTTGATGTGTTCATCGACTTTACCCGTCCGGAAGGCACGCTGGCTCATCTGGCGTTTTGCCGTCAGCACGGTAAAGGGATGGTGATTGGTACCACTGGTTTCGATGATGCCGGTAAACAGGCCATTCAGGACGCAGCCACCGACATTGCGATTGTCTTCGCTGCGAACTTTAGCGTCGGCGTTAACGTCATGCTGAAACTGCTGGAAAAGGCAGCGAAGGTGATGGGCAATTATACCGACATTGAGATTGTTGAAGCACACCACCGCTATAAAGTTGATGCTCCATCAGGCACGGCGCTGGCGATGGGCGAAGCGATTGCTCATGCACTTGATAGGGATTTAAAAGAGTGCGCGGTCTATACCCGTGAAGGACATACCGGCGAACGCGTGCCCGGGACAATTGGTTTCGCAACCGTTCGTGCAGGCGATATCGTCGGTGAACATACGGCGATGTTCGCCGATATTGGCGAACGTGTTGAGATTACCCACAAAGCGTCAAGCCGCATGACGTTTGCGAATGGTGCAGTTCGCGCCGCTTTGTGGCTTAACGCGAAGGAAAAGGGTATTTTTGATATGCGAGATGTGCTTGATCTCAATAATTTGTAAGCGATATTACCCATCGTGATGTGGTTATTGCAGTCGTAATTACTTGATTGCATGGGGCAATAATTTATTGCCCTCTTATTTTATCCGTTTTAGATAAAAAATAATGCTTAGGCGGTATAAAGCTTATTGATGTGCCATTTTTCTGTAAAATATATGTAAATTTTGACCATCTGGTCCACTTTTTGTCACCCGCCTCCCTAAAATTCTAACAAACCTGCCGCGCAAGCGTTTTCCGGGATGATTTACCTGATCTTTTTGCCCATTAAATTCCATTCCAGATGCCAGGCTTGCAAAAGAATAAACAAAACTCCCGTTTTAAGTTGACTTTTACATGGCAAATCCCCAGAATGCCGCCGTTTGCCAAAAATCCGCTGGCAACACATTTGCATTGATCCATGATATGGTTATGAATTAATATGCAAATAAAGTGAGTGAATATTCTCTGGAGGGTGTTTTGATTAAGTCAGCGCTATTGGTTCTGGAAGACGGAACCCAGTTTATCGGTCGGGCCATAGGGGCAACGGGTTCGGCGGTTGGGGAAGTCGTTTTCAATACTTCAATGACCGGTTATCAAGAAATCCTCACTGATCCTTCCTATTCTCGCCAAATCGTTACTCTTACTTATCCTCATATCGGCAATGTCGGCACCAATGCGGCTGACGAAGAATCCTCTCAGGTACATGCGCAAGGCCTGGTCATTCGCGACCTGCCGCTGATTGCCAGCAACTTCCGCAACACCGAAGACCTCTCTTCTTACCTGAAGCGCCATAACATTGTGGCGATTGCCGATATCGATACCCGTAAGCTGACGCGTCTGCTGCGCGAGAAGGGCGCACAAAACGGTTGTATCATCGCAGGGGATAACCTCGATGCGACGCTGGCGCTGGAAAAAGCGAAAGCCTTCCCGGGTCTGAACGGTATGGACCTGGCGAAAGAAGTGACCACGGCGGAAGCCTACAGCTGGACGCAGGGTAGCTGGACGCTGGAAGGCGACCTGCCGGAAGCGAAACCGGAAAGCGAGCTGCCGTTCCACGTGGTGGCCTACGATTTTGGCGCCAAGCGCAACATCCTGCGTATGCTGGTTGACCGTGGCTGCCGCCTGACGGTCGTCCCGGCACAAACGTCTGCGGAAGATGTTCTGAAGATGAACCCGGACGGCATCTTCCTCTCTAACGGTCCTGGCGACCCGGCGCCGTGCGACTACGCTATCGACGCCATCAAGTCCTTCCTTGAAACCGATATCCCGGTATTCGGCATCTGTCTCGGCCATCAGCTGCTGGCGCTGGCGAGCGGAGCGAACACCGTCAAGATGAAGTTCGGCCACCACGGTGGTAACCACCCGGTGAAAGATATCGACAACAACACGGTGATGATCACCGCGCAGAACCACGGCTTCGCTGTGGATGAAGCGACGATGCCAGCTAACCTGCGCGTGACGCACAAATCACTGTTCGATGGTACCTTGCAGGGTATCCATCGTACCGATAAGCCTGCGTTCAGCTTCCAGGGCCACCCTGAAGCCAGCCCGGGCCCACACGACGCCGCGCCGCTGTTCGATCACTTCATCGAACTTATTGAGCAATACCGTAAGATCGCTAAATAATCAGGAGCTGAGAAGACCATGCCAAAACGTACAGACATAAAAAGCATCCTGATCCTTGGCGCTGGCCCGATTGTCATCGGCCAGGCCTGTGAATTTGACTACTCTGGCGCGCAGGCGTGTAAAGCCCTGCGTGAAGAGGGTTACCGCGTCATTCTTGTGAACTCTAACCCGGCGACCATCATGACCGACCCGGAAATGGCGGATGCGACCTACATCGAGCCGATTCACTGGGAAGTGGTACGCAAAATTATCGAGAAAGAGCGTCCGGACGCGGTGCTGCCGACCATGGGCGGCCAGACGGCGCTGAACTGTGCGCTGGAGCTGGAGCGTCAGGGCGTGCTGGAAGAGTTCGGCGTGACCATGATCGGTGCGACCGCCGACGCGATTGATAAAGCAGAAGACCGTCGCCGCTTCGACGTGGCAATGAAAAAAATTGGCCTTGATACCGCGCGTTCCGGTATCGCGCACAATATGGAAGAAGCGCTGGCCGTTGCGGCAGAAGTGGGCTATCCGTGCATCATCCGTCCATCGTTCACCATGGGCGGCACCGGCGGCGGCATTGCCTACAACCGCGAAGAGTTTGAAGAGATTTGTGAGCGCGGCCTGGATCTCTCCCCAACCAAAGAGCTGCTGATTGATGAATCGCTGATTGGCTGGAAAGAGTACGAGATGGAAGTGGTGCGTGATAAAAACGACAACTGCATCATCGTCTGCTCCATCGAAAACTTCGACGCGATGGGGATCCACACCGGCGACTCTATCACCGTTGCGCCAGCTCAGACGCTGACCGACAAAGAGTACCAAATCATGCGTAACGCCTCGATGGCGGTACTGCGTGAAATCGGCGTGGAAACCGGCGGCTCTAACGTGCAGTTCTCGGTGAACCCGAAAACCGGCCGTCTGATTGTTATCGAAATGAACCCGCGCGTGTCCCGTTCCTCCGCGCTGGCCTCCAAAGCCACCGGCTTCCCGATTGCGAAGGTGGCGGCGAAACTGGCGGTGGGTTACACCCTTGACGAGCTGATGAACGACATCACCGGTGGCCGCACCCCTGCGTCCTTCGAACCGTCCATCGACTACGTTGTGACTAAAATTCCTCGCTTTAACTTCGAGAAATTCGCCGGCGCCAACGACCGTCTGACCACCCAGATGAAATCTGTTGGTGAAGTCATGGCGATTGGCCGCACGCAGCAGGAATCCCTGCAAAAAGCGCTGCGTGGCCTGGAAGTGGGTGCGACCGGCTTTGACCCGAAAGTCAGCCTGGACGACCCGGAAGCACTGACCAAAATCCGCCGTGAGCTGAAAGACGCGGGCGCAGAGCGTATCTGGTACATCGCCGATGCCTTCCGCGCGGGCCTGTCCGTCGACGGTGTATTTAACCTGACTAACATTGACCGCTGGTTCCTGGTGCAGATTGAAGAGCTGGTGCGTCTGGAAGAGAAAGTGGCGGAGCTGGGCATCAACGGCCTGGACGCTGACTTCCTGCGTATGCTGAAGCGTAAAGGCTTCGCCGATGCGCGTCTGGCTAAACTGGCGGGCGTGCGCGAAGCGGAGATCCGCAAGCTGCGCGACCAGTATGACCTGCATCCGGTTTACAAGCGCGTGGACACCTGTGCGGCAGAGTTCTCGACCGATACCGCGTACATGTACTCCACCTATGAAGACGAGTGCGAAGCGAATCCGTCCGTCGACCGCGACAAGATTATGGTGCTGGGCGGCGGTCCAAACCGTATCGGCCAGGGCATCGAGTTCGACTACTGCTGCGTACACGCCTCGCTGGCGCTGCGTGAAGACGGTTACGAGACCATCATGGTCAACTGTAACCCGGAAACCGTCTCCACCGACTACGACACCTCTGACCGCCTCTACTTCGAGCCGGTGACGCTGGAAGATGTGCTGGAAATCGTGCGCATCGAGAAGCCAAAAGGCGTGATCGTGCAGTACGGCGGCCAGACTCCGCTGAAGCTGGCGCGCGCGCTGGAAGCTGCAGGTGTACCGGTTATCGGCACCAGCCCGGATGCGATTGACCGTGCGGAAGACCGCGAGCGTTTCCAGCAGGCGGTTGACCGTCTCAAGCTGAAACAGCCGGCGAACGCCACCGTGACCGCGATTGAAATGGCCGTTGAGAAAGCGAAAGAGATCGGCTACCCGCTGGTGGTGCGTCCATCCTACGTACTGGGCGGCCGCGCGATGGAAATCGTCTACGACGAAGCGGACCTGCGTCGCTACTTCCAGACGGCGGTGAGCGTTTCCAACGATGCGCCAGTGCTGCTCGACCGCTTCCTCGACGACGCGGTTGAAGTCGACGTGGATGCCATCTGCGACGGCGAAATGGTGCTGATTGGCGGCATCATGGAGCACATCGAGCAGGCGGGCGTGCACTCGGGTGACTCCGCCTGTTCTCTGCCAGCGTACACCCTGAGCCAGGAGATTCAGGACGTGATGCGCCAGCAGGTGCAGAAGCTGGCCTTCGAGCTTCAGGTTCGCGGCCTGATGAACGTTCAGTTCGCGGTAAAAGACAACGAAGTCTATCTGATTGAAGTCAACCCGCGTGCGGCGCGTACCGTACCGTTTGTCTCTAAAGCGACCGGTATTCCGCTGGCGAAAGTGGCGGCGCGCGTGATGGCTGGCCAGACGCTGGCTCAGCAGGGCGTCACGAAAGAAATCATCCCGCCGTACTACTCGGTGAAAGAGGTAGTGCTGCCGTTCAACAAATTCCCGGGCGTTGACCCGCTGTTAGGGCCAGAGATGCGCTCTACCGGGGAAGTAATGGGCGTGGGCCGCACCTTCGCAGAAGCGTTTGCGAAAGCGCAGCTGGGCAGTAGCTCCACCATGAGAAAATCTGGCCGTGCGCTGCTCTCCGTTCGCGAAGGCGATAAAGAGCGCGTGGTTGACCTGGCCGCCAAGCTGCTGAAACAGGGCTTCGAGCTGGACGCCACTCACGGTACGGCGATTGTGTTGGGTGAAGCGGGTATCAACCCGCGTCTGGTGAACAAAGTGCATGAAGGTCGTCCGCACATTCAGGATCGTATCAAGAATGGCGAATATACCTACATCATCAACACCACCGCAGGACGCCAGGCGATTGAAGACTCCAAGCTGATTCGCCGCAGCGCGCTGCAATACAAAGTGCACTACGACACCACCCTGAACGGCGGTTTCGCAACAGCGATGGCGCTGAATGCGGATGCCACCGAGAAGGTGATTTCGGTGCAGGAAATGCACGCGCAGATTAGCAAGTAACCCCCCTTGCCCGGTACCGTTCGGTTACCGGGCAATTTTCCCATCTTAAGAACCTTCTGCTTTTTCATCCGCTTTCAGTCAGTTAGCCTAAAATGGTTAGGTCGATAACGAAAATTCAACTGAGAGCAGGGGAATACACCATGCAAAATAAATTACTGATCGCTTCCGTTCTGGCTGCCACCGCAATGTTCACCGTGGCGGGCTGTTCGTCCAATCAGGCCGTAAAAACCACCGATGGCAAAACGATTGTTACTGACGGGAAACCGCAGGTGGATGACGATACCGGTCTGGTATCGTACAAAAACGCCGAAACCGGTCAAACTGAACAGATTAACCGTGACCAGGTTAAATCAATGGGTGAGCTGGATAACTAAAAAAAAGCAGTGGCACATGCCACTGCTTTTTTGCTTCAGAATGATCGATTACCAGCGATGGTTTAGCAAAATATGACCGCCGTATGCGGCATAGCTGTTTTCACCCCATTCGCCGCTGGCTCGCAGGGAGATTGTCGTGGTTTCGTTCAGGTTGCCGGTTACGCCCAGCTCTAACTGACCACGATCTTCCGGCGTATCGTTGCTGACGGTCTCGTCGTTGAATGCCAGATCGTTTTGACCAGCACCTTTCAACCAGTTAACCGCGACGTACGGCTGCCAGGCCTTGACGTCCTTCTGCTGGAAGTAGCTTGCTTTAACGCCGAGACGACCAAAGACGCTGTCGTTGTCCAGGGTAGTGACGCGTACGCCGTCGCGATCGGTATGATTTTCCTGATCGAGATAGCTGTAGATCACCTGCGCCTGCGGCTCGATCTTCCAGGTACGTTCATTTTCTGACTGGATAACCCACGCGTGGCCGACTTCAACAGACGCGGCGAAACCTTCGCTATCGTAGTCTTCGTCGTTGCGGTTGCTGGTGACTTTGTTGTTGTACCAGCTGTATGCGGCCCAGGTATCAACGTAGCTGCCCAGACGTAATTTCTGATCTTCCTGCCAGGTGGCGTAAAGCCCAACATTGAAACCATCAACCTTACCCTGAGCGTCACGCACGTTGTGCTTCGCATCAGAGTGGGTCTTCGCCTGGCCTGCACCGAACATCCCGCCAGCACGCAGGATACCGTTATCCATTGGTTTGCTCATGAAATCGCTGCCGACTTGCAGTACGGTCGTGGTGGTGTCATAGCTGACTTTATCGCCACCCGCATCGTTCTCGTGATAGCGACCCTTAACGTACATCCAGGTGTTCAGGTCGTCTTCATTGCGGAAGGTGATCTGGTCGCGATCGTCACGTTTATGCAGGAACATGCCCTGTGCGGCAAGGTAGTTGCCTAAGTAAGCACCCACTTCAGGCGCCATGACTTCCGGCGCATTGTTACCGCCGTTGTCAGTGCTACCGCCGTTGTCGGTGTTGC